>CAUQPS010000027.1:0-20821 GCA_963520005.1 uncultured Campylobacter sp.
TCCACGATGCCGCTGACGTAGGCCTGAGTAAGCGGCGCGCCGTTTTTGGTGACGAAAAGATAGCCCTCTTTGTTAGCAAAGTTCGTCTCCAGCGCGTTTAGATGCTCCTCAATTAGGTGGCGCTTGATCATTACGATGCGGTATTTATTGCCCTTGCCGCGGATTCGGATTACGAAAAGATCGCCCTCGGGCGCGATATCTTTGCGCTTGAGATTTATCGCCTCGCCCACGCGGATGCCGGTGTAGACGATGATTTTTACGATCAGGCGGTTGCGGTGGGCAAAGGAGGGAAACTCGCTTAGATTTATCGCGTCCAAAAACCGCTTCAGCTCCTCCTCGCTCATAAACTCCGGAAGCTTCGTGCCGCGACTGCCGCTAATGCCGCCCCAGTGCTTAAGCTCGATGCCGAAGTTATGTGAGGTGCCGTCCTGCTCGTTTTGACGGTCGATGAAGCCGAAAAAATTTATCAGCGCGATTCGGTAGTTTTTTTTGCTCGCATCGCTCAGCCCGCCCGTAATGGAAGCTAAAATTTCGCTCAAAAGCTCCTCGTCGATATTTTTCATGCTCTCAAGACCGTACTGCATGATCGCTTCGTAAAATTTTTTAAGCGGATTAAAATAGGTATTGATGCCGGTAAGTCCCGCATTTCGCGCATCTTTTGCAAGCCGCTCGAGTTCATTTATATTTGCTACCTCGTGATTTAGCGCCAGGCTTGCGCGGCGAAACAGCGCATCGTTTTTTAGCTCCTTATTCGATAGCGCGCTTAGCTTGTAGCGCACGAATTTTACGAGCCAAAACAGCAGCGATTTTTCAAAGCTATCCTTATAATCGAGCGGGAATTTCATTTGCTCTCCTCGCTGTCGCCGAAGATCACAAAGGGCAGCATCAGCGTGTTTTTGATGAGATTATACGGCGTTTTTAGCACGTCGGTCGCAACGGCGGTCGAGTAGGTGGGCTTTTTTGTCGTGCCGCGAATCTCGATGATCGTGGAGATCGTGTTGTTCTCGCCCAAGATGATATGATTTAGCAGCGGGATTTTTGAGATTATCGAGCTTGCGTCTTTGAGGTATTTAAGCTCCAGATCGATATTCAGCGCGCCGCTTTTCATATCCACTTCGCCGTTGCCCGCGATGTCGGCGCTACTGCCGGTAAAGTTCATCGCGTTTATGTAAATTTTATCGCCGCTGCGGCGGAAGTAAATTTTGCCCTTCTGCACGCTAAAGCCGCGATCGTTGAAATCGGGCGTCTTAAACGTAAGCAGCGACGGCACGGAGTTTATAAAGCTAAGCAGCCTTTGATAGATGATGTAGTCCTTCAGATAGGTGTTTTGCACATTGATTTCGCCGCGGTAGTTGCGCGGATCGATACCGCTTGCTTTTAGCGTAAATACTCCTCCGTCGAAACTCTGCGAGCCTAGGAATTGATTGAGCGCCTCGCCGCTGATGTTTTGCGCAAAAATTTGAAGCAAGCTCTTTTTAAAGATCAGCTTCACGTCGCCGCGTTTGAAATTCGCGTTCAGGTTCATATTTTTGCCGTCCAGCACGCCGTTAAAATGCGTAAATTTAAGCGTCTTATTTAGATCGGATAGCACGATCGCGGAATTTTGCCCGCTGAAATTTATCGGCGAGCGCTCCTTTGTGCCGCTATTAAACTCGCTGGTTTGCACGCTCGTATTGATCGCGACGTCCACGTCTTTTAGAGCGACGAAGTTGCCGCCTTTGTTGATTTTGAGAGAAATTTTACCGCTTCCGCTAGAGCCTTCCAGATCGCCGCCGCGCACTCGAAGCGCGAAAGAGTCGTTTTTATAATTGCTTCCGTCCGTGTTCAGCAGACCCAAATAAAAGATGTGATTGCTGCTGCTGATATCTTAGTTTTTAAAATAGCTGGTTAAAAATTTAATATATCCGCCGCTAATGCCCGCGTTTTTAAGCGTCTTAGAAAAGGGCAAAATTCCGCTAATATCGGGCGAGCTAATCTCGATCCGCTCGCCGAAGCTCATCTTCGCGCCTAAAAATTGCGAGCTCAGCACCGGCGCTTTGCCGCTAAAATCAAGGCTTATATTATCTCGCGTATCGCCAAATTTTAAAATTTCTTTGCCGTTCGGGGAGAGATTGAAGCTATGAATAACGCCGTTAAATTTAGCTTTGCGCGTGGCGATATCGATACTGCCGCTTGCAGTGGCGTTAAAAATTTCATTTTGCAGATTTGCGTCTTTGATGTCGATTTTTTTCTCGGTGATGTGCACCCGCGCGGCTTTGGAGTGAAATTTTGCTTTAGAGATCATCAGATCGGCGTCTTTTAGCGTCACGTTCGCATCTACCTTGGCGCTTTCCTTTTCGACGTCCACGTCTATCAGCACGCGTGCATCGATCCCGCCGCCTAGCGGATATACGGGCTCATCTATGCCGTAGCTTTGCAGGATCGCTATAAGGTCCTTGCCCAAACTCTCCTTGGTTCGCAGATCCAGATATACGATCGGCCTCTCTTCAAAAAGCCCGCCGATACGTACGCCGCTTCCCTCCAGGCTTTTGCCTTTAAATTTAGGCTCATTTAGCGTGAAGCTTAGAAAATCGTTTTTAAGCGTGATATTGGCGTCTTTTACCGTTACGGCTTCGATTTGCGGTTGAAATTTTATCGTAAGATCCTGCGCGTAAGCCGTGGCGCTGACGTTTTCGGCGATCGGGCGCGGATCTTTCAGATCGACTTTGGCATGCAAATTTTCGATATAGTAGTTTTGCGCGACCGCCTTGCCGTAGATCCACTCGTTCGCAAGAGGATTTAGTCCCGTAAGTGCGCCTAGCTCATTCATAAAATTTTTCAGGCTCAAGGCCGAGGCGCGATTTATCTCGATATTTAGCTGTGAGCCGATATTGTGCACGTCAAGCTCGCCCGCGATCTCGTGCGAAGCGAAGGTGCCGTTAAAATCATACGTATCGGCTTTGAAATTTGCCCGCGCCGTGCCGTGCAGAGTGAGATTAAAATCATTTAGTTCAAGCTCGATCGGATCGAAGTTTAGCCCGTTTGCGCTCGGCGTGATCTTCGAGTTTAGCCTAAAAAACCGCGTGTCGGCGTAAAAAACGTCGCTTTTGTATTTTAGCTTTATGCTTTCGCCTTTGATCTTTAAATTTTGCACGTCGATCTCTTCAAAAAAGGAGTTGATGAGCGAGATTTTTTTGCTAAATTCCAAAATTTTCTCGCTTTGCGTGCGTAGATCGGTGGAATTTTGCTCTAAATTTTGTGTATTATTTTGCGTAATTTCAAGATTTTTGATGCGCAGCACGAGACCTTTATTTAGCTTGAGATAAAACCCCTCAAGCTTTGCAAAGCCCACATCCAGCTGCGAAATCGCAATACCGTGTTTTAGACCTACCGCGCAGACTATAAAAAGTATGGTTATGCACAAAAAAAATTTAGCCAAAGTTTTAAACATCATTGTCCTATCAAAAAGCTACGCTCAAAATCAAATCGGGCGTGCCGAAAAACTGCGCTTATAATATGAAATTTATTCAAAATTTTGGCTTATTTGCCTATAATTTCAGCTAAATTTTGAAAGGAACGCATGAAATTCTTTATAAAGCTCATCAAAGCGGCGTGCATTTGTATCGAGCTTGCGGCTATCGTCCTTTTGGCCGTGGGCTTTGATCTACACGAGCGCGTCGGCAACGCGACAACCGTGCAGATAGGTCAGGGCAGCTCAACGAAAATTTTATCGCAACTCTCAAAGAGCTATCCAAAATTTAGCAAATTCGACGCGAGGCTGCTTTCTTTTTACGGCGGCGCAAAAACCGGCGAGCTGGAGCTTAGTGGTGAAAATTTGCCCAAATACCAATTTTTGTATGAGCTAAGCGTCGCAAAGCCCGTGATGAACGAAATTAAGCTGATCCCGGGCGAGACTACGATCGTGTTTTTAAAACAGCTGGCGAAAGATCGCGGGCTAAGCTTTAGCGAGCTTGAGCGCGAATACAACGCCACGGCGCCGTTTTACGAGGGCTTTCTGGTGCCTGAAACCTACAAAATTAGCAAAAACGAAAGCGAAAAAAGTATCATCGACCACCTTGTTTCAAGCGCACAAAAATTCCACGAAGGATTGTCGCGCGAGCTTAGCGGCGACTATAACGCCACGACGTGGAAGCAGGTGCTGATCAAGGCCTCGGTCATTCAAAAAGAGGCCGCAAACACAGATGAAATGCCCCTCGTAGCCTCCGTCATCGACAACCGCTTAGCCAAAAATATGCGCCTTCAGATGGACGGCACGCTGAATTACGGCGAGTTTTCGCACGTCAAGATCACTCCGCAGCGCATCCGCACCGACACCAGCCACTACAATACCTACCTCAACGACGGACTTCCGAAAGAGCCCGTGTGCGTGGTCTCTCGCGATGCGATACGCGCCGTTTTCGCGCCTGCAAAGAGCGAGTATCTGTATTTTATGCGAAATAAAAAGACGGGGCTTCACGATTTTGCGCGCACGCAAGCCGAGCACGAGCGCAACGTAAAGGCGCAGAGGTAAAATTTAAGGCCGTTTCGGCATTAAATTTAAAAAACGAGATTTCGTCTTTAAATTTTAAAATTTAAACCCCGCAGTTATAAAAATGCGGACCGATATTTGGGAGATAACAATGAAAATAGCGATATTCGGCGCCGGAAACATCGGCGCAGCGGTAGCGAACGATCTTATCGTGAACGATTCTTTGAGCCAAAAGATAGACAGCATCGCGCTTGTGGATGCTGTAGAGCGGATCGCGCGCGGCAAAGCACTCGATCTAGCCCATACGGCGGCGGTTTATGAGCGCGACCTGCGCATAAGCGGCAGTACGGAGCCCGGCGACATAGCGGAGGCAGGCATCGTCGTGATCACGGCGGGGCATGCAAGAAAGGCGGGGCAGAGCAGGGAGGAGCTGTTTGGCAGCAACGCCGCCATCGTCGCGCAATGCGCGCGAGATGCCGCAAAATACGCGCCTGGCTCCATTATCGTCGTCGTTACCAATCCGCTTGATATGATGGTCTATGCGGCGCTGCAGGCTAGCGGGTTTGCAAAGGAGCGAGTCATCGGCATGGCGGGCGAGCTAGACGGCGCGCGGCTTAAATTTGAACTCGCGCGAGCGAGCGGCAAGGAAATTTCATCGATGAGAAGCGCGATCGTGGGTCCGCATAGCGAAGAGATGATCGCGCTTAAAAACGAGCTGGGATTTGAAATTTCGGATGAAATTTTCGAGCGCGCGGTGCAAAATACCAAACGCGCCGGCGCGCAGATCGGCGAGCTGCTGGGCACGTCGGCGTATTTGGCGCCCGCTGCGGGCATAGTAAAGATCATAAAATACATCCTTTTTGATACCTGCGGCACGCTCGCCTGCTGCGTCGCGGATAGATCGGGAGTGCCTTTGGGGCGCTTCGTAAGCGTCGGCAAAATGGGCGCGATAGAGAGAAATTTCGCTTACTCGGGTGAGTTTTATGAGCAGCTCGAACGAATGCGTGAGCGGATAGCTGGGCTGAAGTTTTAGTGGATATAGAGCGAATTCGGCGCGACGCGGAAGCGGGATTCATAGATTTAAAATTTCAAAGCGCAGAATTCTTGCGATAGAATTTGCAGCATCAAATTTCACTTTGGTAAGAAATTTAAGCTCGCGGAATTGTGTAGCGTAAAATTTAATTCGCTGCGGAATTTTAAAATTTGCGCAATTTTGCCTGCTGTGAAATTTTGTAGATTAAAATTTTACTTTGGCTCAGAATTTTGTATGGCGTAAAATTTTTAAACGCCACAAAATTTTAAAATTTAAACTCTGCAAAATTTAAAAACGAGAGGAATTTAATGTGATCAAAGCAGGCTTGCGCCGCAAAATTTCAAATTTTAAATCGCAAAGCGGGATTTGGTGCGGATTTTGATAAATTAAGGAGAAAATATGAGCGAAAATGAGAGCCAGCGCGCTGTCTGGACGGATGAGAGCCGCTGTAAGGCGTGCAACATCTGCGTAAGCGTCTGTCCTAGCGGCGCGATCGCGATGAGACAGGACGAGGGCGCCGTGCAGGGCATGATGATCGACGTGGTGGATGAGGGCGCCTGTATCGGCTGTAGGGAGTGCGAGTTGCACTGCCCTGATTTTGCGATTTTCGTTGCGCCCAAAGGCTTTAAATTCGCTCGTCTAAGCTCGCAGGCTAGAGAGATGGCTGAAAAAATCAAAAACAATAATTTTATGAAACCCAAGGACGCATAATGAGAGAGGTAATTTCCACAGGCAACGCCTTAATTGCGCGTGCGGCGATTGATTGCGGCTGTAATTTTTTCGGCGGCTATCCGATCACGCCGAGTAGCGAGATCGCGCACGAGATGAGCCGCTTGCTACCTAAGGTTGGAGGCAAATTTATCCAGATGGAGGATGAAATTTCGGGCATTTCTGTAGCTTTAGGCGCGTCTATGAGCGGTGCAAAGGCGATGACGGCAAGCTCCGGTCCTGGAATTTCGCTAAAATCAGAGCAGATTGGACTTGGCTTTATCGCTGAAATTCCGCTTTTAATCGTAAATGTTATGCGTGGAGGTCCTAGCACAGGGCTTCCTACGCGAGTGGCGCAGGGCGATATTTTGCAAGCTCATAATCCTACTCACGGCGATTTTCAAAGCATCGCGCTGTGTCCGGGCTCGCTAAAGGAGGCTTATACGCAAACCGTGCGCGCCTTCAATCTAGCCGAGCGGTTTATGACGCCGGTATTTTTGCTACTTGATGAGACGCTTGGACATATGCAGGCTAAGGCGGTGCTACCTGAAATTTCGGATCTAAAAATCGAGCGCAGGGCGGAATTTAAAGGTAGTCCGAAAGATTATGAGCCCTACGATGCTGCGTCCGATAAGCCCGCGGTGCTAAATCCATTTTTTAGGGGATATCACTATCACATAACGGGGCTGCATCACGGCGCGAAGGGCTTTCCGACCGAAAACGAGCAGATCGTGGATCGCTCTATAAAAAGGCTTTTTAATAAAATTTCAGCGCATGAAGATGAGATCGTGCAATATGAGGAATTTATGCTAGATGACGCCGAAATCTGCATCATCGCCTACGGCAGCGTTAGCCTGGCAGCAAAAGACGCGATTTTAAAGCTACGAGGGCAAGGCGTGCGTGTGGGGCTTTTTCGCCCGATCACGCTGTGGCCAAGCCCAGCGCGCAAGCTAAGGGAGTTAGGGGAGAGATTTAATAAAATTTTGATCGCCGAGCTAAATTTAGGGCAGTATCTGCTAGAGGTGCAGCGCGCTTGCTTGAGAGATGATTTTAAGACGCTTCTTAAGGCAAACGGCAGACCGATCAGCCCTAGCGAGATTATCGAGAAAGTAAAGGAGCTTTAAATGGCATTTGATTACGACAAATATCTAAGAACGGACAAGATGCCTACACTTTGGTGCTGGGGCTGCGGCGACGGAGTGATCTTAAAAGCGATCATCCGCGCGATTGACCGCAGAGGCTGGAGTATGGACGATGTGTGCGTGGTAAGCGGTATCGGCTGTAGCGGCAGGATGTCGAGTTACATAGACTGCAATACCGTCCATACGACGCACGGACGCGCGATAGCTTATGCTACGGGTATCAAGCTTGCAAATCCAGGCAAACACGTAATCGTAGTTACTGGCGATGGCGATGGGCTTGCGATAGGGGGCAATCACACGATCCATGGATGCCGCCGCAATATCGATCTAAATCATATCTTAGTAAATAATTTCATCTACGGGCTTACAAACTCGCAGACGAGTCCTACGACGCCGCGTGGGTTTTGGACGGTTACGGCGCAATACGGCAATGTCGATCCCGGCTTTGATGCGGCGAAACTTGCAATCGCTGCCGGAGCAACTTTTGTCGGACGCGAAAGCGTGACAAATCCTGAAAAAATCGAGCGACTTCTAGCCAAGGGCTTTGAGCACGATGGTTATAGTTTTTTTGATATTTTTAGTAACTGCCACGTAAATTTGGGTCGTAAAAATAAAATGAGCGAGGCGGTGCAAATGCTAAAGTGGCTTGATTCACGCACGATTTCCAAGGCGAAATTTGACGCTCTTAGCGAGGATGAGCGAGCGGGGCTATTTCCGCTTGGAGTTTTACATGAAGATAATGAGCACACCGAATACACAAAGGCGTATCAAAAGGTGATAGACGCGGCACAAAGCGGCGAAGCGATAAATTTTGAAGGACTAAGATGAATCAATTAAGATTTGTGGGAGTAGGCGGTCAAGGCGTAATCTTAGCAGGCGAAATTCTAGCTGCGGCAAAGATAGCGCGCGGTGGCTATGGAATCAAGGCATCTACGTATACCTCTCAGGTGCGCGGTGGGCCTACGAAAGTGGATATTATCTTAAGCGATGAAGAAATTCTATATCCTTACGCGAGCGAGGGCGAGATCGATTTCATGCTCGCAACGGCGCAGAGTAGCTACGATGCTTTCAAAAACGGCGTAAAAAAAGGCGGCGTGATCGTAATCGAGCCGAATTTAGTAGCCCCGAGCGATGAGGATAGGGCAAGCTTTAAAATTTATGAAATTCCAATCATCACCATCGCAAAATACGAAGTTGGAAATGTCATCACTCAAAGTGTCGTGGCTCTAGCGATCGCAGTAGAGCTTAGTCGCTGCATGGACGCAGGGCTCGTAAAAGAGCAAATGCTCCGTTCTGTGCCCGAAAAAACCCGCGCGCTAAATGAAAAGGCATATGATTTGGGGATGAAATACGCGAGAGAGGTTTTTGAAACGGAGTAAAATTTTATGGCTGCGAAACGATAGAAGTGGGCGGTAATATTCTTAGCGGCTTTATTCTTGCTTTTTTGCGAAGTGCATCGGCCATAGGATGAAATTTCATTGCGTTGTTAAAATTTTTATTCCGGTACAAGTATACTCATCGCTTTTCTTAAAGGATTGCACTCGCTGTCATTTAAGCAAATTTCTAATTGCTCCTTTATTTTGCAAGAAAAATCTTTCTTGTCGCTCTCTTTTCCGTAACAAACCCTATCAAAGTATCCGATAGCTCTATGTATATTTCCGCCGTAAAGTATTTCATTCCCTGCTAGCAAAAAGCAATAATACATCATATCCGCCTCGCAAGCTTTCTTTAATGCTGAAACGGAATCTTTATATCTACCCATTGTAACTAAAAGCACCGCGCCGAGCGATCCGCAGCTTTCATAATCTCCGCTATCGCACTTCTTAGATAAAATTTCGACTAGCCTCGTGCATGCGCTGTATTTTCCATCGCCGCTATCGCACTCTAAATTTAGCTCTTTTTCCTCCCAAGTTTTGAAAAAGCTCGAATCCATGGGTCTTGCCATACTAGAGTATATTGAAAATATTAAAGCTAGAATTATAAATTTAATTTTCTGCATTTTCTCTCCTATTTAAAATTTTGATATATAAAGCGGCTTTTTAAACAACATCATCTTGCGCTTTTTAACAAAATTCTTGCTTTTTTTATAGGATTGCACTCGCTGTCATTTAGGCACTTTTCCAATTCCTCTTTTATCTTGCACGCTTCGTTTTTATATACGCTATCTATTCTTTTGCATGTCTTTCCAAGATATTTCATGGCTGAATTTATGTCCCCGCTGTACCGTATTTCGATTACACTTAATACATAGCAATAGTTTGCTGCGCCGGCTTCACAGGCTTTTTTACAAGCATAGGCAGAGTCCTCATATCTGTCCATAGAACTGAGAAGCGCTAGACCGAGCGATCCGCAGCTTTCATAATCTCCGCTATCACACTTTTTGGATAAAATTTCGACTAGCCTCGTGCATGCGCTGTATTTTCCCTCGCCGCTATTACAAGCAACCGCTAAATCTTTTTCCTCTTTGGTTTTTAATAAATAATCCAAGCCTTCCGCCGCCGCAGCGGGGATCGCTGCAAATGCCGCTATAAACGCGAGTAGCCAAATTTTAAGATAGAATTTTTTCATCGCCGCCCCCTGTTTTTAAGCGGCGATTATATATTAAAATATTTTAGCGGGCTCTTAAAATTTTGCAGAGTTAAAATTTTGATCGCCTGCTAAATTTAGCGGCGCCGTTTTCAAAAGTCGCGCCGCTTCGGGATTTAAAACACTGCTTCTAAATTTTTAAACGTCGCGGTGAAATTTTAAACATCGCGGTGAAATTTTAAAATTTCACCGCAAGCTTTGGGCGGCTTTAAATTTAACATACCGAGTTCTGTTAGCATCCCGAGTTTGGCTGCACCCGCGTTTCGCTGCCCGTGTGGATCAGCAGAGCCTTGCCGCGTCTAAATCTGCACGGCGGATCGGCTTGCACGGATGAGTATTCCTTGCCGTTTAGTTTGTAGATGATGTTGGAGCCTTGCACCGTCTTTTGGGAGTTTTGGATCGCATCTCCGGCGACCGCGCCCACTACCGCGCCGCCCACGAGCCCTACAGTTTCGGCTAAGCGCCTGCTGCTGCTATGTTTGCCGAGCTTATGCCCGATGACCGCACCCGTAGTTCCGCCTGCGACGCCACCTAAAATTTTACCCGTATTGCCCTCGGAGCGCTCTACGTTGATTTTGGCTGGCAGGACATCGACGATCTCGATCCGATCGCTCTGCCTCATGCGGTTCGTTTCGCTCGCGTCATAAACATCTCCGCCGTATCGATCCTGCGGGGTCGCGCAGCCGCAAAGCGCTATCGCGGCGATCAAACATAATGTGAAATTCTTCATGTTTTCTCCTTTGTAATGAGCTACGGGCGGCATTATACTATGGATTTTTATACGAGCGGTTAAGTAGCAGCGTTAAAATTTATCGGCTCACTGCTGCTTAAAATTAGCCGGATACGAGGCATCGCGCCGTATCCGAGCGCCTTATAAATTTTATTTCACTCAAAATTTATCTTATTTTGTTAGAATCATTCTTATTTTTAAGGAGAGAAAATGAAAAAACTATTAGTTTACGCCACCAAAGGCGGGGATACGAAGGTCGTGAGCGAATACATCGCTTCAAAGCTCGGCTTTGAGATCAAGGAGGCCAAAGAGCTAAATGAAGAGGATTTGGCGGGCGCTAGCGCGTTTATTTTTGCGGCTTCGACGCACGGCGACGGACAGATCCAGGCTAAATTTGACGACAAATTGGAGCTTTTAAACAAAACCGATCTTGACGGACGCAAGGTCGCGCTCGTCGGCGTCGGTAACGTCGAGCGCCACGGCAGCGATTTTTGCAGCGGCATGAGCGCGTTTTTACCGGTGCTTAAAAAGGCTCGTCTCATCGGCGCTTGGGGCGCAGAGGGATATAAATTTCAACATTCGCGCGCCTTCATAAACGGCAAATTTGTAGGTCTTACGATCGATTTTAAGGGCGACGAGCACTGGCAGGCGAGGACCGATAAATGGATCGCTGCGGTTAAAGGCGAGTTTTAAATATTTCAATTTTTGTGCGACCGACCGAGCTCTGGGCTCATCGAGCCTAAATCTCGTTAAATTTCCACATTAAATTTCACGCTCCGCTTGAAAGCGGAGCCCTCTTAAATTTTACTCGCCACGCCGTTAGAATTTTCGTCGCATCCAAGCGTCGCCAGCTAATGCTGCGTAAAATTTTATCGCTAGCGGAGGCTGTAAATTCCAACTCGTCGCGCCGCAGGTAGCTATAGGTGTCGCGATAAAATTTAGTTCGCGGCAACTTGCGTACTATTCGTGCAATAAACGATGAATTCCGCCCGCAGTGCTAGTGCGGTGCCCGCGCATTAAAATTCCAATCTCATATTAAAATCTTGCTTTCGCGACAAAATTCCGCCCGCAGTACTAGCGCGGCACCCGCACGTTAAAATTCCACGCTCCGCTTCCGAGCGGAGCCTCCTTGTTAAAATTTTAAAATTTTAGCTCAGAAAGTCGCTGTGTTTTACAAGCCGTGCCGCTTAAAATCGCGCGGATAGGCTAAATTTTATCCTCCCAAGCTCAAAATCTAGCCCGCTCGTGACGGTCAATTCATGCGGCAAATTTAATGCGATCGATTTATAAAATCACCGCCCGAGCCTCAAATATCAGCGCCGCATTAGAAAAGTTATTTTATAATAACCGCATATCAAAATTTAAGGCGATCTATGAAAAGGCTTCTATTTTTCGTCGTTTTTGCGCTGGCCGCTCTCGCCGCGGCGATCTACTTCAATCTCGATAGGCGCGAAGAGGTCGCGCACAAGGCCTACGGCATCATTGACATCAGGCAGAGTTCGCTTAGCTTCGAGCGCAGCGGCCGCATTAGCGCGCTTTATCGCGACGAGGGCGATTTCGTACAGGCTGGCGACGTCTTGGCGGCTCTGGATACGGCGGATCTGAGTTTTCAAAGACAGGTTCAGATCGCAAGGTGCGAAGGGCTTAAATTTAACTTGCAAAAGCTGCAAAGCGGCTTTCGTAGCGAGGAGATCGAGATGGCGGCGGCGAATGTAAGCGCGCTGCAAAACTCCCTACAGCTCGCTACTTTGACGAACGAGCGCCTCAAGAGCCTAGGCAAAACCAACTCCGCGTCCAAGCAGCAGATCGACGAGGCGTTTTACTCGATGAAGCGCACGCAAGCCCAGCTGCAAAGTGCGCAGGCCAATCTGCGCCAGCTTCAAAGCGGCTACCGCGGCGAGGATGTCGGCGCCGCGCGCGCGAATTTGGCAAGCTGCGAGGAAAATTTGAAATATCTGAACTACCAAATCGAGACGCAAAGCGTGCTAAAAGCGCCATTTAGCGGGCAGATCAGAGCGCGCCTTAAGGAGCTTGGCGACATCAGCGTGCCAAGCGTGGGCGTTTTTGAGCTTAGCGAAGTAAAAAATAAGCGCGCGAAATTTTATCTGAGCGAAAATCAGCTCCGCTTCCTGCGTGCCGGACAGAGCGTGCGGATCATCGCCGCGGACGGCTCTAGCGCGAGCGCAAAGGTCGCCTACGTGAGCCAAACCGCGATGTACACGCCCCGCACGGTGCAGACCGAGGAGCTACGCGCCGATCTAGTGTGGGAGGCGCGCGCCGATTTTAGCGACGAGGACGGGCGGTTTCGCTTAGGCCAGCCGATCAGCGTGGAATTTTGACGCGCAAGTAGTATGCGAGCGCCGCGCGTAAATTTATCGCACGAGTGAAATTTTAATGCACGAGTGAAATTTTAATGCGCGGGCGGAACTTCGGATGCTGCGGGTGAAATTTAAAGCGCGGTGCGGGTGGCAGGAACACTACGGATGAAATTTTATCGCGGCGCAACGCCCAAAGCTATTAGGTGCGGCGAGTTGGAATTTAAACGGCGCCTGTTCGGCAGGGCAGGGCGATAAAATTGAGCCGCGCCTAAAATACATCGTCTCGGCGGCGATAAAATGCTGTGCGTTTAGAACGAAGTCGTACAAAGGCGGTGTAAATTTTATCGCGCGGGCTTTGCGCGAGCCGGCGGGGCTTTGGATAAAAGATCGGAATTTTGCAGCGCGGCGAGTAAAATTTCGGCGAAATTTTGCTGCAAAGCAGCGCGGGTTAAATTTTAAAATTTGCGGCTCGGCGGAGAATAGGTAAAAGCTAGGCAGTAGAGCGGGAGCGGGCTTTGTTTTGAGCAGGCGTTTTGCGATAAACGAGCGGCGATCGAACCGAGCGCGGACGGCAGCAAAATTTCACTACGAAACAAACGGCGCGATTAAATACCGATTGCAAGTAGCGGTAATTCGCCCAAAGGACGCGATAGCTGAAATCGGTACTATGCTAAAGAAAGCCGAGATTAGGTAAAATTTCGCCAAAAGACATGGTGGCGGTGAAATTTTACCCCGAAAAGCAGGCGGAAGTGAAATTTTGCCCAAAAGGCGCGGCAACGATAAAATTTCACCGCAATAGGCGCAGCGCAGATAGAGAGCTCGGCGTTCACAGCTAGCCAGTTGTCTAAAAACTCGCTTTCGTTTGTGTTTTGAAGCGAATTTATCGCGGATATTCATGGGCCGCTTCATGTTTTGGAGACTGCCCCGTTCATGCGCGTTGTGTGCGCATCGTTAGCGGCGCGGCTAGCCGATGCGATATGCACACGCTCAAGACGGATCGGGCGTCGCGCGGAATATTCGGCGCGAGCCGTAAGCAACGCCGATCGTGCGGGCACGCAAAATTCGAGCGGGCGATTGCAGGGTGCCCAGGCGCGATAGGGCTTGGTTTCGCGCGCTTGCGGTAAGTTGCGTCGAATTTATGCGAGGTTTGGGCGAAATCGTTCGGCGTGCGTTGCGAAATTTAAAGCGCTCGGCGGTTGTAGAACCGAGATGCCGCGGCTGTCACAAAACTAAGATGCCGTAGCGGTCGCAAAACCACGACGTCTTTGCGGCTGCAAAAGCAAGGCGTCGCGGCAAAGAGCGCCCTTAAACACGCGTATGCCTCGTTCGTCGCGCCAAGCGACGGGGGCGAGCAATAAAATTTGGAGCTAAGCTTGGATCTATTAAATATCGTAAATTTAAAGAAATTTTACCTGCGCGAAGATCGCAGCAAAAACGTCGTTTTTGAAAATTTTGATCTGCGAATAGGCGATACGCCACGGCTCATCAGCCTCACGGGTCCCGACGGCGCGGGCAAATCCACGCTTTTAAAGCTCATCTGCGGCATCATCGCGCCCGATTGCGGCGAGATAAAATTCGCAGGCTTCACGCCTAGCGGCGAAAATAAAGAATTCGTCCGCGCAAACGGCTATATGTCGCAGAGCCTGGGGCTTTACGAGGAGCTTAGCGTCTGGCAAAATTTAAACATCTTCGCAGGCCTAAAAGGGCTTGATCTAAAAGGTGGCGAGGAGTATCTGCGTGGGCTTTTGCGCCGCGTGGGGCTTTTGAGCTTTAAAAATTACGCCGTGGATTCGCTCTCCGGCGGGATGAAACAAAAGCTAGGCGTCGCCTGCGCGATTGCGGCAAAACCGCGGCTTTTGGTGCTAGATGAGCCCACCGTCGGCGTCGATCCGCTCTCGCGCAGAGAGCTGTGGGCGATCGTGCGCGAGTATCTGGATCAAAGCGGCGCGAAATGCATATTTTCGACGGCGTATTTCGACGAGGCGGCGGATGCCGATCTGACGCTGATTTTGCTCGGCGGCAAGATCATAGCGCAGGAGCGCGCCGCAAAGATCACCGCGGCGCTGCGGGACCGCACCTTTCGCATATGCGGCGAGGATTATCAGAGCCTGGCGCGCCGCTTGATGTTTAAGACGCAAAGATTTTTAAAAAACTCCCCGCTCATAGACATCTGCCCCAGAGACGGCAGCGTCGATCTGCTAAGCGAAGAGCCGATAAGCCTGCGCGATCTACAGGGGTTTTTAAACGCGAGCCTAAGCGGCAACGACGAAGATGGAGGCGGCGAAAGCACGGCGCGCGAAAACGGGGACGGCGAAAATTTTAAAATTTCAAATGAAAACGAGGGCGCTAAATTTAAACTCAGCCCGCGCGAGGCGAGCCTAGAGGATGCGTATATTTTTTTAAACAAAGCCGAAATCGGCGCAGCAAACTTCGGCTACGAAAAAAAGAGCTTCGATGCGGCTCAAACCGTCATCAAAGTGCGCGACGTGAGTAAAAAATTCGGCTCATTCACCGCCGTGGAAAATACGAGTTTCGAGGTCAAAAAGGGCGAGATTTTCGGCCTTCTGGGCCCAAACGGCGCGGGCAAGACGACGACCTTTCGCATGATCTGCGCGCTTTTGGGGATGAGCGGAGGCGAGATCTCGGTCATGGGCGAGGATCTGCGCTACGCCAAATCATCGATCAGATCGCGCATAGGCTACGTTTCGCAGAAATTTTCGCTTTACAAAAAGCTAAGCTGCTATCAAAATTTAGAGTATTTCGGCCGCAGCTACGGTATCGGCGGCATGGCGCTGAAGCGGCGCATAGAGGAGCTTTTGAGCGAGTTTGGCTTGCAGCGGCTGCGAAACGAGACGTGGCAAAACCTGCCATTCGGCGCGGGGCGCAACCTTTCGATGGCGTGTGCGCTCATCCACCGCCCCGAGATTTTGTTTCTCGACGAAGCCACCAGTGGCGCCGATCCGCTCTCGCGCAGGCTCTTTTGGAACCGCATAAATGCGCTCGCGCGCACCGGCGTGAGCGTGGTCGTGACGACGCATTTTATGGAGGAGGCGGAGTATTGTGATCGGTTTTTGATCCAAGATCGCGGCAAAATTCTGGCGCTGGGCAGCCCGGATGAAGTCTGCGTGCAGCACGGGCGGCGGCTTAGCGTGCAGCAGGCCTTCATAAACGAGGTGCAAAAATTTAGAAGCGAGGCGGGCGATGAGGGCTTTTGATCTAAATTTTGCGCGAGCCGTGAGGATTTTTGATCCGAATTTTATGCGGGGCGGGCGAAAACCTGCGCGCCCGCGCGGTAAAATTTTAAAAGGCGAAAGGGTTTTGCGGGGCGATGAAATTTTAAGCGGCGGCGGAATTTTGAGCAGCTTGGCTCTAAATGTCGGTAAAATTTCAAGCGATGAAATTTTAAACGTCGGCAAAATTTGGATCGATAATAAAATTTTGAAAGGTTGCGAAATTTTAAAGGGTGTAGTAATTTTAAACGATCGTGAAATTTTGAGTGGCGCCGAGGTTCTAAACCGAATGTCGTGCGGAGGGACACGGCGCGGATTTAGTAGACGGGTACTGCGCGGGCTCTGCGTCAAAGCGAGTTCGCTTCGCCTGCGCCGTAAATTTCAAAGCGCGAGCGGCTCGCAAATAGATTATAAATTTAAAAGATCGACCGCCCTGCAAACAGATCGCAAATTTAAAATAGCAGTCAGTCTGCGAGTGGCTTGTAAATTTAAAACTCCGATGCAAGAATTTCATCGCGGATCTTGCGCCGTCGCGGGGCTTTTACGTCAAAAATCTCGCGGCGAGACCGTGCCGCGCAACTGCTTAAAATTTCAAAACCGACCGTATGCGCTCGCGCGATTAAAATTTGTGGGCTCGATGAGCGAAATGGGCGCAGGCAGTCCGTCTGCGCCGTTAAAATTTCAAATCTCGGTTGCCGCACTTGCGCGATTAAAATTTAGGGACGCGCTAAATGCAATCACGCGGATAAAATTTCAAAGCGCGATGGTCGCCGAATTTGTGCGATCAAAATTCGGGAGCCCGCCGCGAGCGGCGCAGTGCTGCAAAATCCGAGCACAGGGGCAGGGTGGATGAATTTTACCTTTTTAAAAATCCTCGTAAAAAAGGAGTTCGCGCAGATCGCAAAGGACCGATCGGCGCTCGTGATCGCGTTTTTGATGCCGCTAATTTTGGTCGTGATCTACGGATACGCGATGCGAATGGACATAAAGCCCGTAAAAGTGGGCTTCGTAAGCGATCTGGGCTCCAAAATCGAGCGTGATCTGCTAGGCGGATTTTTGGGCTCAAAATACCTACAAACCCGCGTTTACGCGGACTTAGAGAGCGCGAGGAGGGATTTTAGGGCGCACGAGATCGAGAGCATTTTGTATTTTGATCCGCGCTTTGCGGCGAAATTTCAAAACACCCTTAGCGGGCTTGGCGGCGCGAGCGGCGGCGTAAATTTAAACCTTTCTAGCGACGAAAGCTTCTCCACGGGCGGCGCAAGCGGTATCCAAAATATGAGCGGCGCCGAAAATGTCCGTCCGCTTGAGGACAGCGGCGCGGACACCGGCACGAAAAGCGGCATAAACGCCTCCGCAGGCGGCGCAAGCGGTGATAGTTCGCATCGCACCGGCGCGGAAACGGGCGACAACGCAAATTCTTTTGGCGGCGCCAACGCAAATTCCAACAGCGCGACTGTAAATTATAGCGGCGGTAGTATGGGCATGACTGCGAATTTTGCCGGCACAAATTCTCGCAGTAACGATACGGGCGGTATGAGCGCAAATTTCAGTAGCAGCGCAAGCAACATAGGCGCAAATCAAGGCAGCGCAAATTCAATCGGCGACGCAGGCGATACGAATGCCGGTCTTATCGACGGCGCAAGTAGTATCCAAAATATGAGCGGCGGCGTCAATGCGAGCCCCTCCGCTAACGGCGCTCGCAGCGAAGGCGGCGCTGCAAATAACGGCGGCGGCTCAAGTAATATAGGCGGCTCAAGCGGTGCAGGCGGCGCGAGCAGCACAGACAAAGACGACGCCGAAATTTTTCTTATCCAAAACGCCACTCAGTCGCAGCTCGCGCTTCTTAGCTACGTTTACGTTGCAGGCGTGATCGAGCAGGTTTTGGCGCAAGATTACGGCTTTTTAAACGCAAATTTAAACGCCGCAGCAAGGCCCATCAGCGTGAATTATCGCAGCTGGTTCAACGAAGCCAACGAATCGACGTGGTATCTCGTATCTGCCGAGTACGTGGGGATTTTGGGGCTCATCTGCCTATTTATGGTCGCGGTCGTGATCTCGCGCGAATGGGACCGCGGCACGATCGCCTCGCTTTATAACTCCAACGCAAGCGCGCTTGAGATCGTCACTGCCAAGGTCGGCGCGTATTATTTCCTAGCGCTTTTGGGCGGTGCGATGACGCTCGTTTACGGGCAGGTGCTTTTGGGCATCCCGATCCGCGGCAGCGTAGCGATGCTGCTGGCGACGCTTTGCGTCTTCGTGCTGGAGATGACCTGCCTAGGCATGCTGATCTCGGCGATCTGCAAAAATCAATTCCTAGCGCAGGAATACGCCATCGTCATCGGCTACCTGCCCGTGACGCTGCTTAGCGGTATGATCTTCGATCTGCGCGGACTGCCCGCGGCGGTCAATTTCATCGGGCACCTGCTGCCGCCCACATACGCGGTCGAGTCCTTTCGCATCTGCTTTCTATCGGGCGGACAGAGCGCGACGCTATGGGTAAACCTCGCCATTCAGGCGCTCGGAGCGGTTTTGTTTTTCAGCTTGTGCGTGCTTAGCGTAAAAAGGGGCGCACGATGAAAAATTTATTTTTGCTTTACGCTTGCGCGGAGAAATTTCGTGCCGCAAAAATCGGTGCAATTAACGTTTCGCTTTCGCCCAAGGCATCGATGGCGGAATTTCGCGCCGCCAAAAGAGGGAACGCGATGAAATTTTTAGAATTTTTTTGCAAGCGAGCGGAGCGCGGGCTTGAAATTTTAAAATTTCTTAGCGTGAGGCATTTTGGCTTGCGAACGGCGGCGACGGAGTTTTTAAATTTAACACCCGCGCCGCCGCGCAATGGATTTAGAATTTTAAAATTTACGCCCGAACCGCTGCGCAATCTGTTTGGAATTTTAAAATTTACGCTTACTTCGGCGCGTCTTGCGGACACAGCGCAAAATTTCATATCGCGGAATGGATTTAAAATTTTAAAGCTTATTTGCGCGCTACCGTTCGCTCTGCGCTGCGTTTTGTCGCGCGCGAATAAAGTCGAAATCGAAGTAGGGCGCAGATGCGACATAACAGAAAAACGGCGTGCGGTTAAGTTTAATCATGCGGGCAGATATTTGAATTCTGCGCGGCGCCGCATAGCGCGACTTTGTAGCGCAGCTGCACGGCACGGCTACGAAGCAGGGCGTGCAGAAAAGCTTAGCAAATTTGACCTCACGGGCGCGCTTTTAAATTTCATCTCCTTGCCGCCGCGTAAATTTAAACTTGCGCTTTTAAAATTTACGCGCGAGGTGTCACGCAATGGATTTGAAATTTTGAAATTTGTACCCGAGCTAAACGACGGATCTGAAATTTTAAAATTTACGCCCAGGCTGCGCAAATTTAAACCGGCGCCCGCGATGTGTTTAAATTTTGCTTTAAATTCCGCGCCGCAAGCTCGCGCCGCTAAATTTGAAAATGGCGTCAAATTTGAAGGTGCCGCTAAATTTAAAAGGGGCGCGCGATGAACGCTCTGCGAAAATCCCTGCTTCGAATTCGCGCGCTGATAAAAAAGGAATTTTTGGCGATGTTTCGCGACAAGGGCACGCGCATGGTGCTGATCGTGCCGGTGCTGGTGCAGGCGATCATATTCGGCTACGGCGCGAATTTCACCCCCGAGCAGGTGCGCTACGCGATTTTGGACGACGCTCGCGATGCGACATCCACCGCGCTGGTGCAGCAGATCGCCGCTACGCCGATGTTTAAAACAGATCTTGGCTGCAAAGACCTAACCTGCCTACGCCGCGCGGTAAGCGAGGGCGAGGCGATCATCGGGATCTATTTCGGCGGCGATTTTAAGGATACGCATGAGCTTTTGATCATCGCGGATTCGCGCAATACGACCTTGGCAAACACCGTCATCGGCTTCGTGCAGGCCATAGCGGGGGAATACAACGCGCAGCATTTCGTCAATTTAATCAGCATAAATCCGCGCTATGTTTTTAACGAAAACACGATCACGCGCTACACGATCATGACGGGGATGATTTTGGGACTTTCGATGATTCAGGTGCTGATGCTATCGGCGTTTAGCGTCTCTCGTGAGCGCGAGGAGGGGAGCTTTGATATGATGCTGATGACGCCCGCGAACCCGCTTGAGATGCTAATCGGCAAGGCGACGCCACCCGTGCTGATCGCGATCGCGCAGGGGCTCGCGCTGTTTTTGATCTGCGTATTTTACTTCGAAATTCCTTTTCGAGGGCGCTTTGCGGATCTTTTTGCGATTATCGCGATCTTTAGCGCCTGCAACGTAGGCATCGGCCTCGTGATCTCGACCGTCTGCAAGACCTCGCTACAATCGGTCGTGAGCTCGTTTTTGTTCCTGCTGCCGTGCATTATGATAAGCGGGCTGATAACGCCTGCGGACGCGATGCCGCGGTGGTTTTACTACATCGCGCACCTAGATCCGATGTATTATGCTAACAACTGCATGTGGCGGATCTATCTGGAGGGCGCGGGCCTAGGCGAGCTGTGGCATCTCATCGTGCCGCTGCTGCTGATCGGGCTTGGCACGTTGAGCTTTGCGGCGTCGCTTTTTAGAAATAAGCTGGATTAGGGATTTAGATCGGAATTTTAG
>CAUQPS010000028.1:0-20670 GCA_963520005.1 uncultured Campylobacter sp.
TGCGCAGTTAGCATATCGGATTATGCGTGAGATAGTAAAACGACATTAGTCTTAGGTCTGCTGCTTTTTGGTGGCGGGCTTGTAGAATATAAAAGAAATCAAATATGCGATAGCTTAAATGGGTGTTAATTTCAGCCGATTCTGCATTAACGGCTTTTAATTAGCTGCAAAGCTCGGCAAGTATTTTTACGGCGGCGTATGGTGGATCTTTTGAGCGACCTACACATAGGCTGTAGAATAAAATTCAAATACCAAAACGCTCACAACAGCAAGCATCAAATTGCCTTAGATTTGAAATTTAGCATAAACGCCGGTAAATTTAAATCAAATACTACGAATGGAACAATAAAGGACGCTATGCCATGAGCGAAGAGGCGTCGTATCTCTAAATATCTATAGGGCGTTAAAATCTCCAGCTATCTCCCGTTATACAATATACATTTATCCCTGTGTAGATAGCGGCAAGCCGGAAGGTGCGGTCGCGTCGGCTGCAGACTAAAGGCGGTTAATGCACTTAGTTTTAGTGTGAAAACTACAGCGATTTATAGGTTTGATGATATGCCTAGCTCAATGCCATTGTAAGCATTGGGAAATTTTGCACGAAATATCATCTCACAGTTACGGACGACAGTTATTAAAGTATATTATTGGGGCAATTTTTTATAAATTTTAAGTTCAAATTCCATTCGGATAAAATTTCGATTTATTTTTCAGAAAGCGATCTAAAATTATTTAAAATTCCTCCGCTAGCTTGGACTATCTAGCGTTTTGTTCGTGCGCTCGGTTTAAAATTTTAAATAATGTAAAATCCCAAATTCTCGTGTTTAAGGATAATTTTTCTGATCTCTTTTAGTAGGCTGAGAGAGGCTTCGATTTCTACGCGGCGGGTGCTTACGCTCTCGACGTTTGCGCCTACGCTTACGCCTTTTGCGAGGGCGTATTTATAGATGAAATCAAACATCTCTGCGCACAGCGCTGTTGAACTTTGCAAGATATCGACGCTGCTTTGCAGCCGCTGCTGCAAAAAATCTGGCACCGAGATGCCAAGCCATTTCATAAACTCAAGCGTCTTTAGGCTGCCGCACGGCGTGAAAGTAAAGATTATAGGCACCTTTTTGCACTCCAAAGCGGCGTAATCGTCGATGAAATCTTTGGCATTTTGCACATTATAAACCGCCTGAGTGATAAAAAATTCGCACCCGTCCGCAGTCTTCTCCGCGATTTTTAGGTGCTCGTCGCGGCTCTTTTCATGGCGCTCGGGTATGCAGATGCCGCCTAGGCAAAGATGCGGCGCCACGAGCCGCTTGATCTCATAGGCGCGGCTTAGATGTAGCTTGCATTCTTCGTTTTTAGAGCTCGCCCCCACGAAAACGCCCAGCCCGCTTGCGGCATGCCTTAGAATTTCGCAAAATTCCGCTTCGTCGTATTTGCCTACCGCGCGGTAGATGATCGCTTCTTTATCGGTGTGTAGATACTGCGTGTAATAGCGCGCAGGATCGATCGTATGCACAAAAGGAAAGGTCCGCTCATCTTTCGTGCGTGCGCTTTCATCTTGTAGATCGTAGATGACGATGCCGTCGCATTCGCATTCGCCTAGGCGTTGCGACCACGCCGTACCTAGGCGCTCGAGCTCGTCTTGAGAGGACGTGATTTTAGGCGGAACAATGCCATAGAGTAGAATTCCGCTTTTTCCATTTCTAATTTTTTCTTTTAACACTTGCCATTCCTTGATTTTTCGCACATTTTAGCAAATTTAAATTTAAAAATTTAAATGATATAATGCCGCACAAATTGCAAATTTAAGGAACGTAATGAAAACGCTTCAAGAAAATTTAAAGCTTTTTTATCTGGGGCTTGAAAACAGCGAGCCGTTTTTGTATAAAAACAAGGATCTGACGACTCACGCGCTCATCATCGGAATGACCGGTAGCGGTAAAACGGGACTTGGCATCACGCTGCTAGAGGAAGCAGCGATCGATAATATCCCATCCATCATCATCGATCCGAAGGGCGATTTGACGAATTTAGCCCTCACTTTTCCGCAGATGAGGGCTGAGGATTTTGAGCCCTATATCGACGAGGCTGAGGCGCAAAACAAAGGTCTTAGCGTGCGCGAGTACGCCGAACAGACTGCAAATACTTGGCGCGAGGGGATTGAGGGCTCGTATCAAGACCTGGCGCGGGTGGAGCTTTTGAAAAATAGCGCCGATTTTAGAATTTATACGCCTAAATCAAGCGCAGGGCTTGGTATCAGCCTGCTAAGCGACTTTGAAGCGCCGAAGGGCTTAAACGAAGAGGATTTGAATAACTATATCGGCGGTATCGCCACTAGCGTGCTAAGCCTCGCAGGGATTAGCAGCGATAATCTCAGCTCGCCGGAATTTTTACTAATCAGCCAAATTCTGTCCTATCATTTCGGCAAAGGCGAGGGGGTGAGCGTGGTGGATCTCATCGCGCAGATCGGCAACCCGCCATTCGATAAGATCGGCGTTTTTGACGTTAATACCTTCTTTCCGAGCGATAAGCGAATGGCGCTTGCGATGAAGATCAATGCGCTCATCGCAAGTCCGAGCTTTAAGCTTTGGTGCGAGGGCGAGCGGCTAAATATCGCCAAGATGCTCTTTGATGAAAACGGCAGGGCTAGGGCGAATATATTTTCCATCGCGCATCTAAACGACGATGAGAGGATGTTTTTCGTCACGCTACTTTTGGGCGAGATGATCAAATGGATGCGCACCACCAGCGGCACGAGTTCCTTGCGCGCCGTGCTTTATATGGATGAAATTTACGGCTTCTTCCCTCCAAACGGCAATCCGCCGAGCAAAACCCCGATGCTTACGCTGCTGAAGCAGGCTCGCGCATTTGGCCTTGGCTGCGTATTATCGACGCAAAACCCGGTCGATCTCGATTATAAGGGGCTTAGCAATATCGGTACGTGGTTTATCGGGCGCTTGCAGACCGCGCAGGATAAAGAGCGCGTCATCAGCGGCTTAAGCGGTATCGGCTCAAATCCGATCGACAAAAGCGTGCTTATGGAGAAAATTTCAAATCTCAAAAAGCGAAATTTTTTGGTAAAAAACATCAACGAGGATGTGCTGCGGGTGATCGAGACGCGCTTCGCGCTAAGCTATTTAAAAGGCCCTTTAAGCAACGAACAAATTTCAAATTTAATGAAAGACAAAAAGACTGAAATTTCGTCCGTATCGGACGCCGCGCAAGGCGTTAAATCCGCCGGCTCCGCAAAACCCGTAGTTTCTGCTGAAATTTCGCAGCTTTACAGCTACGGCGCGGGTCTTGAGCTAAGCCCATATCTGTATGCAAGCGCAAAGATGCGATTTTGCGACAAGGGGGTAGATTTTACGCAGCAGCGCTCATTTTTGCTTTCGATTTCGGACGGGAGCGAAATAGATTGGAATGAAGCTAGCACGCGAGAGGTTGCAAATTTAAGCGGACAGGAGCAGGCAGGCTCCAGCTACAGCGCGCTTCCTAGCTTCATCGCGGGAGCGAAAAATTTAAACGCTCAGCTTAAAGGCTTTAAGGAGTGGATCTACCGCAACGAAAAGTTAGAGCTTTTTAGCGCGCTTGATCTGCTCTCAAAACCGGGCGAGAGCAGGGAGGAGTTTTTTGTGCGCCTAAGCGATAAGGCGAATGAAGCTCTAGAGGCTAAAACTGATGAGATTACGGCTAAATTTGAGAAGGAAAAGGCGCGCCTTGAGGATAAAATTTCGCGCGCTAGCGAAAAATACGAGAAGGAAAAGGGCGACGTGTTAAGCCGCGGCGTGGATGCAGCGCTAAACATAGGCGGAGCGATCTTGGGCGCGTTTTTAGGTCGCTCGCGCAGCGCTAGCAATATCTCCAAGGCGATCAGCGGCGCAAAGAGCGCACATAAAATTTTAAATGAACGAAGCGAAGCCAAAAATGCCGAAAATAGCCTAAGCGCGCTACAAGAGGAGCTGGAAGTGCTTACGCAGAAATTTGAGGCTGAAGTGGACGCGCTAAAACAGAGCCTGGATCTAAAAAATATTAAACTCGAAACGAAAGAAATTTCGCCGAAGAAAACCGACATCTACGACGAGAAAATTTCGCTACTTTGGAAGAGTTAAAGGGATTTTATGAAAAAATCGGGAATTTTAGAATTTTTACTTAGCATCGTTACAGCGCCGAATTTTTGGTGCTACGTCGCGGCGTATCTGATCGCTGCGATCCCCTTTGGGCTTTTGATCGGCAGATACCTAGGCGGCGTGGATATCAAAAGCGAGGGCAGCGGCTCCATAGGTGCCACCAACGTCCTTCGCGTCTTAAAAACTCGCGATCCGCAAAAAGCCAAAAAACTCGCGATCCTCACGGTCGCTTGCGACGCACTAAAGGGCGTCCTGCCAATACTGATCGCGCGGGCTTTAGGCTTTGATGAAAACGTGCTATGGAGCATGGCTGTCTTTGCAGTACTTGGGCATTGCTTCAGCCCGTATCTAAAATTTAACGGCGGCAAGGGCATTGCGACGGGAGCCGGCGTGCTTGCTTGCTTTATTCCTATCGAGATTGTTATTGCGCTTGCCGTTTGGTTTGTAGTCGGCAAGACGGTTAAAATTTCATCCGTAGCCTCGCTTGCAGCGGCGCTTGCGCTAGTCGTAGCAAGCTACGTGATCCATCCGCAGATGCCAGCAATCAACACTCATGCGCCGATCTTTCTGATAGTTTTCATCGTATTTTACAAACACGCGCCGAATATCGCCAGGCTGCTTAAGGGCGAGGAAAAGCGCGTAGTATGATTAAAATTTTAATCGAAAAGCTGGAATTTGGCGCGATAATCGGGACGCTGGATTTTGAGCGCAAGCGCGAGCAGCGCGTCTGGGTGTGGGCGAAGTTCGGAGCGGAGGAATTTATCGACTATGCGCGGGTTTGCGAATATATCAAAGCGGAGTTCCGCGAGAAAAAATTTCGCCTCGTAGAGGACGCGCTAAAATACTTCGCGCAGGAGTTTTACTCAAAATTTCGATCGATGGATTATTTTTATATGAAAATTTTAAAGCCCGAAATTTTACAAGACGCGAGCGTCGGCGCGGAAATAGAGATAAAATTTTAAAATTTCTTTAAAAAATCTTGAAATTTTGCTTAAAATATGTTAAAATCGCCGCAAAATTTTAAGGCAAGGAAATTAAATGAGAATTTTAATAGTCGAGGACGAGGTGACTTTAAACAAGACGATAGCAGAGGGCTTGATGGAGTTCGGCTATCAGACGGATACTTCCGAGAGTTTTAAGGACGCAGAGTATTATATCGGCATTAGAAATTATGATTTGGTGCTAACCGATTGGATGCTAGCTGACGGCAACGGCATCGATCTCATCGCATTAGTTAAGCAAAAATCCGCGCGCACCTCTGTCGTCGTGCTATCTGCAAAAGACGATAAAGAAAGCGAGATCAAAGCACTTCGCGCGGGCGCGGACGATTTTATCAAAAAACCTTTCGACTTTGATGTTTTAGTAGCGCGTCTCGAGGCTAGACTTCGCTTCGGCGGCTCAAATATCATCAAAATCGACGATCTTATCATCGATCCGGACGAGGAAAAGATCACATATCTAGGTCAAGAGATCGAGCTTAAGGGCAAGCCGTTTGAGGTGCTAACTCACCTAGCGCGCCACAGCGATCAGATCGTAAGCAAAGAGCAGCTGCTAGACGCTATTTGGGAGGAACCTGAGCTCGTTACGCCGAACGTTATAGAAGTCGCGATCAATCAAATTCGACAGAAAATGGATAAGCCTCTAAATATCTCTACGATCGAGACCGTTCGCAGACGCGGATATAGATTTTGCTTTCCACAAAAAGCCTAAGAGTCCGCTTTGTAATACAATTAGCATCCGCTTCGTTGATGCTAATTGTCATTTTTTCGGTAATGCTCTACAACTACATGAGGATTACCATCTTTGAAACTCCCGTTCAAAATTTAATCCAAAGAGCGCAAAAAATCGTAGACGCCTCCGTGCCGCCTGAGAAAATTTCATCTTTTTTACAAGACGCATCCGGTAAATACGAAAGCAAAATCATCGAAAACGAAAGTATCAATAAACCTAAATTTATCGAAAGCTCCGAGGATGGCAAGAGCTATTTACAGCTGCACTACCCTTATGGTAAGGATAAAATCTTAAGCATCAAAGCAGATGTAAGCGTCTATGCAAACATCGTAAATCAAATACTCATCGACATAATTTTAGTAAATTTGACGATGATATTTTTGGTGGTGTTTTACGCGATGTTTCTCTCGCGCATGCTGCTGATGCCGATTAAGCTGATCAGCCAAAGGCTCGCCTCGGTGGATGAAAAATTCCTAAAGCCGATCGACGCAGCGGAAATTCCAAGCGAATTTAGTCCGCTTTCAAATAGCATAAACCGCCTACTTGAGCGCATCGAGACCTTCATTTTGTATCAAAAAGAGCTTTTTATCGGCATCGCACACGAGCTTAAAACTCCGCTGGCAGTGATGAAAACCAAAAACGAAGTTACGCTAATTAAGCCGCGCGAGAGCGAGAAATACGTCGAGGCGCTTAAAAATAACAACGACTCGATCGATAATATGAATAAAATGATCAGTTCGATCCTAGAGATCGGGCGACAGGAGGGGGCGCAGTTTGAGGCGCCCGAGCAGACCGATATAATCGCCTATCTCAAGGAGCTGTGCGTAAATTTCACGATTTTAGCGCGTACGGCGGGTAAGGACTTGACGATGGATCTTAAGCCTGAACAGCTTGAAATTTCGGTGCAGAAAAGTCTCTTTATGCACGTGATTCAAAATTTTATCCAAAACGCCATAAAATTTTCTCCGGACGGCGAAAAGGTGCTAATCGAGAGCGAAATTTCGGACGGAAATTTCATAGTGCGGGTCGCAAACAAAGGCGAGCCGCTTAACGAAGAGATCGATTATTTTGCCCCTTTTAAGCGCTACGGCGGCAAACCGGGGGCCGGGCTCGGGCTTTTTTTAGCCAAAAATGCCGCTCAAGCGATGGGCGCGCAAGTGGATCTTAAAAACGACAAAGAGCGCTCGCTAATTGTCGCGATTTTTAAACTTCCACTAAAAAATTTAAGAAATAGCCCGAAATTTCGCTATTTTAAAACAAAATGAAGCTTTTTATGGTATAAAAACGCCATAATTTTTTTCAAAGGTTATGCTTATATGTCATTATTGATTACGAAAGAATGCATCTGCTGTGACGCGTGTCGCGAGGAGTGCCCTAATGAAGCTATTTTTGAGGATGAGCCGGTTTACATCATAGATGCCGATCGATGCTGCGAATGCGTCGAGGATTACTCTGAGCCCGCTTGCATCGTGGTTTGTCCCGTCGAGTGTATCATCACCGACCCCGATAATATCGAGACGGCGGACGAGCTGAAATACAAACACGTCCATATGGAAATTTAAATGCCCAAGCGCGTCGCCGTCATAGATCTGGGCTCAAATTCCGCCAGAGCCGTGATTTTCGAGCGCACGAGCAGGCTCGGGTTTTTTATCCTGGCCGAGCACAAGATCAAGATCCGTCTAGGCGAGGGCGCTTACGAAAACGGCGGAATTTTAACTCCCGAAGCGATGCAAAAATGCCTGCTGGCGTTTAAAAAATTTAAAACTCTGGTATGCAATTACAAGGCCAAGCGCGTGATTTGCATCGGTACATCCGCGCTTCGCGATGCACCGAACGGGACCGAGTTTATAAATCTCGTCCGCAAGCAAACGGGCATTACGATCCGCAAGATAGACGGGCAGATGGAGGCGTATCTAGGCGCCTATGCGGCGCAGAATTTGCTTAGCGACTTTTCCGAGGGCGTTACGCTGGATATCGGCGGCGGCTCGACCGAGCTTGCTTACATCAAAAACGGCAGGATAGAAAATAAAATTTCTCTAAATTTAGGCACGGTGCGGCTAAAGGAGCTGTTTTTCGACCGCGGCGACACAAAGGGGCTGGAGAAATACATAAACAGCGTGATCTCGCAAGTAGGCACCGAGTTTCGCACGCAAAATTTAATTGTAATGGGCGGCTCCGCGCGAGCGCTATCCGGCGCCGTGATGAGCCTGCAAAACCATCCGCTAAAGATCGTGCATAATTTTAGCTACGATTACGAAAAATACGCGCCGTTTTTTGCCAAGCTGATGAGCGCAAAGACGCTTGATCTGGCGAAATTCCCGATCAAAAAGGACCGCTACGACACGATCAGGGAGGGTGCCATCATTTTTGATAAGATCGTAAGGCGCCTAGGGGCGAAAAAGATCATCACCAGCGGTGTGGGAGTGCGCGAGGGGGCGTTTTTAAGCTCGATTCTGCGCGGCGCAAACTTGCCTAGAGGCTTTAATCCGAGCCTAAGAAGCCTTAAAGATCGCTTCGCTTCCGAGCCTAGCGAGGCTCCGAAGTTCGCAAAGGCGCTGTTTTGCGCGCTATCGCCTCTACACGGCTTGGGCGAAAAATATATTAAAATCCTGCAGACCGCAGCATCGCTTTGCGAGATCGGGCGGGCGATCGGCTTTTATGCCAAGCACGAAACTAGCGCGGATATGGTGCTCGGCGGGCTGAACTATCGCACGACGCACAAAGAAAAGGCGCTAATAGCCGCGATCATCTCGATGCACGGAAAGCGCGAGCTTGGCGCTACGTTCGCGCCTTTGAGCGCGATTTTGCCCGATGCCGGCAAGCTTGCGTGGCTGAGCTATATTTTGGAGCTTGCGCGCCTTTTAAGCGAAAACGCGCTAAAAAATTTAGAATTTTGCTTTGAAAATTCCACTCTTAAAATCTCCGGCGCGGATAATTTGATAATGCTTAAAGGAAGCCTTAAAAAGCTCTCAAAGCCCGCAATATTTGCGATAAAATTCCTTTAAATAGTGCCCCTGCTTGTCGCGCAAGCTTAAGGCAGGCGGAGTTCGTTTAATTTTAGGAGCTTGAAGCGGTCGATAAATCTGTATCAATAGCGCTTTTTAAATTTTAATTCCATTCTCGGCTAAAGAATAGATGCTAAAAAATCCGTAGTCGGTGCGAACGTAAAGGCGCTCGCCCGAGATTTCAATAGCAGCAGTTTTGACGCAGTGCTCGCATTCAAACTCGCCTAAGAGGCGAAAATCCTCCAAGCTGAATGCTTTAAATCCACCGTAAAAGTACGTAAGAAAAATTTGATCGTTTGCGGCAAACCTCATTATGCTTCTTGGCAAGCTTTTTGGTACGCTTAGACGCTTTTTGCTTGCGACGTCCCAAAAATACAGCTCATCAAAGCCGTTATTTACGACCAAAATCGCGTCATTTTTGATAAGCCCCACGTTTAGGGAGTGGATATAGCCCACGTCGCATTCGATACGGCAAAGCTCGGCGAAGTCTTTTAGGCGGTAGAGCCTAGCGACATTTTTGCCGCCTTCATCCCCACAGGCTACGCAAATTTTATTGCCGAAGCTTATAGCTTTCGCCGAAAAATCCGTTTTAAAATTTAGCTTCTTGTCGCTTCCGAAAGCTAAAATTCCATCCGTGCCGCAGGCTAGAATTTCGCTGTTGCCGCTTAGAGCAGAACTAAAGCCTCCCCCTGTGATACCCCAGGCTTCAAAAAGCCTGCTGAATTTCTCTCCGTCAAAAAGAAAGAATTCGTGGTCCAAATCAAGCACCAAGGCCTTTTTGGTAGCAGTCATTTTCCACGCTAAAATTTTTGGTAGCTTAATTTGCGCAAGAGTTCTTAGTTCGCCGTCCAGCACGATTAAATAATCGCAGCCGTGCTCGTCAAAATTACATTTATAGACGTAAAATTTATCCTCAAACTCGGCAAATCCAAGCGCCCCGCTGTATCCGCCGCCGATATAGGCATGCGCTAGCGCTTCGCCGAATTTTGCTTTTTTGTTTTCGTAGATGAAGCCCTTTTTTAGGGCATCAACTTGCTTTTTTACGAAAGCTTTTTGCAAGGCATCGCAATTTGCGAATTCTTTAGAGCTCAGCCTTTCTTTGCCGTTTTGTAGCGTCTTTGAAATCAAACTAAGCCCTTGCGTTTGAAGTAGAATTTCTTTTTTGTCGTTGGTAAATTTTTTCATAGCAGCCTCTAAGTATAAATTTTAAGTCTAATTTTAGAATTTCAAAGCTTAAACTACGGGGCGCGGCAAAGTTGTTTAAAATCTACCGAGCGCTTCTTTGACGTGATCCTCCGCCATATCGATATTCCACATCGGCTCAAAGACGAGATCGATCTGTACTTCGCCGATACCCTCCACGCTCTCGGCACCTGCGCGCACCCATTCTAGCATCATCTCATGCAGTGGGCACGACTGAGTCGATAGCGTCATCGTGATCTTGGCGTTGTTTGCCTCATCTACCACTACGTCGTAGATGAGCCCCAGCGACACGACGTCAAAGCCCACCTCGGGGTCCACCACGGCGCGAAGTGCGTCGTAAATTTGCTCCTTCGTTACTTTCATTTTTCCTCTCCGAATTTTATGTAGTTAAAGATATTTACGATGTTGATTAGCACCAAAATTATGCTTGCCGCTTGCAAGATCACCGCAGGCGTTAGCGCTCCAAAGCCCGCGCACGAAAGCGCTAAGACGTTCGGCACGCAAGCTGCGTAGGCGATCTTTTTGATTATCATATCCTCCAGCATAGGGATTTTGCGCTTGCCGACGAAGGGCGAGACGTAGTGATACCAGATGAGAAAGGGCGCGATTTTATAAAGGTGCGCGACGATGAAGGCGAACAAAAAGCCGTATAGCAGCCAAAATGCCGCCGCATCCGCGCGACCCATGAGCCAAAATGCCGCGCTAAATCCCAAAGCCGCCAGCGAGATGTAGACGTTTAAATTCCAATAATCGATCGCTTTTCGCACGCGCCTAGCCAGGATATAGATCGCCTGAGCCGCAAAGCTCGCAAGCGCGGCAAATGCGATGAAAATTCCAAAGTCTTTTAGCAAAAACAGCCCCGCGAGCAGATACAGCGCCAGTGAAGCTTTTGCTAGCGCGAAGCTTAGATCGTGCGCTAGGCTAAACATCGGCAGCAGCACGCACGCAGCGCCTACGATGACGAAAAACACAAAGCCCAGCACGAAGTATATGTGATAGGATAAAATTTCTGAAAAATGCACTCCGAAAATCTCCACGCCGCTAAGCGCTAGCACGAGAGCAAAGCCGAGGCTGATCCCTACCGCCAAAAACGCAGCCGAGATCGCAAGCGCTACGGCAGGGAAGCTCCATTTGGGCGTACCGATGAAGCTTAGCGCGTAGCAGATCGTAAAATAAAATAGGCTAAGCAGTAAAACGGCGCCGCCTGCGTGCATCAAAGGGATGCTTGAAAGCAGTAATCCCGCGCTTAGCAGCGCTACGCCCGCAGCGTAAGCAAAGAGATTTAAAAACGCAAATTTGACGGTGAAAAATTCCTTTTGGATGATGACGGAGGTAAGCTGATAGAGCGCTCCGATGATTATGCTGATTACAAATCCCAGCAAAAATACGTGAAAAAAGCTCGCCGTCTGCGGCGCTTGGATCGCGCCGAAATCAGCCTTTAAAAAGCTCGCTGCACTTAGCAGCAAAAAGATAAAACCGCAGATGAAATAGCCGCCTACGATGCGAAACGGCGGCGAAAAGGTCGTGATATTCATCTAAATTTTAAAGCCCTTTAGCCGTGGCACTTCGCGTCGGTATCAAAGCCCTCATTGATTGCACCAGGCTTTAGGCTGATGGTGAGCTTGACCGCGTCGCCGTCCAGATCCTCGCGGGCAATGTCAAATTTAGACTCGATTTTCGGGATCAGCCCCATCGGGAATTTATGATTGACCATGACGACCTTTTTGGTTTTGTCTTTTACGAAATTTAGCGCCACCAGCGCATTTACCATCGGCTCTGGCGGGACGCATTTGCGCGAATCAAAGCCGATGTATTCTACGCCGCCTTGCGTTTTTTTGTAAAATTTCACCGTAGCGTCCGCCGCGTCGAACTCCTGCCAGTCTGTAAAAAAATCCATACCGGGTCCTTTTTTTAAAATTTCGCGCGATTATATAGCAAATTTTAAAATTTTGAAATGAGGCAGATCAAGTCCTATTCGGAATTTGTAAATTTAGCCGAATTTTAATACACTACGCGTTAAAATTCTAAATCCGAGGACCATTATGCAGACCATCACGATCATCGATACGTTCGGCTTTTTTTTCAGGCTCTACTACGCTATGAGCGGGCTTAAGACCAAAGACGGCAAACCCAGCGGCATGGTGAGCGGGTTTGCGAGCTTCATCGCAAATCTTTCGAAGGAATTTAAGAGCGATTATATAATTTTCGCTCTGGATAGCAAGGGCAAGACCTTCCGCTCAGATATCGATCCGAACTACAAAACCAACCGCCAAGCCCCGCCGCCCGCGCTTTTGCAGCAGCTGCCGGTCTGCATCGAGATGATCGAAAAGATGGGGCTTTACTCGCTCGGGCGCGAGGGCTACGAGGCGGACGATCTCATCGCAAGCGTCGTCAAAAAGCACGGCGCCACGCATAAAATCAACATCGTTACCTCCGACAAGGACCTGTATCAGCTCATCGGCGAAAACGTTAAAATTTACAGCCACGGCAAAAAGATGCTTTACGGAAGGGATGAGTGTTTGCAGCGCTACGGCGTCTATCCCGAGCAGATCGTGGATTTTTTGGCGATCTGCGGCGACAGCGCCGATAATATCCCGGGCGTGCGCGGCATCGGCGATAAGGGGGCGAAGAAGCTTTTAGACGAATGGGGCTCGCTCGATAGGATCTATTCAAATTTAGACCGCCTGCCGCAAAACAAACAGCGCGAGTATCTGATAGAAGGTAGGCAGAGCGCCTACATAAGCAAGCGCCTGGCCACGCTTTACGACGAGCTGGAAATCCCGCCTTTAGAGGATGCGAAATTCCCGCAGCAAAATCCGCTTTTTAAAATCCGCGAAATTTTAAAAGATTACGCACTAAATAGGCTTCTTTCGGCGTTAAGCCTGCAGGAGCAGAACGGACTTGATCTTTGGAGCGAGGGCAAAAGTGCGGGCGCAAAAAGCTCCGTTTTGGGCGCGGGCGGCAAAGGCTTCGGCGCAGAGCTGTCTCGCGGCGGCTCTATCTTGGACGCTGCCGTAGGAGGGTTAGACGGGCAAAATTCTATCTCGGGCGGCTCCTCTTGCGGCAGACAAAATTCCGAGCGCGCTTTTAAAACGCCATTTGAGCCTATTTGTATCACCGATGCCGCGGAGCTTGCAAGGCTGTGCGAAGGCGTGGGTGCCGAGACCTTAGTGAGCTTCGATACGGAAACCACTAGCGTCGATAGCAAGAGCGCTAAGATCGTGGGCTTTTCGTTTGCGTTTAACGAGGAACGCGCCTACTACGTCCCGCTCGCGCATAGCTATTTGGGCGCTCCTGCTCAAATTTCTTCGGACGCGGCAAAGGCTGCGATCGGCTCGCTATTTCGCGGTTATGTAGTGGGGCAAAATTTAAAATACGATTTTGAGATCGTGAAAAATAATTTTAACATTGAGCCGCCTGCGCGCTTTGCCGATACGATGGTGCTAGCGTGGCTGCTCGATCCCGCAAACGCCGTGGGGATGGACTCTATCTCGCCGCGGTATCTGGGGTACGAGACTGTGCATTTCGGCGACGTCGTCAAAAAGGGCGAGACCTTCGCTTCCGTGGAGCTGGACGCCGCTACGATTTATGCGAGCGAGGATGCGTGGGTGACGCTGAGGCTGTATTTTAAGCTAAAGGAGCTGTTAGAGCCCGCGCTTTTTAAGCTCGCGCAGGAGCTTGAGTTTCCGTTCGTGCGGGTGCTTTGGCAGATGCAAAGATGCGGCATCAAGATCGACGTAGAGATGATAAAGCGCCTAATCGAGCGCAACGAAAAGTCCCTGCGAGCGCTCACGGATGAAATTTATGAGCTTTGCGGCGAGCAGTTTAACATCAACTCTCCCGCCCAGCTCGGCGCCGTGCTTTTCGAGCGGCTTGGGCTTCCTGCCGCAAAGCGCACGAAGACGGGCTATAGCACCGACGAAAGCGTGCTGAAGGATCTTACGGCGCTGCATCCTGCGGTGGGTAAAATTTTAGACTACCGCGAGCTGTTTAAGCTGCAAAGCACCTACTGCGAGCCACTGCTGCAGCTTGCGTTGGCCGATGCGCAAAACCGCGTCAGATCGAATTTCTTGCAGACAGGCACGGCTACCGGGCGGCTAGCGAGCAAAAATCCGAACCTTCAAAATATCCCCGCGCGCGGCACCTTTGCGAAGGACGTGCGAGACTGCTTTCTGGCAGACGAAGGCTACTCGCTGATTTCGCTTGATTACTCGCAGATCGAGCTGCGCCTGCTCGCGCACTTCTCGCGCGATCCTGCGCTTTTGGCGGCGTTTAGGGCGGATGAGGACATTCACGCGCGCACGGCGATCAGCATTTTCGGCGACGCACAGCCCGCGCACCGCACGATCGCAAAGAGTATAAATTTCGGCCTCATCTACGGCATGGGCGCGGGCAAGCTAAGCGATAGCCTAGGCATCGCGCGCGCCGAGGCGAAGGGCTATATCGAGCGCTATTTCGCGGCGTTTTGCACGATCAAGGAATTTTTGCAAAGCATAAAATCGGACGCGAAAGCGGATGGCTACGTAAGCACGCTTTTTGGGCGCAGGCGCTACTTCGACTTCGCAAATGCGCGCAACAACATGGTCTATGCGAGCTACGAGCGCGAGGCGGTGAATACGAAATTTCAAGGCTCCGCCGCCGACATCATCAAAAAGGCGATGGTTGAGATTTCGCCGCTGCTAAACGACGAGGCGCGGCTGATATTGCAGATCCACGACGAGCTGATCTTCGAGGTGCGGGACGATTTGGCGCAGAGCTTCGGCGCGCGCGCGCAGGAGATAATGCAAAGTGCGGCGAGCCTGAACGTGCCCTTAAAGACGAGCCTAAACATCGCCAAGCGCTGGGGCGAGCTGAAGTAACTCCGCCAAATTTAAAACGCGGCTAAAATTTTAAGCAGAATTTAAACGGCGCGTAGAATTTTAAATTTTGAGCAGGATGGAGCTTAAATTTGTCCAGTTTAAAATTTGGCTCATCAAATTTTAAACCGAGCGATTGCAGATAGCTGGCGTGGTGCGGCACAGATCGCCGCTACCTTTAAAATTTTGATTAAATTTAAGCTCCCCGCTCGGCAATATCAAACGGCGGTTAGATAGATTTATCCGAATTAAATTTAAACGATGTGTTTTAGCAAGAGGTCTGGATAAATCTTGCCGTGCGTATAAATTAAAATTTCATTTCAACGACGTAGTGGCGGAATTTTTAAATTTAAATTTTACGCAAAGCCGCGCGCCTCGTAAAATTTAACGAGTGAAAATTCATGCAAAATTTAGCTCGCGAGAAAATGGGCATAGGTTTGCGAAAAGGAATTTTTAGAAAAATGAAATGATCGACGGCGGGTCTTTTTAAACCCGCCATGCGCGCCACTTCGTAAAGACCGCGCCCTTATAGCCTCACGAGCGAAGCTATAAGGATTTCGGACTAAATTTTGGCGTGAATTCTGCGCGCGTAAATTTTTACAAGCCTGCATAAAAATTCCGCGAGCTTACGTAAATTTCACGCCACCTATTTTTTAGATTTTTCTAGCGCGGCGGCAAGGTCCGCTATGAGATCGTCCGCGTTTTCGATGCCTATGGCTAGGCGCAGCAAATTTTGACTGATGCCGATGCGCTCTTGCAGCTCGCGCGGATAGCTCTCGTGCGTCATCGATGCGGGATGGCAGATCAGGCTCTCTACGCCGCCCAGGCTCACGGCTAGATCAAATAGCTCAAGGCTGCGCGCAAAGGTTTTATAGTCGTATTGCGGCTTAAGCACTATCGAGATGACCGCTCCAATGCCGCTAGCTTGGCGATCTTGTATCTTTTTTTCGCTCTTAGAGTGCGAGCCTGCGAAATTTACCGCCTCTACCGCAGGATTGCTGCGTAAAAATTCTATTATCTTTAGCGTATTTTCACTCTGGCGGTCGAAGCGCACACTTAGCGTTTTAAGCCCGCGTATGAGCGAATACGCGTCGGTAGGTGATAGCGTCGCGCCCAGAGTGTTTTTCATAAACTGAATTCTTGCAGCAAGCTCATCGTCGTTCGTCGTAACAATGCCGGCGATCAGATCGGCATGCCCGCCTATGTATTTGGTCGCGCTATAAACCACGACGTCTGCGCTGTGCTCTAGCGGGCGCTGATAATATGGGGTCAAAAAGGTATTATCCATAACCACAAGCGCGCCGTTTTTGTGCGCGAGCTCGCTGATGCGCTCAATGTCGGTTACGCGCAAAAGCGGATTTGACGGCGTTTCGATGAACACCATTTTGACGTCGCTTGGAATTTCGGTGATCAAATTTAGATCATCCACCAAGTCGTAATTGATCCCTTGATTTTTAAAAATCCCGCTTACGTAGCGATAGGTGCCGCCATAGACGTTGTTATTTAACAGCACGCGATCGCCGCTTTTAAGCAGCGAAAACGCAGCGCTCGTAGCCGCCATACCCGAGGCTAGCGCGAAGGCGTATTTGCTGCCTTCGAATTTTGCAAAAAGCTCTTCAAAGGCGTTGCGCGTAGGATTTGCGCCGCGCGAATAGGCGTATTTGCCGAAATCATCCAGGCTTTCTTGCACGAAGGTGCTGGCTAGATATATCGGCGGAATCACCGCGTTGTGGGGGTTGGACTTGGCCTCTATGCCCTTTACGATTAGGGTGTCTATTTTCATATTTTCTCCTTGAAATTTAATGGATTTAAAAGCTCATCGCTCCGATAAATTTAGCTATGCGCTCGTCGCTGCTACCGAAGAATTCCTCTGCGTCGCCGTCGAATGCGATAACTCCGCCGTCTAAGAATAAAATTCTATCTGCGATCTTGCGCGCAAAGCCCATATTGTGCGTGACGATTATGAGCGAGCGATCCTCTGCGGCAAGCTCGGCGATAGTCTTTAGCACCTGCGCCTCAAGCTCGGGATCAAGCGCGCTCGTAGGCTCATCCAGCAGCAAAAACTCAGGCTGCATCGCAAGCGCCCGCGCGATCGCTACACGCTGGCTCTGACCGCCGGAGAGGCGAGCTGGATACGCGCCAGCTTTATCCGCCATACCGACCTTTTTTAGAAGCGTCATTGCATTTGCCTCGGCAAGCTCGCGTGGCTGCTTTAGCACGTGCACGGGTGCTTCGATGACGTTTTGCAAGACGTTGAGGTGCGGAAAGAGATTGAAGCTTTGAAAAACCATGCCCGTATGAGCGCGGAATGGATGATATTCGCTTGTTTTATGCTGAGCGTCGAAATTTATCTTAAACTCGCCTAGCTGTAGCTCGCCGCCGCTTGGAATTTCGAGCAGATTTATGCAGCGCAGCATCGTGGATTTGCCGGAGCCGGAGCTTCCTAAAATCACTGTCGTTTGCCCGTCGCGAAATTCTAAGCTTAGCTCGTTTAGCACGACGTGATCGCCGAAGCGCTTAGTTAAGTTCGTAAATTTTATCATCACACGAACCTTGAAAATCGTCGCTCTAGCTTGGATTGCAAGAACGTAAGAAGGGTGCAAATTGCTAGATAAAATAGCGCCGCCAGCACGTATAACGTAAGTGGATCGAATGCCCGCGCAGCAATACGTTGAGCGACCATAAACATATCGACCATCGTAATCGAGGCTACGAGCGAAGTGTCTTTAAGCGTAGAGATAAATATATTTGATAGCGGCGGCAGCGATATGCGAGCGGCTTGCGGAGCAATAATGCGGCGCAGAATTTGAGCGTAGCTCATGCCTAAAGAGGTAGCCGCCTCCCATTGCCCCTTTGGCACCGATAGGATCGCAGCTCGCACCGCCTCTGAAGCGTAAGCGCCGATATTTAGGCTAAAGGTAATGATCGCAGCAGCCCAAACATCAAGTGTGATCCCGATGATTGGAAGCCCGAAATAGACGATAAAAAGCTGCACCAAAAGCGGAGTGCCGCGAAAAATCCAAATATAAATTTCGCTTAGCTGCTTTAAAATTTTAAAATTTGCGATGCGTGCGACCGCCGTCAGCACCGCAAGCACGAGCCCAAGCAGAAATGAGATTATCGTAAGCGGGATCGTAACTTGCAGCAGGGCTAGCGCCATCGGCTCTAGCGAGCTGCTAACAAGCTCTAGAATTCTGCTTGTTTCGTTCATTCACTCACATCTTTGCCGAAATATTTAAGCGAAATTTCTTTTAGCTTGCCTTCGGCTTTGAGTTCGTTTAAGGCTCTGCTGATTTGATCTGCGAGCTCTTTATTGCCCTTTTGTACGATTGCAGCGCTATAATCGACGTCTTTTAACTTTGCAGCGATCTTAATCGGAGCGTCCGGGCGCTGCTTTAAAAAGTCGTAAAACACGGTATTATCGCGCACGACGGTATCTACGCGGCGAGCGATCAGTAGCTCCATACTTTTAGCGAAACTATCGACGGTTACGTTTTGCGCGCCGTATTTCTTAGCGACTTGCGCCCAGTTGCTGGTAGCAGAGTCTGCATTTTTCTTGCCTTTTAAATCCTCGAAGCTTTTAATGTCATTGTTATCTTTATGCACGATGATAGCTCCATAAACGACGGTGTAGGGCACAGAATACTCATATTTTTTCTTGCGCTCATCAGTGATGCTTACTTGATTAAACACAGCGTCTGCTTTGCCTGCATCAAATGCTGCAAGCATCGCATCCCAAGGCGCGGTTAGAAATTCTATTTTTAGACCAAGCTTTTCGGCTACTGCGCGCGCGACATCTACGTCGTATCCTACGAGCTCATTTTTGTCGTTATAATACGAAAATGGCGAAAAGGTACCTTCCGTAGCAACTTTAAGCGTGCCTTCGCGTAGTGTTTTAGCGTTTGCGCCGCATATTAAAAGCGCGCACGCAAGCAAAGTTTTTATTAAATTTTTCATAATTCCTCCAAAATTTTATGAGCGAAATTTAAAATACGAAATCCCGCCCAACCAAGTTTAAAATTCCACGCTTCAACTAAGCGGTCGTAGAATTTACTCCGTAATGTCTTTGCCGAAATATTTAAGTGAAATTTCTTTCAGCACGCCTTTTTGCTTTAGCGATTTTAGCGCGGAATTTATCTGCGCTGTCAGCTCATCATCCTTTTTAAGCAGCACAGCTGAATAAATCGGCTCATTGCCTTGAGCTGCGATCTTTAGCGGGGCGTTCGGGCGCTGCTTCATATAGTCGAAAAATGTGATGTTATCGTTGATCGTAGCGTCTGCGCGACGAGCTATGATGAGCTCCACGCCCTTGCTAAATCCGTCTGCCGTAACGATCTCGGCGCCGTAGCTACGCGCCATGTCAGCCCAGTTACTGGTAGCGGAGTGGACGCTTTTTTTGCCTTTAAGATCCGCAAAACTCTTAATCTCCTCGTTATCAGCTCGTACTACTAGCGCAGCATAAGCCACAGTATAAGGCTCGCTGAAATTATATTTTTTCTTGCGCTCCTGCGTGATGCTTACTTGATTCATCGCTACGTCCGCTTTGCCTGCATCAAATGCTGCGAGCATCGCATCCCAAGGCGCGGTTAAAAATTCCGCCTTTAGCCCTAGCTCTTTTGCCAGTGCGCGAGCGATATCGACATCAAAGCCGGTAAGATTATTTTTCTCGTCATAGAAAGAATACGGCGAGTAAGTCCCCTCCGTGGCTATTACGAGCGTGCCCTCTTTGAGCGTCTTAGCGCCTAAGGTAGCGGTGATTAGCGCTGTTGCGAGCAGGGCTTTAAATATTTTCATTGCATCTCCTTGAAATTTAGCTATCGCTCGCGCTGCGAGCAGATGCGCGATTATATCGTGCGGAATATATAATTTTTATTAAAAATTCTAAATTTTAGTAAGACGTGATACAAAATTTCGCCTGTATGGCAAAACTTTAGCGTCATATATTTTTAAAATTCTGACAGAGGTGATTTATAAAATTTCAAGTTTATTAGGTAAAAGTATCGCAGACCAAATTTGGCCTGCGATACAAAATAAGATTTGCAAGTGTTTCGAGGCGATTTTTGGGGTTTTCTGCTTCGCAAGCTCGCAGCTGCAAGCAGAAGAAATTAAAATTTGACGAAGATAAGGCATATAGCCTATCAAGTCAAATTTTAACAAAACCCGCAAAAAGCGTCCGAAAGACGCCTCAAATTAGCCTATATTCTCACCTGCTATCATACCAAACGTTAAGCAGTCAGCTATCGCCACGCTACCTAAGCGGCTAGCTCCGTGTACGCCGCCCGTGATCTCGCCTGCTGCAAACAATCTTGGGATAGGCATCTCTGTTTGTAGAGAGATAACCTGGGCTTTGGTGTTGATGTCGATACCGCCCATAGTGTGGTGGAGTTTTGGCGTGCCGCGCATAGCGTAGAAAGGAGCTTTAGAGATATCTACGCCGTTTGTAGTGGTTTTATCCATTGGTTTACCAAAGTCCTCGTCTTTGCCCGATTTAACGAAGCTGTTATATCTCTCGACCGTCTTTTTTAGCTCTGCAGCAGGGATTTTATAAGCCGCAGCTAGTTCGTCTAGGGTTTCAAATTTCTTTAGTACGCCAGATTCTAGCGGTTTGGTGTAGTGCTCAGGTATGACCATGTTTTTTACGCCCTCAGAGTCGCAGAAGTTGATCGGATAGATATCTGCTTTTGCGTCGATTACTTTAAACATAGCTTGAGAGCGGGTGCGGCGGTCTGCTAGCTCGTTCATATAGCGTTTGCC
>CAUQPS010000029.1:0-19955 GCA_963520005.1 uncultured Campylobacter sp.
GGCAGCACCTTGCCCGTGTAGCCGACGAATTTCGCCATGACCTCGGTCATCTTTTCTACCGCTTTTTGTTTATCCATCGCTTCTCCTTTTAAATTTCATCCTCGAAAAACGGCTCGGGATTTTTAAGCAACCAAAGCACGAACAGATATTTAAGCTTACCCACATCTTCAGCATGCCAGCTCTTTCTTAGATTATAAAACATCTTATCAAGTGCATCATCGTTTAGCTCTTTGAGCCTATTGCCTAGCTTAAAATATTTTTTGATTTCGACGGCGGTTTTATCAGTAGAATCGCCATCTCATAAAATCCAACTTCCATATTCCCCGTTGTAGTCCCAGTACCAGTATAAATTAGTAGCCGCATGTATCATTTTATACTGCACGCTATCTTTTTGCCTTAAGAATTTCATCCAAAAATCATAGGTAAATTCGCTGTATTCTTGTGGATCGTATTTTTCCATATCCGTTGGATACTCGGGCACATATAGATATTCTAATTTTTTACCGAAGCGCCGCCAAACATCTGTTTGTTCATCTGGCGATTTTGGTATAGTATTGTATATTATAAACGGCGTCATCTTATCCAAATCCCCGATGCCTCTAATTGCATATGATATAAACCAAACATTAGTTTTTGCTCCGGATTAATAACATACTTTGATACTCTAGGCAGCATGTAATATATGTAATTGCACATTACGCCAAAATCAGTATTTAAAACCTCATTCATCTCTTTGGCATATTTATAAAAATAGGATCCGGGATGGGCTATAATTATTAGCTTTTGATGCGGTTTTAAATTTTTATATACATACCACATAAAATTTCTAAGCGGCGTCTCGCCCTTTTTATTTTTAACGTTTATGTCGCCGCCTTGCATGATGATCCATTCGATTAAATTTGCGCCCGTATACACATAGGGCGAGTTTGGGTCTTTTTTTTTGATATCTTTGTCCGCATGTAGCATATGAAGTATCGTGTTGCCGTCTTTGTCAGTCGCATTTATATCGAGGGCTTGAAATACCGCTTTGATCTTTTCTTCATCGCCGCTTTGCAAAATTTCATTAAAATTTTTAGGCAACCTTTTACGCCTCCATATTCGCGCCTTATCATAAATGATACTTTCAGATACGTAAGCTAAAACACAGCCTATCGCGTAGCAGATGATGTCCGTCCAATCGAACGTTCCGCCAAAAATTATCCGTAGCGCAAAATTTTGCACGCCTAAAATTTCAAGTACTTTAAAATATTGTGCAGTTTCGATAAATAGCGAGAGAGTAAAGACCGTGAGCGCTAAAATTTTAGGCGGTAGCCTAAACGCGGCTCGCCCGAATGCGTAAAGCATCGCCGCAGCTAGCACATCGCCTAGATAGTAGCGTGTGAAGCCGCCTTTGACGTAAATTGCGATAAAAATTTCAAATGCTAAAATAGCAATACCCGTCATCGCCCAGTTCATTCTAGCATCCCGACAATACTCGCTTCTAGATGCATCCGCGGGCGGAAGTACTGCTTTTTCGTATCCTCTCGCAACTTTGCCCCTTACAAATTTTTTCTAAAATTTAGAGATGATTTATCAGGCTCGCGTTATATGCTGCGCCAAAGCCGTTGTCGATATTTACGACGCTCACGCCGTTTGCGCAGCTGTTTAGCATCGCTAGCAGCGCCGCCAGCCCGCCGAAACTCGCTCCATATCCCACGCTGGTGGGCACCGCGATCACCGGCACGCTAACAAGGCCAGCTAGCACGCTAGCTAGCGCGCCCTCCATGCCTGCCACCGCGATCACGACCTTTGCGCCGCGTATCTGCTCTAAATTTGCGATCAGCCTATGCAGGCCCGCCACGCCCGCGTCGCTAAATTTACGCGCGTCGTTGCCTAGAAATCGCGCCGTCTCGTACGCCTCCTCCACTACCGCGCCGTCGGCGGTGCCGGCCGAGACTATCGCGATGTAGCTTTGCGTGAGCGCGGGCTCTTTAAATTTGACGCTGATGACGCGGCCGCGAGCGTTAAACTCCGCCTGCGGCAGCGCCTCGCGCACCCGCTTAAAAACCCGCTCATTGGTGCGCGTGATCAGGATATTTTGTCCTCTCGCGCCGATCGCACCAGCGATACGTAAAATTTCATCGTCCGTCTTGCCCTCGCCGTAGATCACCTCGCCCGCGCCGTTTCGCAGGGCGCGCTGAGTGTCGATCTTGGCGCAGCCCACGTCCTCGTAGGGGTAGTTTTTTAGGTATTTTAGCGCCTCTTGCTCGCTCACGCGGCCGCTTTTTATCCCCGCGAAAAGCTCTAAAATTTCATCCTCTCTCATGCAAAACATCCTCTCTAAGCCCCTTTAGATCAAGCGTCACCTCTGCCGCGCCAAGCGTCATGAGCTGCCTAACGACGCTTTTAAATTTAGCGTCGTTTAAGAAGTCCCGCATGCTAGAAAAGGGCATTTGCAGCTTTATATTTTTGCGGTCGCACCGCGCGCGGACGTTTGCGTAGCCGCTTGCGATGAGCAGATTTTCCGCCGCTTCGATCAAATTTAGCTCGCTCTCATCGATCTCGCGCCCGTGCGGTAGGCGCGTTAGCAAGCACGCGTAGCCAGGCTTTTCGGCGGTGGGTAAGCCCAGCTCGCGCGATAGCTCGCGGATCTCTGATTTGGTTAAATTTATCAGAGGCGAGAGCACGCCTAGCTCCTCTTTTGCTTTGAGCCCGGGGCGGTGTTCGCCCAGATCGTCTCGGTTCGTGCCGTCTGCGACGCGGCTAAAGCCAAGCTCGCGGGCGCGCTCTATCAGGCTCGAAAACACCGCCTTTTTGCACAGATAGCAGCGGTTTTCGGGGTTGTTCTTGATCCCCTCCGCGACGCCTAGCTCTAAAATTTCGTGGCGGATGTCGTAGGCGTGGGCAAATTCCACGGCTTCGGCGATCTCGCGCGAGGACATGTAGGGCGATCTTATCGTTATGCCGATCGCTCGCGCACCCAGCGCGTCGTGCGCTGCGCGTAGCAGTAGCGAGCTGTCCGCGCCGCCGCTAAATGCGACCGCGAGTTCGCCCAGCCCGCGCAGATCAGCCTTTAGTTTTTCTAGTTTCGTCATAGATTTTCAGCGCCTCTTTTCGCACCCGCTCGATCGTCGTGCCGTGCGCGAGCGCCGCGGCCTTGCAGTCCTCAAATTCCGGTTTTGCCTTTTGCGTTTGGCTACTGCCAGAAATCTTAAGCCCTATCTCGCCGAATTTCGTCTGCACCCGCGCAAACTCGCGCTTTAGCTCGGTTTTAGTAACCTCTACCTCGCGGACGCCGATCGCGGTGGTGTGGGTAAATATCAGATCCTTTAAATTTTGCGCGTCCTGCTTTCGGCACAGCGCGTTTAGCTCAAATCCTGCGCGTCCTTTTTTCATAAAAATAGAGCGGCTAAACACGTCTAGCGCGCCGTTTTCACGCAGAATTTCACAGGCAAGCGCAAAGCTCTCAGCATCCATATCGTCGATGTTAGTAGAGATTAAAATTTGCTTGCAAACCTCGCCGTAGCCAGCTCGTGCGCTTAAATTTCGCTCGTCTAAATCCTCGTCCGCCTTGCAGATCATCGCGCGAAGCACGTTTGCAAAGCCTGCGGTATCTTTGTTGCCCGCGCCGTAGCCGATCTTTTCGATTTTAAAGCTCGCGCCGTCCGTAAACTCGTCCGCGCAAGCCTTTAAAATCGCCGCTCCCGTGGGCGTAGTCATCTCAAAATTTGCGCGCCCGAGGCTTACGGGCACGCCTTTTAAAATTTCGCAAACGGCGGGTGCAGGCACGCTAAGCTCGCCGTGATCGCAGATCGTTACGCCGCCGCCAAGCTCGATTTTAGAGCTTACGACGCGCGAGACGCCGAGCTTTTCAAAAAGATACTCGAGGCAGATCGCCGCGCCAGCGATGTCGGCGATGCTATCTATCGCGCCGACTTCGTGAAAATGCACCCGCTCTACGTCCGTGCCGTGAACTTTGGCTTCGGCCTGCGCAATCGTGCGAAATATCGTGCCCGCTCTTTGTTTGCAGCTCCGGCTTAAATTTGAACTCTCTAAAATTTGCCTGATACCCGCGTAACTTCTGGCGTGAGGATGCGATTTTAGCGGTACGACGTCGATTTTAGTAGCGGCGATGCCGTTTTTTAGCACGTTTTTGCGCTCCAGCTTAAATTCGCCGGCTAAATTTAACTTCTCTAGCTCGGCGCAAAGATAGCCAAAATCCACGCCGAGCCCCACTAGCGCGCCTAAATTCATATCGCCGCTGATACCAGCGCTCGCGTCGTAATATAAAATTTTAGCCAAACTTACGCCTTAGGCACCGTCATCGAGCCAAACGGCAGGATGATGATTTTAGCATCTGCGCCCTTTTGCGCGAGCGCGTCGCGCGCGGCCTTTTGGATGTCGTGATACGGTTTTAGATGCACGGCGCGCATCTCATCGTCGCTCAGATCGCTCACCGCCCAAGTCTGCGCCCAGAGCGAGATTTCGGCCATTTTAGCGGCCTTGTGATAGCCGAGTTTAAAGCCTGCGCTGATCTTTTCGAGCACCTTTTTAGGGGTATCCGCGGAGGCCATCAGATCAAAAAACGGCTTTGGTCCGATGCCGGTGCGGCACTTTGCGACCATTATTAAAATTCCGTCCTGCGCGAGCGCTAGTTTGCCGTTGTCTAGGGCTTTTTGCGCTTGATAGAGATCGATGTCCATCGGATAGGGTGCGACCGAGATCACGATATCGGCCTTGCGGGGGATATTTACGCAAAAGACCTCGTCGGCCTTTTTCACGCAGTCGTAAAAGCTGTCGTTCAAATCGCCCGCGCTTGCGTAATACACGCCGTGCTCGCTATCAAGCACCGTCTGGATCGAAAAAACGTCGATGTGCGCGAGCACCTTCATCGCGTCGATCATATCCTCATGCACGGGGTTGCCCTCTAGGCGCAGAGCTTGCGCGTCAGCGCTAAGAGCTAGCTTGTGGTTTTGCGTGATGCTCTCATACGACGCGGTGCCCGGCAAAAAGGCCTTTCTGCCGCCGGTGTAGCCCGCGAAATAGTGCGGCTCGACCGAGCCTATGACGATCACCTTTTTGGCTTCTGCTACGATTTTGTTTAGATACATCTGCGTGCCATTTTTGGACTCGCCTAAAAATACCATCTCATCGTGCTTGGAGTCGTGATCGTGAACTTCGTTTTTGGCACTGATTTCCGCGTAAATTTCTTTGCCGAAGATCATCTCGTACTCTTCAAGCGTACCCTCTCTATGGCAGCCCGTGGCGATGATGAAAATTTTATTTTTCTTGCGGATTTTTGGGTAAATTTGCTTTAAAATTTTTGCCGTAGGCGTGGGCCTGGTGCCGTCGTTTACGATGATGACGATCTTTTCATCGCCTGCAATAAACTCATCAAAGCTTTTTTGATTTATCGGATTTGCTAGAGCCTTTGCGATGAGCGCCGTTTCGTCAAATTTAGCCACGGGGTTTGGATCAAAAACTCCGAGCAAATTTTTCTCGTTTATCTCTAATTTTAGATGATCATCTTTGCCGTATGCGATAGGGATTTGCATATCTGCCTCCTGTGTGGAATTTGGCGGGATTATAACGTAAATTTTATTTAAAACGAATTAGCCTAGAGCGGGTTATGAACGGAATTTAGAAAGCTTTAGAATTTAAAAATTTAGAGCATTTAAAATTTCAAAATTTTATAAAATTTTAAAAAGCCGCTGGGGTTTGAAATTTAAAGCTCGCGAGCCATATGCCCGCGAGCGCAACTATTATAAATAGCCGTAAATATGAGCGAAGATAAAGCCCATCGCGCATGAAGTAAGAACGCCTATTAGCCCAGGGAAAATGAAGCTGTGGTTGATGACGAATCTGCCGATGTGCGTAGTGCCGGAGCGGTCGAACTGGATCGCCGCAAGATCGCTCGGATAGGTAGGTAGGATATAGTATCCGTAGCAAGCCGGTGCAAACGCAATAATAAGGCCTGGATCGATACCGATGCTAACCGCTAGCGGTACGAAAGTAGCAACCGCCGCCGCTTGAGAGTTAAGGAATTTACTAATTAGCAGCGAAACGATGACATATGTCCACGGATACGCCATAACAACCTTACCTAGCGACGCTTTAAGCATTTCGATATGAGCGGTAAACATAGTCTCTGCCATCCATGAAATTCCATAAATGGCTACAAGCGCGATCATACCGCTATGAAAAATTTCATTTTTAGCGATATTGCCCGCTTTGATACCCGAGACAATCATCATAATGGATGCTGCAAGAAGCATGAAAATTTGAATGGTTAAGACCATATTTAAATTTGTGGTCTTTTTCATCGTATCTTTTACGACAATGCTTGCGTTTGCGATGCTCTCGCTCTTATCGCCTGTCGTAATTACTACATTTCCGTCTTGAGAGACGATGCTTTGAGTAAGTTTTTTATCTTTGTCATAAATTTCGACGCTATTAAATTTAGTCGCATCTTTGGCTTTAGACTCTTTGACGTTTGAGACGACCTTACCGCCGTCCACCATAGAAATAACCTGACCATCTTTGATCGTGATATTTTTGACCGTTTTTTTATCGACGATGATCTCTACGGATTTGCCCGGAACATTTTTAGTCCACGCAGGACGCAAGCTTTTCTCGTAACCTAAAACCGCAACTAGCGCAATAGTGGCTAAGAATATCCACATGCAGATCCACTTAATCCTAGGAAGCTTTTGACCTAACAATGTCGTGCTTTCGCCGTAGATATATTTTTTCTGCTCTGGATCTTTGATCTTTTCTTGGAATTCCGGATCTTTATCTAGATCTTTACCTCTAAAAATCGACCACGTTCCTATCGCAAGCATACCGATGAAAGTAGAAGGGATAGTGAGTTTTAGCAGATCCAAATACGTACTAAAGCCCTCTATATGCACGCCTTGACCTAGTAAGATCGCGACCATCGAAACGCCGGCAACCGAAACGGGGCTAGCGATGATAGCAAGCTGCGAGGAGATTGTAGAAGCAGCCATCGGGCGCTCAGGGCGAATCCCATTTTTAATAGCTACGTCATAGATGATCGGAAGCAGCGTATAGACGGTGTGTCCCGTTCCGCATAAGATTGTAAGCGTCCACGCAACAGTTGGAGCGATGATACATACCATCTTTGGATGCTTACGAAGCAATTTCTCCGCTATTTGAAGCATTACATCAAGCCCTCCCGTAGCCTGTAGCGTTGCACTTGCTACGACAACTGCGAGGATAGTTAAAATAACGTCCACTGCCGGCTTACCCGGCTCTAATCTAAATCCAAACACTAAGATCACTAAGCCTATACCGCCTAGAATTCCCAGCGCCATACCGCCTTTTTTAGCACCATAAAACAAACAGCCCAAGACTATAATGAGCTGCAAAAAGAATTGAGTGCTTTCAGACAAACTTGTCAGAAACTCCATAGTTTCTCCTTCAGTAAAATTTAAAACAAACTTTGGCGATTATACTAACTTTTTATTTAAACAAAATTAAAGGAGCATTACGAATTGTAAAAATCTGTCAAAATAAAAATTTACTGAAATTATAATTTTAAAGCGGAATTTATATAACAAAATGCGAAATAAAATTTCACTTAGAGCTGTTTTATATCATAGAATTTCGCAACTTTTAAGAAAACTTAGAATTCCATTATAGCTCAAGCTTTAAACCGATTTTTAAGTTTTGGGGTAGTATCATTTCGCAAAGAGCGGATTAAGATGAATTTTATAAAATTTTGTATTGCCTTTTTGATTTGTTTATCGCAGATGGCGGCAGCTGGCAGCTTTGATTTAAATGCCACGCTGCGTCTGGGCGCATTCGACGCAAGCTCGCACCGACTGCTTTTATGCGGCAATGGCGGCGAGCTTAGGATGTTTGATACTGCTAAATGGGATGTGGAGTTTGCACAAAAATACAGCGATAACGAAATTACGGCTCTAAATTTTAAAAACGGCAAAATTTATCTAGCTTGGGGTGGAGCCGAAATCGCGGTGCTAAATGACAGATTAAAGTTTTTACGCGCGCTTAAGACAGGACGTAGCGGCACAGCCCAAATAGATGCGATCTATGCCACAAAAGACGCGATTTACGCGGTAGTAGATAAGAATCAACTAATAAGATTAGACGAAGACCCTGATAACAGCGCGGATGGCGGCTACGCCCCAGGTGAGAATTCCACCGCAAACGGGCAATCTTTAAATAGAAATTCCGCCCCCAACGGGCTGCGCGGAATTTCGTTTCATTACGGCAGGATCAATGCCGTTAGCCTGGGCGCTAACGGACTTTGCGTCGCAAGCTGGAACGGCGTAGCCTGTTTTAGCGCAGATATTGTCGCGACTAAATTTAGCGGCATCGATACAGCGCCCAATCGCGCCGCGCAGGGAGAGCTTGGTAGCGTGAAATTTAAAGATGCGGAATTTAATAGCACGAAAATCGTGCAGGGCCCCAAGCTGAACGAAACAAAAGCTGGCGGCGCAAAGAGCGCGGAATTTCAAAGCTCAGAATTCAAAGGCGCAAAATTTCAAGACGAGGGGCTTAAAACTCAAAGCGAAATTTCAGCCGAAGCTGGCGATAAAAATTTAAGCGGCTCTATCGCCACTGCGCTTGCAGACTGCGACGGGACGCTATTTGCAGGCGACATAGAGGGGAGCTTTATAAATTTAAAAAGCGGCGAGCGCAAAAGCGTGGGCTCTTGGATCAAATCCATCGTGTGCGCCCGCGGCACGCAGTTTATCGCTACTAAAGATAAAATTTACGAAAATCAAAAAGCAGGATTAAAGGAGGTTGTGGATTTAAAAAGCGAATTTTTAGCGATGTACGCAGACGGGGAAGCGATCCTCGTAGTCAGCAAATCAGGTAAAATTTTAAAATTCTAAGAAAGGATTAGTATGTTAAAAAGTTTCAAACCCGTGCTTTTGGGCTCGGTTTTGTTCGCCGCAAGCGCCCTGTGTGCCGCAGATAGCGACCTAGAGCGCGTGATGAAAGAACGAAATTTAAGCGAAAAAGACGTTTTGGCGGCGGCTAAGACCTATCAGCCGACCGGTAGGAAGGACGATTATATGGTCTTCTCTTCCGGCGGTCAAAGCGGACAAGTGCTCGTTTACGGCGTGCCGTCGATGAGGATCTACAAATATATCGGCGTATTTACCCCGGAGCCTTGGCAGGGATACGGCTTTGACGAGGAGAGCAAGGCGGTCTTAAGATCGGGCTCTATTAACGGCAAAGAGATCAACTGGGGTGATACTCACCACCCAAATTTCAGCGAAAAAAACGGCGAGTATGTGGGCGATTATCTCTTCATCAACGATAAAGCGAACCCAAGAATTGCGGTTATAAATTTATCCGATTTCGAAACTACTCAAATAGTCGTAAATCCCGTAATCAAAAGCGATCACGGCGGCTCTTTCGTAACGCCTAATACCGAATACGTCATCGAAACCAGCCAATACGCAGCCCCTTTTGATAACGACTGGCACCCAATCGAGGAGTATCAGGCGGTTTATCGCGGTGCAGTAACGCTATGGAAATTTGACTACGATAAAGGTAAAATCGACGTAAATAAATCCTTCTCGCTAGAGCTTCCTCCGTATATGCAAGATCTAAGCGACGCAGGTAAGGGCGAGAGCTTCGGCTGGGCGTTTACCAACAGCTTCAACTCCGAAATGTACACAGGCGGCATCGAAAAGGGTCTGCCTCCTATGGAAGCCGGTATGAGTCGCAACGATACCGACTACCTGCACGTTTACAACTGGCAAATTCTAGAAAAACTTGCTCAAGACAGCAAAAACTACAAGGTTGTAAACGGACACAGAATCGTTACGATAGACGCCGCCGTAAAAGCGGGAGCGCTATTTTTGATCCCTGAGGCTAAATCTCCTCACGGCGTTGACGTTAGCCCTGATGGCCGCTATATCATCATCGGCGGCAAACTAGATACTCACGCTAGCGTTTATGATTTCAAAAAGATTAAAGAGCTAATTGATAAGAAAGAATACGCAGGCAAGGATCCATACGGAATTCCGATCCTAGATATGCAAAAGACGCTTCACGGACAAGCAGAGCTAGGCCTCGGACCTCTTCATAACACCTTCGATTCGCAAGACGGCGTAATCTATACATCGCTTTACGTCGATAGCCAGATCGTAAAATGGAACTACAAGACGCTAAAAGTTTTAGATAGGATCAACGTCCACTACAATATCGGACACCTTGATTCTATGGAGGGTAAATCCTCTAAGCCTGTCGGTAAATACGTAATCGCGCTGGATAAGCTTTCGATCGATAGATTTAATCCTATCGGACCGCTTCATCCACAAAATCACCAGCTCATCGACATTACAGGGCCTAAAATGGAGATGCTTTACGATCTTCCTATCGGTCTAGGTGAGCCACATGACGTAGTTTCTATCGCAGCTAGCAAGCTTCATACGAAACCTACCTATACTATGGGAACGAACTCTCGCACCGGCAAGCAGCACCCTGCTATGACGTTAGCGGGTCAGGAGCGCATCGAGCGCGACGGCAAAAACGTAAAAGTTTATGCCACCGCGATCCGCAGCCATATTAATCCTGAGCACATCGAGGTTAATAAGGACGATAACGTAACGATCTATATGACAAATTTAGAGCGTGCCGAGGACGAAACTCACGGCTTTACGGTTGATGATTACGATCTGCATATGTCGCTTGAGCCGGGTAAGACTGCGAGCGTAAATTTCATCGCAGATAAAGAGGGCGTATTTCCTTTCTACTGCACGGAATTCTGCTCTGCGCTGCACCTTGAGATGTTTGGATATCTATATGTAAAAGATCCGAATAAAAAATACACTTCAGCTAAAGCGTCTATGCTAAAAGCTCTTAGCCCAGAGGCTCTAAAAGCCGAATACGACAAGGTAGTAGCTACGAATAAAGCCACCGACGATGTTATTCAATCAGTCGTTAAATTCTTAAAAGAGAAAAATTACGAGAAATATCCTAAGGTCAAGGCTTTAGTCGATGACGCGCTAGATCAATACGGCAAAATTCCTGAAACCAAAGCCAAGGCAGACGCCGCGGTAAAAGCCGGCGATATGAACGGCGCGATACTTTGGGAAGGTCAAGTTTGGCAGTACCTAGTAAAAACCGCAGATGTCGGACTTCGCGCTAAAAATAATCTAATCCGCGAGCTCTCCACTCCTATGAGCGAGGCTGCATCTAACGGCGAGAAGGCTTACCTACGCGGAGGCTGCAACGGCTGCCACGTCATCGGTCAAGTAAGCTCGGGTCCTGATCTAACGGGCGTCCTACTCCGCCACGAAAACGGCGAGAAGTGGGTAGCCGATTTCATCAAAGACCCTGCTAAATTCTACGAAGACGACTACGTTAAGGCAATGATAAATTACTTCAACCTTCGCATGCCAAATCAGCATATGAAAGACGAAGAGATCAAAGATATCATCGAATACCTAAAATGGGTCGATGAGAACGCGGGCCTTAACTAGCCCCACTCTCCCCCGCAAGGGGGAGAATTTAAAGGAGATGAAATGCCAAAATATAAAATTTACGCGATTTTAGCGCTGCTTATTATGACGGTCGCTTTTACCATCCCTACGCTCGGATTTTTCAAAGTCCAAGGCAAAATCGTATCGGGGCAGGTTAGCAGCGTCTCGCAGCTGCCCGCATACTCCGCACCGATATGGAATTTTTATACGAAAGCATCGTATAAAAATCACTTAATTCCTAGTGATGTTAAAAACGATCTAGGCGCGATGCTGGAGCATAAATTTGAAGTGGGAGTTCCTAGCATACCGGTGTGGAAAATTTCGCTCGAAGCGCCGAACTATCCAAAAGAGGCCTTCCCCGATGGAATTCCACTTTACGTCCACGTAGACGGCTTTAGCGGCGATGTCGGCGAGATGAATACCCTAAATCACTATATCGGCATGTATCCCGTCTGGCGCGGCGGCACGCTCGAGCACTCGCTATCGCCGTATTATCTCATAATCGCTACGATCGGTATGCTTGCGTTTTTGTACTACGACGGCAAGGGGCAGACTCTGCTTATGATCCTGCCGATCATTGCGCCGCTTATCTTCATCGGCTGCTACGTGGGCTGGCTGTATTGGTTCGGGCACAACCTGCAAGACTGGGGCGCGTTTAAAATAAAGCCTTTCATGCCTACAGCATTTGGCGACGGCAGCGTGGCGCATTTTACTACCCATTCATATCCGGCTCTTGGCTTTTGGCTGATGCTAGCTTTATCGCTACTATCGGCGTTAGCTCTACTATCTAAGAAAAAATTTCTACGAGAGCATAGATGAGGCTTTTGCTTCTAGCATTCTCGCTCGCGCTAAGCTTAGGCGCGGGCGAGCTTCAAGACGCGATCGATAGCGCAAAAGCGGGCGATATTATCGAACTAGCCGCGGGCGAGTACCACGGCAATATTTTAATCGATAAACCCCTTACTATCGACGGACTAGACCGCTCCGCCGTGATCATAGGCGATCGCAACGGAACGGTAATCCGCGTCCGCTCTCCGCATGTTATAATCAAGAATTTAACAATCCAAAACGGAGGCTTCGAGCATCTTAGCGAGGATGCGGGGATCAACGTAAGCGACGTAAACAGCGTAATCATAAAAAATAATCTCATCAAAGACGTGCTCTACGGCGTCGTGCTAAGCAAGGCAAATGACGTAACGATCGAGGGTAACGAAATTTCAAGCAATACCTACCGCACGAGTTTCAAAGGCGACGGCATCAAGCTTTGGTATTCCAACGCCAATAAAATTTTAAATAACGACGTCCACAACGTCCGCGATACCGTTTTTTACTTCTCTAACGGCAATCTTGTCGCGGGCAATAAAGGCCATAACTGTCGTTATTCGCTGCACTTTATGAACTCCGGACATAACGTCGTGGAGGATAACTACTACGACGGCAACAGCGTGGGATTATTTTTTATGTTTTCAAGCGATAATATAGCTAGGCGTAACGTAGTGCGCAACGCAGACGGCGCTTACGGCGTAGGTATCGGTATGAAGGATAGCTCAAATTTCAGGGTTACGGATAATAAAGTCATCTACAACGCCCGCGGATTTTATCTGGATCAATCCCCATATCAGCCGGGCTCGCTTAACGTTTTTGAAAACAACGATATCGAATACAACAGTATCGGCGTGCAATTCCACGCCACGCAGCTAAAAAGCGTATTTAAAAACAATAAATTTAAAGGCAATATGGAGATCGTGCTAAACGATACGCCCCAATCCAAGCTCTTGCAAAACGAATGGAGTGGCAACTATTTTGACGATTACGACGGATTTGATCGCGATGGTGACGGCTACGGCGACGTTAGCTACAGCTCATATGCTTATGCCGACAGACTTTGGGCGCATAAACCGAGCGTGCGGTTTTTTTACGGCTCCAGCGGGATCGCGCTTTTAAATTTCATCTCCAAGCTCGCTCCGTTTTCAGAGCCTGAGCTACTGCTAAAAGATCCAAAACCTAGGATGAGGCAATGATAAAGAATAGACGCGAAGCGATAAAACTACTCGGCGGAGCGCTCGGGACACTCGGGGCAGCGAGCTTGTTTGCGAATGAAAATTCTGCCAATTCCGCGGGCGGCGAAGCACAAAATTTAAACGAGCAAAATTCCATAAATTCCACAGGGCAAAATTCCGCGCCGAATTCCATAAAACAAAATTCTGCGGAAAATTCTAGTGGGAGTTCCGCTTCTTTATATCTGCGCCCGCCTGGAGCGCTAGCGGAACGAGGCTTTCGCTCTAGCTGTATCAAGTGCGGCCAATGCGTGCAGGTCTGCCCCTATCACAGCATCTATCTGCTGGATATTACTCATCTTTTTGACATCGGTACCCCGGTCATCGATGCCAAAGAGCGGGGCTGCTATCTTTGCGGTGCGCTTCCTTGCGTGCTAGCCTGTCCAAGCGGCGCGCTTAGCCACGAGACGAACGAGCCTAAAAAGGTCAAAATGGGTATCGCCGTGATTAAAAATTTAAACGCCTGTTTGGCGTATCTCGGGCAGGCTTTAAAATCTAGCGATCTGCGTCTAAAGTCCGCCAAGACCGAGCAGGAGCGCGAGCTAAACTCAGCGCTGGCAGCCAAAGAGGGCAAGCCCTGTGATCTATGCGCGTCGCTGTGCCCTTACCCGCAGCCGCTTGATGCCATAGCGATGATAGAAGCAGGCAAGCATTTCGCTCCGCAGATCCGCAGCGCGTGCGTCGGCTGCGGCGCGTGCGCAGAGCTCTGCCCGGCGCGTATCATCGAGATAATCCCGCGGGCGGATTACAAATCAATCTATGAAGGAAAACAATGAAAAACTCTATTAAATTCTACCTCTGCTCGCTAGCTGCGGCGCTTTTGCTATGCGGCTGCGGAGATGACGGCGATTCAGGCTCTGCCGCGACAAATTCCGCAGGGCAAAATTCTGTCTCGCAAAATTCTGTAAGTTCAAATTCTACGCCGCAGAGCGCGGAACAAAGCTCTACTTCAAAGCCTCGCATCAGCGTTAAAAGCGGCGAAGCGCCTAAGAAGAACGATAAGTTCGCAAGCTACGATTTTTACGGCGAGCGAAATGTAAATTTTAACCTGAACGGCGATGTGAACGAAACGACCAAAAACATCGTGGCGTATTCGAGCATCAAAAACCAATACGAAAAGCTAAATTTCGACCTGATGAAAAAGCGCCTTGGGCACGATTTTATCTTGCGCTGCTCGGCGTGCCACGACGACTACGCCAACGGCATCATAGGCCCGTCGCTTCTAGATAAAACCGACGCGCAAATCGTGGATATGATTAAAAAGTATAAATTTAAAGAAAAGCCCAATCCTCTTATGGTGCAGCTCGTAAACGGCATGAGCGAGCAGCAGATAGAGACGATGGCGAAAGAAATTTACGAGTTCAACAAACAATTTAAGGAGCAGAAATGAAACCCGGCAAAATTTTAGCTTTGATTCTAGGCATCGCGCTGATCGCGCTGATGATCTTTATGGCTAGTTCGGACGATTCTAGCGCGCCACAGCAAGAAGTCAAGCCGCAAGCGCAAGCAAGGCCCGCGCCGCAGAGCAAAAGCGTCGATCTCATCGACGATAAGGACGTAAAAAATATTAAAATTTTGCAGCAGAGCGTCAAAGAGCGCGATTTCAAGGTTAGCAGCTCCTATCTGGTAAGTTGCGCGCCCTGCCACGGCGATGACGGACGCGGCAAGATCGCTCCACCGATCGGAGGCAAGAGCAAGGATCAAATTTTAGCAAGTCTCAAAGACTATAAGGCGGGCAAGATCAAAAACAGCCTAATGAGCGGACTACTGACCAACGTAAGCGACGAGAGCCTAGATAAGCTCGCGGATGAAATTTCAAAATTTAAAGAGTAGCTCTTGGATAAATATAATTCGCGATGCACGATCAAAAATACGAGCTTTTTCTCGACCTTTGCGCTTAAAAATAAAAGCGGCAAACTGCGCCCCAGCATTCGGGCGCTGCGCTACGCCACGGTATTTTTGGTGCATCTACTTTTCGTGCTTTCCTTTCGCGCCGATATTCAAATTTTAGAAGGCGACATCAGCGGCTCGCGGATACTTGGCTTTCACCTAGCAGATCCCTTTGCCACCCTTGAGGTGATCGCCGCGCACAAGGATCTGCCGATAAATTTGCTCATCGGCTCGGGCACCATTTTGCTGTTTTATTTCATCGCGGGCGGCAAGGCGTTTTGCTCGTGGATCTGTCCTTACGGAGCGCTTAGCGAGATCGGCGAGAAGCTGCATAATACGCTAATTGCCAAGCACGTCATCAAGGAGCGCTCATTGCCTCGCGGTATGCGATATGCGATCTGGGCGGTATTTTTGCTGCTAAGCGCGATTACGGATCTACTCGTTTTTGAAATTTTTAACGTAGTTGGAATTTTATCGCGCCTCATCATCTACGGCTTCTCGCTGGCGGGGCTTTGGATCGTTTTTGTGTTTTTGCTCGAAGTATTTTTTAGCAGGCGAGCGTGGTGCACTCATCTATGCCCGCTAGGAAGCACCTATTCGCTTGCGGCAAAAGCAAGCCTAAGCAAGATTACTTGGGATAAGAGTAGGTGCGATCACTGCGGCGTTTGCCAAGATGTCTGCTTCGTCTCGCATGTATTAGACATCACCAAAAAAAAGGCATCCGAAAACCTAGGCGATAAGAGCAAATTTATGTTAAAAGGGATCGACTGCACGCTGTGCGGACGCTGTATCGACGTGTGTCACCAAGATGCACTGAGTATCGGCAATAAGCTAAAAGATATGATCTAAGGAAGCCTATGATAGAGATTAAAAACGTAAGCAAGAAATTCGCAGATCAATTCGTTTTAAAAGATATCAATCTAAATATCGATGATGGCGAGCAAGTGCTTTTCGTCGGGCAAAACGGCGCGGGCAAAAGCTCGCTGATGCGGACGATTTTAGGCGAATACATACCCACAAGCGGCAGCGTAGCTATCGACGGATTTGATTCGTTTAAGCAGCGCAGCCGCGCGCTACGCGGTATCAGCTTCGTGCCGCAAACCCCGCCGCCGCTTAAGCTAAGCCTAAATGAGCTCATCTACTTCGCCGAGCGTACGGCGGATGCGAGCAGAGCAGACATCGTAAAATTTTGCGACGAAATGGAGCTTGATCTAGGTTCAAATTTAAACAAGCCCTTTCATAAGCTATCGGGCGGTATGAAGCAGAAATTTTTAATTGCGTTAGCCTTCGGCAGAGCCAGCAAGGCGATGATTTTCGACGAGCCGACAGCTAATCTCGATCCGAGCGCGCGCGAGCATTTTAAGACGCTTTTGCGTAAGTATGCAAAAGACAAAAGCTTGATCTTTATCTCGCATAGGCTCGACGAGGTTGAAGGGCTGGTAAAAAGAATGATTTGTATGGATCTAGGGAGGATCGTAGATGACAAAAATGTTTAAATTTTTACTTTGCGCACTTGCGGCGCTTGCGTTTTTAGGCTGCGGCGACGAGAAAGACTACGGCAACGTCCACTACGACAGGGACGTATGCGAGCACTGCCAGATGGCGATCAGCGACAACCGCTTCAGCGTCGATGTGCGCGTGGACGGCAAAAACCACTACTTTGACGACATCGGCTGCTTAGTGGATTTTATGGTTACCAACGACAAGCTAAACTGGCTGAAGGACGCCAAAATTTACATCAACGACGCTAGCGGCAACGGCGAGTTTATCGACGCACGCACGGCGCACTTTTATCGCGGTTTTAAAACCCCTATGTCGTTTGGCTGGGGCGCGTTTAAAAACAAGCAAGAGGGCAAGCAAGACTTCAGCTTCGATCAGGTAGTCGCGGCGCTTAAAGCAGGCGGCGGCTCGCACGGCATGGGAATGGGAGATATGGGTCGCGATGCGCACGGCGATATGGGAAGCATGCACGGACACGGCGACATAGGCGGAATGAGTGGAATGCAAGACCCTCACTCCGCAGAGCACGGAATAAGCGAGCCGAAACACGATATGAGCGGTATGGGGCACGCTCACGGTTCAGATCATGGTATGGGCGGCGATGCGGGTAGCACGGCGCACTCTCAAGGCTCGCTGCACGATATGGGACATATGCACGAGGGTAACGGCACTGCGCACGATATGCATTCAGGGCACGCGCATTAAGGACGTTTTGGCTAAGACGAATTTTAAGCGACCCATGTTTTGCGCTAAATTTAAAGCGTGAAATTTCAGCGTGCCGCCCGTGCCGCCATAGATGAGATAAAATTTTACTTTGCAGCGTCGTGAATGACGGATAATAGGCGACACTGAACGACGCGATGTTTAAGCACACTGCGAGCCGGAGCCGTAAATTTAAAATTTATGCGCGGTTCGCGGTCGCGGGCGGGCACGAGGCAAAGCTAGGCTTAAAAAACGACCGCAAAATTTCATCTCGCAATGCGGCTAAATTTCTAAATTTAATGTGCGACATGAAATTCCGCTTTGCGCACTAAATTTACGCAAGCGTGCTAATTTAAAATTTCGCTGTAGATTTAAAATTTATTCGACGTAGAATCTCGCCGCTTCGAGATTTTTAAAATTTTATGCCGCGAGATACGCCTGGTTTTGAAATTTTACGGAGCTGAAATTTAAGTAGCCCCGTTAAACGGCTAAATTTTAAAACTGCGGCGGATGACGGATAGCGGGCTGCGAACGACGCGCTGTTTGCAGGCGCCGCAAGCGAGCCGTAAATTTAAAATTTATGCGCGAGCCGCAGTCGCAAGCGGCGGATAAAATTTCGCCGCCTATTTAAAGCTTGGCTGGCAAATTTAAGGCCGCAAAATCCGCGCCGCAAAACGGTGGAGCCGAGCTTAAAAGCGCGCATTTAAGCCGCGCGAGAAATCTAAATTTAAAAGCGCACCGAGGCGCAATAAAGGAAAAGAATGAAAAATTTACTCACCATCGCCGCTTTGGATATCAAAGAGTCCTTCCGCTCGCGCTGGTTTTTGCTCTATCTGCTGATCTTTAGCGGGCTCGTGGCGGCGTTTTTCATCACGGGGGTGACCGACTCGCGCGTGCTAGGTTTCAGCGGGCTTTCGCGACTGCTGCTGCTGTTTATTCAGATCTGCATCATCATCCTGCCCGTCTTCGTGCTCGTCACCACCAGCAAGGCGATCCTAGCCGACCGCGACCTAAATATCTTAGAGTATCTGCTAAGCTTCCCGATCTCGCAGGCGCAGTATTATTACGGCAAGGCGCTGGGAAGGCTATTTGGAGTGTTCGTGCCGATATTTTTGTCGCTGCTGCTTGCGATCGTTTGGGGTGCGATCAAAGGCACGGGCATTCCGTGGGCGATCTGCCTGCTTTATACGGGGCTTCTTTTTAGCTTGTGCGCGGCGTTTTTAGGGATCGCATTTTTGATCTGCGCCGTTTCAAAAAGCCAAGAGATGGGGCTTGGGCTCGCGTTTTTCGTCTGGCTTTTCTGCCTCGCGTTTTTGGATCTCGTGCTGATCGGACTGCTCGCAAAAACGGGAGTGAACGAAAATTTAATCTTTGCGATCGCCCTAGCAAACCCGATGGAGGACTTCCGCATCGCCGCTATCAGCCTGTTTGATCCCGATCTTGCGGTCATCGGTACGACGGCGTATTTTATCCTAGATCACTTCGGGCGCGGGCTTTTCATCGCCTTTTCGCTGCTCTATCCGATCGCTCTGGGCGCGGCAAGCCTCGTTTTGGGCTATTTTATCTTTAGATCGAAGGATTTAGCGTGAAATTTCCACTCATTTTGGCGGCATTTATAGCGCTTTGCGGCGCAGCTGAGATGCAAAATTCCGCGGCTCAGAGCTCTGGCTCGGCTCAAAATTTAGGCACGCCTGCTAGTACGGACTCTGGCTCGGCACAAAATTCCAAATCTACGCGCGAGCCTGCGTGGCTTAAAGACGTAAATCTTACCTGCGCCAAATACGGCATCGATACTAGCGTGCACCCTGAATTTCGTGCCTATGCAAGGCTCAAAGACGGCAGCGCGCTAGCGTTTGCTTCGCCCAAGGCGATGTTTGCGTATTTTTTTGAAAGTGAGAGCTCAGGCGCAAATTTTAGCGGAGCTTCCGCAGAGATGAATTCTGAGAATGAAAATTCTTTAGGAGCGAATTCTGTGAGCAAAAATCCAGCTAGCGGCAATTTAGGCGAGGCAAATTCTACGGACGCGAATTTCGGCAGTGCGGAGCTTTATGTTACCGATTACGCAAGCGGCGAAATTTTGCGGGCACAGGAAGCGTTTTATGTATTTGGCAGCGTACTGCAAAGCGCCAGAGGCGACGATCTTATCACGTTTGCAAGATTGCGCGACGCGCAATACTTCATGCGCGAGAAAAAGGGGCATAAAATTTTGCAGTTTCGCGAAATCTCCGCTAGGCTAATCGATTATCTAAGATGATCGAGCCACTTGGTGGAATTTAAATCAAGCTATTTAGTATATTTTATTCATAAAATTTTATCTTTTACTTTGATGCGCTATTAAGGG
>CAUQPS010000030.1:0-19519 GCA_963520005.1 uncultured Campylobacter sp.
ATTTAAAGCAATTAAAAAATACAATCTCATTAAATTTTATCTATAAGAATTAGATAGTGTAGTTTTTTAGTATATTATTAAGGGCTACATTCTCGCTTATTTTTAAAATAAATTTTAAGGAGACAACCATGGCAAACGACAAAATCTCAAAACAAAAAGGCTCACGCAAGAAGGCTGCGACGGATGAAAATTCCGCTATGAATACGGGAGAAAATTCCGTCGCAGACGCGGTCAAAAGCTCCTCCGCGTCCGTTTTTGATAAAAGTGTAAGCACTGCTAAAAATTCCGCTGCAAATTCTACGACTTCCGCCTCGCATACTCGTGACAAAATTTCTAAAAATCGCGCCGCAGGTGAGAATTCCTGCGACGAGTGCGATTGCGAAGCTAAAAATTCCGCACCGAGTTACGATGATAGCGCAAGCTCTACTTCAAGCACGAACCCTGCGGCGCGCTCAAGCACTCAAAGCGCAAGCAACGCCCAAAATTCCGCGATAAACTCTACAACAAATTCCATGGCTGATTCTTTGACAAATTCCATCTCAAATCCTGCGAAGAGCCCAAGCAGCAAAGACCACTTCTCTTGCTCGCACGAGCATAGCGATAACTCCGCAATCCACTCGCATCTACACGACGAAAATCTTGCGACCCGCCCACACGATCAAGAAGAAAACCTCGCAGCTTATTTGCACGAATACGGCGCAAATTATGCGGCGTATTCGCATGAGCACGACGAAGATTCCGCCATCAGCTCGCACGAGCACGACAAACATTGCCATGATCACAAGCCCCACTCTCATCGCGCTATTATCGGATTTGACGAGCACGGTATCCCAAAAGTTTTAGTGCCCGCAGAGGCTAGTCCGCACACACATAAAGACGCGCAGGGCAATCTTTTCGAGCATTTTCACGAGGCGGAATTTACGGCGGATTATATGAAGGCGGTGCTTGAATACAAAAAGACCTTCCCTACAAAGCAAGAAGTACTTGAGAAAACCCCTGATCCCGCCGTGCGTGAAATGATGCTTAGGATGGAGCAGATCGGCGTAGATACGGCGTTTGATCGCTTTGATAAACAGATGCCTATGTGTAGTTATGGACTTAGCGGAGTATGCTGTAAGATCTGTAATATGGGACCTTGCAAAATTACTAAAAAGGCCGATCGCGGCACTTGCGGTGCGGACGCCGATCTCATCGTGTCGCGCAACTTACTGCGCCAAGTAGCTGCAGGCGTAGCTCAACACGGCGCGCACGCCAGAGAGCTTCTGCTGTCGCTAAAATGGGCGGCACAGGGCAAGCTAGATCTGCCAATCATAGGCGAATACAAAATCATCAATACCGCCAAAGCCTTTGGAATTCCAACTGAAGGCAGAGAGTTAAAAGAGGTAGCGATCGAGCTTGCCGATACGCTTTTGACAGATCTTTCGCAAAGCAGCGGCGAGTATAAAACCATCACTGCACTCGCACCCAAGGAGCGTCAAGAAGTATGGCGGAAGCTAGATATCTTGCCGATTAGTGCGTATAACGAAGTCTTTGAGGCGTATCACCGAACGGGTGTAGGCACGGACGGAGACTGGCGCAGCGTGATGCAGCATCTTTTGCGCTGCGGGCTTGCTTTTACATTCACCGGCGTAGTAGCTGCGAATATCGCTACGGATGCGCTATTTGGCGTAGGAGATCGCGTAACTTCCAAAAGCAATATGGGCGCGCTTAAAAAAGGCTGGGTCAATATCGCCGTGCATGGGCATCTGCCGACACTAGTAAGCTTAATAGTGGAGATCGGAAATTCTAAGGAGTACCAAGATAAGGCTCGCGCAATAGGCGCACAGGGTATCGCATTTTACGGCGTGTGCTGTTCTGGACTATCGGCGATGTATCGCAACTGGGGCGTCGTGCCGCTCTCAAACGCCGTAACTGCCGAACTCGTCATAGGTACAGGTGCACTTGATCTGTGGGTCGCCGATGTCCAAGATGTCTATCCTGCGATCATGGATGTAGCTAACTGCTTCCAGACCAAGGTCGTTACCACAAGCTCATCAGCTAGGCTTCCCGGAGCCGAGCATATAGGCTACGATCATCACCATAGTAATATCGCCGATACTAGGAATTTAGCGCGTAAAATTCTAGACCGCGCATTACAATCTCACGAAAAGCGCAAGGGACTGCCGGTATATATCCCGCCGTATGAAGTCGAGGCCGAAGTGGGCTTTTCGGTAGAATTCGTCCATAAGCACTACGGCGGCATGGAGCCGTTAGCGCACGCGCTAAAAAGCGGTGAAATTTTAGGCATCGTAAATATGGTCGGCTGCACCAATCCTAAAGTGCCTTATGAGCGCGCTATCATAGATGTCGCACAAACTCTAATCGAAAATAACGTCCTAATCCTAACCAACGGCTGCGCGTCGTTCCCGCTAATGAAGCTGGGCTTTTGCCAAAAAAACGCGTATAAAAAAGCAGGCGCGTCGCTGCGGGCGTTTTTAGAAAAAGACGAGCTTCCGCCGGTATGGCACGTGGGCGAGTGCATCGATAATACCCGCTCCAGCGGAATTTTCGCAGGTATCGCAGGGGTACTAGGCAAAAATCTCTACGAGCTGCCGCTTGCCTTCACCTCTCCTGAGTGGGCGAACGAAAAGGGCGTCGATGCCTCGCTCGGATTCCGTCTAATGGGCATCGACTCGTATCACTGCGTCGAGTATCAAATCCACGGCTCCGCAAATGTCATACACTTTTTCAAAGAGGGCACCAGGCGGGCACTTGGCTCTGTGATGCACGTAGATACCGATCCCGTCGCGCTCGCGCTAAAAATGGTAAGCGATATGCGCCTAAAGCGTAAAGCTCTAGGCTGGCAGTAGCGACGGATGGATTCATTTCGCATCGCATTTTAAGCGATGCGAAATTTCATGATAAAATTTAACCCCTTGCGGTCAAATAAAATCCCGCAGCCAAACGACAAGTAAAATTCTACGACTAAGTGGCTAGCAAAACCGGGGTCATATAAAGAGAAAATCTTCGCACCGCATCCGCTAGTGGAATTCTAAATCAAATCTTCAGACTCTGTATAAAATTTCGCTGCGCGCTGTGTCTGCTGCTAAATCGGCAGAATTTAGCCGGGCAAAATTCCGCCATCGAGCTTAAGTCTATCTCTCGCGAAAGGATGAAATTTTAAAATTCCATCTCAGCGTAAATTTCGTAGGCGCTCATCTGAAATCCGAAAGTTAAATTTTGCTAAAAGCCTTATTGCACGGAGCTGCACGCCATTAGATCTCGCCCGCATGTATGAAAGTTGAAATCATAAAAATTTAATATGATATGTGCTAAAATGCCATATTTGTTTAAGGATTTAGATGCATAAATCAAAGCCGCCGCAGTCTTTGCGTCATCATCGGTAGAAGGCGCCTCGTGCGAGGCGGAGGCATTGCTGCCAAGTCCTGCGTTTCGCAGCTTGAGGCGGTGCAGCAAAAGTGCATCTATGCTGCACCTGCAAACATTTTCGGCTGAGACCGCACGGGCGCGAGGACGTCACTGCAAATCTTGCAGGCGGCTAAAATTTCCATCCGGATCTTTTCTGAAATATTGATCTTGGAGCTATCACGAAGGAATTTTACTGCAAGCCTTTCGCTACGAGCTGGAAGGTGGAATTTAAAGCGAAATTTTAAACGGGTTTCGATAAAGCGAAATTTCAAAGATTAAATTTAAGGCAAAAGATAAAATTTAAAGCAAGGGAAGGTATGAAAAATTTTAAATTTATGCTCGTGCTACTGATACTGGCGACGATCGCGACGATCGCGATATCGCTTTGTATAGGGCGCTTCGGACTAAGCATTGCCGAGGTTTTAAAAGCGCTTAGCGGCGGCGAGGTAGCGCAAAACGTCCACAACGTCGTTATGGATGTGCGCTTGCCGCGCATCATCGCTGCGGTACTCGTGGGCGCGGCGCTGGGCATCAGCGGCACGGCGTATCAAGGCGTCTTTAAAAATCAGCTCGTCTCGCCCGATCTTTTGGGCGTGAGCGCCGGAGCTTGCGTGGGCGCAGCGATCGCGATCCTGCTTGATCTAAACATCCTTTTGATCCAGCTTTTCGCCTTTATTTTCGGGCTTACGGCGGTTTGCATTACGCTTCTGATTACGCGCGCGCTTCGTTCGAGCGCCACCATAATGCTCGTGCTTGCCGGCATCATTGTAAGCGGTCTGATGGGCGCGCTGATCGGATTTTTAAAATTTATGGCCGATCCCGAGACGAAGCTTGCAGACATCGTGTATTGGCAGCTAGGAAGCCTCGCGAAGGTCGATCCTAGCGTACTAGCGATGATAGCGCCGGTGATGGGGGTTTGTATCGCTATCTTGGTGCTGATGAGCTACCGAATAAACGTCCTATCCATGGGCGATGCGACCGCGGCGAAGCTCGGCGTAAACGTCGTGCTGGAGCGGGGCATCATCATCGTCTGCGCGACGCTGCTAACCGCAAGCAGCGTGTGTATCAGCGGCATAGTCGCGTGGGTGGGGCTTTTGATGCCGCATCTAACGCGCATGATCGTGGGCGTGAGCAACACCAAGGCGATCCCCGCGAGCATATTTTTAAGCGCGATCTTCGTGCTCATCGTAGACGACGTAGCGCGTAGCATAAATCAAAGCGAGATCCCGCTGGGGGTGCTTACGGGCTTTATCGGCACGCTATTTTTTATATTCATCCTACTTAAAAACAAAAGGAAGCTAAATGGTTAGGGTTGAGAGCTTAGACTTCGGCTACGTAAAATCCGCCCCTCTAACGCTGCGCGACGTGAATTTCAACCTCGAAGCGGGCGCGATGCTTACGATTTTGGGGCAAAACGGCGCGGGCAAATCGACGCTTTTAAATTTAATCAGCGGCACGCTTGAGCCTCTGCGCGGTAAAATTTCAATCGACGGCAAGGATATGGCGAGCCTCAGCGCCAAAGGGCGCGCCGAGATCATCGGCTACGTCTCGCAAAGCGAGGTCTGCGAGTACGACTACAGCGTCTTTGAATACGTCCTGATGGGGCGCACGGCGCATATAGGTATCTTTTCGCAGCCGAGCGAAAACGACTACAAGCTCGCGCAGCGCTACATGAAAATGCTTGAAATTTGGCACCTAAAAGACAAGATCATCACGCGCCTAAGCGGCGGCCAGAGGCAGATGGCGTCCATCGCGCGCGCACTTTGCAGCGAGCCTAAGATCGTGATCTTCGACGAGCCCACCTCGGCGCTGGATTTTGCCAACCAATACAAATTCCTCCGCGCTACAAAAGAGCTTTTAAAAAACGGCTACACTGTCGTTTTGGCCACGCACAATCCGGACTTCGCGCTGCTTTTGGGCGGATACGTCGCGCTCGTAAAAGGCGGCGGCGAGGTCGCATACGGCAAAGCCGAGCAGATCATAAAGAGCGAAATTTTAAGCAAACTATACGATCTGAAGCTCGACGTCAGCTACAACGAAAAGGTCGGTCGCGTCTGCTGCTTGACGTATCCGTTTTGATCTTAACTTCTCGCGGCGGCTAAGCCGCCGCTGCGAGCGGGGCTCTGCCCCACGCCCCGCTAAAGTTACGGCAGGCTAACGCCTGCATTTTTATCGGTTTAACTTCGCGGAGGGGTACAGCTCGTCCTCAAAATTGAAGCTTCGAAATTTTAAAATTTTATCGCTTCGGCTGCGAGAGCGAGAGGACTTAATAGGCGTTAGCAGCGGTAAAATTTTAGCGTCCGCTGCGGGGATTTTACGGCGGCTAAATTTTAAAATTTCAAAGCGGGTGGCGAGGCTAAAATTTTAAAATTTGCTCTAAATTTTAAGCATAAAAATCAAAATTTATCGTTACAATTACGTAAAATTTTTAAGGAGCGAAAATGAAAAAAATAGTGCTTTTAAGCGCAGCGGCGGCGCTTGCCGTAAATTTGAGCGCGCAGGAAAATAGCCTTGAGATCTACGCGAACTCTGCCTTCTTGCACCAAAACTTCGGCGCGCAAAAATCAAACTTCAGCGTGAACGTGCCGGAGTACTTAGATATCCGCAGCATCGAGATCGCGGGCTCTTGCGAAGTGCGCGAATTGTCTTTGGGGGAGATCGAGCCCGTGAAAAACGCGGAATTCGCCAAAAAAGAAGCGGACGAAAAGAGCCTACGCGAGCTAAACGACCGCCTGGTCGCGCTTAAGGCGCAGCAGCGCTTTTTAAGCGATTTTGCGAGCTTAAAAGATAGAAGTTTGGCGAGCCTAAAGGCGGATTCGCAAAAAATTTACGACGAAGTCCTGCTCGTAGCGGGCGAAATTTCAAAGACAGACGAGCAAATCGGAAAGCTCAAAGAGAAAATTTCAAAATACGTGATCAAAAACGAACGCCGCTTAAACGCGAACTTTGGCTGCGATCCGAGCTTTGTAAAAATAAGCTACCCCGTCGATGTTAGCGCCTACACGCACAACGAGCTCTCTGCCGATCTTGCAAGCGGCAAAATCGAGGTCGCGCAAAAGCTCTCGGTGCAAAATCCCCTAAACGCCGAGCTAGCGAATTTGACGATCGCGCTGTATCCTTACGAATACTCCTCGCAGACCGCGCCGCAGCCCTTTTACCCGTGGTACGAGGGCGAACCTGTAAGGCCGGCACCCGCAGCGGCTTATAAAAAGGACGTGATGCTAGAGGTGGCGGATATGCAGAGGGCGCCTGCGGCGGAGGCCAGATCGTCGTATGCAAGGACAGGCGCAAATATCGAAAACTCGCTCTCAAAGGTGTGGAAAATTAGCGGCGTAAGCCTCAAGGCGGGCGAGGCGGGCGAGTTCAGCTTCGATAAACAGAGTCTGGATGCGAAATTTGATCTGCTCATCGACGGCTACGGCAGTGAGGCGGCCTACGTGCGGGCTAAATTTAGCCCCGAAAGAAGCATAGAGGAGAGCGAAACGCTAATAAAGCTCGACGGCGTGCAGATCGGGCTCGTGCATCTAGGCTTTGCCGCAAACTCCGAGGCTACGGCATATCTGGGTAAAAACAGCCTGATCGAAGTCAAAAAAGAGCAGGCGAACAACTTCACGAAAAACTCATTTTTCGGCGGCGAAAGTAAAAATTCCATGGCTTGGGATTACGAGATCAAAAACGGCTCCAAGCGCGCGTGGAACGTGGTTTTGCAAGAGCGAGCGCCCGTTTCGACGCATGAAGACATAAAGGTCGCGCTGAAAAACTCGCCCGAGCAGAGCAGCCTCGGCAAGGACGGACTACTTAGCTGGGACTTTGAGCTAAAGCCGGGCGAGAGCAAAAAGATCCGCTTCGGCTATGAGCTAAGCAAGCCGAAGAAGTAACAAGCTTTGGCGCGGCGCGGTTAAATTTTGCGCAGCGGAGTAGCTTTTGCGGTGCGGCCAAATTTTATGCGGCCCCGCTTTACGAGACGGGCCCCTCTCGCCGCGCCGCTGAATTTTACGCGGCAGACCGACTTTTTGCGGCTCGATTAAATTTTGCCGGCATAAAACCAAGGTGCGGCTTTAGAGCTTATCTGAAATTTTTGGCGCCGCGCCGAGTAAAATTTGAGTGCCGCGAAAACCAAAATTTAAATATTACGGCGATTTAAAATTGGCTAGCGCGAGATCTTAAATTTAGCGATGCAAAGGGGTTTTGGCGCGGATATAAAAACTTTTAGCATCGCGTAAATTTATCTCAAATTTAAAAAGCTCAGGGCGATGGATGCGGAGCAAAGGTATAAATTTTACGCGGCGGCGAGGTGTGCATTTGCTTCGCTGGCGGTATTTAAAGGATCGTTATGAAATTTCGCAAACTTAAATTTAAAATCCTAGCGGGCACGCTGCTTCTTATAATAATACTCTGCGCCGCATTTGTCCGTATAATCCCAGATTTTTCCACCTCACAAGGCTTCACCGTAGTTTCCCTTCCCGACTACAACAAATACAAGCGAGGATATTGTCTAAAAGAGAATAGAATTCTGAGTAACGAAGAGCTACTTCAAAATGCGGCTACAAATTATTTTAAAAGATATCACGACTATGAGGTTCTGCGAAATACCATTATCGATGAGCACGATATAAAAATTTTCGGCCATAGTTTTTATACGGCACACATCTCCAAGCTCTATCTAATCGGCGATTTTAATGAAGAAAACTGGTTTGATTTTTTGGTTGAAAATACCGACAGAAAGAGTTTTGATTATGAGATAAAAGACAAGACGCAAATAGATATCTCCGATCTATCCAAATACTTTGTGTATAAGGATGAAATTTTGGGCTTTAAAAAGCCTGTTATCTTATCGGAAGAGAAAAATTCGCTTCATGGTGTAAAAATGTTTTTAGAAAAATCGTTTTTAATAAAAGAGAATAAATTTTTTGTGAATTATGCCAGACCTGGTTATATAAGTTGGTATATCGAGCTTAGCGATAAAGAAGATTTAATAAAAATCAAAAGTGAAGAAAATTTAATGCGAATAAAAAACGGATATGAGAATTTAGAAAGCTTTAACGAAGTCTTGGCTTATACCCATATGAAAAATCTACGACGTAAATTCTCATACGATAATTGCGGAAATATAAATTTTGATATCAAAGCTCCGGCGGAACAGGAGCTGGATATGTGGATTCACGGCGGATGAATTTAATTGAAATTTTATCTTAACGAATGTAACCGAAAAAGGATAAGAGATGAGCAAAAAAGAAACTGATTTGAGATTAGAATTAGAGGGTAATTACGGAGCCGATATATTGAGTTATTATTTGTGGGGAAAGAAAACTCCTCCTGGTCCGGAAAGATTAGCCTCTAACGAATGGATGGATAGAAAAGAACTGATATGAAATTCTACAGCTCTATTAAATTTAAAGTGCTAGCTGGAGCGCTACTTCTTATAATAATACTTTGCGCCGCATTTATCCGCATCATCCCCGATTACTCCACTTCACGAGGTTTCGCTGTCGTTTCTCTTTCCGACTATAACAAATACAAACAAGGCTATTGTCTAAAAGAGGATAGAATTTTACCCAAAGAGGAGTTGTATAAAAGAGTAGCAGGAGCGTATTTAGATTATGATATAAAACTAGATTGGATGATTGACGATTACAAATTTAAAACCTACGGTAGTTTTTGGCATAGTAGATACGAGGTTGCATACTATGAACTAGAAAATATAAACTTATTGAATTGTTTTGAAGTATTAGAAAAATATTATCAAGAGGGAAAAACGACGGAGGAGATACTGATGAAAGAGCTAAAGGCTAAAAAAACCGATCCAAAGAAATATCTAAAAATAAATTTGAACGATATGAGCGTTGGATTTGATAGACCGATAGTTGGAATAGATGGTAGCGAGAATGATGTTACTGGCACTTTGCTCCTTGATAAATTCGCTATATTTAACGGCAATTATATGCAATTTAACCATTCGGAGTATCTGTGCGATACGAGAGAGAGAGGAAATTTTATTATCGTGAAGAAATACTATAAAGAGAGAAAAAATGCCGTAGTCGGTATCGGAAAAGGTTTTAAATTTGATAACTGCGGCAATATAAATTATCCGCTGGAAGAATATTATTTGGGCGGTAGAGATATAGAGAGGCGCTAAATTCTCTAATATGAATTTTATTAAAAATTTAAGGGACTTAAGACCGATGGATGCGGAGCAAAGGTATAAATTTCACAGGGCAGCGAGATATTTGCTCGCTTAGCGGGCGGCTTTGATTTTGGCGGTTTTTCCTTTGGCGGGCGCGCTAAGGATTGCCGTTTTGTCGCAATATTTGCGATTTTGGCTTACGCGCTGCTTTGGTATTTGTTTAAAAGGTATAAAAATTTTAAGCCAAGCAAGCTGTTTGTAAAAAATCCAAATCTTAGTTTACTGCTTTTTTTCGGTAGAAAATTTATCGCTCGGAGCTTTTTACGGCGGATTTTTGCATGCCTCGCAGCGGGGTATTTTTGGGGCGAGCATGTGGCAGGCTGGAGAGTGGCGTTTGCATTTGCGTTCGCGCCCGTTTGTCTGATCGTTTTCGTGATCTCGTATGTGTTTAACGAAAAGAAAAGTTAAACTTATGCGCCTTTCGCGCCCACTAAATTTTATCTCCTACGCAGCATGAGCTTGAACACGGATTTAGCTCGCACAAGCCGAGTGCTATTTAAAATTTAGCTCATCTCGCTTGCCTTAAAATTTTAAAATTTCGTCGTCGAAAAAGCTCCGCCGCGCCCGCTAAATTTTATCTCCTACGCAGCATGGGCTTGAACACGGATTTAGCTCGCACAAACCGAGTGTGAAATTTCGCCGCGGACAAAATTTCGTGAACGGATAAAATTCTCACTAGCCGCCGCTTTTTGAAATTTATATAAAACGCGCTTATCGTCGCTACGGCGTTTGCAAAATTTTAAAACGGCGCGGAACTTGCTTTTGCAAACGGCAATTGCACCGCGGGCTTATCTATTTATTTATGCGGGCAGCGAACTTTGAGCTAAAGACGAGACCCTTATCTTAGCCGCAAAGCAAATCCGAGCTTCGGCAGAGAAAAATGCGAGCGGCGAACGCAAAAGCAAAAAACCGAGTGGGCGCGTTTATCCGAAGCCTAGCTCTTTAGCTTCATCATTTTTTCTAAAATTTCATACACAAGATCAAACTTCGTAAAGCCGTCTCTATCCAAAAAATGCCCGCCTTTTTCCACCTCGTAAAACTTAGCATCGATCTGCCCCGCTAACTCGCGGCTGAAGCTAAACGGCACGATATAATCGTCCTTTGCGGCAACCACCGCGCGCTGTTTTGCGGCGGCTTTTATGCGCTCAAAATCAAAGCCTTTATCCATAAACTCGTCTAAAATTTTAAATTGCGGATCGCTAAGCGGCTTTGCAAGCCCCGAGACCAGCACTACGCCCTCTACTGCGCCGCTTGCGGCACTGCTTTGTAAGAAATTTAAGATTGTAGGGCAGCCGAGGCTGTGTCCGACCAGATAAACTTCGCCTTCAAATTTTACGCTTTCGCGTAGAGTTTTCAGCCACTCATCAAGCCTTGGGTGCGCAGGCGTAGGCATCGCTAAAATTTCCGCCCTCGCGCCCGATTTTTCGATCTCGCCTTTAAGCCATGCAAACCAATGGCTTTTAGGCGAAGCATCATAGCCGTGCACGATATAGACGCACTTTTGCATATTTTTCTCCTTCGAATTTAAGCTCACCCCAAACGAGGCGGTACCGACGCAAAGTAGCGAAGCTGCGCACGCCAAGCTAAATTTCATCGCATTTCGTCTTTTGCTATTCATCTATAGCTCCTCTCATTTCTAAAGCGGACATTTTACATCGTTTTTTAAAAAAGACTTCTTAAAACGTTCGCGTAGATCTATAAAAATTCGCAGCAAAGTCCTTTGCGCGCAAATTTTAAAATTTCAATCCGCGCACTAGCCCCTACAGATCGTGATTTTATCGGCAAATTTACCCAAAAAATGATACCCCGAGCCCGCCTGCGCGATGATATCGAGCACCGCGTCCGCATCCCGCACGAGCGTGCCTCCCGCAAAGTCCACGCCGCGCTCAAACAGCGCCCGCGGCAGTAGCGGCGTGGTGGGCCCCACGAGCACGAGCTTGGCGCCGCTTTTTTTCAGTCGTAAAAGTCCATCGAGCGTATCGTTGATGAGCGTCGTAGCCGTGATTATCACATTATCTGCGCGCGGCACGACGCTTGCGGCCTCGCTTGCGGGCAGGTAAAACGGCAGCTCCGCCTCTTTAAGCGTGCTTTTGTCGAGCTCTAAAATTTTAAAATCCGCGCCATTTTTCATCAGCGTCTTGATGTAGGGCACCAGCGCGCCCACGATGACGCTAAAGCTGCCGCGCTCGATCCGCAGCCCATCAAAGGGATCGGCACCGAATTTCACATCGTAATCGGCGGTGACTTTATCAAAACACGCCCTGCCGAGCGCATTTAGCGCGGCGAGCGCGAGCGTCTTTTTAAGCGGCGCGGCGGAGTTTAGGTCGCGCAGCAGATAGCGCACGCTCTTGCCCGCGATATTGCCCGAATCCGGCATCGCGCTTGCCTGCGAGGGGCAGCAAACGGCGCCTGATAGGGACTTTAGCGGCGTATAGCTAAGCCCGCACGCGCCTCCTTGCAGCTTCACGCCGCTAAAAAACAGCCCCACGACCGCGCGCTCAATCTTAAGTTCCAGCGCCTGGGCGCCTAAAATTTCTTTCGCGCACTCCAGCGTTTGATCTAAAATTTCGCTCATTTTCGCTCCCTTAATGTGAAATTTGGCGCCATTATAGCTTAAAATTTCGCCGCCCGTATTGATATAAATTTATTTGTTGAGCATTTGTTTTATATGCCATAATATATAAAAAGTTTAACTTACGCAAGCTCATTTATTCCGGTATTATCTAAAATTTGTAATTAAAATTTCTTATTTATAATAATTAATATTTAATTTTAAGTAATGTATAATTAAATAAATTTTTTACGAAAGGATACCTATGAATTACGATCGAATATCGAAATTTATAAATTCGCGCTGCAAAGAGCGCTTAAACCTACCTACGCTATCCATAGCTGCATGTTTGTTGCTATCGGGTACTTGTCTAGGCGCCTATACTGAAACGGGAATACTCGGTAATACGAGTAGCTGGGAGAGCGACGAATATAAAAAAGATTGGGGTTTAACCTCAATGAATGCCTCTACGGCTTATGCGCTAGGCTTTGACGGTAGTGGCGTAAAAATCGGCGTTATGGACTCGGGCGTACTGCTTAGCCACCTAGAATTTGGAGGCGGAAGGATAAATATTGTAAAAAGCAGTGGCGTATACGATAAAGACGGAATGAGGTATCCCGATACTAAATATGGCAATTCACCCTTTAAAGCAGGTTCAAGCAGTGAATACGACGAGACAAATAAGGGTGAGTTTAAAAAGGGCGAAAAATTCGACATCGAAGGCTCGTGGCAAGCAGGCGTAAATGATAGCCACGGTACGCATGTCAGCGGTACTATGGCTGCAAGCAGGGACGGCAACGGAATGCACGGTGTAGCGTATAAGTCAAATTTATACTCCGCAAATACAGGCGGCAACGATGGTATGACTTACGGACCGAATCAGGATTACAATTTTTTTCTAAAAGGTTACAACGCGCTTGCCGATGCAGGCGTTAGGGTAATCAATAATAGTTGGGGGTCAAATAGAAAGGTAAATTCCGCTTACTCGGGCGCTACGGGCTATAAACCATCCTCCGGCTTAAGGCATATAAACGAATACAATACGAACATCAGAGATACTATCAGCGTTACTGAAACTAACAACGCTAAAGATCATATGTATCTAAAAGACTTAAACGCAGCTAAAAAAGCTTACTATCAGTTTGTTACTAAAGGCGAAAAAAGCTTCATAGACGCCGCATACGAAGTAGCGGTCAAAAGGCAGATCATTCAAGTCTTTACGGCAGGAAATAGAAGCCTTATGGCGGAGTCTTTTACACGTGCAGCCTTGCCGTATTTCAGGCCTGATGCAGAAAAATACTGGGTAAATGTCACGGGACAAAATGGTACTTGGGGCTATCCTAACGGCAGTAACGCAAACGGCGAAGTAAGTGATGCACAGAGATTTAATCTCGCAGGAAATTCCAAATGGTGGACGATCGCTGCACCCGCTGCAGATATTTACTCCTCCACCGTCAATCTAAAAACTAAAAAGGCTTCATACGCTAGCTGGGGTGGTACCTCTATGGCGGCTCCACACGTAAGCGGTGCGTTAGGTGTCATATTCCAGCGCTATCCATATATGAATGCGGCACAGGTCCGCGATACGATGCTTACTACCGCAAGACAAACGACGCTTAGAGCAGGTCACGAAGGGCAACCCTTGGAGCGCTGGGGCAGTGACGGGCTCGGCGTACCAAGCAAAGTCTGGGGCTGGGGCATCTTAGACCTTGGCAAAGCAATGTTTGGTCCTGGGCAATTTTTAGGAAATTTCGACATTACTATGGATCAAGACGATATATGGAGCAACGATATATCTGATAAAGCTATCAAATTTAGAAAAATCGAGGATCAAAACGAAGCAGCCGTTTGGGTAGCAAGAAAAGCCGTCCTTGCTTCAAAACAAAATTTAAGCCCAGAGGAAAAAGCTGAGCTTACTTTTGAGACCGCAAGAGAGAAGGCGAGAGCCGAGCGGGCCGCACAGGGCTATGAGGGTGCGCTCATCAAAAGAGGCAGCGGCACCTTAACACTTACGGGCGACAATACTTTCACCGGAACTACCACTATCTATAGTGGCAAAATTTCGGCGCTCAATCAATCAATCGGTAAAAGCAAACATATCGATGTACAAAATGGCGGCGAACTTGAAATTTTGCACTCTGCAGTATATAGGGTACCTGAAAGGAACGGCTGGCGAAGCGTGAGCAAGGCAAGCGATGCAACCACGGTAAAAGCAACAATCAATAGCGGTGGTGCATTCGTAGTAAATGACGGCGTGAATAATTTAAATTTAAGCTTTAAACAAGGCTCATTACTAAGAGCAGGGCAAGTTAATACTAGCGATCTTCAAAACCTCGTCGACAACCCCGGCTCTAAGAAAATTTTAACCGCCACGGGCACATTTAGCGGTGCAAATTTGGCAAGCACTCAGGATAGCTATGCGTTTTTCAAAACGAGCAAAGAGGAGGCGAGTGGCTCAAATTTACGCCTTTCGATCCAAAGTGGAACGAGTATGCAAGATTTTGCACTAAGCTCTTCGCAAAGAGCGTTCGCAGATCTACTCGTCGCCAATCGCAGCAGCGAAATTTATACGCAAATTTTAGGCTCAAACCATGCTCAAGCGCGAGAGTATTATAGCGCGTTCGCAAATGATGCTGAATTTGCTGCGGCAAATAATTCCGCGATAAATTCCATAATGATGGCAAGCGTCGTTAAAAATAGAGGTGGCGCGAATGCCGTAAATATTGATAAAGACACTAGATTTTGGATCTTTTCGGGCACAAATCGAATTAAATCCGATAAAGATACCGGTATTGATAAATTGCATTCCGATTCGTTCGTAAATTTAATCGGTATTGACTCTTTAATCGGTGATAGTTCAAGCGTCGGTGTATTTGTAGGCGCGGGGCGTACGGACGATAAAATAAGCGGCACCAAGGAGGTCAAAAGCAAGGATTTTCATAGCGGAATTTATTCCGACATCGGGTTTGAACCCGTTAAATTTAGCTTCGGTGCGATATATTCAAAATATGATCGAGATAGAAAGCTAATCTCATCGGTTTCGCCTATAGCTTACGAATATGTAGGCTCAAATGCCTCTAGTTTAAGTGCATTCGCACAGGTTTCTTATATGGGTTTTAGCAACGCGGACAGCTTTAGTGTAGAACCCTACGCTGGTGTTTCGCATACTCGCACGAAAATAGATAACGTCAGCAACTCTTTGATTCGCATTGAAAACAAAACGCGAAATTTACAAGCCGTAAGCATTGGTATAAAACCTAGCGTTCCGTTTAGAATCGGCGGAGTAGGTTTAAGAGCAAGTGCGGACGTGGCATATAATCGTTTCTTTTCAGATAAGCAGCCGCAGGCTTATTTATACGTAAACGGGCTAGGTGGTACGCAGCTAAAAGGCGAGAAGTTACAAAACCTAACGACTGCCGAAGCAGGAATCGAGGCGTCTCTTTCAAGCCGCGCTACGCTTAAGCTCTCCTACGTCGGAGCATATGGAAGCGATATTAAATCTAACGGCATAGGACTAAGATTTAGACTAGAATTTTAGTAGAAAGGCAACGATGAATTTCAGTGGCACCGAATTTTGAGCCAAGCGTTTTAATTTGGATCGAATTAGACATTTTAATTCTATGGCAAGACGGCATAGGAGGTGTGAATTTCGCATTTTAAAGGCGATATTTTCGCGCTTCACGCCGAAAGCCGTATAAAATTAACGAGCGAGTGCGGCTTGGAATTTTAAACTGATAGGCGGCACGGACGAAGCGGCAGACACGAGCAAGCGGTGCGGGCGGGTCAAATTTAACGAGCAAGCCGATGTGAGCCCAGGCAAATGCGAGCTAAATTCCATGAGAGCGGACGAGTGAGGGTTTTGGTGCGGGCGGGCTAAATTTCAATGAATACGAATGGGCGCGAGCTTGGGCAAATACGAGCAAATTTAATAATTGCGTGCGAACGCAAACTCGGACGCGAGCTAAATTTAACGAAAGCGGTAGCGAGCAAAATTTAATAAAAGCGGCAAGCGCAGGTAAAATTTACGCGGCGGCCGTATCTGCGACAAGTCGCGCCCGCTGCGGGATTAAATTTTATTTCCTACCTGCCACACGGCTAAATTTTATTTCCGATCCATCGAGGGGCTAAATTTCATTTTCCGATCCGTCGCGAGGCTAAATTTTATTTTCCGAAAGCAGGATGTTTATGAGCGGATTTAGCAGCGTTTCGCCGCGCGCGGCGCACAGCACGATCTCGTCGTAGTAGTAGTCGCTCCTGCCGTAGTTGTGAAACTCATATGCGCCAAAACCGTAGCCCATCGGCGTGATCTCGACGCGCGAGTACCAGGCGTCCTTGGCGATGATGTATTTTTCGGTGTCTTGCGAATAAACCCACACCACGATCTCATCTCTGTTTTTTTGCCGCATCAGCCACATGAAGACGTTTGCGATGTCGTTGAAAAAATATGTATCGCCGTTTGGCATAACGGCCTGAGCGGTGTTGTACAGATCGTTTATCACCGTGCCGCTCTCATGGCATAGATATTTGCCGAATTCGATCTGCAGCGGCTTCTTATCGGTGTTGCCGTGACGCACGGAAATTTTGGATTCGCCTATATCCATGGACGATATGAGCAGTCCCATCACACAGGCGAGCAAAACCGCGGCAAAAATTTTCTTAATCATAGCAGCGCGCCCCGTACGAAGTAGTATTTGACGACGTAGGCGCTACAGATGAGCGCGTTTAGAATGAGCCAGAACGAGGAGTATTTAAGCAGGTGGGTGTAGGCGCGCTTGGTGATGAGCTCCGTTAAAAACGGCACGATGCCGAAAAATATACCCAAAAACAGCGAGCCCCAGATCGCATAGCCGACGAAGTAATAATCCTTCAAAAGCATGCAATACGGGCATTTATGGTTGGGCTGCTCGTAAACGTAAAGCCCGAAAAAATAGGTGATCGCGTAGTATGCGACGAACAAAAAGAGCAAATTCAGAGCAAAGCTCGCCATCGACTGCTTTAAGAAATTTAAGATCAAAATGGCGCCTAATATCGCGTAAAAAAAAGTCGCTAAAAGCGCCTGCGTATAGCCGAACGGGAGCTTCGGCGCGCGAAATACGACCGAGCAGCAAAACACCGGCACGCGCAGCGGGATATTGGTAAAAAATAGAATTTCTAAAATAAACTCCGCCAAAACGCCCGTAAAAAGGATGGTAAAGATCAGGTATTTGCGCCGCAGATAGGGAAATTTGCCCGCTTTAAGATCGAGGCTGTTTAAAATAAGCCAGAGCCCAAAGCCAAAGATCAGTAAAATTTTTAAAAGCAGCAGGATGTTGCCGTAGCGGTTCGAGCCCACGACGCCCGCGGAGCACATCGCGCCCGGCACGACCGAAGAGAGCTCGTTTAGGCAGAGCGCGAAAAATATAAACAAAATGATCTTGCACGCTATCGTAAAGAACAAAATGGTATTGATGAGATAGTTTCTTTTCTCCAGGGCGTATTGTAAATTTGAGGTGGCATTAAAGTCCCAGTAGCGCATGATCCGCACGATGTGAAACTGCGAGATCGCCATCAGCGCTATTACGATCAGCTCCACGGCCAAAAACGCGATCACGCTGCCCGATAAAAATACGCTCATGCAGAAATTTCTCCGTCTTTTAAAAACACATATCGATCTACGAAACTTAACTCGTCGAAGAGTATGTCGTGCGTCGCGATCAAAACGGTCTTTTTTAGCTCTTTGAGCTTTGAGAGCATTTCGATAAAGCCGAGCGAGTTTTGTTTGTCTAAATTTGCCGTCGGCTCGTCGGCCAAGATGATCTGCGGATTCATCACGAGCGCCCTTGCGATAGCGCAGCGCTGCTTCTCGCCGCCGCTAAGGCTGGAGACGATCTGATCTTTTTTATGCGCGATATTAGCGATCTGCATCGCTTCGTCTATGCGCGCGCCAAGCTCATCTCTGCTCAGCCGCTCAAGACTAAGCGGCGCAAGGACGTTTTTATAGACGCTAAGCGCCTCAAGCAGATTGAAAGACTGAAAGATAAAGCCGATTTTTTTATGGCGATACGCGGAGCTTTCGATATCGGCGAGCTTAGAGACATTTGCGCCGTCCACCAAAACCTCGCCGCTGCTAGGCTTAGAAAGCGCGCCTATGATGGATAGAAGCGTACTTTTGCCGCTGCCGCTAACTCCTTTTAAGATTACGATCTGCCCTTCCTCGACGCTTAAGCTTATATTTTTCAAAGCGCGAAATTCATTCGCCCTGCCCTCGTTGTAAATTTTACAAAGCTGCTTGATCTCTATCTTACTCATTTGACCGCCTCGCTCATATCGCCTATAGCGATGCGCCACGAAGGGATGATGACGAACGCCAAAAACGGGATCACGCTAAAGACAAAGATCAAAAAGAGCATATTGAAATTTATCGAAGGCGTGAAGGTGATGAAATTTCGCAGCTCGCCGCCTAAAAATATATCGCGCAAAAGCGGCGCATCCAAGATAAAAACATAAGCATAAGCGCTAGCGACGCCGAGCAGATAAGCGCTTAGCGAGACGATGAAATTTTGAATAAATTTCATCGCGATGATGTCCTTTATACAAAAGCCGATGCTGCGCAAGATCGCGATCTCCTTTTTCTTCTCGCCGTATGCGAGCGAAATTTGATTTTTCAGCAAGATGAAAAACGAGATCATCGCCACGGCGTAAAGCACCATAAAGATCCCTCCTTTGTAATAATACAGATGCCTCACTTCGGCTACCGCGTCCTCGGCGCTAAGGGCTTGCGTGTTGGGGTATAAATTTACGATCTTAAGCGCTACTTCGCTTACTTCGTTGGGGTTGGGCACGCTTACGTAGAGCTTGGTGTATTCGCCCTCTTTGAGACTTAGCACCTCGCGCGCGGTAACAGGATTTAGATAGATCACGTCGTTTGAGACGATACTGCTTTCGTGCGGCGAAATTTTATTAATCTTAATCGCGATTAGGCGCTGCTCGGTCAAAAAATGAAACTCGTCCTCGTAGTACCACTCGCCCATCGCCGCTTTTACCCCCTCGCCTACGATCATTTCGTTTTCGCTCAGGCTTTCGTCGCCTACGATATGAAACCAAACGCGCTTTTGAGCGAAGTAATACATCCCGTCCACGGCGCCCTGCACTTCACTGACGCCCGCGATCTTAGAGATGTCGTAGATATAGCCGTCGTGCATTAGGTCGCGTTTGCCCGCTCGCAGAGTCTCTACTACGATGTCGGGTCTGAGCTTGATGACCTTTTCAAGATCGTTTTGAATGGAGCCCGAGATGAAAAGCACCGAGCTTAAAATAAAAACGATAAAGGCGAATATCGCGAAGCTAAAGGAGTGATCGGCTCTGTCTTTTCGCAGCAGAGTTACGGAGTAGTCGAT
>CAUQPS010000031.1:0-18810 GCA_963520005.1 uncultured Campylobacter sp.
TTGCAATATTTCAAGGCGAGCCCTTCGTCTTACGCAAGGAGCGGGTTTTGCAAGTAGAATTTGTAGAACAAATGCCCTCCACGCAGGAGTTTTTGGTGGGTGCCGTGCGCGAAGGCAGGATAACACCGCCCTTTGCGATCGCCGCAAATCGCCAAAGCGCTGGTATCGGCTCGCGCGGCAACGATTGGCAGAGCATAAACGGCGATCTCGCATTTTCGTTCTGTGTCACGCAGAGCGATCTGCCTGCAGACGTGCCTCCGCAGTCGGCAAGCATATATTTTGCGATGATTATGCAGGAGCTTCTCGCATCGCTCGGTTCGCAGCTTTGGCTTAAATGGCCCAACGATTTTTATCTGGGCGAGCGTAAAATCGGCGGAGCGATGACAAATAAGATCAAAAATACCCTCGTCTGCGGCATCGGCATGAACCTACTCGGCGCGCCCGAATATGCGGGAATTTTAGATATAAAAATCAGCGCAAAAGACGCTATAGAGGGCTTTTTTGCGCTATATGAAAATAAAATCTCGTGGAAGCAAATTTTTAGAAATTTTTCGTTACAATTCCAAAAATCGCAAAAATTTAGCGTTCATCTAGGCGGCGAAAAAATTTCACTCGCGCAGGCTAAACTTTGCGAAGACGGATCGATCATAATAAATGAAGAAAGGGTTTATGCTTTAAGATGAGTGAAGTAATTACGATTGCCAATCAAAAAGGCGGCGTCGGAAAGACGACCACAGCGGTTAATCTTGCTGCGTCGCTAGCGATAAAGAAAAAGCGGGTCCTACTGATCGACGTAGACCCTCAGGCGAACGCTACGACCGGGCTTGGCTTTAACCGCAGCGACTTTGAATTTAACATTTATCACGTCTTAACGGGGCGTAAGAGCATGTCCGAAGTGATCCAAAAGACCGAACTTGAGTTTATGGATCTGGTGCCGTCAAACATCGGACTTGTAGGTATCGAGCGCGAAGTAAGCGAAGAGAAAGACTTCAAACTAATGCTAAAAAATAAAATTTCCGAGGTTAAGGACAGATATGATTTCATCATCATTGATTCGCCGCCGACGCTCGGTAGCATTACGATAAATGCCTTGGTCGCAAGCGATAGCGTCATCATCCCGATTCAGTGCGAATTCTACGCGCTTGAAGGCGTCGCGTTGATCCTAAATACCGTAAAAGTCGTCAAGCAAACGCTCAATAAAGATTTAAAAATTCGCGGATTTTTGCCTACGATGTACAGCTTGCAAAACAACCTCGCCAAAGAAACGGTCGCGAATTTACGCGAGTATTTTGACGATAAGCTTTTTCGTATTGGCAAGAGTGATGATCTAGTTATCATTCCGCGCAATATTAAGCTAGCCGAAAGCCCAAGCTTTGGCAAGCCGGTGGTTTTATACGATATAAAATCTGCCGGCTCCATCGCTTATCAAGACCTCGCTAAATCCATAATGGAGCAAAAATGGGCAAGGTAAAAAGAGCGCTCGGGCGTGGGCTCGGTGCGATTTTAGACGACGTAGAAAGTTCTTATAACAGGGAGCTAGAAAGTGGAAATGCCGATAGCTTAGTTATCGAAATCGATGTCGATAAAATCGAGCCAAATCCATATCAACCGCGTCAAAGCTTCGATGAGGAGGCACTTAGGCAGCTAAGCGAGAGCATCTCTCGCCACGGGCTTATTCAGCCCATCATTGTTATTCAAAAAGATGATTCTTACGTCCTTATCGCCGGCGAGCGACGTCTAAGAGCGACGAAGCTTTTGGGCGAGAGTAAAATCAAAGCCGTAGTCGCGGACATAAAATCTCAAAATTTAAGAGAGCTTGCCCTCATCGAAAATATCCAGCGCGAGGATCTAAATCCTATCGAGCTTGCTAAGTCCTATAAAGAGCTCATCGGCGAATATAGGATCACGCAAGAGGAGTTAGCCGACATCATCAAAAAGTCCCGCACGCAGATTACCAATACGCTAAGGCTTTTAAATTTATGCTCCGAAGTGCAAGACGCCATAAGCGCAGATAAAATTTCGCAAGGGCACGCCAAGATAATGGTTGGACTCGAAAAAGAGGATCAAATTTTAGCGCTAAATACCATTTTAGGACAGCGTCTAAGCGTAAGAGATACCGAAAATTTAGTAAAAAAGCTTAAAGATAAAACCGTTCCAAAAGAGAAAAAGCCTGGTGTGGAATTTCAAAGCTTCAAGCCCGAGCTTTTAAAGCTAAAGGCCAAGCTTGATCAATTTGGTAAAATAAGTATCAAAGAGCGTAAAATTTCGATCGAATTTAGCGAAATTTTACAAATTTCCGAGTTTTTAAAGAAAATCGGATGATTTTTTATAGTGTATTTTAATTTTTCATATTGTAAAATACGCATTTTGTTTAAAACTAACCTGGAGGAGGTGCGATGCTAGACGTAAGTTTGACCGCCATGATAACGACCATTGTCGTATTTTTAGCTTTGATTTATTTCTTAAATATCAAGCTTTATAGACCGCTACTTTCGCATATGGAAAAGCGAGAGGCTATTATTAAAGAAGATGAGGCAAATGCGATGAAAAACGCGCAGGATGCAGATGCCGATAAAGCAGAGATCGTAAGAATCATGGATGCTGCGAAGTTGCAGGCTGTTAAAATAAAGCAAGAGGCGATGGATAGTGCGAAGCAGGCTGCCGCCAGAGAAATAGCCGAGAAAAAAACTGCAATGGAGGAAGATTTTGATCAATTTTTAGGTGGTTTGGATGAGCAAAAGCGCAACCTAAAAAATGATTTGCAAGCCAAAATCCCGGAATTTAAAAATGTCCTAAGCAGCGCTGTGGCTAAAGTATGAGGATTTTAGTATGAAAAAATATCTATTTTTATTTATAATTCCCGCGTTTGTTTTAGCAAGCGGTGGGCACGATGGAGTCAAGGACTACGACGTGCTATGGCGAAGCATAAATTTCATTTTGTTTTTCGGAATTTTGTTTTATCTTTTAAAAGGTCCTGCAAAAGCAGCATATCAAGGTAGAATCGACGGCATCGCATCTAGACTTGAGGCTAATCAGAAAATTTTAAAAGAGTCTGCAGCTCGCAAGGAGCAAGCTAAAAAAGATCTGCAAGATGCCAAGGTTCAAGGCGCAGCTTTAATCGAAACCGCCAAAAAAGAGATCGTGTTCGCTGCCGAAAAGATAAAAAATGCGACCGAGCAAGAGATTGCGAATTTACAAAAATCTTTCGACGAGCAGAAGAGCTTTGAGGCGCGCAAGATCAAAAAAGAGGTCGTAAGCGAGATACTGGATGATGTTTTTGCATCGGACGACATTAAATTCGGTCAAGACAAACTGGTTAAAATCGTAGAGAAAAAGGTCGGATGATGATAAATAACACCTCAAAAAGATATGTAAACGCCCTGATACTGAGCTATAAAAAAGATGAACTAGGCTCTGTTTTACAGACGCTCGAGAGCGTCGCGAGTGCGTTTAGAATTCCAAAATTCCAAGATATTGTAAAATCCCCGACGCTAAAAGAGGAATCCAAAGTGGAACTTATCGCGTCGTTTATAAAAAATCCAAGCGAAAAAATCGTAAATTTTATTAAACTCCTAGCTAAAAATAGGCGTATTGCACTAATCCCGCAGATAGTCGAGGAACTGCGCAAGAATATTGCGGCACTGGATAATAAATATTTGGGCAAAATTTATTCTGCTATCGAAATAGACGCCGCAAAAATAAAAGAGCTAGAGGCTAAAATTTCAAAGAAATTTAATGCAGATATTACTCTGCAACCCGTTAAAAGTGAGCTTGAAGGCATTAAGATCGAAGTCGAGGATCTTGGATTTGAGATTAGTTTTTCAGTTGATAGATTGAAACAAAAAATGAGCGAATATATTTTAAAAGCAATTTAAAGGAGTAAAGCGTGGGTGCGAAAATTAAGGCAGACGAAATCAGCAGCATAATCAAAGAGCGAATCGAAAATTTCGATCTTAGCGTTGATATCGAAGAAACCGGTAAGGTCGTTTCGGTCGCAGACGGCGTTGCTAATGTTTACGGCTTAAAAAACGTAATGGCTAACGAGATGGTCGAATTCGAAAACGGAGCTCGTGGTATCGCGTTAAATTTAGAGGAGAGCAGTGTCGGCATCGTGATTTTAGGCGATACTAGCGGTATTAACGAAGGTAGTAGCGTTAAAAGACTGGGCAAGCTTTTGCGCGTTCCGGTAGGTGATGCTCTAATCGGTCGCGTAGTAAATGCCCTGGGCGAGCCGATCGACGGCAAAGGCGCGATAGAGACCAGCGATACTAGATTTGTCGAAGAAAAGGCCAAAGGTATCATGGCTCGTAAATCCGTTCACGAGCCACTTCAAACCGGACTTAAGGCGATCGATGCGCTAGTGCCGATCGGCCGCGGACAACGCGAGCTCATCATCGGCGACCGCCAAACGGGAAAAACCACCGTTGCCGTTGATACCATCATCAATCAAAAGGGCCAGGATGTCATCTGCATATACGTAGCAATCGGTCAGAAGCAATCTACCGTCGCGCAAGTCGTTAAAAAACTTGAAGAATACGGTGCGATGGACTATACGATCGTAGTTGCGGCGGGTGCTAGCGAGGCGGCTGCGCTTCAATACTTGGCTCCGTATTCGGGCTGCACGATGGGTGAGTATTTCAGAGATAACTCCCGCCACGCACTTATCATATACGATGATTTGAGCAAGCATGCGGTTGCGTACCGCGAGATGTCGCTTATCTTGCGCCGTCCGCCAGGACGCGAGGCGTATCCTGGTGATGTATTTTATCTGCACTCCCGCCTGCTTGAGCGCGCTAGCAAACTAAGCGATGCACTCGGTGCAGGCAGCCTAACGGCGCTTCCTATTATCGAGACGCAGGCAGGCGACGTTTCGGCATATATCCCTACAAACGTCATTTCCATTACCGACGGTCAAATTTTCTTGGAGTCGGGTCTGTTTAATTCAGGAATTCGTCCTGCGATCAACGTAGGTCTTTCGGTTAGCCGCGTCGGCGGTTCCGCGCAGATTAAAGCGATCAAAAAGGTCTCGGGAACCTTGCGCCTAGATCTCGCCCAGTACCGCGAACTTCAGGCATTTGCACAGTTTGCGAGCGATCTGGACGAGAGCAGCCGTAAGCAGCTGGATCGCGGACAAAGAATGGTCGAAATTTTAAAGCAACCTCCTTATTCGCCGCTTCCGGTAGAAAATCAAGTGGTCGTCATCTTTGCGGGAAGCCGCGGATTTTTAGACGACGTGCCTACGAGCTCTATTGGCAAATTCGAAGCTGAGCTCTATCCGTATATCGAGGCAAAATATCCTGAAATTTTTGAAGAGATCAGAAGCAAAAAGACCATCGAGAAGGATTTGGAAGAAAATTTAATCAAGGCTCTAAATGACTTTAAAGCGACCTTTGCAGCTTAAAAAGGCTAAATTATGGCAAATTTAAAGGATATAAAGCTTCAAATCAAAAGCGTTAAAAATACGGAGAAGACTACCAAAGCTATGAAGCTGGTCTCCAACGTCAAGCTTAAAAACACTAAAGAAGCGGCGATGCGCTCGCGAGCTTATGCGGTAAAGATTAACGAGGTCTTGGGTGAAATTTCTGCGCGCGTTAAAAATTACGTAGGCAATAATTCGGGCAACGACGAAAAACTTAGAATTTTTGATACCACGCGGGAAGTAAAGGTGGTTGATCTGCTGTTTATCACCGCAGATAAAGGGCTTTGCGGCGGTTTTAATATCAACACCATCAAAAAGATCAAAGCTTTGATCGAGGAGCTTAAAGCGAAAAAGATCAAGGTTCGCCTTCGCGCCGTCGGCAAAAAGGGGATAGAGTATTTTGATTTTCAAGGCATTGAGCTTTTGGAGCGATATATCGGCGTGAGCTCATCTCCATCGTCCGAGAAAGCTAACGAAATCGTCCAAGCCGCAGTTAAGGATTTTAACGAAGGCAAAACCGACGAGGTCATACTCGTCCACAACGGCTATTTGAATATGATTACCCAAGAGATGCGGGTAAATACGCTGGTGCCGATCGGTGAACCTGCGATTAACGAGGACGCTTTAAAAACATCTACATTGGAAGTAGAAGTTGAAAGTCCTGAGGACGAAGAAACATTGATGTTAAATTTAATCCAGAGCTATCTTAGCTACAGCATGTATTACGCGCTTATTGACTCTTTGGCGGCGGAGCATTGCTCGAGAATGAATGCGATGGAGAATGCGACAAATAACGCCAAAGAACGCGTATCGCAGTTAAATTTAGCATACAACAAAGCCAGACAAGGTTCTATCACGACTGAGCTTATCGAGATCATAAGCGGCGTCGAATCAATGAAATGAAAGGAAAATGGATGAAAGGAATAATTTCTCAGGTAATGGGTCCTGTGGTCGATGTCGATTTCAAGGATTACTTGCCGAAGATTAATGAAGCTATCGAGGTTAAATTTGACGTCGAGGGCGCTCATCGCAGGCTGATCCTAGAGGTAGCCGCGCACCTTGGAGACAATCGCGTCCGCACGATCGCTATGGATATGAGCGATGGACTTAGGCGAGGGCTTGAGGCTACGGCTCTTGGCGCGCCTATTACGGTGCCTGTGGGCGAGAAAGTTTTGGGTAGAATTTTTAATGTCACGGGCGATCTGATCGACGAGGGCGAGGATGAGAAATTTGAAACCCGCTGGTCGATCCACAGAGATCCGCCTAGCTTTGAAAACCAAAGCACGAAGAGCGAAATTTTTGAAACCGGCATTAAGGTAGTCGATCTGCTAGCCCCTTACGCGAAGGGCGGTAAGGTAGGTCTATTCGGCGGTGCTGGCGTCGGCAAGACCGTCATCATTATGGAGCTAATTCACAACGTCGCTTTCAAACACAGCGGTTACTCCGTATTTGCGGGCGTCGGCGAACGAACGAGAGAGGGAAATGACCTTTATAACGAGATGAAAGAATCCGGAGTTTTGGATAAAGTCGCCTTAACCTACGGTCAGATGAACGAGCCGCCGGGGGCGAGAAATCGCATCGCGCTAACCGGCCTTACGATGGCTGAATATTTCCGCGATGAGCTAGGGCTTGACGTTTTGATGTTTATCGATAATATCTTCCGTTTCTCGCAGTCGGGTTCGGAGATGTCCGCGCTTTTAGGGAGAATTCCGTCCGCAGTCGGTTATCAGCCTACGCTTGCTAGCGAAATGGGTAAACTGCAAGAGCGAATTACTTCTACCAAAAAGGGTTCCATTACCTCCGTTCAGGCCGTTTATGTGCCTGCGGACGACCTTACCGACCCTGCGCCGGCGACCGTTTTTGCGCACCTTGATGCGACGACCGTTCTAAACAGAGCGATCGCCGAAAAAGGAATTTATCCTGCCGTCGATCCGCTTGATTCGACCTCAAGAATGCTCGATCCGCAAATCATCGGCGAGGAGCATTATAAAGTCGCTCGCGGAGTCCAAGCGGTACTTCAAAAATACAAAGATTTGCAGGATATCATCGCGATTTTAGGTATGGATGAGCTTAGCGAAGAGGATAAACTCGTAGTCGAGCGCGCTAGAAAGATCGAACGCTACCTATCTCAGCCGTTTTTCGTAGCCGAGGTATTTACCGGAAGTCCGGGTAAATATATCTCGCTAGAGGAAACTATCGCTGGCTTTAAGGGAATTTTAGAGGGCAAATACGACGATCTGCCGGAGAATGCCTTTTATATGGTAGGAAATATCGACGAGGTAGTAGCAAAAGCCGAAAAGATGAAAGCATAGGAATTTTAAGATGAAAGAATTTTTGCTTTTAGATATCGTTACGCCCGAAGGGATGGTCTTTTCGGGTGAGGTCAAATCCGTCCAGCTCCCTGGCATTACTGGCGAAATGGGTATTTTGCCGGGGCATGCGAGCTTGCTAACGGGACTTAAAGACAAAAGTGAAGGTGGCGTCGTCGAGATCGCGGATAAAGATGGCAAAAAGCAGCTTGTTTTGGTAAATGACGGATTTTTGGAAGTTACAGAAGAAAAAACTACTATCCTAGCCACTCAAGCCGTGGCTATCGGAGGTAATAGCGAAAGCGCCGTAGCGAAGTCTTTGCAGCGCGCCAAAGATATGCTTGCGTCCATTAGCTCTGATGCGGCAAATTCCGCAGCGATCATGGCTAGAGTTGACGAATTCGCAAGGCAAAGTTAAATATGCTAGATCTAATTTTAAGTTATTTTACGAGAAGCACGTTTATTACGATATTCGTGCTTTCTTGGCTATCCGTCTATTTTGTCGTTACTTTTACGATTTTGATCTCCAGATTTGTAGGGCTTAGTGCGTGGCAACACCGCGAAGCAAAGGCACTCGAATCCTTGCTGATGGGTGGTAGGATTTCGCTTTCGGGCTCTATTTTTCAAAAAGTAAATACCGATAAAATTTCAAAAGAGGCCTTGGAAATTTATAAAGGCAAGGCCGAACGCGACTCGACTAGCGGACTTACCTGGCTATCTATAGTCGCCTCTACGTCGCCGTTTATCGGGCTATTTGGTACAGTCGTTAGCATACTTCACACATTTTCCAAGCTTGGCGGCGGAAATTCCGGCATTGATACCATCGCTCCTGCGATCAGCGAGGCGCTGGTTGCCACAGGATGTGGAATTTTTGTAGCGATCCCCGCATATACCTTTAGCTTACTTATAAAACGCAAAGCATACGAAGTTATGAGTATCATAAATCGTACGGCAGATATTTTGCTATTTAAAGCAAACACTGGAAAAGCCATTTAATGTATAATTTCGACGAAAATCCAGAGTTAAATATCACTCCTCTCGTCGATATTATGCTTGTTTTGCTAGCGATTTTAATGGTCGCGCAAACGGCGATTATCTACGATGAAAAGATCGAACTGCCTAGTGGCTCAAAAGCACAGGTTTCGGAAAACACCGCGGAATTCTTGCTTGTGCGTATCGGCGAAGATCGCAAGGTTTATATCGACAAAAGCTCGATGAGTCTGGCAGAATTCCCGGATAATCTCGTGCTGCTTAAAGGCACCGGCAAGTATAGCTTGGAAAAACCCGTCTATATCCAAGCCGATAAGAGACTCGTTTATGACGATGTAATGTTTGTCTTAAAGAGCTTAAAGCAAGCGGGTTTTACTAAAGTCGCGCTTCAAACAAATGGCTAATTATTCAAATTTTACGGGGGTTAAATACGATAATTTTAAATCGTTTTTAATCGCCCTTTTTGCCTATCTGCTGGTGATTTTCGTTCTTTTATATCAAATTTCCAAGCCGCAGGAAAAATTTAAAAAATATACCGACAATCCCAACGATTATATGGATGTTACTTTTGATTTCGAAATAGATGATAAACTTCCGTCCGCGCCTGAAATCGCTAAAGAAACGAAGCAGGGCGAGTTTGAAAATAAGAATATTAAGGACGTGCCGGAGGATAAAATTAAGACTACGGCGCAAGTAGTTCCGTCACCTCCAGTGCAGGCAAAGCCGAAAGAGCCCGAAAAGCCGAAGGAAGAGCCGGAGCCGGAACCTAAAAAGGACGAGCCTAAAGCTGAGCCCAAAAAAGAGGAGCCCAAGCCTGAGCCTAAGTTGGAAGATAAACCTTCCGAAAAAGTAGTAGAGAAAAAAGAGGAAACTAAGCCGGAGCCAAAAAAAGAGGAAAAACCGAGCTTGAGCGATCTTTTTTCGGATACGACTAAGGACAATAAGAAGCTTGAGGAGAGCGCTAAAGCTAGCGACGCCGTTCAGAGTAACAAAAAGTCCGATAAAGAAACCGCCACCTCTAGTGCTAAGGATAAAGCGGCATCTAAAAATGCTGTGGTCAAATCCGATAAGCTTGGCGGCAGGACGCAAAGGACGGGCGAGTATAACGCTTATTACGGCGCTATCGAGAAGAAGCTTCAAGTTCTATGGAGCAGATATGTGGCGACCGCGAAGGACGACGCAAGGATTAAGATAGTCTTTAGCGCAGATGGGCGAGTGGCGGATTATACTATTATAGAGTTGGGGCGAGAGACTGAATTTAACCAGAAGTTGCGAGATTTTTTGGATAATCTATCGACTCAGAGTTTTCCGAAGTCTCCTGACGGAGCGTCGCACGAGATTGATACTAGGATGTCCGACGTGATGAAGACAAATTAGAATTTTGCAAGGAAAAAAGTGAAGAGACTTTTTTGTATTTTTGCCTTTTGCTGTATGCTTTTTGCGGCGGATTCGGAACAGAATTTTATTTATGAAAGAAATTCCGTTTCGCAAAAATCTGGTAAAATTCAAATTTCAAAGGAGCTAGATGCTTATTTTTCGCAGATGACGTCGAAATTGCAAACTCTATGGACGGAGTATCAAGTGGGCATTTCCGATGAGGCTAGAGTCCGCATAGAATTTAGCAACAATGGACGAGTTTTAAATTATCAAATTTTAGAGCTTGGGCGTAGCACAGAATTTAACCAAAAGCTAAGGAAATTTTTAGATGAGCTTCCTAAGCGAAGCTTTCCAAAATCACCGGATAATAAATCTCACACATTTGAAATGGTATTATCCGACGTAGCAAACTAAATTTAAGGAGAAAAGATGAAGAAACTACTTTTGATTCTTGCATTTTGTAGTAGCATTTTCGCGGCAGATGCGACTATGTCTATCGTAAACGAAGGGGTAAATCTACCTAAAATCGTTGTTCAGGATGCATCGAACCTTGCAAATTCAGAATTTGGCAACAAATTCTTTAAACTTATGGTGGGCGATCTAAAGGTCGGCGCGACTTTTGAAGTCAGCGACGAGTATCTACAAAGCAGCTATGATGCGGGCGCTTCCGACAATCTAGGCTCTAGCGGTGCCGCTCTTATCGTGCGCTACGCGGTAAGTGATAAAAGCTCGCCGATGAGCCTAAAAGCCAAAGTACTTGAAGCGAACAGCGGTAGGGTGATGTATGAGAAGAGCTTTACGCTTTCAAATGCCGAAAAGTATCCGTTTTTAGCCCATATGGCGGTATCTGAGATCGTCAAGCAGCTAGGGTACTCAAATGTCGATTGGATGAAGGAGATGATTTTGCTATCTCGCTACACTTCGACGCGTGAGAGCGAGATCATGGTAGCAGATTATACGCTTACCTACCAGCAGGTGGTGCTTCGCGGCGGATTAAATATCTTCCCTAAATGGGCAAGCGCGGCGCAGAACGAATTTTATTACACCTATTACGTCAATAAAAATACGCCCGCTATCTATAAATTTAATCTATCCAACGGTAGTAAGAGTAAAATTTTTACCGGTCACGGCATGACAATAGCTTCAGATGTAAGCGCCGACGGTAGAAAGCTTCTAATTACCAATGCGCCTAAAGATCAACCAGATATTTATTTATATGATATAGCCTCGGGCAGCGCTAAGCAAATTACCGATTACGCTGGCATTGATGTAAATGGAAATTTTATCGACGGCGATTCGCGCATAGCTTTTGTTAGCGACCGTCTGGGTTATCCAAACGTATTTGCCACTAGCATAAACGGCGGCAACGTTCAGCAGCTCGTCTATCACGGCAAAAATAATAACTCCATCAGCACAAATGGCAATTATGTTACTTACTCTAGTCGCGACGGCGGGGGCGGATTTAATATATATTTAATCTCTACTCAAACCGATATGATTCGCCAGTTAACGGCTAGTGGCAAAAATATGTTTCCTAGATTTTCTAGCGATGGCGGCAGCATTATGTTTATCAAGCAAGACAGCAGCGGAAGCTCGGTAGGTATTATCAGAGTTAACGAGAATAAAAGTTTCCAATTTCCGTTAAGAGTGGGTAAAATTCAATCGGTTGATTGGTAAAATATTAAAAAATCTCGTGATATAATGACATCAATTTTTTTTGAAAGGATAGAAAATGAAACATTTAGTTTTATCTTCGATAGCAGTTGCTGCTCTATTATTGAGCGGTTGTTCTAAAAAGACCCCAGAGGCCGATACTACAAGCACAAGTAATGCAGATAGACTAGCTGCTTTGGCATCTCAGATCCAAAGTGAAGTTGGCACTGTTTATTTCGACTTTGATAAATTTAATATTAGAGCCGATCAGCAAGGCACAATCAATAACAATGCAGCTCTATTCAATCAAGCAGGCGCAGAGTCTCTAACTGTTAAAGTTGAGGGTAACTGCGATGAGTGGGGTTCTGATGAGTACAACTATGCTCTTGGTCTAAAGAGAGCTACTGCAGCTAAAGACGCATTGGTTGCTCAAGGCGTAAATGAGAGCAGAATTTCCGTAGTAAGCTACGGCGAGAGCAATATGGCTTGCACAGAGCATTCTAAAGAGTGCGATGCTCAAAACAGACGCGACGAATTCAAAGTTGGATTCTAATTTGAAATTTAAAAATTTCACGGTGGTGGCTCTTTTAGGAGCTGCCACTTTTTTAAATGCAGAAACTTCCGCATTTGATGCTGGCAATATTGATTCAGGCAGCTCTTACGGGTTAACTGAAAACGAACAAGTATTGCGCGATAACCGCAAGCGTATAAGTGAGATACAAACTAGCGTAGATAATACACGCGAGAGTGTCGAAGGTTTGCGAAGCGTCCTTGAAGGAACAAGTTCTAAAATTTCGAACCTGGAAAACAGGGTGGCGGATCTAGAAATTCGTACTACGGGCAAAAGCCAAGGCAACAGCGAGCTAGATCAGATGAAACGAGATATCGCCACTATAAAAGCTCAAATCGCCGAAATCAATAAAAAATTAGGCAGCGGCAGCAGCGTAAAAAAAAACGCTGAATTAGACGCAGGCACTGCTTCAGCCCCTGCTAGTACAAAATCAGACTCCGATTTTAAATCAAAAGATCAAGCTTCAGTATTGAAAGAGGCTGACACTTTATATGCCAAAAAAGACTATTCCGGCGCAAAAGAGCGCTACAATTATTTAGTATCCAAAAATTATAAGCCGGCAAAGGCAAACTATATGCTGGGCGAAATTTCATATTTTTCCGGCTCATACGCAGAAGCGATAAACTATTATAAAAAGAGCATTTCGCATAACGAGAGCCAAGACTACACCCCAAAACTTCTTTATCACACTGCGATCAGCTTCGATAAGATCGGCGATAAAGACAGCGCAGATAAATTCTACAAAGCGCTCAAGGCTTCATACCCGGACTCCAAAGAAGCTAAAGCCGCACCCACTAGATAATCTAAATTTTAAATACAAAATCAAAAATAAAATTTTAAATAGGAGAAAACTATGGCTAACAACCGAGTTATAAAGATGCATTATGAGCTAAAAGACGGTAAAACCGGCGAAATTTTAGAGTCAAATTTAAACTCCGACCCGATCGCCTTTCTTAGCGGCAAAGATCAAATTATCCAAAAGCTGGAAGATGAAATTTTAAATCTACAAGCGGGCGAGAGCAAAACGGTTCGCATAAGCCCGAGCGACGGGGTCGGCGAGTATAAGCAGGACGCCGTGCAAATCCTGCCTAAAGAGCAGTTTGCGGGCATCGACCTTGTCGTTGGTATGGAGCTTTTCGGTCAGGCGGAGGACGGCGCGACTACCCGCGTGAGCGTCAAGGCTATCGGCGAGCAGGACGTCACTATCGACTTTAATCACCCGTTTGCTGGCAAGGAGCTGGAATTTAATATAAAAATTGTCGAGAACCGCGAAGCGACGGCGGACGAAATTCTTACCGGTCAGCCGGAGGGCGCGCACAGCTGCAGCTGCGGCCATAACCATCATCACGAGGGGCAAGAGTGCTGCGGTGGACACGGACACGATCACGCAGAGGATCACGAGTGTTGCGGAGGTCATGGGCATGCAGACGGTCATGAATGCTGCGGGGACCACGATCACGGAAAAGATCACGAGTGCTGCGGCGGGCATCACCACGAGCATTAGGATTTTTTATGAAATTTGCTTTTATCTTTCCAGGACAGGGCTGCCAAAGCGTAGGCATGGGCAGGGAGTTTTACGAAAACTCCGCTTCTGCGCGCGCGCTTTTGGATGAGGCTTCAGAATTTGCCGGCATCGATTTTAAAAATTTACTGTTTGAGCCTAACGACAAGCTTGACGTTTCGGAATTTACGCAGCCTGCGATTGCATTAAATTCCATGATGGCGCTTGCGGCGCTGCAAGAAAGGCTGGATCAAGAAAAGCTTAATATCGCTCCGCAGTTTTTGCTCGGGCATTCGCTGGGCGAGTTTAGCGCGCTAAGCGCTGCGGGAGGCATAGAGCCGAAGCAGATGCTAAAGCTAGTAAATATTCGCGGTAGGCTCATGCAGAGCGCCTGCGATGGCAAAGGCGCCGGAATGATGGTGATCTTAGCTCTTGCCGACGAGGCGGTCGAGAAAATTTGCGCGAATGCGAGAAGCGCCGGTAAGCAGGTGTGGGCGGCGAATTATAACTGCGACGGGCAGATCGTAGTCGCTGGCAAAAAAGATGATCTCGCAGCACTCGAGGGCGAGTTTAAAGCCGCAGGCGCAAAGCGCGCGATGCTGCTGAATATGAGCGTCGCAAGCCACTGCCCGATGCTAGGGAGTGCCAGCGACGAGCTTTTGGAATTTTTAAGCCCCGCGCTAAAAGAGAGCTTCGCCCCGGTCGTCGCTAACGCCACGGCGCGAACATATACGACAAAATCCGAAGCGCTGGAGCTGCTTAAAGCCCAGCTTATCAGCCCCGTGCTTTACAAGCAAAGCATCAAAAATTACGAGGGCGAGACGGACTGCTTCGTCGAGTTCGGCGCGGCGGTTTTAAAAGGTATAAACAAAAAGATCACGCAGAAGCCGACCTTCAGCATCACGGATCTTGCGAGCTTAGACGAGTTTCTGAAATTTGCAAAGGAGAATAGATGAAAGTAGCGATCTTAGGCGCCATGCCCGAAGAGATCGAGCCGCTATTGTCCGCACTGCGCGAGCGGGGCGTGAGCGTGGAGGCTACGGAGCATGCGAATAATAAATTCTACGCCGCCAAGCTTAACGGGCACGATCTAGTGATCGCATATTCGAAGATCGGCAAGGTAAATTCCGCCCTAACCGCTACGGTTATGATCGAGAAATTCGGCGCGCGCGCGCTCATTTTTACGGGCGTTGCGGGGGCTTTGAAGCGCGGCATTAAGATCGGCGAAATTTTATACGCCACCTCGCTCGTGCAGCACGATCTGGACATCACGGCGTTTGGGCATCCGCACGGATTCGTGCCTGGAAGTAAAATTTCAGTCCAAACCGACGCGAAGCTAAATTCCATAGCGCAAACCGTCGCCGAGCAGCTTGGCATCACGCTAAAATCGGGCATCATCGCTAGCGGCGATCAGTTCGTAAGTGGCGAGGAGCGCAAGAGCTGGATCGAGCGGACGTTTGACGCGAGCGCGGTCGAGATGGAGGGGGCGAGCGTGGCACAGGTGTGCGACGCACTGGGCGTGCCGTTTTGCGTGCTGCGCGCGATAAGCGACGAGGCGGGACACAAAGCCGAGTTCGACTTTGACGAGTTTATGGTAAAAAGCGCGCAGACAAGCGCAAATTTCGTCCTAAAAATGATCGAAAGGTTATGATAAATCTCTCCAAAAAGCTACTTCGCCGGGTTGGACAAACCAACGCCAAATACAAGATGTTCGAGCGCGGCGATAAAATTTTACTAGCTCTTAGCGGCGGTAAGGACAGCATGAGCTTGGCGCACGTGCTGAAGCACTTCCAAAGCGTAAGCCCGCTAGATTGGGAGTTTCGGGCCGTTACCGTCACCTACGGTATCGGCGAAGATCTGCGCGAGATAAGCGCCCATTTTAAAGAGCACGAGATCCCCTACGAGATAATCGATACTAAAATTTTTGAATTCGGCAAGGAAAAGATCCGCGCAAACACCACGTTTTGCAGCTTTTGCTCGCGTATGAGGCGCGGATACATCTACTCCTACGCGCTCGAGCACGGCTTTAATAAGATCGCCATCGCCCACCACCTCGACGACGCCGCGGAGAGCTTTTTTATGAATTTTACCTTCAACGGCGCGCTTCGAACTCTCGCTCCGCGCTATGTCGCCGAAAACGGGCTCGTGATCATCCGCCCGTTCATTCTAGCGCGCGAGCGCCAAATCGCCGCCTGTGCTAGAGATAACGAGCTTCCGATCATGCGCGAGGAGGAGGTCTGCCCTGCGAGGCAATACGGCGGCAAGGAGCCTACCGCGCGTGCCGCTACGAAGGAGCTTTTGGCGCAGTACGAAAAGGCTCATCCGAGGTTTTTTATCAGCCTGCAAGCCGCCTTTGCCAACATCCACGAAGAGACTTTTTTCTAGCCCAAATTTTAAAATTTTAAGCGGTTTGTACTCCTTCGCTCAAACGAATTCAAAGCGCGCAGTTCTTGCGATAACATGAGTTTCGTGCGCCTAGTTCGATTTTTTGGCTTGAATGAGCCTGGCGCACGCAGAGCAGTTATCCTCCCCTGTGCTCAAACGAGCCGCGAGCCGCAGCGCGAGCGGTTGGAACTGCGTCTAAATGCGGTGCAGGCGATTGCGTTTCTGAGTATGAGTTGTACGCGAGCCGCGGCGAATAGCTATCCCCCTGCATCTAAGAAGCCATGTGTGCGAGTAGTTGTACTTCTGCGTCCGAAGCCGTCGCGCGAGTAGTTACTCCCTCTGTGCTCGAGAAGCTACGGGCGATAGTAGGTCGTGCGTTGCTTGTATCTGTTTTTACAAAACAGCCGCGGCTACTTTCAGTGCCGCGCTTTCGTCCTACTCGGGTGCCGTCCAAGCGAGCGTTAAGAGGCTCACAAAGCTTGCGCGAAAGACAGTTGTAGAAATTTTATTCCGAAAAGTATTTTTGAAATTTTACTTCACAAAATTTTAAAATTCTCAACCAGACTAAATTTTAAAATTTTAACGAAGCCCGATTCAAAACTCCGACGAAGCCGAATTATGAAATTTTACCCCGCAAAATTTTAAAATTTTATCGGCAGGCTATAGTTTGAAGTGCATTCGCAGATCCGATCGCCGTGTGCCGTAAATTTAAACCGCTCGCCCGCTCCGCAAAGTGTTTCAGAAATTTTACTTTGCAAAATTCTGAAATTTCACCGAAGCTGAATTCAAAATCCAGGCGGAGCCAAATTTTAAAATTTTATCGGAGCAAAATTCTAAAATTTCGCGCAGCCGAATTTCCGCTCTCATTCCATAAACGTTACCTTTTGAAATTTCGCCGCCCGCTCTCGGTTAAATTTCACGCCGCTTCAAAACTGCTCAAAACCTCCGCTGTCGCGCACGCAGATCAAATTTTAAAATTTCGCGGGCGCCGCATTGCTTCTCAAATTTACACACCGCAAAATTTTAACCGATTTTCGCTCCGAAATTTATGCCGCATTAATCGCCGCGGATATATAATATTAAATGTCATATTTCACGTAAGGAGTAAGCATGGCTACAATCCAACCAAGCTATAAGCTTTTCATCGACGGCGAGTTTGTGGGTGCCGAAGGCGGCGCGAGCCTAGACGTTTTTAATCCCGCTACCGGCGAGAAAATTTCAAAGATCGCAGATGCTAGCAAGGCGGACGTCGATAGAGCGGTCGCCGCGGCGCGCAAGGCGTTTGAGAGCTTTCGCCGCACTAGCGTTTATGAGCGCAGCGCGCTGCTAAATAAGATCGCCGACGTCTTAGAGCAAAACGCCGAGTTTATCGCGACCGTAGAGACTATCGACAACGGCAAGCCGATCCGCGAGACGCGCGCGGTCGACGTAGCGTGGTCGATCGAGCATTTCCGCTATTTTGCGGGCGTGATTTTGGGCGAGGAGGGCAGCGCCAATATGCTAAAAGAGCGCTATCTATCCGTCGTTTTGCGCGAGCCGATCGGCGTAGTAGGACAGATCGTGCCGTGGAATTTCCCGTTTTTGATGGGCGCGTGGAAGCTCGCTCCGCTGATTGCTGCGGGCGATACGTGCGTGTTTAAGCCAAGCTCCGAGACCAGCCTTAGCATTTTGGAGTTCATCCGCCTAATCGCGCCGCTGCTTCCAAAAGGCGTCATCAACGTCGTAACCGGCAAAGGAAGCAAAGCAGGCGAGTTCGTCCGCACTCACAAAGGGCTCGATAAGCTCGCATTCACCGGCTCTACCGAGGTCGGCAGAGGCATCGCGCTAGCCGCGGCGCAAAAGATCATCCCTGCTACGCTTGAGCTCGGCGGCAAGAGCGCGAATATCATCTTTGACGATTGCGACTTCGACGTTGCGATCGACGGCGTGCAGCTTGGAATTCTTTTCAACCAAGGCCAGGTCTGCTGCGCGGGAAGTAGGATCTTCGTGCAGGAGGGCATCTACGATAAATTCGTACCGGCGCTAGTGGAGAAATTTAAGCGCATCAAGGTGGGCGATCCGCTCGATCCGAATACCCAGATGGGATGCCAGATCAACAAAAAGCAAGCCGATAAAATTTTAGAGTACGTAAAAATCGGCGTAGAAGAGGGCGCTAAGATCGCCGTAGGCGGCAAGCGACATAGCGCGGGAGAGGCTTTCGTCGAGCCTACGCTACTCGTGGACGTGCGCAACGACATGCGCGTGGCGCAGGAGGAGATATTCGGTCCTGTGGGCGTCGTGATTAAATTTAAAGATCAAGACGAACTCGTCCGCATGGCAAACGACAGCCTCTACGGACTAGGCGGTGCCGTATTTACGCGCGACATCGCAAAAGCGCTCACGGTCGCACGCCTGCTTGAGACGGGTCGCGTGTGGGTCAATACCTACAACCAGATCCACGCGGGCGCGCCGTTTGGCGGCTACAAAGAATCGGGCATCGGTCGCGAGACGCACAAGATGATCCTGGAGCACTACACCCAGACCAAAAACATCTACATCGACACGATCTCCAAACCGAGCGGCTTTTACGAGCAGTAAGGGCTTAGCGCGGTATCTCGGGCGGTTT
>CAUQPS010000032.1:0-18134 GCA_963520005.1 uncultured Campylobacter sp.
ATTTATCTTCTAAATTTGCTCGAATTTCAAGGCTTGCGGGCTAAATTTATATAAATTTTACCCGCCCGCCACGTAAAATTTCGATTTAATTTAATCTGGGCTATAATGCGCTTGAAAATAGCAAAATGACGTTTTGTTAAAGGGGAGGGAAATTTTGAAAAGCTTTAAACTTCGGTTTATTTACGCTATCTGCGTGGTGGTCGTATGTGCGCTGTATCTATTAGCCGAAAGATCGGGTCTTACAGAACGCAAACAAACTAACTTCGTAGTTACTGCCGATACTAATGTTTCCAAAGTGCCGGGTCTTAGCAAATACGTAAGCCAAGAGGAGGTCGATAGCTTTGCGTTTCGCTACTGGGATATTGACGATGAGGCAGAATATACGAATTCTCATTGGGAAGAAAACGCTACTTTGAAAAAGCTTCGCTTAATGCTCAAAGCTAAAGACACCAGAGGCGTTTTAAGCTTTTTAAAAGACAATAATCTAAGCGTAAATTTACAGATGCATGCAGGTACTAGCCCGCTTATTTATAGCGCGTTTTACGATGATGAAAATACCGCTAAAGAGCTTATAAAGCTAGGGGCGGATATAGAACACCAAGATAAATATGAACTTAATCCATTAGCGTATGCAATAGCAAATAATTCATTAAAAACATTTAAAACTTTAATAGATAATGGTGCTGATGTGAAAAAATTAGCGATAATTCAAGATTATTTAAATACCAAGCCTAATATAATTGCTTCAAGCTACATTAAATCTATTGTTATTGATGAAAACGGTGATGAAAATATCACATATAAGACGAAAGAAGAAATTATAAATGATAGAAATATGGGTCACGGTTATCGGGTTATGGGCGGAAATGTATTTACTATCTTAATGATAAATAACCAAATTGAGATGTTGCAAGTCTTGTTCGATAAAGGATTTAGACCACTCAAGTATATGGCTAGGATTGAAGATAGCCGCAACGGACATATAACGACTGATGATATAGGCAATTTTTTAATATCAAATTACGATAAAGAAAGATATGTTAAAGACCCCGAGGAATTCAAGAAAAATCGATCTTTATATGTAAATTTTAATATTATGAAAGATTATGACAAAATGTTAGATTTATTTTTAAGATATGATATCCCCGGTCAGCCAAGTGAAGTTATTAGAAAAAGAGCCTTTGAAGATTGTCAGAGAAATTATTTAAAAATATTATCTATTTTGGGTGATGATAGATTTCCAACGGATTTGAATACTACATATTTTATAAATAGCGATCTTAAATTCTATGAAAAATTTTGCGGGGATAGGAGCGAAGATGCTAAAGAATTAGTAGAGGCGCGATTTTATGATCAAAATAAATGGGAAGAATTATATAAAACTAAAATGAAAAATAGGAATTTTACTATCAAAGAGTATATAGACTACATAAATACAAAAGAGAAGCATTGGGAAATTTATAAATTTGCTCGTGACAATCCAGACGATATTTTTTTAGTAGATAAAAATATCACATATAAAAGATATATGCTCAGGAATAAGAAATGAAATTTATCAAGAAGAATAAAATGACAGAACAAGAGTTAAATCAACACGCTCAAAGTTAGCTTTTTGATATAAAGTCAACTCGCAAGCTCGGGCTTAAATTTAAACTAGCCCGAGCCAAAACTACAATTTTATCTTCCTAACTTCCAGCTCGCCGTCAAAAAAGTTCGCGTAGTAAAGCAGGTCTTTTTCGACCTCAAGCCCCGCTAGGTAGCGCAGAGCGAGGTTTGCCTCAAAGCTTGCCGCAAACATCACGATCGCAGCCGTTATGCCCGCAGGCGTCGCGTTTAGGCTAGGGAAAAATTTAAAATCCGCATTCTGCACGAAGCAGACTTGGCACTGCCAGCTGTCCACCGACGCGAACACCCACGGCACGCCTATTTGCTTAGCAAACGCATCGATCTGCGCGCGCGTGGCGAGATTATCGGTCGCATCTAAAATGAGATCAAATTTCTCGCCTGCGCCTATCGCGCTAGCGAAAAATTCCTCCGCGCGGCTTTTGTGTACCTCGACGCTCACGCCGTCGTAGCGAGCCTCCGTGCGGCTTTTAAAAACGTCCGCTTTAAATTTACCCTCATCTGCGAGCGTGAATAAAATTTGCCTGTGGATGTTGTGAAGCGCCACCGTGTCGAAATCCACGACGCTGATCCGTCCGATGCCGCTTGCACCCAGAGCGTAAGAAAGGCTGCTTCCAAGCCCGCCCGCGCCGATGATTAGGATGCGCTTATCCGCAAGCGCGCGCTGCGTCTGCTCGCCCCAAAGCTGGATCTGTCTGTGAAAGTAGTTCATAAAAGCCCCCTACTGACTAGATTTTTTCGGAATTTCCACAGCCCGCGCGCCGCAGCGATCTCGTCCGCGTCTACTTCGCACATCAGCACGCCCTCTTCGTTTTTCAGCTCGTTTGCGATCTCGCCGCCGGGGGCTACGACTAAGCTCTCGCCGTAAAATTTAAACTCGCTCTCGCCGAATTTCGCCTCGCCGATGCGGTTGGCGCGGATGACGTAGAGCGAGTTCGTAAACGCGCGCATCTTCAAAAGCTCGCGCCAGCGCCCGCCGCTTTCGAAGGTCGAGGCGCACGGCACGAGCACGCAGCCGACGTTTTTTTGCATAAAATAGCGCCAAAATACGTCAAAATGCGCCTCGTAGCCGAAGCAGACGCCGAATTTCACGCCGCCCTCGCTAAAGATCATCGGCGAAATTTTGCCGATTTTGCGGCTTTTGCGGTTGGCGAAAAAACCCTCCTCGTTCCAGTGCGGATAGTCCATCAGGATATTTTGATCGTAAAATTTCACCTCCGAGGGCGAAAATTTCGCGCAGGATTTCACCCAGATAGGCTCGTTTTCGCTCACGCAAAAGATCTCCTCTTCGCTCGCATCTTTTTGGCTTTCGGCTTTTAAATTTGAAGCGTTCGAGTTACTCGGGATCGAAGCGCTTAAATTTAAACCGTCTGCGGAATTTGTGGTTTTTAAATTTAAAGCGTGCGCGCCGCAGGAGCTTAAGCCGCCTTTGGAATTTGAGCCGTCGTTGGAATTTAGCTCGCCCTTGCAACCGGACTCGCTTTTAAGGCTTGCGGAATTTTCGCCGCCGCAGCGCGCGCTTTTTTGAGCCGCGCCGCCGAAAATGCCCGCCTGCCTCAAAATCGCGCCGCTTGCGGCTCTGATTATCGGCGCTACGATATGTAGGTCGTATTTGGCGGCCAGCCGCGCCATCAGCTCCTGTTTATGCTCGCTCTGTTCGCACGCGATGGAGCGGGGCATCTTTTTAAGCTCGCTAAAGAAGGAATTTAGTTCATATTCGCCCATCAGCACGATCCGCGCACCGTTGTCTTTGGCGACCTTCATATAGTAATCGATCCGATTTTCGCTCATCGAAAGCGTCGGTAGCTGTAAAACGCATACGTTTATCATCGTCGCCTCCTAAGCCTGCTCGGGCGCGTTTATTTCGGCGACCTCGAGTTTGGCGTTTTCTAAAATTTCCTTCGCTTCCTTTAGCAGCGCGACGCCCTGTTTATACAGCTTCACGCTCTCCTCTAGGCTTAGATCCTTATCGTTTAGGCTTTTTAAAAGCGCATTGATCTTTTCCATTTTTTCTTCAAAACTCATCCAAAATCCTTTTTATGATGTAATCAAATTTTTCTATCTCGACCAAAAACGCGTCGTGTCCGTAGTTGCTGTCGATCTGCGCGTAGCTAGTGCGATCCTTTTTGCCCAGATCGCTCATCGCATCGTAAATTTCTTTCATCAGCTCAGGCGGAAAGAGCACGTCGCCTTTGAAAGAGATTAGGTGCAGGCGCGATCTGATCTGCGCGCAGGCATTTTTGAGATTGCCGTAGTGGCGCGTGCAATCAAAGATATTCATCATCTTGGTGATGTAGAGATAACACAGCGGATCGAACCTGCGCGCGAAATTTTCGCCGTTGTATTCAAGGTAGCGATCGACCTGAAAGCGCCCGTTGATCTCGTAAAGACCGTCGGTTTCGACGTAGTTGCGCCCAAATTTTTCCTGCATCGAGCTTGGGCTTAAAAAACTTATATGCCCCGCCATGCGCCCCACCGCCATGCCGTCAAGTCCGTGCTCGGCGATCAGATTTTTATCGTAGTTGCCGTTTTTAAAGCTCGGATCGCGCAAGATGGCCTCGGTCGCGATCTTATTAAACGCGATCGCCCAAGGCTGCGTAGCGTATGTGCTTGCGAGCACGAAAATTTCATCCGCAAATTCCGGATATTCGATCGCGTAGCACAGCGCCTGCATACCGCCCAGGCTGCCGCCGATAACGGCGCGGGCGCGAGCGATGCCTAGGCGCTTTAAAAGCATCATCTGCGCACGCACGACGTCTGAGACCACCACTACGGGAAAGCGTAAGCGGTACTCGCGGCCGCTGCTTTCATCGACATCAAGCGGGCATGTCGAGCCGAAAGGCGAAGCTAAAATGTTTATGCAGATGACGAAAAATTTCATAGTATCGACCGCTTTATGATCGCCGATGAGCCCGTCCCACCAGCCGGGCTTAACGTCGCCTTCGTAAAGTCCCGCGGCGTGCGCGGAGCCTGTTAAGGCGTGGCAGATGACGATGACGTTTGATTTGTCCGGGTTTAGCTCGCCGTAGGTTTCATAGGCGAGCTTGAAGTTGGAAAAGACGCGGCCGCTCTCCAGATAGAGCGGCTCGTCGAAATTTTGAATTTTGCTTTGAAGGATCACTGATTTACTCTGTAATTCGGCGCTTCCTGCGTGATGATGACGTCGTGGACGTGGCTTTCTTTAAGACCTGCGCTCGTGATCTCGACGAATTCCGCCTTTTGTTGGAAGGTCGCGATATCCTTGCTGCCGCAGTATCCCATCGAGCTTCGTAAGCCGCCTAGCAGCTGAAAGATCACGTCTTTTAACATGCCCGCGTAAGGCACGCGTCCCTCGACGCCCTCGGGCACGAGCTTTTCTTTTGCGGTGCCGTCTTGAAAGTAGCGATCCGAGCTTCCCTTCTGCATCGCCGCTAAGGAACCCATGCCGCGGTAGGTTTTGTATTGGCGCCCCTGAAACGTAATGAGCTCGCCCGGGGTTTCGTAGCAGCCTGCAAGCAGACTTCCCATCATCACCGAGCTTGCGCCCGCAGCTAGAGCTTTGGCGATGTCGCCCGAGTATTTGATGCCGCCGTCTGCGATGATCGGAATTCCAAATTTAGCCGCTTCGATCGCGCAATCGTTGATCGCGGTAAACTGCGGCACGCCCACGCCCGCTACGATGCGCGTAGTGCAGATCGAGCCCGGGCCGATACCTACTTTAATCGCGTCCGCTCCTGCGTTTGCGATATCTTTTATGCTGGCGGGGTTTGCGACGTTTCCTACTACTACGTCGACGTCAAAATTTCGCTTCAGCTCCTTAAGCGTATCGATAATGCCTTTGGAGTGTCCGTGCGCAGAATCCATAACAAGCGCGTCTACGCCCGCTTTTACGAGAGCTTCGGCTCTTTGCAGATGGCCTACGCTGATCGCCGCGGCGACGCGAAGGCGGCCGAATTTGTCTTTATTAGCGCTTGGATATTCGATGCGCTTTTTAAGGTCTTTAATCGTAATAAGCCCCTCTAAATGACCGTTTGCGTCGATTATCGGAAGCTTTTCTACCTTATTGTTTCTAAAAATTTTCTCCGCATCATCAAGAGTGCAGCCTTTTGGGGCGGTAATTAGCGGAGCCTTGGTCATCTTCTCGCCTACGAGCGCGGCGGTGTCTGTTTCAAAGCGTAGGTCGCGATTGGTTAAAATTCCAATCAGCACGCCGTTGTCGTCGATAACGGGAATGCCGCTGATGTGATACTCACCCATCAGATCGAGAGCGTCTTTGATCGTGGCGTCCGCCTTGATCGAGATAGGGTCTATAATGACGCCGCTTTCGCTCTTTTTCACGCGGCGAACCATCTTGGCTTGGGAGTCCTCGTCCATATTTTTATGGATCACGCCAATGCCGCCGAGGCGCGCCATCATTATCGCCGTGCGGTACTCGGTGACCGTATCCATCGCAGCACTCACGAGAGGGGTATTTAGCGTGATATTTTTCGTAAAACTCGTGCTGATATCGACCTCTTTGGGTAAAATTTCAGAGTATTGCGGAACCAACAAAACATCCTCGAAGGTCAGAGCCTTTTTGACGATCTTCATACTTATCCTTTCACGATTTTTTCTAAACTCAAGCCGCCGTCCAGCACCGTTTGTTCGTCGTAGGCGCGCCCGATAAGCTGCGCGCTGATATTAAGAGCCTCTTTGTTTTTCGCTACCGGCACGGAGATTGCGGGAAGCCCCGCTAAATTTACGCCGATCGTGTAGATATCACTAAGATACGCGCGAAGCGGATCGCTAAGCTCGCCGAATTTATACGCTACGCCCGGCGCGATCGGCATAAAGATCAAATCGGCGTCTTTTAAAATTTCCTCATATTCGCTTTTGATGAATGCCCTTGCTTTCTGCGCTTTGATGTAATACGCGTCGTAATATCCGCTGCTTAGCACGAAGGTGCCTAGAAGCATGCGGCGCTTGACCTCGTCGCCGAAGCCTTCGCCGCGGGTGTTGGCATAGAGCTCCTTTAAATTTAGAGCCTTCGCACGGTTTCCGTAGCGCACGCCGTCGTAGCGACTTAAATTTGCGCTAGCCTCGGCGGTCGCGATGATGTAGTAGGTCGCGATGTCGTATTTGGAGCTGCAAAGATCGCGGTAAACGATCTCGTGGCCGAATGATTTTAGCTTTTCTATAGTTAAATTCAGAGCCTCTTTGACCTGCTGCGAGGCTTCGTCAATATAATTTTTTATAACGGCGATCTTAAGCTTGCGATCCGCGTTTAGCTTATCCGCGGTGCTTTCGTAAGCACCTGCGTAGCTCGTGCTGTCCATCTCGTCGCGGCCTGCGATGATGTCGTATAAAATCGCCGCGTCCTCGACGCTGCGCGTGATCGGTCCTATCTGATCGAGGCTGCTAGAATACGCCGCGAGCCCGTAGCGGCTGACCCTGCCGTAGCTCGGCTTAAAGCCTACGCAGCCGCAAAATGCCGCCGGCTGGCGGATCGAGCCGCCCGTATCGCTTCCGAGTGCGGCTATGGCGATATTTGCCGCTACGGCAGCCGCGCTTCCGCCGCTACTGCCGCCTGGTACGCGCGAGTGATCGGTCGGATTGAGAGTTTTGCCGTAGAATGAGCTTTCAGTCGTGCTTCCCATCGCAAACTCATCCATATTCGTTCGCCCAAATGGCGCCAAACCGCGCTCGCGTAGCTTTTTGATCACCGTCGCGTCGTATGGCGCAACGTAGCCTTGCAAAATTTTGCTCGCCGAAGTGACGCTCCAATCTTTTACCTGGATGTTATCTTTGATCGCGATCGGCACGCCCTCGCCGCTGATGTTTAAAGCCTCGCCCGTAAGCTGCTCGACGTAGGCGCCGAGCTCTTTGGTTTTTAAAATTTTATCCTTTAGCTCCGCTCTAAGCGCCGAAATTTCATCCGCGCTCAGCTTTAGAGCCTCTTTCAAACTTATCATCTGCCATCCTTAAATTTATTCACGAAATAGATCCCTATGCCCGTCGCTACGCAGATCAGCGCGATCGTAAAAAATACGAAGCCTAGACTTATGGGGCTAGCGAGCATGCATAACCTTCGCGCAGCGCGGGCAGAGCTCATCGGGCTCTTTTGCGTTAAATTTCCAGCATCTAGGGCATTTATGTTTAGAGGATTTTACGAGGCGGAAAATTTCATCGTTTATCTTAAACTCCGCCAGAGCCTCCTCGCTTTGCAGAGTGTCCACGTCGCTTACCATGAACCAATCCGCTACGCCTAGGATGTCGTTTGATAAAATTTCGTTCGAGCTCGTCTGCAAAACCAGCTCAAGCGTCGATTTGATGATCTTGTCCTTTTTCAGCGCATCGATAAGCTCGAAAAATTTCTCCCTCGATTTGATTAAAATTTCGTCGAATTCTAGAAAATCGTCAAATTCTATCGGCTTGTAAATCAAGTCGAAAGCGTCCTGCTTGCCCTCTTTAATGATTTGCGGCGCAAATTCCATCACTTCGTCGATCGTGTAGGTTAGCGTAGGCGCGATTAGAGGCAGCAGCGCTCGCGTAATCAGCGCGATCGCGCTTTGTGCGCTTCTGCGGCGTGGCTCGTCGGGTGCGTCGCAGTAGAGCCTGTCTTTGCAGATATCAAGATAAATGCCGCTCAGATCGGCGCTTAAGAAATTTAGTAAGGCGTTGAAGCCTTTTGAAAAATCGTAGTTTCTAAACGCCGCTTCTGCGCCCGCAAAGGCGTTTGCCGCGCGCGTTAGGATCCAGCGGTCAAGCCGCGTAAAATTACTCGTCTCGATCTCATTTAAATCACTAGTGCTTGCGAGCAGAAATCTTATCGTATTTCGGATCTTGCGGTACTGCTCGCTTACCTGCTTAAGGATATTGTCGCTGATCTTTAGATCGGTCGAATAATCGCTCATCGCGACCCATAGGCGCAAAATTTCCACGCCGTGACTCTTTGCGACCTCTTGCGGATAGACGACGTTTCCGACTGATTTACTCATCTTTTGGCCCTTCTCATCGACGGTAAATCCGTGCGTGAGGATGCTTTTATACGGCGCGCATTCGTTGATCGCGCAGCTTAGAAGCAGTGAGCTTTGAAACCAGCCGCGGTGTTGGTCGCTGCCCTCAAGATACATATCCGCAGGGAATTTACCCGCATCGTAGGCGCCGCTTTGCAGCACCGCCTTCCACGTCGAGCCGCTATCAAACCAAACGTCTAAAATATCCATCACCTTTTCTAAATTTTCAGGCTTATAGCCGCTGTCTTGCGGTAAAAGCTCCGAAATTTCCATCTGCCACCAAGCATCTGCACCTTTGGCTTTAAAAATTTCATAGATATTATTTAAAATTTTTTCGTCGAATATCGGCTCTTTGGTGCTTTTATCGCGAAAAAACGCGATCGGCACGCCCCAATCTCTTTGGCGAGAGATACACCAATCGGGGCGGTTTTCTATCATCGAGGTAAGGCGGTTGACGCCGCTTTGCGGATAAAATTTAACCCCTCCGATCTGCTCTAGCGCCACTTGACGCAGCGTCTTGCCGCTAGGCATTGGCTCGTCCATCGCGATAAACCACTGCTTCGTCGCGCGGTAGATTACCGGCTTGTGCGTGCGCCAGCAGTGCGGATAGGAGTGGACGAATTTGCCGGATTTGATAAGCGCGGGGCCTAGGATCTGTAAAATTCTCTCGTTTGCTTTGAAAATATGCATCCCCACGAGCTCATCTACGACATCTGCGCGGAAGAGTTTTTTGGTTTTAAGAGTCTCGTCGAAACAGCCACCCTCATCCACGGGCATAATCACTTCGATGCCGTATTTAAGCCCTACGAAATAATCGTCCTCGCCGTGCCCGGGAGCCGTATGCACGAGCCCAGTGCCGCCGTCCATCAGGACGTGCTCGCCGAGGATAAATTTCGAAGCCCTATCGTTTAGCGGATTGATAGCGTTTAGGTCTTCAAGCTCGGTAGCCTTAAATTCTTTTACGATCTTGCCTTCTGTGATGCCTAGGCTTACGAGGCTTTCGACCAAAGGTTTTGCAAGGATCAAATTTTCGCTCGTCAGCGCGTAAATTTCATTCGGGTTCAAAGATATCGCGCCGTTTGCGGGCAGCGTCCAAGGCGTGGTCGTCCAGATGACCGCTTTGGCGCCTTTTGTGCCGATTTTAGCGTTCGCTTCGCCGCTTAGATCGAACGCCACGAAGATCGAGTAGTCCTCTTTGTCTTTGTACTCGACCTCGGCTTCTGCGAGCGCGCTCTTTGCCGCCCAGCTCCAAAACACGGGCTTTGAGCGCTCGATCAGAATTCCTTTTTTCGCGATCTGGCAGAGCGCCTTGTAAATTTCAGCCTCAAACTCAAATTTGAGCGTCAGATACGGATCGTCCCAGTCGCCCAAAATCCCCATATCTTTAAATTCATTGCGCTGCACGTCGATGAACTCTTTGGCGTGCTGTCTGCAAAGCTCGCGGATCTGCACTTTTGAAAGCGATTTTTTCCGCTCGCCTAGTTTGATCTCCACTTGCTGCTCGATCGGCAGACCGTGGCAGTCCCAGCCCGGCACGTAGCGGATATCCTCGCCGAAGAAATAATGGGTTTTGGTGATGATGTCTTTTAAAATTTTATTCAGCGCATGGCCGATGTGGAGGTGTCCGTTGGCATACGGCGGACCGTCGTGGATATTAAAGCTGACGCTTGCGCCCTTGCGCCTAGCCTTCATCTTTTCGTAAATTTTACGCTGCTCGTACCATGCCTTAAACCGCGCAGGTTCGTTTTGAGGCAGTGCGCCTCGCATCGCAAAATCCGTAGTAGGAAGAAAGAGAGTATCTTTGTAGTCCATATTTGTACCTTTTCGTGTCTTAAAAAATTTGTGAAGTTTATCCAAAACGCCATTAAAAAGCTCTGAAAGAGCAGCCTGCGTTTATGCTATAATGTGCGAAAATTTAATGAGGGTATTTATGAAAAATATCATCCTTGTAATCGGCGAGGAGATCCGCTACGACGCGGCTTTGATGAGCTATATTTCTCGCAGCTACGAACGAGTTTTTGGGCGGATCGACGATCTGAAATTCTTAAGCGAAAACGATAAGGTTTTGCCCTTCGCGCTTGAAAAGATGATCGATTCGTACGATTTTATCACGATCTTTGCGGCAAACTCCGCTTACGCGGTCGTCGGTAAAATTTTATCGACGCTCTCTTTTGATTCGCTCGAGCTGAAAAACGGAGAAACCCTAGCTCCCTCGATGGCGCGCACGGTGGCGAAAAACAGCTTCCTGCTAAACGTCAGAGGCTGCTCGGTAAACGTTATCAAGGCACTTTGCTTGCAGAGCTTGCCGCCGATCCTCCAAGACGCGCCGAGCGCGGGCGAGAGCTTTTATCTCTTCGATTGCGAATACGAAAGCGTAAAGCAGCGCCTAGAAAGCCTTGCGATCAGTTATAAAATTTCGCTTACGATCAGTAGGCCCTGCTCCTTTTTGCTGCTCGTGCGCGCCAGTGCGATGAAATTCGGAGCGCTGGATGCGTTTTTGCAAAGCGTCGGCAAGTATTATGAGAGCTGCTATATCGAAGGCGGCGATTTTATGGGCTTTGTGGTGGATAGGCTGCGCGAAATAGGCGCTAAGATCACTTTCGCCGAAAGCTGCACCGCAGGGCTCATAGCCGCAAAATTCGGCGCGGTCGCGGGCGTGAGCGACGTTTTTGACGGCTCGCTCGTAAGCTACGCCAACGAGATAAAAAATCTCTGGCTCAACGTAGGCGAAGATACGCTCGCTCGCTACGGCGCGGTAAGCGCGCAGACCGTGGGCGAGATGCTGGAGGGCGCGCTGCAAAGCAGCGGGGCGAGCTTCGCTCTTGCAGTAAGCGGTATCGCAGGCCCCGGCGGCGGAAGCGCGCAAAAGCCCGTAGGGACGGTCTTTATCGGCGCGAAGGAGCAGGGCGGCAAACAGATCGTTGGGGAATTTCATCTAAAAGGCGATCGAAACTACATCCGCGAGCAAAGCGCCGATATCTCTATCTGCTTGCTTTTAAAGCTTAGAAGCGATCTGTTTTTCGGACGGCTTCCAAGCGCGCCTGCGAGAGATGAAATTTAAAGGAGCGGATTTTGAAAAGACGAATTTTGAAAGGATGCGGACGCGATTTAGCGCAGAATTTTATCCGAGCAAGCGGCGAACTGGGCTTTAGACGATGGCAAAATTTCGTTTCGGCGGATAGCGGGCGAAATTTTACTTCGGCGTACGTTGAGCAGAATTTTATCAAGATCGGCGGTGGGCAAAATTTTATCTCAGCGCAGGGCGGATTAAATTTTATCTCGGCGGATCACGCTAGAAATTTTAATTTTATAAACGATTTTAGCTTTATAAGCGCGGCGCGAAATTTTACTTTGGCGCTAGCCGCGGCGTGCGTTTTGAGCGGCTGCGACGGCGGATCGGACGCGCAAGATCGTGAACAAAACGCACGCTCGGAACAGAATTTTAGCGCGGGCAATCAAGGGCAAAATTTTAATAAAAGCGCGGATAACTCGGGGCAAAATTCTGCGCAAAATTCTATACAAAGCTCCGTGCAAAATTCCGTGCCGCAGGGCTTTGAAAGTAAGCAAAAATCCGATCTGAACTCCACGATAGACGAGCTTGCAAACGATGCTAAAGTTTTGGGCGAGGCCTTGCAAAATTTGCAGAAAAAGGCGCCCGAAGCGTTGAACGATTTCGCCGCTCGCAATGCTGATAAGATCGAGGATCTGCTAAAGCAGGGAGAGGCGGCGGCGCGCGAGGCTGGCAAAAACCTTGATAAGATGGGCGAAAGCCTGCAAGGCATCATCAAGGATGCAAACGAAAGCCTAGGCAAGGTCTTAGAGGGCTTTGGCGTGCAGCCTAGACAGGAGCCGCGCGGCGGGCGCTCGCAGGAGCACGATGATAATTCAGACCCTGAAGAGGCGGCCGGTAGGCAAAGCTTTAGAATTTAAATTACGCTAAATTCTACTCAAATTTTTTTGTTGCAACTACTACCCGCAGGGAAGCGGTAAGTCTTGGCAGGAGCGTAACGAGCCTGAACGAAAGGGGACAGGCACTCATAAGAGCGCGACGACCGTTCGGATCAGAGAGACGACACTGGCGGACAAAGCTTTAGAATTTAAACGCGGCTAAATTTCGCTTAAATTTGTTTGTTGCGGCGAATGCTCGCAGAGAGACGATGCTAAATTTTATTAAAATTTGCTAGGCGCGGCGGTTTCGTTAAAATTTTACTCGTGCGAGCCTCCGCAATGGAATATGAATATTTGCAAAGAGGTGATAAACCTTTGTAAAACGCGACGAGCGCTCCGAGGGTGAGCATTTCTAAATAAAGCGCGAGTAGTGAATGAAGTTTGGAATTCAAAGCTCGCACTCTTTGAGGCTGCTGCGAAGATAAGCGGGCAGCGACCGGTAAAGCTTTAGAATTTAAGGCTGCTTGCGATAAAACAAGAAAAATTTTACGAAGTAGGGCTATAATGCGCCCCGCAATTTCAAATTTAAAGGATAGAAATGAAAACTCTCATTATTTTGGCTCATCCAAATATCGCAAACTCGCTTGTAAACCGCCGCTGGAGGGATGCCGTGCTAGCCCATCCCGATAAGTTCGAGCTTCATGATCTTTACGCGCTTTATGCGGATTTTAAAATCGATGTGGAAAAGGAGCAAAAACTGCTCGAAAGCCACGATAAAATCGTGCTTCAGTTTCCGTTTCGTTTTTCAAATTGCACGCCGCTTCTTAAACAGTGGTTTGAGGACGTTTTTACGCGCGGCTGGGCTTATGGCGCAGAGGGCGGCGGCAAACTTAAGGGCAAAAAATTCGCGCTTGCGATCTCGCTTGGCGCGACCGAGGCAAACTACTCTAAAAACGGCATCGTGGGCTTTAGCGTGGATGAGGTGCTAGCGCCATTTAAGGCTACATTTAATTTTGTCGGCGCAACGACTATGCCTAATTTCGTCTCATACGGCTTTACTTACGATAAGAGCGAGCAAGCCGTAGAAAATAGCGTGAAAAATTATATAGAGTATTTAAATAAGCTTTAAATTCTTTATTTTTCTAGCCGCCCGTTACGCGTAAAATTTTAAATTTTAATGTAAGTGGCACGCGGGATTTTTTAAAATTTTCGCTCAAGAAGCTTAAATTTAATCCCAAAATTTTTAAATTTTGCCCCAAAATTCCGCTCGCGCTTCGTATGCGAACTCAAATGAAATTTTAAGCAAAATTCCGCGTCTAAATTTGAGCCCCGCTCTTAAATTTTAAAATTTTATCAGAGATTTTTTTATACAATTACGGCTGAAATTCGGCCCAAAAAAGGAGAGGGAATGTATAAGCTAAAGCATCTTCTTAGCGCGCAGGATCTGAGCCGCGAGGACATCTACGATTTCATCGATCTGGCGCGCGAGTTTAAAGCGCTCAACCGTTCTGACGTCAAAAAATCCGACTCACTTCGCGGCAAAACGGTCATCAACGCGTTTTTCGAAAACTCCACCCGCACCCGCACGAGCTTTGAGATCGCAGCCAAGCGTCTGGGTGCAGACAGCGTAAATTTCACCGCCGCGGACAGCAGCACGAAAAAGGGCGAGACGCTGATCGATACCATCAGAAATATGCAGGCGATGCGCACCGATATCTTCGTGCTGCGCCACAGCTGCTCGGGCGCGGCGAAATTCGTCGCGGCTAACTGCGACGCATCGATCGTAAATGCGGGCGACGGGCTGAACGAACATCCGAGCCAGGCGCTGCTGGATCTTTTTACGATCAGCGAGCACAAGGGCAGGATCGAGAATTTAAACGTCGCGATCATCGGCGATATATTTCGCTCGCGCGTGGCTAGAAGCGACATCTGGGCGATGCGAAAGCTCGGCATAAACGTGCGGCTCTTCGGCCCTCCGATGATGCTGCGCGACTGCGACGCGTTCGGCTGCCCGATATGCAAAAGCATAGAGGAGGCGATCGAGGGTGCCGACGTCATCATCATGCTTAGAATCCAGCTTGAAAGACAAGACGGCGAGCCGAGCTTTCCGAGCGTGCGCGAATACTCGAAATTTTTCGGACTTACCGCCAAGCGAATGCAAGCTGCGAAAGAGGGCGTCATGATAATGCACCCGGGCCCGATCAATCGCGGCGTGGAGATCAACTCCGACGTAGCCGACGATCCGCGCTATAGCTGCGTATTAGATCAGGTAGAAAACGGCGAGGCGATGCGAATGGCGATACTTCATACGATAAATTTAAACAGGAGCGCACGATGAAAATTTTGATAAAAAACGGCACGATCGTTAATCATAACGGCAGCGAGGAAGCAAACGTCCTAATCGAAGGCGATAAAATTTCAATGATCACGCGCGAGTGCCCCGCCGTAGACCGCGTCATAGACGCTGCGGGCAAGCTCGTGATGCCCGGCCTCATCGATATGCACGTGCATTTTAGAGACCCGGGGCTCGAATACAAAGACGACGTCATCAGCGGCAGCGAAACCGCGGTCGCAGGCGGCGTGACGACCTGCCTACCGATGGCAAATACCAAGCCCGTAAACGATAACTCAAGCATCACGCGCGCGATGATCGCCAAGGCTAAACAGCGCGGGCTTATCGATCTGCTGCCCATAGGCGCGATCTCGCATGACTGCAAGGGCGCAAAGATCGTCGAGATGGGCGATATGCTTGAGGCGGGCTGCGTGGCTTTCAGCGACGACGGGCTGCCAGTGACCGACAGCTCCGTGATGCGACAGGCGCTCGAATACTCCGCCCACTTCGGCTCATTCGTGATAAATCACAGCGAGGATTGCTCTCTTTGCCACGGCGGCGTGATGAACGAGGGCAAAGTTAGCGCGATCCTCGGTCTAAAGGGGATGGCGAGCGAAAAAGAGGAGATCATGATCGCGCGCGATCTGCTGCTTGCCAAAAAGACGGGCGGCCACATCCACATCGCGCACGTAAGCTCGGCGTGGTCGCTCAAGCTCATCGAGCAGGCTAAGCGCGAGGGTATCCGCGTCACCTGCGAGGCTACGCCGCATCACTTCACCTTCGACGAGCGCGAGCTGATGGGATACGATACGAATTTTAAAATGTCGCCGCCGCTTCGCACTCAAAGCGACGTGCAGGCGATCAGAGAGGCGCTTAAAAGCGGTCTGATCGACGCTATCGTGACCGATCACGCTCCGCACAACACCGACGATAAATTCGTAGAATTCGATCACGCGCCGTTTGGAATTTTAGGACTTCAAACCCTCGTGCCGCTTACGCTTAGGCTCGTAAACGAAGGCGTCATCAGCCTTGAAGACATGGTGCGACTGTGCTCGTTTAACCCGGCTAAAATTCTAAATTTGAAAGATAAAGGCGAGATTAAAGAGGGCTTTTTGGCCGACGTCGCGATCATCGATCCGCAGATTTCCTACGTTTACGACGAGGCGATAAATAAGTCCAAATCGCGCAATTCGCCGCTTTTCGGCAAGCAGCTTACGGGCGCTGCGGTATGCACGATCAAAAGCGGCCGCGTGGTCTATGAGTTTCCAAACGTCGTAGCGTAGGGTACTTTCGGCGTAGGGCTTGCGAGCGCGACTTGCCTACGAACGGCATTCGTAGCTCAAATGGCGCTATTTCTTAATTTTAAATTTAGCTAGTTTGGGCGCAATGGCTTGCTTTTAAAATTTCATAGTGCGAGCGCGATTGAAATTTCTTTAAAGCGGTTTGTCATTTTTGTAGTGCGCGTAAATTTAACGCGCGTCGCCTTGCTCGTGTCGCTCGTAGATTTTGCTTTCGGAATTTTATCCGTGCCCGTGCGCGAGCTGCTTTAAATTTATAACGGCATCTTTTTTTGATGCGGCGGCGGCTTTTAAATTTATGTTCGCGGCGGTTGAGAATTCTATCTTTGCGCAGATTTGTTTTTGCTTCACGCGCAAATTTTATCGTGATTAAATTTGTCGCTAAGGCGCAAAATTTTAAAATTTTGCCGCGCTAGCTTTTGGCGCGGAGCATAAATAATTCGCCGCATAAACGGGAGCGATCTAAATTAAAGGATATCTATGAACGGCGAAATATATCTCTCGTGTGCGCTGTGCGTCGCGCTAAAATCAGCTCTGCGCGGCAATCCTGAGCGGCCGTCGCAAGATCAAAAATATATAAAATATTTAAATTTTGAATTTGCAAAGGAGCATTTCCGCACCGCAGAGGGCGCAAGCCGCGCAGTGCAGGACGGCGTAAACGACGCAAGTAAAGCTGCGGAGCAAAAAGATACGTACGGCGTAGCGCATGGCGGCGCGACGGACGAAGCCAGAGAAAGCGACGAGGCAGTGAAACAAAAGCGCGCGAACAGAAAAGAAGCGGCGAGAAAAAAAGGCGCCGACGAAAGCACGGGCTCGTCGTTTCTGCAAAAGGCGCGTAAATTTTTTACCGAGCAAGTCGCGCAAAAAGGGCGCGAGGACGAGCCAATCTCCGCACGGCGGCGTTGGATAGAGCAGTGCCTAAAGCTTGGTCTGAAGGACGCGGGGCTTAGTATTCCAACTTTCGTAAAAGATAGAGCGCTTTTGGGCTTTTCGGGGATGAACGTAAACGGCATCGTCTGCTGCTTTGAGGACTTTGACGGCATTTTTGTGCCGCAGTGGAAGTATGATTCAGATAAAAATGGCTGGCGCGTGAAATACGTCGAGCGCCTTTGGTACGGGATGCCGCGGGATGCGCTAAACGCGCGCGATAACAGCGCGGAATTCGGGAATGTTTTAGTGCAAATCAGGGATTTTGCGAGTAAGATAGGCTGCGAAAACTTTGCGCAGACGTTTGATAATGCGCTTAAGACGCTGCGGGGCGAAGTCGCTGTGGGCGAGTATTACGCCGTTTCGTTTGCAGCGCTGCCGCAGCCGAGCTTGAGGGTGTTTGCCGCAGCGGGGATCGCCGATGTATTCGGTGCGATGGGCTCTTGGAACGATGAGCCGCCGTCTATGGCGCAAGAAATGGGGCTCGGGGGCGAATACGACCGCCTCTCGGACGAGCTCTTGGCGCAGAAAAACTTAGCGATTTTATTTGCGATAAACGGCTGGTAGGGCTTTGGCACAAGAGCTAGAAAGCACGCTAAGCCTCTATCGTCGCAGGTCTATCAAACGCCGTTACGCTCGGCAGTTCGCCTTTAAATTTCTCGATCTGCACCATGCTCGTGTGCGCGGTGTTGCTTTGCGATAGCTGCGAGCTAGGCACATCCTTGGTTAGCACGTTTATGTTGCCGTGTTTGCATAGGCTGCGCTCGCCCCAGACGGCCGGATCGTACCACGCGCCCTCGCTCACGATCACGACGTTATCTTGCGCTCGCTCGCTTACTAGCGCCCCGCAAAGTATCTCGCCTCGGTCGTTGTAGATCCTTACTACGTCGCCCGTTTTGATGCCGCGCGCCTTTGCCGTGGCGGGGCTAATTAGTGCGGGCTCGCGGCCTTCGATCTCGGCGTAGTTGCGGATGAGCGAGTTGTTTAGCTGCGAGTGGAGTCTAAATTTAGAGTGCGCACCGCTGATAGCGATAGGATACTTGCTCACGTCGCCGCCCAGCCACTCAAAGGGCTCCATCCACGTCGCGTGCG
>CAUQPS010000033.1:0-17979 GCA_963520005.1 uncultured Campylobacter sp.
ACTGCTGCGCTTACTAGCCCATCTTTAAAATTTACGTGCGCGTAATTCACGCTTAAGCTTTTATGCCCCTCCGCACGCCCCTTAAATACACGCCCGATCGCCCACATGATCGGATCGCGGTAGCCCTTTTCGGCGCGAACTTTATCTGCAAAAGCCTGAAGCTCGCTTGAGCTAAGGGCACCTAAACGGAATTTAAAAGCGAAAATGCGCGCTTTTAAATTCTTGATTATTTTGTTTCCGATTTTTGCCGCTTTTTGTTGTTTTACTTCAGATTTTTCATCTTGCTGTTGCTTCAGCGAGACAAAAATACTCACATTCTCGTTAGAAACTCTCTTTTTTACTATTTTATATGTATTACTATTAGTGCTACAGTTGCTATCGGTATTATTAAATTCTACATAAGCATATTTGCCGTCATCGAAAATTAGTTTGCCATGAATATATCTATTTTCATCTTTTAAATATATTTTCGCATTACCGGCCAAGCCCAATGATTTCAAAAATAAACCGTATAAATCAACATAAAATTTTGGCACAATAAAAAGACTGCTTAAATACAATCCTAGTATAGAAATTGGAATCGCAATAATGAATTTTTTTGCCTCCTCGTCATCTTTGTTGCAGAAAACATATGTCAACAATAAAAATAACGAGAGCGACAAAATATACATAAATATAACCAGTTTATACTTCTTCCATACCCAGCAAAAAACAATAGCTGCTGCGATTAAAGCTACTATAGCAAAAGGCAGAGTCACTAGATAATCTTTCTGCAAAAACAAATAAAAAGATAAAATCGCAAACATATAAAATAATATATAAATTAGGAAACCGCATAAAAATGCCAAGACAAAAATTGGCATATTCCCTATTTTAAATATCTCATAACTAAAAAAACCATTTTCTATCATGTATGTAATAAAAGCAAAAATACTGAACATACATATAATAGCTACAAAAATTACACTCCACATTTTAATACTGCCTAATACACTATTAACAATATTAATATCAATCATAAATAATACTTCTTTCTTTTCGTGAAAAATTTTATAAAAATACCAATTAAAATGTTTTTATATGGCTTACCTTATACCATAAATCTACCTAAACACATCATCCATCGGTGTGCTTTCGCATTTCTTGCGGTCAGCTTCTACCGAGAGTAGGCGAGCTTTGCTTTCGTCTAAAATTTTTGGAGTAATAACAAGCCCCGGCAAATCTAAGGAATTTACGGCGTGCTTGCCGGCAAATGCCCCCAGGCCTCTGCCAAATATCCCGTTTACGCGCCCGTTCATATCATAAATCTCGCTGCCGTCGCAGTGAAAGACATTACCGGAGATGCACTCGCATTTAAGCCCATCCGCAGCCTCTGTGTATCTGTAGTCCTCGACGTAAAGCGCACCGCTTACGCCACGGACGCTACTTATGGGGTTGTAAATTAACACGGCTAGAATTTCATTCTTTTGAGGATTTGAGATCTCCCACTCCACGGCGCGATATGAGCTAAGTAGCAGCACGATGGGCTTATCTGATTTGGCTAAATTTAGCTTGACGCGATTATTCATCTGCGCGCTTTCGTAGATCGCGCCAAGCCACAGGTCGTAGTCCTTATCTGCAGGGATCTTGGCTACGGCGTCCTTTTGACGATAAAAGGGCTCTACGTCTTTAAAATCCACGAAAAGCTCGCTAGAATGCGCGTCATTCAAAAACCACGCTTCGATCTTGTGCTTGCCCTTGCTAAATTTATACGTAAGCGGGCGCTTTTGATTGCTCGACGTCCCACCTAGCACGTCCGTGCCGTCTACGGCGATTACCAGCGTAGACCAGCCGTAATCTCCTAGCACCATCTTTTCGACATCTGCGTCGAAATTAAACTCGCCTACCCAATACGCCATAAGATTTGGAGATGGAATTTCATGGAAGGAATTTCCTTCGTAATTGACGCTGATGCGATCGACGTTTTCAGAGAAAATCACCTTCTTAGGCTCATCTTTATTCAGATAAAACGCCAAAAACTTATCCTGCGGGATCTGCGCGTCCGCGGTAATCTCTTTCGCCCATTTTTGCATATTGCTCTCTTGCGCGAACGCCACAAATGCAAGCACCAAAATAATCAAAAACCTCATTACCGACCTTTCTTCTTTCGTATAAAAGTAAAATCCATAAACCTAAAAGCCCTAGGCTTAGGGATTTTTCCGCCTTGGCTCCACAGCTTATACGAATAAAATTCCAACTGCTTAAATTTCAGCTGCGCGAGAAATTTATTTCCGCAATCACTACAGATAAAATTCCATCCCAAATAAACTCTACAGAGGCTTTCGCAGATAAACTCCACCGCCATAAGGCCCGGCGAAATAAAATTTAAACTAGCGCAATGCTACGGCTATCACTAAAAGCTAGACGCGATAAAATTTCAAGCCAGAAATTCATCGCTAAAGCCCCATCTTAAAATTTTAAAACAAAGTTTTAGCGATAAATTTTGCATTTTGAAATTCTACGGCAAAGCTTTATGCTTAAAATTTTACATTTAAAACTCCAAGGCGGAATTCTACGGCAAATTTTACCTCGCTGAATTGCGCGTTTAGAATTTAATTTTCGCCGTTAAATTCTGCGCTTAGAATTTTATCCAAAACCTCATGCAACGGAGCTTGGGTAAAATTCTAGCTCGAAATTTAATGCTACGAAACTCTGCACAAAATTCTATATACAAAAATTTTACTGGCGCCATAAAATTTCGCGGCAAAATCGCAGCGGAATTTTAACGCATAATTTCGAGCTACAAAACTCAGCGTGAAATTCCGCGCCGCGAAACCCGCGTGAAATTTTACCCGCTAAATTTACGGGCAAAATTCTATGACGGATTTGTATACCGAAATTTTGCGAGCACTATAAAATTTGCAGCGAAATTAGGCGTGAAATTCCAAACTATTAAATTCCACGTTGAATTTCAATCTGCAAAATTCAAGAGAAATTCCACGCGAAATTTGACACCCTGCCCGCGCCCGCCAAAGCCCTAATTTGAGCAGGCACTCTTGCCGTCCATCACCGGCTGGATCGCGGAGTTGTCCGCCAGCTCCTCGCGGTCGATCTTCTCGATCTTCTCCCACAGCTTGCGCGCGGCCTGCTCGTAGCGCTTCGCGCTCAAAGAATCAGGCGCGTAGAAGCTTACCGGCTTGCCGCTGTCGCCGCCCTCGCGGATAGCGATCTCGATCGGGATCTCGCCGATTACTTCGGTATTGTATCGCTGCGCCAGCTTTTGCGCGCCGCCGCGACCGAAGATATCGTACTCCTTGCCGTTATCTGGGCAGATGAAGCCGCTCATATTCTCGATAAGGCCTGCGATCGGGATGTGGAGCTTTTCGAACATATCAAGCCCGCGCGCGCTGTCGTCCAGCGCAACCGTCTGCGGCGTCGTGACGCACACGCCCGCCGTCACCGGCACGCTCTGAGCAAGCGTAAGCTGCGCATCGCCCGTGCCCGGAGGCATATCCAAAAATAGCACGTCCAGGTCGCTCCACGCCACGTCTTTTAGCAGCTGCTCGATCGCCTTCATTATCATCGAGCCGCGCCAGATGAGGCTTGCGCCCTCCTCCATCAGCACGCCCATGCTCATCATCTCCACGCCGTGGCTTAAGATCGGCTTTAGCTTCTGCCCCACGACGCTTGCTTGCGTCTTATCCTCTCCTAGCATTCGCGGCAAATTCGGTCCGTAAATATCGGCATCCAAAATTCCCACTCTCTTGCCGAGCTTTGCCGTGCTGATGGCTAAATTTAGCGTCGTCGTGCTCTTACCTACGCCGCCCTTGCCGCTGCTGATCATCACGAAATGCTTGATCTGCGGCGCGATATTTTTGCCGCTGCGAGAATTGCTCTTTTCCTCGGCGATTTTTGGCTGTTTGATTAAAATTTCCACGTCCGCGTCGAGCGCCTTTTGCACCGCCGATCTAAGCTCTGCGGCGATCTCCGGCTTGGCGCTAGGGATTTCGATCCCTACGAAAATTCTATCGCCGATCTCGACCTCTTTTACAAATCCAAAATCCACGATGCTTTTAGAAAAGCCCGGATAGATCACGCTTTTAAGCAAATTTAAGACTTCGTCTTTACTCATTCTTTCTCCTTATTTTCGGTTAAATTTCTACTGATTTTATATGCGCAAAATTTCGGCCCGCACATCGAGCAGAACTCCGCGCCTTTATAAATTTCATCGCCCAGGCTCTCGTCGTGCAGCTCGCGCGCATGCGCAGGATCGAAGCTAAGCTCAAACTGCCTGTTCCAATCAAAATTATACCTCGCATCACTCATCTCGTGATCGCGCTCTATCGCGCCCGCTTTACCTAGCGCGACATCCGCAGCATGAGCGGCGATTTTGTGCGCGATGATGCCCTCTCTGACATCGCTCGCATTGGGAAGCCCTAGATGCTCCTTCGGCGTCACGTAGCAGAGCATGCTGGCGCCGCAATACGCAGCCATCGTCCCGCCGATAGCGCTGCTGATGTGATCGTAGCCCGCGCCGATGTCGGTCGGAAGCGGCCCCAGCACGTAAAACGGCGCGTCGCGACAGAGCTTGCGCTCTAGCTGCATATTAAGCTCGATCTCGTTAAACGGGATATGTCCCGGCCCCTCGATCATCACCTGCACGTTTTTTTCATTCGCGCGCAGGGCTAGCTCGCCTAAAATTTCAAGCTCGCCAAGCTGCGCTCTATCGGTCGCGTCGTATAGGCAACCCGGGCGCAAGCCGTCGCCCAGAGATAGCGATACGTCGTAGGCGGCGCAGATATCGCAAATTTCATCAAACGCTTCGTAGAAGGGGTTTTGTTTATGAAATTTCATCATCCACGACGCTATCAGCGAGCCACCTCTGCTTACGATGCCCATCTTGCGACGGGAGAGCAGCGGCATAAACTCGAGCTTAAAGCCCGCGTGGATCGTGAAATAATCCACTCCCTGCCGCGCCTGCTTCTCGATCGTACTAAGAATAGCGCTCGTTTTTAAATTTTTAATATCGCCCAGCTCATGGATCGTCTGATAGATCGGCACCGTGCCTATGGGTACGGGCGAGCGCTCGATTATCGCGGCGCGGATCTCGTCCAAATCGCCGCCCGTGCTTAGATCCATCACCGTATCGGCGCCGTATTTTAAGCAGACCTCAAGCTTTTCCAGCTCGCCCTCAATATCGCTCGTCGTGCCCGAGGAGCCGATGTTTGCATTGATCTTGCACCGCAGCGCGCGCCCGATACCGACGGGTTTTAGGCTTTTGTGATTAACGTTTGCGGGAATGATCGCTCTTCCTTGCGCGAGCAGATCGCACAAGACCCGCACGTCCATGCGCTCACTTTGCGCGACCTCTCTCATCTGCGGCGTCGGCTCGCCTCTTTTTGCAAAATAGATCTGCGTTACGCAGCTTTCGGTCATTTTCGCCTCGCTTCTTAAAAATGCGCGTATAATATAACAAATTTCATTAATCCTTACTTTTCTTTTGCCGTTTATTTTCGTAACGTAGGCTGAAATTTTGCCGCCGCGCCGCGTAAATTTACGCCTAAGCTTAAGATATTTCAGCCCGCAAGCCGCGATTAATTTTGCTTTCATTTTTAATACGTATAATTTCGTAACAAAATTTCAAGGATAAAATTTGAAAGATATATCGCTGATTTTGCTCGCCGCGGGCGATTCGAGCAGGTTTGAGCTCCCCGTCAAAAAGCAGTGGTTGCGCGTGGGCGAGCTGCCGCTTTGGCAATACGTCGCGCAAAATATCGCGCGGGCGCACCCCTTTAAAAAGATCGTAATCGCCGTAAACGAGGAGGACGTGAGCTATTGCGAGCGCCTCTATGCGTGCAGCTTGGCCTCGGCGCGCGGCGAAAGCGCGGAGTGCGGCACGAGCGAGTATAAATTTCAAAGCAAGCAGGGCAGGATCGGATGCGGCGCGGATGAATACGGCTCTTCAAATTTAAAATTTCACTTCGCCCCCGGCGGCGCAAATCGCCAAAGCTCGCTAAAAAATGCACTCCGGCTCATAGAGAGCGAACTCGTGCTCGTAAGCGACGTAGCCCGCGCACAAATTTCGCCGGGGCTAATCTCCTCGCTGATACGAAATTTAGGCGACGCAGACTGCATCAGCCCCTATCTTGGCGTAAACGACACGACCTATCTTGGCGAGAACGTAGTGAAGAGGGAGGAGCTACGCCTCATCCAAACGCCGCAGCTTTCGCGCACGGCACTGCTTAAAAAGGCGCTTGAGGGAAGCGAAATTTTTACCGACGACAGCGCGGCGATCGGCAGCGTGGGCGGACGCTTGGAGTTTATAAAAGGCGAAGCGGGCGCGCTTAAGATCACGCGCGCAAGCGATCTAGCGGCGCTAAATTTAAAACCATGCTCGCGCGATATTTTTTGCGGTACGGGTTACGACGTGCACGCGCTTGAAAAAGGCGTGGGCATCGTGCTTGGCGGCGTGCAGATCCCGTGCGAGTTCGCGCTGATCGCACACAGCGACGGCGATGTAGCGATTCATGCCCTAATCGACGCTATTTGCGGCGCGGCGATGCTGGGCGACATCGGCGAACTTTTCCCCGACAGTGACGCTAAGCTTAAAGGCGCGGATAGCAAGGAGATGTTACGAAAGGTAATGCGGCGCGTCAGAGGCTACGGCTACGAGCTCATAAACGCCGATATTACGATCATCGCGCAACGCCCGAAGATAGGAGCCTACAAAGCGCAGATGCAAGAGGTTCTGAGCGAAATTTTAAACTGCGCCCGCGTCAATGTCAAAGCGACTACTACCGAAGGGCTGGGATTTACGGGCAGAAGCGAGGGCATCGCCGCGCAGGCTGTGGTAAGCTTAAAATTTTACGACTGGCAAAAGTACGCAGCAAAGGCGCAAGGCGCATGAAAATTTTAATAATTGAGAGCGAAAGCTATCTTGCTCAAAGTATCGCAAACAAGCTGGGTGCGCTGGGGCATGAATGCACTAACGCGGCGAGCTTGGCGGCCGCGGCGGGCCTTGCGGAGGAGTTTGAGGCGGTACTGCTCTCTACGAGCTGGAGCGGCGTGAGCTTTTATCCGCTGATCGAGAAATTTAGGCGCTCGATCATAATTTTGATGGTCGCCTATGTCGATAGCGAAACGGTGCTAAACCCCGTAAAAGCGGGCGCGACGGACTATATCCAAAAGCCATTTATGATAGAGGAGCTCATCAAAAAAATCGAGCATTACGCGCAGTTTCGCTCGCTAAAATCGCAAAACGAAGCCTATGAAGCGCTGCTTAAAGAGGCCTCCCTTTCGTGCGAAATACCGACCACGCGTTTAGCGCAGATAAAATTCCCGCTTCTTTTGCGCGGCGATGCGGCAGCGCGAGCTGCGGCGGTATTTAAGATCGCGCTTGCGCTAAAATCGCGTCTTAAAATTCTATCCGCGCAAAGCCCTGAGCCGCTAGAACGCGGCGCGGAGATTTTTTACGCACCAGATTTTGATAGCCTAAGCGGCGCACAGAAGGAAAAATTTATAAGCAAAACCAAATCCATGCGCCTAATTGCCGGATCCATCGGCGCGCAAAAGGGCTTTAGCGACGAAATTACGCTTGGCAACAGCAAAGAACGCAGTGAAATTTTAAGCATTGAAGAATACGTAAAGCTCACGATCGTAGCGCACCAAGACGAGTATTTCGACTCCGATCTGGCGGCGGCACTTGGGATTTCGCGAAAATCGCTTTGGGAGAAAAGGAAAAAATATGGCATCGCAAGAAAAAAATAGCCGCGCGCATCCGGTACGGATCGCAGACGGGACAGAAATTTCACGCGATACCGGCAATTTGCACGAAATAAGACCGCTTGAAAGCGAAAGGATTTCAAGCGGCACAAAAGCTCTAAACGCCGCAAGAGCTTCGAGCGATGCGGCGCTAAATTTAAAGGCGAAGCAAAATTTAAAAGCATCGCAGAGCTCAAAAGCAAGACAAAATTCAAAAGCAAAGCGCGATTTAAAAACGGTGCGGAATTTAGAAGCGTCAAGGGCTGGCGATGCTAGTAAGGATGAGGCGCGAGCTAAGGGAGCGGCAAGGAATTTAAAAGCAGAGCAAGCCGGAAGCGAGAGCAAAGGCGCAAATAATAGCGCAACGCAAATCCGCAAGATAGTGATCTCGCGCTCCGACCTAAACGTCCTGAGCCTGCTCACAAACGGCGCTTTCGGCAAGATCTGCGAGCTACTGCGCCCAAGTAAGCTTAGCATCTGCGGCATAAATTTCGTTTTTTCCTGCGCGGACGCAAAAAAAGGCGATATTTTGGAGCTTTATCTTAGCAAGGACGGCATAGCCGAATGCGCCAAAAATTCGCTTAGCGGCGAGAGCGGCGCGTATTTGCTAGCTAAAGAATCGCGCAACTTGCAGGATGGAGTTTCTGCTGCGGCGCAAAACGAGCAGAATTTTGCGAAAAGCGGCACGGATTTCGCGCGCACTGCAAGTGCGCAAAGCGCTATGAACGCCACAAGTGAGGGCTTAGACCATATAGAAAGTCTTGCTGCGTGCTATGATCAAACTTTTACTCGCAGCACAGATGTAAAATCTGCAAACAACGCCGCTTTGGATTTGGCGAAAAGCTTCAGTGAAAATTCTGCGGTAAATTCCGCGCGGAGCTTTGCCGAAAATTCTGCGATCAATCGCGTTTGCAGCACAGATGCAAAATCCGTAGCAAATTCGGCGGGAAATTTTATTTCAAATTCCACCGAAAATTTCATTAAAAATTCTACTGTAAATCCCACTTCTTGCGAGCTTGCCGCGCGCATAGACGTTAGCGACGTTTATGCTCCAAGCGCAAGCGAGGTCGCAGGCTCAGTATTTCAAAACGCATACGCAGAGCAAACTGCGGTGCAGGGGCGCATCACGCTGCTAAAAAATGGTCTTGCAGAGCAAATCGCGCGCATAAAAAAAGTCGCAAGCTCGCTTGCCGCGCCTAAAATTTCAGCGTTTTTTACCTGCGCCGATCCGATCCACCGCGTGCATGAACGGCTGATTAGGCATATGATCGACAAGGCGGATTTCGTGGTGATCTTTTTAACTGGCACGAACAGCGCAGATGCCCTGCCCTACGAACTACGCAAAAAAACGTTAAGCTATTTGCTGCAAAATTTTTTAGTCGCGCAACGCGCCATGATGATCGATCTGGGCTCGCTTGCGATTTTTGACGACAAGCCCGCCCTGCAATGCGCGATTGCGAAAAATTTAGGTATAAACAAAATAATTTTCGGGCAAAATCACGCAAATATAGAGCTATTTTTCGATGGAGGCGGCGTGCATTCGGTGCTGGACGAGTATCAAAAGCGCGGCGAAATAGAGATTTTGCTTATGCCCGAATACGTCTATTGCGAGAAGTGTAAGGTGCTCGTAAGCACCAAAAACTGCCCTCACGGCGCTCATCATCACGTGCATTACCGCACTCAAAATCTCAAGGCACTGCTGCGCGCGGGGATTTTGCCGCCCGCGATTTTTATGCGCAAAGAGATCTCGGCAATGATTTTAAGCGAGCTCTTTCCCGCGCGGTTTTCGGATCTGCAAAAGCTCTACGACGAGCTTTTTCCAAACAGCGGGATCTTGCAGAGCCACGGCGAAAGCGAGTTTTACGAGCAGCTTATGCAACTGTATCAAACCAGCGCGCTAAAGACGTAGCGTTTGAGGGCGCAACGCAAAAAATGACGTGGAATTTGCGGCATCTAGGCGAAAGGTAAAATTTCGTGGTGTTAGAATTTACGGCGGCTAGACGTAAAGTAAAATTTCATAGTGCGGGAAGAAAGGACTGTGCGGAATTTTATAGCATAAAGAGCGGCGGACGCAGATTTGGCGTAAAATTTTGTGGTGCGACGAAGCTAAATTTTTAGAGCATTAGCAGCGGTACGATAAAACGAGCTTTAAATTTTAAAGTCTTGGCTTCGTAGCAAATTTATAACGGCGCAGTAAAATTTTGCGGCGAAGCGGATTTAAAATTTTAAGGCGCGATGGATATGTAAAGCAGCACGGCAAATCTAAATTTTAAGTTTTCGACAAGCGAACCTAAAATTTTAAAATTAAGCAGTTGCTGCGAGTTACAGCGCAAAACTCGGATGCAGCGCAACGACTGCTCGCCCACGCAAAATGCCGTGTGTTTGCGGACGGGTTTGAAATCTCCACGCAGGCGAGCAAAATTTTAAAATTTTTACGCAAATGAGTAGAAATTTAAAATTCCTACATTAGCGAGCGAGTAGAATTAATTTCGTGTAGGCGGGCAAATTAATTCTACATGCACGAACGAAATTTAAAATTTTCGCACGCGAGCGGATGCCCTAATTAAAATAAGCGGTAAAATTTTAAAAAGCAAAATTTAAAAGGACAATTATGGATAAAATTTTCGTTACATTTTTCGGCGCGGGGCTGCTAAAGCCCGCACCGGGCACCTGGGGCAGCATCGCAGGCTGGATAGTGGGGCTTGCAATCTTGATGCTGGCGGGAGAGGTGACGCTGTTTTTGTGCGCCGGCCTCGTCTTTTTCGTCTCGCTTAAGATCGTAAGCGATTACGAAAGGCGGGTAGGCGCGCACGATAACAGCGAGATCGTCATCGACGAGGTAGTGGGGGTGTGGATCGCGATGTGCGTCGCAGCGCCCGCGGGCGAGATCTTTTCGCTGCCGCTGCGGGAGCTGATCGCGGACTTTGAGAGCAGCAGGATATCGATCGTCGCAATGATTTTGGCGCTGCTGTTTTTCAGGGCTTTCGACATCTGCAAACCCTCGATCATCGGGCGCGTGGATCGCGACGTAAAGGGCGGGCTCGGCGTGATGCTAGATGACGTGCTGGCGGGCTTTTTCGCGGGGCTTGGGGTTTTGATAGTTATCTCTTTGGTGGTCAAGCTCGGCGCCGCGGGATTGATTTTTTAAGCTTTTTGGATGTGCTCATGGCAAACACAGCGCGATTGCGGGCGCTATCAAGCACCGAAATTTTAAAAGCCGCATCTTGAGCACGGCTTATGAATTAGCGCAAATTTACCTTCTGAGGCGCGAGCCCGCTTGTAATTAAAATTTAGCGGTATTTATTCGCGTAGCCTGTAAATAAAGCAGACGTAAAATTTAAAATTTTGCACGAGTCGCGATAAAATTTGCGTGGTCTTAAATTTTAAATTTCGCAGCTTGCAAAATTCTACGACATAAAAATTTTAAGACGCAAATTTTAGGACACGCGCAGTTGCGATATAAAATTTCGTAGCAAGAATTTTTGCAGTCTGACGGCGCAGAATTCTACGGCATAAAAATTTAATTGCGCTGCAAAAATCAAAATTATGCCGCCTGAAATTTCGTGCGGCTAAATTTTAAAACAAAGCGGCAGGCGCAGCTCGCGCGTAAAATTTTAAAATTTATCGCTAATCGCAGGCAGCCTAGCATAGCACGCTATTAAATTTTCGGCGATATTTACCGCCTAGGTTTGCGACGTTGCCGCAAAATGCGGGTATCGACGCAAAAATTTAAAGGAACGAAAAATGCAAAAGAGCGCGATTGAGGTACGCGGCATTCCCGCCGCCGTTTGGGGGAACCGCTCAAAAAAGGTTTATATCTACGCTCACGGGCAGGGCGGAAGTAAGGAGGATGCGGAGCTTTTGGCTTCCGTCGTTTGCGAGCAAGGCTGGCAGGTTATTAGCTTTGATCTGCCCGGGCACGGACAGAGGCGGCACGAGCCCGCTTCTTGCGATCCGCGGCGCGCTATTTTGGAATTTCGCGAAATTTTATCGTATGCAAAGAAGTGCTGGGACGAGGTCGCGCTGTTTGCCGTTAGCCTAGGGGCATGGCTCGGCCTGCTAAGCTTCCGCGACGAAAAGCTTAGCGACTGCCTCTTCGTCTCGCCGATACTTGATATGAAATACGTTATTTCAAATATAATGTGTCAAACTGGCGTTAGCGAGGAGCGATTGAAGCAAGAGCGGATGATTTTGACCTCTGTCTGGCAACCGCTTTTTTGGGAATATTGGAGTTTTGTTTTGAACAATCCGATCACAAAATGGGAAACGCCCAGCAGGATTCTATATGCAGAAAACGACGATATGACGCCTCTTTGTATCGTTAGAAATTTCGCGCAGAAGTTCGACTGCGACTCAAGCGTTATGAAAAACGGCGAGCATTGGTTTCATACGCCGCAGCAGCTAAATTATTTGCGTAGTTGGATCAAATCGGCGGTTGCGAATCGGCGATAAAATTCTATGAGAGATTTTACAACTCACACCCAAGCCCGCGCCGATGAAATTCCGCGCATTTTCGGGGTGCGAATTTCATAAATTTAAGATAATCTTGATATTTTACTTTAATACGCTTGTTTTATAAGGCGCTTTTCGCAGATCCAGCCACAGCTCACATCGCTGTCGTGCGATGGGCATAGCTTCAAAGCACACATTTCATAAATTTAACCGCAATAGCATGAATCATGACTGATATGAATTGCAAACTAAAATATGATTAAAATTTAGCCGATAAGCTGTCAATATAAATGCAAAAATGCCGATTTTAAAGCTAAATTTTAAAAAATGTCTATAAAGATGAATTCTTGAGATCTTAGCATGTTTTTGGCAAGAGGTGCGAGCCGATATACGGCTTATCGCACTTCACTAGCACTATCGCGCTCATGCTACACGTACGCTTTACAAATCCATAGCAGTAGCGCGATTAAATTTTAAAAATTATTTGCCTATCCTAAAGCCATTTAGCTTCATATAGGTCGTATCTTTATGAAATGCTTCGCAGCGCTCCCTGTTGCGATTGATGTTTGAGGTCTCGAAAAAATATCCATCACTATCTTGACGCAAGGTAATGGTCGCGCAAAAGATCATATCGTTTTTGAGTTTCGGTCCTACACCGTAGTCAAAGGATTGATTTAAAGTGACGGTTTTTTCTAGATCGCTATCACTAAACTGTCTGGAACCCGTCATGCTCTTTAGCTCGCGAAAATTTCCTTGATTTAAGTAGTCGCGTTGTATATCTTTAAATACGCCTTCAAGCTCGACTGCATAAGCTTTTACTAAAACCTCATCCTTAGCACCGCTTAATTTAGGATATATTATTTTTACTATCACGAAGATTATAATAGCTAAAAATATTATCCCGCTTACGCCGCCGCCTACTGCCGCACCTTTTCTCATTTTCATCATTTTACTCCTTCATCGATGTCCTTTACCAAGGCATCTATTTTTTTATTAAGCATGAAATTTTCGTAGCTTTTTTGGATATAGGCTTCAAGCAGTTCGCCCGCATCCAGATGATCGCTACCGCGAGTTAAAATCCGCCAGTCTCTGCCGAAGACCTTCGCAAAGTCATCATCCAGGCTTATCGCGTATTTTTTCGTCAAAGACTTACTCGTCAGCTGAACTGAAATTTCTTTCATTTCTCGCCCAAATTGTCGCCTGCCAAAATATCGTCGATCTGCTTGCTTAGATCCTCATCGCTCATCTTGCGATACGCCAGATCATTTTCTAGCGTGCCAAGCTGCATTCCCAAAGCTTCATTTTGCGCCTTGACCGTCGCTAGCTCGGTACGTAGCTTTTCGTTTTCGTCTCTAGCCTCGGTGTATCGTCTAATCAGCTCAGCTACTTTATTGCTTAAGCCCTCGACCTTTTTCTCTTCGTCAAAGATTGATTCCATTATTTCGCCTTTTCTGATATAATTTAAATGAAAATATTACCCAATTTTGGCTTTAAAAAAGGAAAAATTTTGCAAAATTTTAAAATCGAGAGCAAATTCTCCCCGAGCGAGGATCAAGAAAAAGCGATCGAAGGCATCGTCGCGGGCTTTCAAAGCGGCAACAAATACCAAACTCTTCTCGGAGTTACGGGCTCGGGCAAAACTTTTACCATGGCAAATATCATCAAGCGCCTCGGAATTCCTGCTCTCGTAATGACGCATAACAAATCTCTCGCGGCACAGCTTTATAGTGAATTTAAAGGCTTTTTTCCGCAAAATCACGTCGAGTATTTCATCAGCTACTACGATTATTATCAGCCCGAGGCTTACATCCCCAGGCAGGATCTTTTCATCGAAAAGGACAGCGACGTAAACCAAGAGCTCGAGCGCTTGCGGCTAAGCGCCACTGCAAGCCTGCTGAGCTTCGACGACGTCATCACCGTAGCGTCAGTTTCGGCAAACTACGGCCTGGGCGATCCCGCCGAATATAAAGGCATGGTACTGTTTTTTGAGATCGGATCAAAATTTAGCACTAAATTTTTACTTCGCAAGCTCGTCGATATGGGCTACAAACGCAACGACGATTTTTTTGATCGCGGGAATTTTCGCGTAAACGGCGACGTTATCGACATCTACCCCGCGTATTTTAACGACGAGGCGTTTAGGGTCGAGTTTTTCGGCGACGAGATAGAGGCGATGTATCATCTGGACGTGCTCGAAAACAAAAAGACGCAAAGCGTCAAAAAATTTATTCTCTATCCGACGAGCCAGTTCATCGTGGGCGAGCAGCGCCTGAAATCGACGATCAAAGGGATCGAGGATGAGCTTGAGCAGAGACTGAAATTTTTTGAGGACGCGGGCAAGCTCGTCGAGGCGCAGCGGCTGAAAGGGCGAGTGGAGTTCGATCTTGAGATGCTGGGCGCTACAGGGATGTGCAAGGGGATCGAAAACTACGCGCGCTATCTGACCGGCCAAAAGCCGGGCGAGACGCCCTATTCGCTCTTTGATTACTATGAGAGCAAGGGCAAGGACTATCTCGTCATCGTCGATGAAAGCCACGTGAGCTTGCCGCAGTTTCGCGGGATGTTCGCAGGAGATCGCAGCCGCAAAGAAACGCTCGTAGAGTACGGCTTTCGCCTGCCTAGCGCACTTGATAACCGCCCGCTGATGTTTGATGAGTTTATCAATAAAAAGGCTAAATTTCTATTCGTCTCCGCAACGCCCAATGATTACGAGCTGGATCTTAGCCGCGGAGCCGTATATGAGCAGATACTGCGCCCGACGGGACTACTCGATCCGCAGATTATCTTAAAAGATAGCGACAACCAGGTCGAAATTTTACACGATATGGCAAAGGAGGTTATCGCGCGCGGCGAGCGGATATTGGTGACCGTGCTAACCAAAAAGATGGCGGAGGAGCTGAGCAAATACTATCTGGAGCTTGGGCTTAAGGTCAAATATATGCACTCGGATATCGATGCGATCGAGCGCAACGAGCTCATCCGTGGCCTTCGCAGCGGCGAATACGATATGCTAATCGGTATAAATCTGCTCCGCGAGGGGCTCGATCTGCCCGAAGTAAGCCTTATCGCGATCATGGATGCCGATAAGGAGGGATTTTTGCGCTCGCGCACCAGCCTTATTCAGACGATGGGGCGAGCCGCGCGAAACGTGAACGGGCAGGTCGTGATGTTTTGCAAAAAGATCACCGCTTCGATGCAAGAGGCGATCGACATCACCCAAAAGCGGCGCAAATTTCAAGATGAATACAACCGCGCCCACGGCATAACCCCGCATTCTGCGAGCCGCAATATCGAGGAGAGCCTAAAGATCGAGGACGGCACCGAAATTTTAAGAAAGGGTGCCAATCTCGAAAAAATGCCCGCCGCCGAGCGCGCCAAGATCGTAAAGGAGCTTCGCAAGCAGATGCTCGAAGCCGCAGCGGCTCTGGAGTTTGAAAAGGCCGCGGCGCTACGCGATGAGATCGCGAAGCTTAAGAAGCTGTAAATCGCAAGGCCCGAAACGTCGTAAAATTTTGTCGTGAAGTAAGGCGTGAAATTTACACGTTAAATTCCGTCGAACAGAGTGTGAAATTTACACGATTTAAGGGCGAAATTTATGCGCTAGATTTGCGCAAGCCCTTACCATAAATCCGTCAATGAATTAAAGCTTGTCACAATTTTCTCTTTTAAATTTTGATATGGTATCCAAAACAATAAAAATTAAAACCATATGAGACATTGCTAGCATAAACCATTTCTTCGGTGTAATATAATATCCTCTATCCGCAAATCTCATAAAATATCTATGCCCTTTTATGCTTTCTCGTTCGCCTAAATTATCGTCTAAAATAAGAATTTGATAAGCCGTTTTCGTTTTAAACGGAAAGGGGAATTTGGAATACCAAATCCTAACTTTGCGATCTTGCAAAAGATCAAAACGTAGTATATCTCTTTGTTTGTCATATATATAAAATTCATCTATCCCTTTATAATTTAGTCCCAAGGAAACCTTCTCTACGGCTTTTCTTTCGCTATCATAAAATTGCAATAACCACCAGCTTCCTCCCCTTAACGCGGAATCGCTAGTAAAACCTGTTATTATGCCATCTGTGATTTTGAGATCACTTAAATTTTTTGGATTAGACAAAGCGACTATATAATACCATGCGTAAGCGACCAATATTAAGCAAAAGCAGATCTTTATCTTATCCCAAATGCTTAGCCATTCATAAAAATTCCTAATTGCTTTCACACCGACCTTTTAATTTAAATATTCTTATTTTAGCGCCGATCCCTTAAGTAAGTATATAAAAATTTGGCTCAACAGAACTTTAATGCAAATACAAGGGGTACTAAGTTACGATAAGCCAAATTTAAACATTCGTCCAAACCCGCCGCTTAACGCCATCTTTGCAGCTCTTTTATAAGGTTTCGCAGCTTTCACCTCATCGAAATTTAGCAGAATTTATCGTCTTTTGGAATATAGGTGCCTCGGTTGAAAAAATAGCATAAAAGAAAAACTAATATGCAAATCGGAGCTATAAAGACTCCGTATAAAGTGCCGGCGCCGCTTAACTCATCTCGCGAACCTCCCATTGCCGAAGATAGAAATAGCAAAGTGGGAAATAAAACCAATACTAAGCTAGCCGTATTCTCAAAAGTAAAAATCGTCAAACTGGCATCTTGATTTTTTATGAAAAAGCTGCTGTATTTTTTTGTCTTGTAGCACTTTAAACAAAATGCCGTCAAGCAAATGGATAAAACGACCGCCACACAAAACAAAAGAGGCTCGGGCATCTGAATATCCACGTAGGAAATAAGTCGCGAAGCTACCGATGCAATGCCGAACAAAAGCGCTAAAAATACCATACTAGAGCACCTAATTAGCCTATGTTTATCGTATCGCTTCTTTAAATTCTCCGGTATTGCGGCGAATTTTTCGTCTAGCTCTTTCATCTCGGCTTGAAATTTTTCGCTCACGGCTCGCTCCTTTTAAGCGTTTAAATTTTAGAGATTATATCAAATTCGGCGTCGCGCCTTTTTGATGCCGCACCTTGCGGTTAAATTTTAAAATTTACCGCGTTATATTCGCGAAGAGCCGAAAAATTTCAAACTCGGCAAAGCATTAAAATTCCCATCCACCTTTAAATTTAGCATTTTACCACAGTTAGCAAAGCTCTAAATTTTCCACGCGCAGCGGTCTTTCGCCTTCAAAAATCACCCCGATGTCGAAAGGCTCACAAATATCAAGCGCACCCTCGGCAAACCTTAGCAGCCACTGCGTATCGCGCGCGTAAAACGTGCATTGCGGCAGCTCAAACGGCAGATCGCAAACAACGGGTACGTCAAGCAGCCTAAGCTCATCCTCGCTCAAACGATACTCGCGTCTAAGCTCGTCTCGCAGGAAGACAAGAGCGTCTTTTACGTACCGATCGATGTCTCGGGCGATGCGCTGCGCGAGCAAAACCCCTCATCGTCCACAACATCCGCCGCATCTGCAGACACGAGACAAAACGGCACCTCGCTAGAGCTTTCGCTTTTTAGCTCCGCATACCAAATAAAGCCCTCGTCCGTCGCGACTTTTTTCAAGCTCGTCAAATTTCCAAGCCATTTTTTGCATTTTATTTCCGCTCCATATTTTCGCTCATCTTTTAAAATTTTAATGCCGCGCCTGTTTTTGCGCGCTGTGTTTAAATCCGTGCCGAAATAGAATCCCGCTCGCTTCTTAGCGGACGGGCAATGATAACGAAGCAGATTACTTTTAAATTTTAAAATTTCAATGAAAGCCGCTTTAAAATTTAAAATTTC
>CAUQPS010000034.1:0-17535 GCA_963520005.1 uncultured Campylobacter sp.
GCCACGAAGGGCTCGACATAGCTGTAGGTCGTAAAATGCGCGCCTACGATCAAAAGCGTCAGCAGATACAAAGCAAGCAGCATAGGGCGCCTTGCAAGCATCGGTAAGCTCGCAAGAGAGCCCGCGCGGCGACTCGGTAAAAACGGTAAAATTTTCCAAAGAAACAGCGCCTCCGCCGCCGCAAGTGCGCCGATTGCAAAAAACGTAATCCTCCAGCCGAAAAGCTCGCCTACCACGCGCCCCAAAGGAAGCCCTAAAACCATCGCAAGCGAAGTGCCCAAAGCTAGCATACCGATAGCCTGCGAGCCTTTATTTATCGGCGCTACGCGCACGACGAGCGATGAGGTGATCGACCAAAAGATCGCGTGCGAAATCGCGATGCCAAGTCGCGCGATTACCAAAACGGCAAAATTCCACGCAATGGCGCACAGGACGTGACTTAGCGTAAATAGCACGAAAAGTCGCAAAAGCAGTCTCTTGCGCTCGAGCTTCGATGTAAGCAGCATCAGCGGTAGCGAAAGGATACTCACCGCCCAAGCGTAGATCGTGATGATTAGCCCCGTGCTCGTAACGTCCATGCTAAAATCCGCCGCGATGTCGCTTAGCAGCGCCACGGGGATAAATTCCGTCGTGTTAAAAATAAAGGCGGCAAACGCCAGCGCGATAACTCTCGTGTAGGCGATTTTATGGACGTTCATCGGTTTTCTCTCCGGCTTTTTAAATTTGGCTTTAAGTTTAGCATATTTAGCGGTTTTTAGCTTTTCGAGTTCTGCTAGGAATTTTAAAATTTTAAAATTCCGCGTCGTATATACGTGCCACGCCTTAGGCTAAATTTCAAGCGGGAATTATAGCTAAATTTATCCTCCGCGCAGCTTGCGGAAATAGAATTTACGCCCAAAACGCAAAGTCGCGTGTGGTAAAATTCAAATAGCGAGCGATCGATGAAAATTTAAAATGAAATTTGCGCTGCGCTCGACAGGTGGCAATAAAATTTCTTATGTTTGGTAGAATGCGTCGAAATTTTATATACCGCGATGTTATAAGCCATAAATAAAATTTTGCTACGTTGAGCTTGGATGCGTATAGCGGTTGAGGTTTTGTAGTGGCTAAATTTTATCACCCCGGTCTTGTTAACGATATGAGACTTGCCCCATTTTGTGGTAGGTGCATTTTTAAATTTCTTAATTTTCGCGCATTCCAGTCATTTGATATTTAGGTTAGAATTTCGAGTCAGACGGCTAAATTTACATTAATTTCTACCTGTTGCTAGCGAGCTGCGCTTAAAGTATGCAAAAAATTATTTTCAAAGCGGAGAAAGAGCCTGTCTCAAATCGTCCGCAATGCTCGTCTAAAACTGCCAGCAGATCGCGCTTATCGCTCGCCTCTGTGATAAAGCTTTAGAATTTTATTCGGTTTGCGAAGCATTTAAATTTTTAAGCAATAAATATGTAAAATTAGCGAAATTTGATAATTCCAAAGGAACTAAAAATGGCAAAAGTTATGAAAACGATGGACGGAAACGAGGCGGCGGCTTACGTCTCATACGCCTTCACCGAGGTCGCAGGCATCTATCCGATCACGCCTAGCTCGCCTATGGCGGATTACACCGATATTTGGGCGTCGCAGGGCAAGAAAAACCTCTTCGGCATGCCCGTTAAAGTGGTCGAGATGCAAAGCGAAGGCGGCGCGGCGGGCACCGTGCACGGCTCACTCCAAGCGGGCGCGCTTACGACGACGTACACCGCATCGCAGGGGCTTTTGCTAAAAATTCCAAATATGTACAAGATCGCGGGCCAGATGCTTCCGGGCGTCATTCACGTTGCGGCGCGTGCGCTTGCGGCGCAGGCGCTCTCCATCTTCGGCGATCATCAAGACGTCTACGCCTGTCGCCAGAGCGGCTTTGCGATGCTTGCAAGCGACAGCGTGCAGGAGGTGATGGATCTGGGCGGCATCGCGCATCTTGCGGCGATTAAGGGGCGCGTGCCGTTTTTGCACTTTTTCGACGGATTTCGCACCAGCCATGAAATTCAAAAGATCGAGGTGATGGATTATGCCGAGTTTGATCGCTTGCTCGATCGCGAGGCCGTGCGTAAATTTAGAGCTGACGCGCTAAACTCCGAACATCCTAAAACTCGCGGCACGGCGCAAAACGACGACGTATATTTTCAGACGCGCGAGCTAGTTAATAAATTTTACGACGCGCTTCCGGACATCGTCGCGGAGTATATGGGCGAAATTTCAAAGATCACGGGGCGATCGTACGCGCCTTTCGTCTATTACGGCGCAAGTGAGCCGCAGCGCGTGATCGTCGCGATGGGCTCGGTCAATCAAGCCCTTGAAGAGGTGGTCGATCATCTAAACGCGAAGGGTGAGAAAGTCGGCGTGCTAAAAGTGCACCTCTACAGGCCTTTCAGCCTCAAATATCTCTTCGCCGCGATGCCTAAAAGCGTATGTAAAATCGCCGTGCTCGACCGCACGAAGGAGCCCGGCAGCCTCGGCGAGCCGCTGTATCTGGATATAAAGGCCGCATTTTACGGGCGCGCGGACGCCCCGCTCATCGTGGGCGGCAGGTATGGTCTAAGCTCCAAAGACGTTGATCCTGCTCAGCTAATCGCCGTGTATGAAAATTTAAAGGCGGACGAGCCTAAAAACGGCTTTACGATCGGTATCGACGACGACGTGACGCATCTGTCGCTACCCGTGGGAGATAAAATTTCGCTCGGCTACGAGGATGAGACCGAGTGCTTGTTTTATGGCCTGGGCGCGGACGGCACCGTGGGCGCGAATAAAAATTCCGTCAAAATCATCGGCGATAAAACCGATCTTTACGCGCAGGCGTATTTTGCCTACGATAGCAAAAAATCGGGCGGCTACACGCGCTCACACCTGCGCTTCGGCAAAAGACCGATCCGATCGACCTATCTCGTCTCAAATCCGCATTTCGTCGCTTGCTCAGTCGCTGCGTATCTGGATATCTACGACGTCATCGGGGGCATCCGCGAAGGCGGCACCTTCCTTTTAAATTCCATCTGGGATGCCGAGCAGACGGCGGCAAAGCTTCCGAATAAAGTCAAAAAAATTTTAGCTGCCAGGCGGGTAAAATTTTATATCCTAAACGCCACCAAGCTGGCACGCGATATAGGGCTCGGAGGCCGTACGAACACGATCATGCAATCGGCGTTTTTCAAGCTTAGCGGTATCATTCCGTTCGAGCAGGCGCAGAGCTATATGAAGGAATACGCCAAGAAAACCTACGCCAAAAAGGGCGAAGCGGTCGTGGCGATGAACTGCGACGCGATCGATAGGGGCGCGGACGCTTTGGTGCAGGTAGTGATCGATCCTGCGTGGGTAAATTTAAAGGATGACGCAGCGGGCGCGGACGACAAATACAAGGGCGACGAATTTATCGAAAAGATCGTAAAGCCGATGAACGCAGCGCGCGGCGATAGCTTGCCGGTCTCGGCGTTTTTGGGGCACGAGGACGGCGGGTTTGACGCGGGCACGACGCGATTTGAAAAACGCGGCGTGGGTGTCACGGTGCCTAAATGGATCGAGCAAAACTGCATCCAGTGCAACCAGTGCGCTTTCGTCTGCCCGCACGCCGTAATCAGGGCGTTTTTACTAGACGAAAAGGACGAGGCCGCCGCGCCTTTAAATTTAAAAGAGCACCTGCTAGAAGCCAAGGGCAAGGAGCTGAAGGGGCTAAAATATAAGATCCAAGTAAGCCCGCTAGATTGTACGGGCTGCGCGCTTTGCGCCGAAAACTGCCCGAGCAAGGAAAAATCGCTCGTCATGGTGCCGCTTGAAGAAGAACTCGCAAAAGGCGAGCAAGAAAGCGCGGACTTTTTATTCGAGCACGTAAGATACAAAGACGATTTGATGGACAGATCAAGCGTCAAGGGCGTGGGCTTTGCGCGCCCGTATTTTGAATTTCACGGCGCGTGCCCGGGATGCGGCGAGACGCCGTATATCACGCTGATCACGCGACTTTTCGGCGATCATATGATCGTAGCCAACGCCACGGGCTGTAGCTCGATCTACGGCGGATCGGCGCCTTCTATGCCGTACCGCAAGGACGAGAACGGCCGCGGCGTCGCGTGGGCGAACTCGCTTTTTGAGGACAACGCCGAGTTCGGGCTGGGAATGAAGATCGCGAGCGAGACGCTGCGCCATAAGATCGAGGATCTGATACTAGGCTCGCTCTCAAGCGTGCCAAACGCGCTAAAGGCGCTTTATAACGACTGGATCGAAAACAGAAACGATACGCTAAAATCCGCTCAGATTAGAGATAGGCTGGTGCCGCTACTAGAACAAAATTTGGACGCGCCCGGGGTTCGTGAAATTTTAGAGCTGAAGCAGTATCTAAACAAAAAATCGCAGTGGATTATCGGCGGCGACGGCTGGGCTTACGACATCGGCTACGGTGGGCTCGATCACGTGCTGGCTACCGGCGAGGACGTAAACGTGCTGGTGCTGGATACGGAGGTTTACTCAAACACGGGCGGGCAGAGCTCTAAAGCTAGCCGCCGCGGCTCGATCGCGCAGTTTACTGCAGGCGGCAAGCGCGTTCAGAAAAAAGACCTCGGCCAGATCGCGATGACCTACGGCAACATCTTCGTCGCACAGGTAAATTCCAACGCGAACCAAGCCGCGACGCTAAAGGCGATCATGGCGGCGGAGGCTTACCCGGGACCTAGCCTTATCATCGCATATTCGCCGTGTATCGCGCACGGTATCAAAGGCGGCATGGGCAGCTCCGGCGATCAAGCCGAACTTGCGAGCAAATGCGGCTATTGGCCGACCTACACCTTCGATCCGCGGCTTACGGCGGAGGGCAAAAATCCGCTTAAAATTTCATCCAAAGAGCCGGACTGGAGCCTTTATGAGGAATTTTTGCTAAACGAAGTGCGCTACAACGCGCTTAAAAAGATCGATCCGGAGCACGCGGGTAAGCTTTATGAAGCAAACAAAGCCGACGCGATGAGGCGTTACCGCCAGCTAAAGCGGCTTGCGAATGCCGATTTCGGCGATGAGGTTGTCTCTGCGGGCGCCGCTAGCGAGAATGCTTAAGCTTTGCGGCTATTTGTTGAAATTCCGGCTCTGCGAATTTTGCGATCCGGAATTTTATTAAATTTAGCGGGATTGCATAAAATTACGTATAAATTTTAAAAGGAAAATCCATGAAAAAAATTGGACTAATCGGCGGCATGAGTTACGAATCTACGATTACCTATTATGATGGGATCAATCGCAAAATTAACGAGCGTCTAGGTGGGCTAAGTAGCGGCGAAATCCTGCTAAGTAGCTTAAATTTCGACGAGATCGAGCGGTGTCAACGAGATAATGAGTGGGGCAGGGCGGGCGAAATTTTAGCTCGTCACGCGCGAGTTTTGCAAAGCGGCGGCGCGGATTATATTTTTCTTTGCACCAATACGATGCATAAGTGCTACGAGGCGATAAAGGCCGCTATATCCGTGCCTTTCGTGCATATCGCAGATGCTACGCTAAATGAGCTGCGAAAACGTGGCGTGCAAAAAGTAGGGCTGCTCGGCACGATCTACACGATGACGCAGGATTTTTACAAACAGCGCCTAATAGATGGCGGCGTGGAGGTACTCGTGCCAAATGCGGACGAAATGGAAGCGGTAAACGAAGTAATTTTTGGCGAGCTTTGCTTCGGTAAAATCTTACCGCACTCCAAAGAGAAATTTTTACGGATTATTGAAGGACTTAGGGCTCGCGGCGCGCAGGGCGTGATACTGGGCTGCACGGAGATCGGACTGCTCGTATCGCAAGCAGATACCGCCGCGTGGCTATTTGATACTACGCAGATCCACATCGATGCGGCAGTAAGTCTAGCTTTAAGCGAGTAAATATCAAATATAAGCCGGTAAAATTCCGGCTTGTAATTTCAAATTTTTATATATATTATCAGTTAAATTTAATCTTTCTCTGTTATAATAACGACTATCAATCATAGAAGGGGATGAAATGAACGTTTTAGTTATAGGAGCAGATGAGATTACGCCCATTAAGGCGGTTTTAAAAGACCTTGGCGCGAGTAACATCGAGCACTGGGACGCACGAAACGAAAATCGCGTAAATCGTAAGCCGATCCCGCAAGATACGGAGTGTGTCGTTATGCTTACGAGTTTTTTAAACCACAACACGATGAAAAAAATCAAAGGCGAAGTAAAAAAGCGTAAAATCCCGCTCGTATGCGCTAAAAGAAGCGTTAGCTGCGTATTTTGCGAATACTGTAAGGTCTTCAATTTAAATCAAGAATTTGGTTGCAAGCCTTGCGAAGATGATTAAAATTCCAAGGAATTTAAGTAGTGATGGCAAGTCCAGGCAAGCGGTTAAAAAATCGCGCACTACGCCGCGATCAAATGCTTACAAAGATGAAGCTGGCGAGCTAAATTCCAAGGATTCTTTAAATTCTAGCAAATTTAACGCTACTTGCCTTGCGCACGCCGAAAGCAAGAAATTTAGCGGCAAATCTAAAAAGTCTTCAAACGGTAAATCGGACGCGCTTAATCATAATGCCTCTAAGCCGCATGCTGTAAAGAGTGCGCAAAAAGACGGCGCGAATAGGAATTTAACTGCAAGGGCTTTTTACGACACCGCCTTCGCGCAAAATAATTTTTTTCTGCGCTAAGCGTTCGGACGAGACATCAGCTTTGTTACGAGATACTGCCGTGTCAAAACGAGGTATCGCAGCACGCGAAAAACGCCAAAAAGCGGATCTGTGGCGCGATAATGAGCTTATTGATGATGAAATTTTAAATGCCGAAGCTTTTAATAAAAAATTCTTTTGCGGCGAAATTTTTGGCTTTGATGCGAACGGGCGCGAGATTGCACCAGAGGCGCTGCAGGGTTATGATGCGGCTTCGCGAGCGCGGGCGATGCTGGCTCTATATAATTTTAACGTTAATGCGGATTATAGAATTCCGCCCGCAAATTTAAAAAGCGCTTCGCAGTTTCGTGCCGCGTTTTTAAATTTTATCTCCTCCGAGCTTGGGCGCGGTGCTCGCAAAATTTACCGCTTCAAGCCCGCTGTGAAATTCTGCGCGGCGGATAATGCGATAATCTTTGCTTATCTGCGCGGCATGCCGCTGCCAGTATTTGCCGCTAAGCCCGCTTATAAGCTAACTCGCGCGATCGTGAGTCTGCGTAGCGGATTGCTGCTAAACGGAGACGATGCGTTTCGCAACTTCGTATTTTGCAAAATCGCGCTTCGAAATGCAGGCGCACAGCTGCAGCTTGTGGGTAAATCAGGCGAGCTCATTGTAGTTCGCAAGGGCGGTTTTAGCCTAGGCGTGGTTACGAGCTTTAAGAAAATTCTACCTCAAAATCCAGCCATTTATGATAATGATATAAGAAAAGCGCTAGAGCTTTGCCACGGAGCAAACCTCGACGCCGTGTATCTTGTCTATCCAAAAAATGAAAATTTTAACCGCCACGTCGAGATAAAAAGCGAATGCTTTAAGGGAAATTTCATTATGAAATTAGTACCATACAAGCTTACCGACAAAATTTATTAAAAGGATACCAAATGGTTGGAATTATTTTTGGAAGCTCGATGGGCAATACCGAGGACGCCGCGAAGCTAATCTCCGAAAAGCTCGGCATCGAAAATGAGCTAAAAAACGTCGCAGATATCGCGCCTGCAGATCTAAATAAATACACTGCGCTCATCATCGGCAGCTCCACGTGGAACGACGGAGAGTTGCAGGACGACTGGGCGGGCTTTGATTTCTCAGCCCTTGATGTCGCGGGCAAGACCGTCGCGATTTTTGGTATGGGCGATAGCTCAAGCTACAGCGACGCCTACTGCAACGCAATGCGCGAGCTATACGATAACTTCAAAAAAGCGGGTGCAAATATCGTAGGCGCAGTGCCTACCGACGGATATGAATTCGACGAGAGCAAGGCCGTAGTGGATGGCAAATTCGTTGGCCTCGCGCTAGACAATGACAATCAAAGCGACCTCACCGAGAGCCGCATCGAAGCGTGGGTAGCGCAGATCGCTCCATCTTTTAAATAGTCCTCCTTTAAATTTGCCGTGAAGTGCCCGCTTCACGGCTCTTTCATCTTTTTTAAAATCATTAAAGCTTAGATCTTTTTAAAATTTAGACTCTGCCGATTTCGGTTAAATTTAAATGGCTTTGAAATTTTAAAATTTTAATCTGCGCGAATGAAATTATCCTTTAAATTTGACTCCGCGTTACTTTGCTTTAGCGTAAATATAGACCGACTTTGAGGCGCACGTAGTAGCGCGCGAGTAGATAAAATTTAGCCTCTGTGATGGCGGAAGTACGAAGCTGGGAGTTTGCATATCGCATGCTGTTTATAAACCTCATCGGCGTAATCAGCGCACGCTCGGGAATAAAATTTGTAAATTTTATAAGCAGCGAAGCGAGAGGCATCGTCGCTAAAATTTCTCTCCACACATACGCATTGAAATTTCTTTCCGCACGCACGCTGTTAAAATTCTCGTCGCAGCTCCGCCATGAAATTTCGCGCGCCGTTTAATGTAAAATTTTATCTATCCACGCAGCGAGGGCTGCCGTCTGTCCGCAAAATTTAGCATAAATTTGGCGTACAACCGCGTGCAGCTGTCGTTCTTTAAATAAACCGCAGCATAACCCGCGAGATTGCCCTCGCCGCTAAGAGCAAAAGCCGCAAAAATATGCAGCGCGACAAAGCATAAATTTAAAATTTAGAGGATTTACTCTCTTTGTGCTATCCCGCGCGAATAGCGCGACAAGGCTTAAATTTAAAATTTTAGGGCGCAAATTTTAAGGCTTAAATTTACAGCCCGAGCTCTATCGCCAGATCCTTTACCGCTTTGAGATTTACCTTGCCGCTGCCGAGCACCGGGATTTGCTCCACCTTTTTCACGACGCTTGGCTGCATTATCGGCGCCAGCGCGGAGTCCTTTAGGCGGCGCGAAATTTCATCCTCGCTCGCCTCACCCACGTAAAGCAGAGCGATCTTTTCGCCCTTTTTCTCATCTTTTAGGTTTACGCACGAATAGATCGCGCTTTCGCCCAAAATTTCGCCCACAGCGCTCTCTACCGCGCCCAGGCTGATCATCTCGCCGCCGATTTTGGCAAAGCGCGAAAGGCGGTCGGTGATAAATAAAAACCCGTCGTCATCGATATAGCCGATGTCGCCGCTCTTGTAGTAGCGCACGCCGTCCATTTGCGCGATCGCCTCAGCGGTTTTGGCCGGCTCATCGTAGTATGCCTTCATAACCTGATGTCCGCCGATTAAGATAAGCCCCTCCTGCCCGTTTGGTAGCGGCTGCAGTGAGGCGGGATCGGTAATTTTTATGACAGTGCCTGCAAGCGGCAAGCCGACGCTCTTTTCGCGGTTGAAGTGAAGCTCTTTGAAAAAATCGGGCTCGAGGACGTTCGGCGTATTTACGCTCACCACCGGCGCAGTCTCGGTCGTGCCGTAGCCCTCGTAAATTTCGATGCCGAATTTTATCTTAAATTCCTTACGGACATTTTCGTTTAGCTTCTCCGCACCTGCAATCGCTAGGCGTATGCTTGCCAGCATAAGCGGATTGAGCCTTTTGTTTTTGGTGTAAAGCCTAAAAAACGTCGAAGTGCCGAACATTATCGTAGCGCCGTATTTCGCGCTCATCTTGCCGACGCTAAAGGCGTCCGTAGGATCGGGCACGTGGATGCTTAAAATTCCGTCGTTTAGCGGAAATAGCGTCGTTACGGTAAGCCCGAAGCAGTGAAAGATCGGCAGCGACGCTAAAATCGCGTCATGCTCGGTAGCGTTTATGAGCTCTGAAATTTGACGGACGTTCGCCATTATATTTTTATGCGTCAGAACCACGCCTTTAGGCTTTCCCTCGCTACCGCTGCTAAATAAAATGGTCGCTACGTCATCTATCGCATGCGGCTTAAAATACAGCGCGCGAAATAAAATTTTAGGCATTAGCAGTGATTTTAGCGCGCAGGCTATGCGCTCGTTTTTAGAGACGCCCTCGCTTAGATCCTCAAGGTATACGAGCCGATCGCCGATCGAGCTTTCCAGCTCAAAGCCCTTTGATTTGAGCTTTTCTACGAATTTGCGCGAGCTGATGATCGTGCGGATGTTTGCTTTATCCGCGCAGTAGATTAAATTTTCCTCGCTTAGCGTGTAGTTTAAATTTACGCTCGTTTTGCCCATCGCAAAAAGAGTTAAATTTACGGCACTTGCGATGACCGAGCTAGGCAAAATGATACCGACGTTTTCCTCGCTGCTTATGCGACTCTTTAGCCTTTTGCGAAGTATCAAAACGGCGCTCATCATCGCTAAATTTGTGAAGCTCACTCCCGTGCTATCGACCGCCACGCGCTTAAAAGGCGATCTTTTGGCTTGATTTAGCCAGTTGTAGGCAAGCGGCTTTAAGCTTGCGAGGTATTTGCCCCAGCTGAAAAACGACAGCTCCGTTACCGCGCGCTTTACTTCATGCGCCTTGGAATTTGCCTCAATCGGCGCGCCGAAGCTTACGCGAAGTGCGTTTTTGCCGCTTTGCGAGATCGTTCTTTTATAATGCTCGCTGGCGCGCGAAAACGTCGATCCCCAAAGTCCTCTGATGTAAAAAGGCACGATGACGGAGTTCGTATCGTGCGCGGCGAGCTCAAATCCGCCTTGAAACTCGTCTATGCGGCCGTTATAGCTGATGTGGCCTTCTGGGAAGAGCCCCACTACTTCACCAGCATTTAGCGCCTCGCGGATGCTTTCGATCGCGCTTTTGCTCACGCCCGCTCCGATCGGAATGACGCGGAAAATTTTAAAAAACCACTTCAAATACCACAGATCGTAGTAGCTGCGATGCATCACGAAGCGCACCCCGCGCGGGCACGCAAGCTGCACCACCGCCCAATCGATCCAGCTGATATGGTTACCCAAAAGCAGTACGCCGCCTTTTTGCGGGATGTTTTCGATACCGTCTACGTGTACTTGGTAGCCGAATTTCATAAACGGAATGAGTAAAATTCTAACGAAAAGCTGTGGCAGATATTTTGCGCCGAAGATCCCGCAGATGAGCACGCACAGTGCCGCCATAACGAAAATTTCGCCGCTGGCGACCGCAAAATGCACCAAGATGATGGCGATGAGCAAAAACAGCACCATAAAGATATTTTGAATAAAATTTGAACCCGCGAGCACCCGCCCCATGCGCTCGTCGGCGGTAAAAAACTGAATTACGGCGTTGAGCGGTACGATGAAAATTCCGCCGCTAAATCCGAAAAAAAACGACGCCGTGCCGAGCCAAAATACCGAGTGCGCGTTGGCTAGCACCATTAGCGCGAGCGCCAGACCGAATGCGCCGAACGGCACGATACCAAGCTCGATATGTTTTTTGCAGTAGCTGCCCGCAAAGATCGAACCTAGCGCGATTCCGATCGCACTAAGCGCCAAGATCACCTGGATCACCATTACGTTGTCGCTGCCGCTAAGGCTCTTGTAGTGAGCGGGGAAGGTCGCTATCACGAGCTGTGAGACCGCCCAAAACATCGCAAGTCCCAGCGTGCAGAGCAGGACGTTTTTGTCTTTTAGCACAAAATTTAAATTTTGCCTTAGATAGTGAAGCTTAAGATAGTCATCTTTATTAAATTCCGCCTGCGGTTGCGCGGCGTCGAAGAATGGAATTTTATACGAGTAGTATGTTTCAAGCACGGAGCCCGCGACCAAAAGCACGCCGATGAACCAAACCGAGCTCATCAGCTCGCCCGCATCGCTGCTGCGAGCTGCAAACAGCTCGAAAATCACCGAAAAAACAAGCGATGAAAGCAGAATCGCGATGATGGTAAGCGCCTGCACGAGGCCGTTTGCTGCGCCTAAATTTTTTGCGCCGACGATCTTTTTAATCAGGCCGTATTTGGCGGGCGAGTAGATCGCGCTTTGCGCTGCAAGCAGGATCGTCATAAAAAATGCGAAATAAAACCATCCGCACAGATATCCGAGCGTAATGAGCGCGGTAAGTGCGACGCCGAGTTTCGCGCAGATCCGCGTAATGCGGGTGCGCGAGAATTTGTCGTTGAGATAGCCGCTGGCGCTAAAAAGAAATACGTAAGGCAGTAAAATCAGCAAATTTACAAGCGATGTTAGAGCGATGAGAGCGCCAGAATCGGCGCTTTTAACAAGGACGTTTTGAATCGTGATCTTATGGCCCAGATCGACGCTTGCGTTGATAAACATAATCGCCAAAAACGGCAAAAATCCGTTGATTTTTAATAAAGATTTCACGGGCGCTCCTTTAAAAACGGGATTTTATCTCACGGAAGTTAACGGACGCAAATTTAAGGCGGCTTCGCTACAATTACGCAAAAATTAAAGGAAAAATATGAAAGTGCAAATCACAAATCGCGATGTCGATAATCTCAATAAATTTATGCTGCTTTACAGCAAAAAGGCGCGCAAACAGCGCCTAGTCAGCACCTACGCCATACCGTTTGAGTTTTTGCTTATGGGCATCATCATCGACGGGCTTTTAAAAACGGCGCCGATTGCGAGCGTGGCGTCGGTTATTTTGGGTGCGGCGTGGCTTATTTTTTATCCGAAATTTTACCGCCGCATGCTAAGAAAACATCTGGCTGCCGCTAAGCTCGCGCAAGACTCGAGCACGGAGATGAGCTTCGTCGCGGACGGCGAGACGATCTCGTTTTCAAAAGGCGAGCCGCGCGCAAGCGAGAAATTTGCCGCGCGCTCGCTAAATCGAATCGCTGCGGGCGGGGAGAATTTTTTCTTGGCGTTTGATCGCGGCTTTCATATCGTGCTTCCCAAAAACGCCGAAACAGGCGCCGCGGTGCAGCACCTTGCAGATCTGCGCGGGCTGCAGATCGAGCCCGTGGATTTGGATGTTGAAATTTAGAGCTTTAATTTTAAATTCACGGCTCGTAAAATTCGCGATATAAATTTAAAATTCTAGAATTTCGCTATGTAAAATTCTATCTTTGGAATTTACTCGCGGCAATGTTTTCTCTTAGGGGTGTTACTTACTCTGCTTCGCTGCGCGCGTAAGAAACGCCACAGGCTGAGCCTTGCGTCGCTATGCTCGTTTTGCAAGAGCGCGCAGTTTATTTCGCTACTTGGTAAAATTTAACGCGGACGCAGTCCGCACCGCTAGCGTCGCGCGGGTGGGGGCAAAATTTTAAAAAGTCGTGGGGGCGGGCGCGCCTCGCAACTCCGAGCGCCGCCCCCTTACGGAAATATGTATCGTATAGCACAAATTCTTAGAATTTTCGACGTAAATTTAAAAGCGGCGCTTCGCCTTTATAAAATTCCGTTTAAATTTTAATCCGTGATATGCATATCTTGGGGCGAAAAGGGGCTCCCATTGCGAGGTCACACTTCTCGCAGGACGCCGCCTCCGCAGCACCGCATTGCTCTGCTTGCCTACAAACCTCACCCAACCCCCGACGACGCTATCGGTGCAGGCTACGCCTGGGTATTTTTATTAAGCGACTATGCCGCATAAATTTGAGTTAAATTTATGCGCTTAGTTCGCCGTTACGCCTCGCGCATCTCCTCTGCTAGGCGCTTTTTGTAGGCGTATCTAAAATAAGATGACAAAGCTGGCGGCCATATTAGCGCTAAACCTATCGCTAACACCACGCTAGCCCAGCGCAAGAGTACCGAAAATATTTCTGCATAGTTTGCCGTATTGATATCAAACCATGCTACTGGCATGAAGTTTTGGATTGCGATTAAATATATAAGAGCACTTGTTAGCATGGCGGGTAGAAAATAATTCAAGACATTTAATTTTTGGTAGTTTATATCCGCGGTAAGATAGCCTACCACACACGCAATAAAAATAAATGAGTATAAAGTAGCGCGCAATATTGCTAGGCGTTGTAACCCGAGAGCTTGATTGCTGGCGTTGTCATCGTTTGTGTTTTGATTATTTTTGTTTGAGCGCCCTGCAGCAAAAGCAAAATGTGCACCTATCACCACAAAGCAAACGCATTGCGTAAAATCGTAAAGTAAACAAATAGAAAACCATTCCAATATATCTAAATCATGGTAGTCTTGAAGCTTCTCACTTACCAGATAAAGCCCTGATATTCTTATTACACAAAACATTGCCGCGAGCAAAATCGGATGCAGCGCGAGCCTGCCGCTCCTTAAATCAGAGAGTAAATTTTTAAAATATCCCATGCTTTCCCCTTAAAATTCCGCGGAATTCTGAAATCCCGAAAGAACTCCGCGCATAGTTTGCGAGAAGAATTTTGTAATTCCACAATGCGAAATTCTACTACTAAATTTAGAATTTTGCAGCGAGGAATTTTAAAATTTAATGCGGACGCAGATCGTACAGCTAGCGTTGCGTAGATAAAGATAAATCAAAAATCCCCACGAGCAAAATTCCAAAAATTAGCGCAAGTAGGTTAAATTACAAAAGCTGCGCGAGGAAAATTTAAAATATCGTAGGCACTAGCCCGCCGTCAAGCCTAAGTGCCGCACCTGAAAAGGACGATGAATAGGGGCTTGCGACGAAAGCGACGAAACGTCCGATCTCTTCTGGGCGGATGAGCCTTTGGATTTGCGAAAGCGGGCGATGATTTTTCATAAAATCCTTCTCGCGCTCGTTTTTGGGTACGGAGCTATTTTTATACATATTTTCTAGCATCTCCTCGACGCCCTCGGTTAGCGTGGAGCCCGGCATTACGGTATTTACGGTGACGTTGGTACCTTTAGTTAGCTTTTAGAGGCTTTTTGCCAAGGATAAATTCATTGTCTTTGTCATGCTGTATTGCGGCATCTGTCCTGATGGCATCAACGCCTCCTCGCTCGCGATAAAAACTATCCTGCCAAAATCCCTCTTTAGCATACCGGGAAGATAAAATTTACATAGCGCGTTGCCCGACATCACGTTTACGCGGAAAAATTTCTCCCAAATTTCATCCGCGATATCAAAATACTCCATCGGCTCGAAAATTCCCATATTATTTACGAGGATATCGACGGTCGGCAGCTTCTTAAATAGTGCCTCGCGATCCGCTTCTTTTGCGATGTCGGCAGCGATACCTTCTACGCAGGCGTCTTTAAATTTAGCCCTAAGTTCGCTTACTACTCTTTGCACATCCGCTTCGCTTCTGCCATTTATCACGACACCCGCGCCCTCGCGAGCGAATTCTGCCGCGATAGCCTTTCCGATGCCCTTAGTCGAGCCGGTAACCAAAACCTTTTTATTTTTTAAGCCTAATTCCATTTTTCTCCTTTGATTATTTAAAATTTTAATTATCGTCTGTATTGGTTTTAGTTAAGCCACTTTGCTCGTTCATTGCTAGGGTCCGTTTCGTTGCCGATCGCTTCGTAGCGCGAGTAGTAAAACTCCACAAACTCCCGCACCTGCGCCTCGCGCGGCAGATACACGCCGCCGCTAAGCTCCGCAAAGCGCGATAAAAATTCTGCTGCGTCCTTTTTATCGCAATAAAGCCGCGCCAGCTCCTCGTAGTTTTGCAAGCACGCGGCCTTGAAACTCTCATAGCCTGCGCGGTCAAATTTAACCGCCAGCCGCATACCGTCAAATTTCAAAACGCCCGATGCGAAAAGCAAGCTCAGATGTATCAGAGCCTCGCAGTAGTAGGGCTTTAGCTCCTCCACTCGCTGCCACGCGATGAGGCCCACGGCGCGGCGGATCAACTCATCTAGCACCGGTAGGCAAAACTCCTCCTCCTCGTGAAAAAAGAAGCTCACGAGCCCGCCGGTAGTCGCCTTGTACTCCTCGATGAGCTTAAAAAGCCCCGAGCGGTTCATGCGCGCCTCGGTGTCCGCGTCGATGAAAAATATATGCCCGAACTCATGCCCGATCGTCGATATTTCGTAGACGCGGCGCCAAATTTGCGGCTTTTTAAATAAAATTTCGCGTCCGAAATTTAGATAGTGGGGCTCAAAAATTTCGCTGCTTAGCCGCATAAAAGGTCTAGCCTTGGCGCTTTCATAGACGAAATTTACGAAGGCGAAAATTTTCTTACCGCAGTTGGTGCTTACGAACTCGTCGTTAGGTACGACCTGCGCCGAAAAGAGCCCGTTCAGATCGGCGCCGTAGTAGATCAGCGGCGCGCAGACGTAAAGCTGAGTCTTGGTGATGTTTGAGAGCACGAGCGAGTGCATGACGACGTTGTTCGCGCCGATTTTTTCATACGCACGCTCAAAACTCTCACTTACGCGCGCTTTAAATTCCTCCGCGCTGAACTCATACGCGCCTGCAAGCCTGACGTCCCATTCCAGCGCGACTGCGTGCGTGTAGGCGTCCTCGTAGTATTCGAGCGGATGCCCGATTTGAAGCGGCGTTTTTATATCCATCCACGCGATCTCCGCATCCCGCCACGCGCCGATCACCGCGCTGGCGTCCCTCTCGCAAAAGGCCTGTTTGAGCTTGGACAGATACGCGACGTAAGCTAGCTCGCTCTCATCTTCTGCAAGCGTCACCAGACGCTCCAAAAGATCGCTAAATTCGCTCTGCAGCTTCGCCGTCTCATCCGCGAAGGCCACGGCGTAGGGCACCATTTGGGATTTGCCGTCGCGCTGCACTACTGCGCCGTAGCAGCGCTCGCAGATCTCGCCGTGAGGCGTGCGCATAAACAGCTCCTCTTGCAGCAAAAATTCCTTCGCCTGCGCAAGCGAGCTAAATTCCTTTTGCAAGCGCTTGTTCGTGCCTTCGATGATTAGGGCTTGCCAGCTTTTTTGCATATCGCTTAGCACGAGCCCGATGCGGTGCACGCCCTTTAAAAGCTCCAGATAAAACGGCTGCAAAATCCCCTGCGCGCCCGCTTCGGCGATGAGCGCTTCGTGCATGCCCTCATGTATTTCGCGCGTGAAATCATACATTTTGCTCTTTAGCTCGCGCTGTCGCGCCTCATCGTAGCCCAAGCGGCGAAATTCCTGCAGCAGCGGATCCTCTTTGAGACCCACGATACGGCGTAGCACGGCGATGCGCGCAGTATCGCCAGACTCAAAGCCGCAGATCTTCAGCCCGCGCGCGATCAGTTCGGCGCGCGGCTCTTCGTAGAGGGCGTTTAGTCGTGCTTTAGCAGCAGCCGCCATCTCGCTAAGTTTTGCAAAATCGTTCATCGCGTATCCTTTTTGTCGTTTTATCGTCTTTTTACGAGCGGAATGTGTCTGCTTCGCGAGCAAAATTCTATCCTCGCATCCGCTTAAAATTTTAAAATTTCGACATAGATTTTTGCCGATTGTATCGAAAAAGTGTTAAATTTGCGCGGTTAAAATGCGAGATTTTTAAATTTAAGGAGTAAAAATGAGCGATTTAAACTTAGACGATTTCGGCGAGCCGCGCATCAAGGTCGTAGCGCTGCCTAAGGATACGAATAGCTCGGGCAATATTTTCGGCGGCTGGATACTAGCGCAGATCGATTTAGCGGGCGCGACGGCGGCGCGCGAGATAGCGCCCGAGCGGGTCGTGACGATCTCGATGCAGGAGATAACTTTCAAGCAGCCCGTATTTATCGGCGATGTCATCAGCTGCTACGCAAAAGTCCTAAGTGTGGGAAATACCTC
>CAUQPS010000035.1:0-17424 GCA_963520005.1 uncultured Campylobacter sp.
TCTAAAGCAACTGATATAGAGGAGATGGAGCGAGATAGATGCGACGGATATGCTGCATGGAATTACAACGCAAATAATAGAGAGAATGAAAAACGAAATGCGGCAATTTACAAAGATTGTGAGCCGGGAAACGGTCCTCATGGGTGTAGAGTTAACGAAAAAGGAGAGATCAGCGCGACCGTAACGCTAGAAGTTTCATTTCCACGAAATAAGGGCTGGTATTATCATAGCGAGAGTGATCATAACATACTTCAAGATTTTAATTGGAATGGCAAGCTCTATCATAGATGGAAAAATCGCGGTCCGATCAATGGGTCTGATAGACATTTATTTTGGCGATATGAGTGGAGAAAACCAGAATTTAAATTCGAGACTAATGAGATGCGCCTTCAATACGGATGTTCTAAAGATATAACCAATATTGTAAGAGCAAATTTCAAGGATTATTCCGACAGCATAGATTTTACCGTGGGCAATATTAAAACTAGCGACGGATGGGATGCCTATGGGGCTTCATTTTTAAATGGTGGTTTAGAGACGGCAAGGGTAGGCGCTTACGGCGGATGGGGCGTCGTGATAGTGTATGATAAAACGCTTGCGTCTCGTAGAAAGCTAATGGAAGATCTTCAAAATTCTGATAAGGTACTAGGTAAAGTAGCAAGTATCGCTGAAGCTAAAAAAATTCGAGATACGTATTTTAAACCTAAAAATGTAACTATCTACGGCGATTTTGTTACTATTACGCCATGGTCTACCCCAGCTCCTGGTTACTCGCCTATCAATGTAAATTTAAAGTTAAGCGGCTTTTATACACCAAGGCAAGGTAAAGTAAATGCAAAATTAGGATTCCTAGGTTTTGCGGGCGAAAGAGAGATGCGAGAGCAAGAGTATTTCAAGGTAGAAAATAAGAATAAAAATACGATGGATACTCTAAGCGGAAGCGTAGTAAATGCCGATTTAGGCAGTGGCTTTGCAAATATATATGATGGCTCTACTTCCATTTTGGAGCTAGATAGCGACGGCAACTATAAACTTACCTATCCTAAAGGAACTGATTATAAATGGGGTATGGACCTAGACGAATTTGATATAAGCTCAAAGATGGGAAATAAACAATCCAGTTTAGATGTTCAATTAGGAGGCGCTTCCGTTAAAGAGCAAAATGGCAAAGAATCTGCAGATCAAAACTTCATCAGTATGCTAGCCGTATCTGTAGATATGTATGTGCCTAATATGTGCTATCAGTATGAAGTCTACAATGCCTCTAACTGGGTTAAATTCTTTGATAAAGATGGTAACCGAAGAAGCGAAGAGGATGTAAAAAATCTACGTGAACCTCCTGAGCAGATAAAAAACGGCGTCGTAGCTGGCGAAAATATCTATTACAGAATAAGATTTGAAAATAGATATAATGGAGGTAATAGCGAAGATGCGGTAGGCTCTATAGTAAGCGTAAATTTCAATAGAGCTGGCGCCACTTATACTCCAAATAGTGCTACTATCAACAACCGTCTTGACGATAGTGAATATAGTGGCGTTACTACCAAAATAAACGCTATCCCTATGAAAGCTAGTCAAAATTTAGTTTATTTGCGCGATGGACAATTGGGCGCATATCAAACTATGAAGGATGTTATTGCGGATGGTAAAGCTCCAAATGTTACTGATGCAATATATAAGGATAAGCAATTTACTACTTTAGAAAATGGTCTTTTGAAAGTTTATATAGGTGAAGGCGCAGGTAAGTTGATCCCTTCTAAAAAGCCTAATGAAGATCCTAAGCCTGTAGGCGGTAGGATGGAGCCGAAAAAAGCTGTTTATGCAGAATTTAACGCTACTGTTAATACTGGTGCAAAAATTTTACAAGCTCCTGAGATGCTACTAAGCTATAAGATTAGCTTGGATGTAGGTACTGGAACTCCAGTAGAGATTAGTTTGGAAGGCGCTTCCGAGCTAGAGATATGCGATGATAAATTACTATCCGATAGCGTCAATATCCATCCTTTGGAAGGCTTACAGGTCGTAAATAAGAATTTTAAAAATAGCGACGACGATGATAGGCTTTATACGCAAGTATCTGAAATGCCTTTTGACGGTAAGTTGATATTCAGACCGGACTACGAAAGTCATTTTTGCAAGAAATATAACTCTGCAGGTGAATGCGAGCAATATACTGCCGAAGCTGCGTCTAGAACCGATCTTTTCGTTAAAGACCCTGCTACTGGTAAACTTAAGTATATAGGTGGAAAGAAGCAACTAGAAAAATTTAATTTGGATGGAAAGCTCTATCTATCTGTCGTAAGGGCAAAAAATGCTGCGATGACTGCAGCTAAAGCGGATAGAAATGGAACTAGTACCGCATATTCATGCCGAGCGATAACCGATAGGCTAAAAATTCCGTTCAGATTAAAGCAAAAAGGTGGCACCGTATCAAACTATGCTTTGGATCACGAGCTTGATTTCAGAGATAAATCCATTTTAGATCTAGAAAATATAGAGATAGGAGATGCGTATCGAGGCGTAACTTTTATGCTTAGCTACCGCCCTGACGGCCAGGCTAATAAAACTACTGAAACCGATTATAAGATCGACGAGGACGATCCGGTTAAGTATTATTTGGCGCTTAAAAAGATGGAGCTTCGTGAGAAATATGGAGTATGCTACGCAGGTGATAAATACACATGGTGCAAGCCTTTAAGCGATGCAGAGAAAGCTGAAAAAGAAGAGCTGATAAAAAAAGAGCTAGCGAAACTTGGAAATGCTATGAGCAAGGCATCCGAAACATTTGGTATTGCGATGTCCAGTGACGGTTCATTCCACGTTTGCGGTAGTGATAACTTTGTAATTCGCCCAGCATATTTTAATGTAGATACTGCTGAGCTAACGAAATACGGCAAGTTAGTAGATGCTAGCGCTGATGGTGATATAACTAATAAAGGAAGTAGTGATGCAAGCGTTGTAAGCCATCCTAGAGACTTACGTGTAGGTGGTGATTATACTGAGAATGCGGATATCTTGGCTAAGGTAATTTCGGCTAGAAGTTATAAGGGTAACGGCGTACCTAACTATAATGCCGTAATAGGTGGCGATTTAGGAAATGAAAGATATCATATACGCGATAGCTACAAATACTCCGATGCCGATAGCGCTCAAGATATTTCAACTAAAGTTCGCGGTATCCAGACCTATTTGCGTCCATTTATATCTAATCAATGTGCGGCCGAGCTCTCTACTCAGTCATATTATATAAAAAGAGCTGGAGGCAACGCTACCCTACAAACTGGCCATAAATTAGACGGTTGCTATGGTGGTACCCAGACAGAATATAACGGCATAGAATATGATAGTAAAACCGGATCATATTCCGTTAAAAAAGGTATTGGTGATGCTGATATCAAAAAGAATACTTTTGGTAAAGGCAATACGCAGTGCAAAACGACGTCTGGTGAGATAAATTTTGACGAAACATACAGAAGAGTCTGGGATAAAAATGCCATTAGTCTGTGGGCTGATTTCAATGCAAGAAATGTAAGCGTGACGGATGCAGTGGCTACATATAAGTCAAAAGGTAATGCGGAAGGTTCGTATCTATTAACTCAGTCTAGAATGAGTCCTGAACAAAAAGATATAGTTAATGGTGTTTTATATACCGAGGCGACATATACTACTACAGAGCCTAAAATTGCTAAGCACTACTTTAATTATTATAATGTAGGTGATGTTTTGGTTAATGTATATGATAACTCATGGACCGATGCTTACGCAGATCAGACATATTCTACGAAGTGGAAGAGCGCTAAATGTATTATCAATTCATCTAGCAATACTCCGGACGCTAAAGGTATGGTAGGTTGCGACGTAGGCATGAGAATTGCTGCTAACAAAGATAAAGCTATAAACGACAATATTGTATTGCGATACCGACCGGATCGTATCAGAGTATCACTAGTAAGCCTTGATAACGGCGTGACAAGCGGCGTAGGTAGCATTATAGGATCTAGAAACGTGCCGGTAACGGACAATAATATCACAGGTGGAATATCTGCGTATACATACTTCAATTCTCCAGATATTGAGAATAATGTCGCGATATATCCTGGTGAAAATCCTAGGCAAAATTTAGCTGTAACGCGTCAAATAAGCCAGCTAGCTATGCTTAGGGTTAATGCCGTAGCGTATCTATCCGATAAGGTTTATAAGGATGTCATCGCTACGCTTTATGACGGATATAAGCGAGATATCGACGGTAATCCTCAAGCTGTGTGTGGATTTTCGAGCGACCTTGATTTTGCACTAGATTTCGGCTTTGATTGCGAACACAATAATGCTGACGGACGCTGCTCTAAGGCTACTAATGCTAGTAAGACTAGCGCAAATACAAACTATGCACCATATCCTGATAGATCTACCGTTATCTATCAGATTGATAGAGGTACGCAGTTTTTTGCTGCGGATTCTAACGAGTGCCTAGGTTCTACGGGATATGATAGCAGATGCTATAAATATAATATAAGAAGTCAAAATAATGCTTCTACCACTGATGGAATTCCTGATTGGGAGGAGGCTGCATCTGGTGGTGGCTATGGATTGCCTATACCACTTAGAACGGCTCTTAATTACTACTCCGATGCTAATTTAGTGGGCGGGCTTATCAATAGACCACAGGGTGGCACAGGAATTAATTACGACTCTAAGTCGAGTTTATTTAGAATTTTGGCTCAAGGATTTAAAGAGGGGCAGACCCCTGGCTCAACCGTGTATTTCAACTTCGCTAGGATGCAAAAAAGCCCTAGCACACCGGTGCTTATCTATGCTAGTGACTTCGATATTAGAGATGGTGTTAGTACCTCCAAAAATTTTTGGCCGTCAAAATTTGATAAGCTATATAATGCTATCTCGGATACAACTTCGGAGCAATATAATAAAGATGGTATAAAACTATCTCATGAGAGCTTCGATGACTTTGTTACTAGGAAAGTAGAAGAGACGACGGGAGTTAAAAAAGCAAAAATGAGCGTTGCAAATAAAGCTGCTTATATAGCCGCGGCTAATTCTAATAGCAAAACTTATAAAACCGGCACTACTATTACAGATTTTAGCGATAATATAGGCACTTATGCGCTATTTGTTTACGGTGCATCGTATGATAAAAGCTTAGGATCTAGAGTATATAATACCACTACTAGATCTTCAGTAACTATACCTATTTACGCACAGATCTATTGCGGTAGAACTGATGGATGCTCTAATATGCCTGCGCCTAATGAAAATCTTGCATATGAGGTTCCGGGTGTGCTTAATGCCTCGGGTAATGTCATAGCCTCGAATATATTTACCGTGCTAGCGGCTCAAGATCGTAGCCTAACTGATTTTACAAAGTTTGTAGTAAATACTAGGGCTACTTTAAATAATATAGATGCAGAGTTCGTAAGCGCCTATGATAGCTTAACTAAAGTTGGCGAGGTAGGAGTAAATGTTACGAGAGGTAATGTAATAAGTGCAGGCAAAGAGGATATAATCGTCAGCGGTTCCACAGCGGGCCAGGCTAGGGTACGTATCATAACTAGCCCATGGTTTATCCATACGCCTGCCGGAAATGAAAATACTATGTTTATGGTAGCTGGTGGGGGAGCTTATTCTAGGCAGTATCCGGGTGTACGGCAGTACTTCAATCCTCTTAATGTAAGCATAAGAGCCGCTCAACCTACGGTCTGGGGCGGTGAAGGTCAAGTTAAGTCCGGTACGGAAGATGACGTAGGATCGTTTGCCGGTGGTAGCACGTCAGATAACAGTACCAGTGATACTTCTACGAGGAAGCTAGATACGGGAGATGTCCGCGATATCTACAACCAAAAGACCGATTGGTAGTATCCACGCTAAGCTGGTAGCATAAAGGCTAGCCTCTCGGCTAGCCTTTTTTATGGGCGAAATTTTAGTTTTCTTGGCGACAAATATTTTAAAATTTTGCTTTGCAAATTTTTTCCTAAAAATTCCATGAAATAAATTTTTTGGAATTTTAAATTGCGAAATTTTGCTGTAAGACATTGGTAGTAAAATTTTACTTATCTAGGTTTGCATACTTGTAATGCCATAGAATTTTGCATATCAAATCCTTCGTAGCAGAATTTCAAATTAAAATTTCGTATGGCGATCTTCCTCCCATTTATCAAAATTCTCAACCATCGGCATTGCAAGTTTCGCGTAGCATAATCATGCAAGGCTTATTGTAAATTTTTATTGCGCGAGATTTTGCATTTCAATGCAGTCGCAAAATTCAATTAGTAAAATCTGCTCTCAACTCTCATCCTAAAATTCTATCGCGGCAAACGCACCGCCGATGAAACTTAAAATTCTATTGTTCAAAGCCGCCCGCATTTTCCCTTATCCTTCAAAATTTCGTTTCGCAAAATTCCGATCCGCCTAAAGCTACCGTATAAATTTCGCCTCATAAATTCCATTTCTCCATTCGCTCATTTACCCGTTTTTAAATGAAATTTCGGCACAATGCGGCTTAAAATTTCATCAGGGAAAGCCACTTGAAAACAAAAAATATCAGAAATTTCAGCATCATCGCACATATCGACCACGGCAAATCTACGCTCGCCGACCGCCTGATTAGCGAGTGCAACGCCGTTGAGGCGCGCCAGATGAGCAGCCAGATCATGGACACGATGGATATCGAAAAGGAGCGCGGTATCACGATCAAGGCGCAGTCCGTGCGGCTCGAGTATGAGCTTGGCGGCGAGAAATACGTTTTAAATTTGATCGACACCCCGGGCCACGTGGATTTTAGCTACGAGGTCTCGCGCTCGCTGGCTAGCTGTGAGGGGGCGATCCTCGTCGTGGATGCCAGCCAGGGCGTGCAGGCACAGACCATCGCAAACGTCTATATCGCGCTACAGCACAACCTCGAGATCATCCCCGTGCTTAACAAAATCGATCTGCCCGCCGCCGATCCGCAGCGCGTAAAAGATGAGATCGAGCACGTCATCGGTCTTGATTGCAGCAGCGCGATCGAGGTTAGCGCCAAAACGGGCGCGGGTATCAAGGAGCTCTTAGAGGCGATAATCACTCGCATCCCCGCGCCTAAAACGGACGACGACGCGCCGCTTAAGGCGCTAATCTACGACAGCTGGTTTGATAACTACCTAGGCGCGCTCGCGCTTGCGAGGCTATATGACGGCGTACTGAAAAAGGGCGACGAGGTCTATATCATGGGTAGCGAGAACCGCCACGAAGTGCTTGATCTGATGTATCCCAATCCGCTTGCGCCCGCCAAAACTCGCGAGCTTAGCAGCGGCGAAGTGGGCATCGTAGTAATGGGGCTAAAAAACGTCGCCGACGTGCAGGTGGGCGATACGATCACGCTTTTTAAAAAACGTGCCGTCGCGCCCGTGGGCGGCTTTGAGAAGGCCAAGCCCTTCGTGTTTGCGGGCATCTATCCCGTGCAGACCGATAAATTTGAAGATCTGCGCGACGCTTTGGATAAGCTCAGCCTAAACGACAGCTCGCTTAGCTACGAGCCCGAAACGTCGCTCGCACTAGGATTTGGCTTTCGCGTCGGGTTTTTGGGGCTACTACATATGGAGGTCGTAAAAGAGCGGCTCGAGCGCGAGTTTGATCTCGATCTAATCGCCACGGCGCCGACCGTCACATACGCCGTGTATCTCACGGACGGCTCGTGCGTGCGGATACACAGCCCCAGTGAGCTTCCAGCGCCAAATTTTATCGAGCGCATCGAGGAGCCCTACGTCAGGGCGACCATCATCACTCCGAGCGAGTTTTTGGGCAATCTCATCAGCCTTTTAAATTTACGCCGCGGCATCCAAACCAAGATGGATTACATCACGCCTGAGCGCGTCCTGCTCGAATATGACGTGCCGACAAACGAGATCATAATGGACTTTTACGACAAGCTCAAATCCTGCACCAAGGGATATGCGAGCTTTGATTACGAGCCGATTGATTACAGGCGCGGCGATCTAGTCAAGCTCGACATCCGCGTCGCGGGCGAAGCAGTCGATGCGCTCTCGATCATCGTGCCCGCCTCAAAGGCCGAATCCAAGGGGCGCGACCTCGTCAAAGCGATGAAGGAGATCGTACCGCGGCAGCTTTTTGAGGTCGCGATCCAAGCAAGCATCGGCAACAAGATCATCGCGCGCGAAAACGTCCGCGCCATGGGCAAAAACGTGACCGCCAAATGCTACGGCGGCGATATCACGCGCAAGCGCAAGCTGCTCGAAAAGCAAAAAGAGGGCAAGAAGCGCATGAAGGCGATCGGCAGGGTAAATTTGCCGAGCGAGGCGTTTTTGAGCGTGCTGAAGATCGATTAAATTTTATACTTACACGGATGGCCCAAATTTCATCTTTTGCCGCGCGGCTGTAAAATTTCGCCTTTAAATTTTAACGATCGCTCGGGCGTTTAAATTTAGCGGCTCGCCGTTCGGTATGAAATTTCATCTTTAAATTTCACGATCTTAAGAGGCGATCTAAATTTTATGACCGCACGGCTTTAACTATCGCTTGCTGCCTGGGCTGATACATTCGCTGCTGCGCGCCGGTTTTGCGCTGTTTTAAGCTCTAGCGCTCGCTGCTCGGTCGTAGAATTCTGCCGCATGCCGTTAGGCTAAAATTTTTTGCCTTTCAAATTTAACATCCCGCGAGCGGTCTGAATTTTGCACCCCAGCCGATCATTACAGTCGCGTCCGCAGCTCGGCTGCAAAATTCTATTCCGACGGCGCCCGCTATGAAATTTTATCCGTTGCGGTTTTGTAAATTTGATTAAATTTTTACTGCGCGCTGCATGAAATTTCCATAGCGCGAGTGTTTTATAGCAAAACAGCGTGCGCAGCATATAATAGGGCGTGCCGATAGATCCAGCAAAAGCGCTAAATTTATCGGTGCAAGATCAAGGGAGAAAAATGAAATTTTTAGACCGCTTAGGCGTGGATAAGAGCAGCTTTACCGATCTGTTTTCGGCATGTTTAGGCTGCGGCGCAAGGGTGCAAGAGGCGGGCTCGAAGCTGATCGTAAAGGGCAGGCGCCGGTATGTGGATTTTGAGCGCGGTGAGACCCTCTTCGGCGATGATGCACCGCGCGTTATTTGGTATATCGGTAGCGAAGCGAGCGGCAGTCGCACGTGGCTGTGGGGGTACGAGAACATAAACCGTCTCGATAAGCGGCTATTTACCCTTGCGCGAGATGTGCGCGACTTCGGCTTGCAGCACGGGCTAGCGGAGCTTAGCACGCCTAAGCTTGCACTAAGTGAGGAGATAAACGAGCATGCTCTAAGCGCGATCGCGTGCGGATTATCGCAGGAGCCGTTATGTTACTATCGCTGCCGCACGCCGGCGGAGCGGTGTTTGTGGCGTTCGCGGCAGGCGAGTGCGTGGCACCATATGATACGATCAGAGGCGGTATGAACGCAAGCGAGCTCATCTCTTTGGCGCGCGATTACATAGGCGCATTTCAGCTAAATCACGCCGTTTTATCGGGGGCGCTTTTGCTTAGAAACGGCACGAAATTTAGCGAAGAGGCGGGCAAGATCGTAGCGAATTTTAAAAACGATGCGCTCTTTTCGTTTGATAATTTGGGGCAGCTAAGCGAGGTGGAGTTTGCCGTATAGAGCCGCAAATATCGTGCCGTGCATTCACGGCTTTGAAATTTACGCCGCCAAATTTTGCCCTGCAAATTTTATATCGTAGAATTTTGCGTCTCGGAATTTTGCTCGGTGGAATTTGTATCGCGGAATTCTGCCGCGTGAAATTTTGTCTTAAATTTTACGCCGTAAAATTCCGCTACCGGGGTCGCGCCTGAGCCTTCAAATTTTAAACCAAAATCAGCCGCCGTCAATGTCGAAATCAAGATGCTCTTTGAAATAGGCGCGTAGCTTGCGGCGGTCGTTGCGACCGGGCGTGATCGCAAACCACAACACGCGGTCGTTTAGATCTTTGCCGCGGATCAGCACGGTGTCGCGCAGCAAGATGTCATGAAAGTCGCCGTTTAACCGCCATGACGAGAGTGCCTTGGCGAAGAAAAATATCACGATGCCCGCTGCCAGCATCTCATATGCCATAGTTAGCTGTTCGCTCATGGCGATACCGACTAGCCATAGCACGATCATTGATCCGATCCCAAATTTAAAGAGTTGCTCGTTTTTTACGTAGCGGGAGTGCTTAAGCGTCGTGTAGCTCGTGCAGGTGCGCAAAAAGCCTGGTGTAAGCTTAATGTAGTCGATATTAGAGAGCAGGATTTCTCTATTATGCGCGCCCGAGACGAAGGTGATCGCATAGTCGTTAAATTTATACAGCCCATCGCCGTCACTTCCTTTATACCAAGCTATACCGGCGATTATAAGTCCTAATAGCCCATTACTGTAACGCCCTCCTCCACGACTTTCTGCGAAAAAGAGCTTATCTAAATCAAGCCCGGTTAAAATGCCGTAAAAAAATATAAAAGCCATCATCGTAACGGAGAAGATCACGATGAAGGAGTTATCGTTTTTGACGCTAAATCCGCCTGCGCTCGTGGTTCGTGAGCCGCGGCTGCGAAGGGCGGCTTTGTAGTCTTTGGTAGTAAAAGTAGGCATCAGCTTCCTTTATTTCAGGGTTTCAAAACAGCTTGCGCGCGCTTTTAAGCCCGTTTAAAACGGTGGAATTTTATAAAATTTCAGATCAAATTCGGATTAAATTTTAAATTTGAAGAGGTTTTGAGATTTAAAGAGTTTCAAATTTAAGGGATTTGAAATTTAGCCGCCGAGTTTAAGATCGCAATAGAGCACTACAGGGGTTTTTGCGGGTGAGGGTACTTCATTAAGAGCTGCGAGCGCTCGATAAGTGCGGCATTTGAATCCTTACAATGCTCTAAAGTATAAAGAATTTCGGCGCTAAAATTAAACGCACTGGCTGGTGTATGCTTGTCGGCGCGTGCTGCGGATTTCGCGACGAAATTTAAAAACGCGGTTTGCACGATTTAGCAGGTGCGAAGCTTTACGGAAGCGCAGCTGCACGGGCGATGCGAATGTGCGGCAAATTATCATAAATTTAAAGCCTAGCAGCGCTGCGCGATCTCATCAAATATGCAGAAAATTTTACGGCAAATTTGAAACGCAGTTTTTCGGAGTTAACATGGCGGATTAAAATGCGGCTTGCAGCGGTTAATGCGGTAAATTTACTACGCGGTTGCGGTTAAATTTGCCGCCGCGCGGAGTAAATGCCGCGCGGAGGTTAAATTTGCCGCATAAAAGCTAAATTTCGCGTCGCAGTTAAATCCCAATAGTTAAATCGCAGCGAGCTAAAACGCTATAAATTTAGAGCTCACAAAGCGTAAGTGCTTGACTTGCGGCTGAGCCGCGATCTTTTATTATAAGATGCCTATTGTTCGCATTCCTGCGGCTGCTTAAAACAAACCGTACAACGCTTTAAATTTTAAAATTTATTTGAACAAGCTATTTACGCTCTCGTCGTGATATACGCGTCTGATGACCTCGCCGAAGAGCGGAGCGACGCTGATTACCTTGATGCGGTCGCTTTCCTGCTTTAGCGGGATCGTGTCGGTCACGACTAGGCCGTCCAGCGCGCCGCTTTCGATGCGCTCGTATGCCGGGCCGCTTAGCACGGCGTGCGTGCAAAACGCGCTGACGCTCTTTGCGCCCTGTTCCTTAAACGCGCCCGCAGCCTTGACGATGGTGCCTGCGGTATCGATCATATCGTCGATTAGGATCACATCCTTGCCTGCGACATCGCCGATGATATTCATCACCTCGCTTTTGTTCGCCTCCTCGCGGCGCTTATCGACGATCACCAGATCGAGCGAGAGCTTTTTGGCGAAGCTTCTGGCACGCGCGACGCCGCCCACGTCGGGGCTAGCGATGATCGGATTTTTTAAATTTTTCTCTTTCAGGTAGTCCAAAAATATCAGTGAGCCGTAGAGGTTATCAACGGGCACGTCGAAAAAGCCCTGTATCTGCCCCGCATGCAGATCCATCGTGACGACGCGGTCGATCCCCGCTGTCTGCATCATATTCGCCACGAGCTTCGCGCTGATCGGCACGCGCGGGGCCGCCTTGCGATCTTGGCGAGCGTAGCCGAAGTAGGGCACGACCGCCGTGATCGAGTTCGCGCTGGAGCGTTTCAGCGCGTCTGTTAGGATCAAAAGCTCCATCAGATTGGAGTTTGCGGGCGCGCATGTGGGCTGGATGACAAAGACGTCCTTGCCGCGCACGCTTTCGCCGATCTGGACGCTGATCTCGCCGTCGCTGAAGGTTTTGATCGCGCATTCGCTAAGCGGTAGCGAGAGATATTTGGAGATTTTTTTGGCAAATTCGGGATTTGCGGTGCCGGAGAAAATTTTATATCCGCGCATTTTGATGACCTTTGGATTGAAATTTGCTCGAATTCTACACCAAAAGCGCTAAATTTTAGCTAATTCGCCCGCCGCGCTCGCGTAAAATTCATAAGCGAGCATCGCGGACCGCTGCCCGTTTGCGAGATAAATTCTTTAAAATTTCAGGGCAGCTCGGCTTGCCGCGGTTTTATCCTGGCAAAATTTGGCTTTGGATTGTAACCGATACGCGCGCGGGTCATTGGAGCCCGCGTTTTATGCTAGTAGCTGCGTGGATGCGACTAAAACCGTATTGAAAAGTTTTATGAAAGTCTGATGGAGCGCATCAAGCAAGTGGTGCGGTCAAAATCGTATCACGGAGGGCAGGGTGCCGATGAGCGCAGAATTTTACATTTTCGATACAGACGGGCAAAATTTTATCTTTGGAATTATAGTGGGCGCGCGTTTAAATTTAGATTTTGAGCTTGCGCGGGACGACTGCGCGAATACTTTGCGGCGCGCTAAATTTGACTGCCGCGGCGTATAAATCTTAGATTTCTTAGGCGGTTAAATTTAAAGTCTGCTTTGGCGAAAATTTAAAGCTTGCTTTGAGGATCAAATTTAAAAGTTGGCTCTTTAGAGCTTGATTGTGCGCCGCGAAATTTTAAAATTTATCGTGCGAGCTCCATTCGCCACGTAAATTTAGATTACTACCTTTGCCATTTAAATTTTAAAAACCGAAAAGCTATGAGTACGAATTGAGAGGCAGGACGCTACATAGATTCTAGCACGGATTACGACATAAATCTCGTCAAAGGTCACGGCATAAACCCAAGCATGGATTATTACGACATACGCCTCAGAGCGGACCTAGACATAAATTCTGACAGGCATCGCGCCATAAATTTTAAAATTTCAAACGCAAATTTAAAAACGAATTTAGCAGTTTTAAAAGCAGATTTAAGGACGGATTTCAGATTATGAAATTTTTAAATTTAAAAATTGCTGCCGCCGTGTTCGCGCTGCTGCTCGCAGGCTGTGACGGATGGAAGCACCATCTAAGCAGTGACGTCACCTCGCTCGCCTCCAAGTTCGACCCCTCCGAGCGCACGCTAAAGATCGAGGGCAACGACAAGCCGCTCATGCTGTTTTTCTACGCAAGTAGCCGAATTTAGAAATTCCGCGATTTTAAAATTTATACAAAATTCTACGATTTGGAATTTTGATGAAATTTCTGCAGCTACCAGCTTCCGCTAGCACCGCCTCCGCCGAAGCTTCCGCCGCCCCCACTGAAGCCGCCTCCGCTAAAACCGCCATTTCCTCCAAATCTGCCAAAATCCCCGGATGAGCCGCCTCTCATGCGCGATGAGCGCGCGATTTCGCTTATGATGTCTGCGCTCGAGATTATATCCTCGTCGCTTACTCTGCGACGCGTCACGCGGCGGCTTAGTAACGCAAAAAGCAAGACCGCAAAAAGTACCATAAAGATCGCAAAGTCCTTGTTACTCGGATCCTGCTGCGCGTTGGCGTTAAGCGGATCAAATTTTATATCGCCGCCTTCGATCGTGCTAATGATCGCTGAAATCCCACTAATGACGCCACTTTCGTAATCTCCCTGCCTAAAATAGGGCAGAATTTTATTGCTGATGATGCGTTTGGCGCGCATATCGGTTAGCACGCCCTCTAGCCCGTATCCGACCTCGATACGCACTTTATGCTCGTGCGGAGCGACAAGCAGCAGTACGCCGTTGTCGCGCCCTTTTTGCCCGATACCAAGAGCGCGCGCCTGCTCTACGCCGATTTCCTCGATAGAGTAGTCTCCGAGCGATTTTAGGCTTACGAACATGATCTGGTTTGTGGAATTTTTATCGAAAGTCGTTAAAATTTCATTCAGACTCTCTCTCGCGGCTGGGCGCAAAATGCCAGCCTCATCGATTACAGCGGTGCCGTTTGGGCGGGCCAGATACTCACTGGGTGCGGCAGTGCTGATTATAAATAGCGCCATTAGGGCAAAAGCAAATCTCCAAGCCACTCTCATCGCAGCTCCACCAAGGTCTCTTCTATCTCGTTATTTTCGCTATTTTTAGGCACTCGCATAGCTAGTTCGCACAGCGCGTCCATCGCCTTTAAAACAGCAGGCTCAAGGCCTTGCGTGCTAGGGTTAAATTCCGTCGTGATACGTTCAAACTCTCCCTTAGAGATAAACTCCGCCGCTCGCGCGCCGCAGATGATATGAGCACAGCGCTCTCGGACGCAGACGCAAAACATTATCGCTTCTTTTACGCTGCCGTAGCGCTCGTAAAATTTTAGCATCGCAAACTCGCCTGAGAGCCGAAGTCTGCGAGATTTAGGTGTGATTAGAGTTAAAAGCGCGGGACATTTAGCTAGCAGAGCTTTAATCGCAATGAAGCTAAGCGCTACGATCTGCAGTAGCTCAGCTTTGCTTATTTGCGGCACGAAGCACATAACGATGCCGATCGCAAACGCCGTCACTGCCGCTGCGCCATAGCTAGCTTCGCAGTCCTCGCTTGCTTCGCGCGCGACCACGCAGACGATCTGCGCACCGCTTGCAGCTTCGGCTTTCGTGATTAGCTCGCGGATTTCTTGCTTGCACTGCTCGCTTAGCATTTGCCACCTTTAGCGTTATTTAAACGAGACGCTAGGGGCTTTTTGGCTTGAGCTATCAGCGCTAAAGCTAGGTTTAGAGCCGCCTAGTCCTACGATGCGCGCGATGATGTTTGTAGGGAAGGTTCTAATTAGCTTGTTGTATTCCTGCACTGAAGCGATGTAGTCCTTGCGCGCTACAGCGATGCGGTTTTCCGTGCCTTCGAGCTGATTTTGCAAGTCGGCGAAATTCTGATTTGCCTTAAGATCCGGATAGCGCTCGACTACCAGCATCAAGCGCGATAGGGCCGAGCTAAGCTCGCCTTGAGCGCCGTTAAATTTCGCAAACGCTTCCGGATCTTGCGCTAAGCTTTCTGCATTGATATTGACAGCGGTTGCCTTAGCGCGGGCATTTATAACGCTTTCTAAGGTATCTTTTTCATGGCTAGCGTAGCCCTTGACGGTTTCTACGAAATTTGGAATCAAGTCGGCGCGGCGCTGATATTGGTTTTGTACCTGGCTCCACGCAGCCTTAACTTCTTCGTCTTTGCTTACGAGTTTATTGTAAACGGGCACTGCAAATATCGCAAACGCGATCGCCGCAATCACTAAGACGATTAGAGCTTTGATTAAGATATGAAGCCCTCCTTTTTGGCGTGGATACTCTCCTCCGCCAAAGCTCTCGCCTCGCGCGGATAAGCCTTTATCGTCGAAACCTATACGCTCGTTATTTTCTCCTTGCAGCTCTTTCATTGAAATCTCCTTGGGATGTTGGAATTTAATTTGACTAAAATTTCATATTCGATCGTGCCGAAGCGCTTTGCCCAGGCTCGCGCATCGTCCAGCACGCAGATGCGCTCGCCGCTGAATTCCGCGCAGAAGCTATCCATCGACATTTTTCCGAGCATTTTTTGCCCGCTTGCAAGCGCTAGCTCGCCCTCGCCGTCGTAGCGAAATAGCCCATCGGCATAGCCTAAATCGTATGTGCCGATCTTCATATCGCGTGGCGCTTCAAATTTCGCGCCGTAGCCCACGCGCTCGCCTTTTTTTAGCACGCGCGAGCTGATAAGATCGGCATAGAGCTTTAGTACGGGGCGTAAATTTAGGCTCTCGTCAAATTGCGGATAGCCGAACTGCGCCATGCCTACGCGCACATATTCGTCCTCAAAGCCCGCACTTCGCTCGATAGCTGCGGAGTTGCTCGAATGAAATTTTAAATTTTCAAAGCCCGCGGCGGCGGCCTTTTGCCCTGCGAGCCGCTTAAATTCTATAAAATTTTGCCTCTGCGCGAAAAAATCGCCGCTTAGCTCGTCGCTTGCGCGAAAGTGTGTGAAAAAGCCACGAAGCTTAAATCCGCCCTGCTTGCATAGCCTAAGCGCCTCATCTAGCTCGCTCGCACCGATGCCGTTGCGGTGCATAGCAGTATCTGCAGCGATATAAATTTTAAGCCCTCGTTTAAGACGCGCAAAGTAGCTCAGATCATTTACCGCGTAGCAAAACCGCTCGTCCTCGTCCCCGCGCGGAATGTGCGAGAGCACTAAAATTTCATCAAATAAATCCGCTATCTGCGCAGCTTCCGCAGCACTCCGCGTTACGGCGCGTACGAAGCCTAGCTTTGCTGCTGCCTCGCAGCAAAGTCTGCAGCCATGGCCGTATGAATTATCCTTGGCTACTAAAAATACTCGCTCCGCTCCGCCTACTTTGGCGGCGATTTGCGCTAGATTGTGCGCATAAGCGGCGCGATCTAAGATGATCTCAGACATCGAAGTCTAGTCCGTAAGTGCGGTATAAATATGGCAGCAGCTTGCGCGCGGCGTAGTCGTATCCGTAGAATTTCGCATAAACTTCTTTCAAGCTAGCAGCACCTGCGCGCTCGAAATCAAATACGTCGGTATCCTCGATTTTTGGCACGCGCTCATCTAAGAATTTAAAAAATTCCGCTCTTGCAGCCAAAAGCTCTTTTATATTTTTCTCAACCTCTTGCTTTTCAGATTCGTTCATCTCTGGTCCTTTAAATTTTCTAGTTTGTTTAAAAATACGCGCTGCATTTCGTCGCGAAACTCGGGGCTAGAGGCTTCGAAGCGGGTTACGATCACAGGCGTGGTGTTGCTTGCCCGTACGAGCGCCCAGCCGTCATCAAACCGCACTCTGATACCGTCGATCTCGATAATATCGCGGATGGGCGGTAGCTCCGCGATACCTGCGTGGATTTGAGCTTTAAGAGCCTCGATGATCTTAAATTTTGCCTCCTCGCTTGTATTAAATTTAATCTCGTCGGTGCTAAAAACTCGCGGCAGTTTGTCTAGCTCGGCGTCTAAATCATATCCTTTAGCTACGAGCTCAAGCACGCGCATCATCGCATATACGCCGTCATCAAAGCCGAAATATCGCTCTTTAAAATAAATATGCCCGCTAACCTCGGCGGCAAGATCGATGCCAAGCTCCTTCATCGCCTTTTTGATATTGCTGTGGCCGGTCTTGCCCATGAAGCTTTTGCCG
>CAUQPS010000036.1:0-17234 GCA_963520005.1 uncultured Campylobacter sp.
AAATTTTAATGTATAATCAACGCTTTTATAATACCAAAAGGGCTAAATATGGAGCTTTTACTCATCGCTTTCGCGCTTGCTATGGACAGCGTCGCGCTTAGCATCTCAAACGGCGCAAAATATCCGAATTTCAAATTTGCACAGATCGCGCGCGTCGCGTTTTTCTACGCGGCGGCTCAGTTTATAATGCCGCTTGCGGGCTACGCTTTGGGGATAAATTTCGTAAAATTTATCGCGCAGATCGATCACTTCGTCGCGTTTGGAATTTTATCGTTTTTAGGCGTCAAGATGATCGCAGAATCCCGCCGCGAGCAGGACGAGCCAGCTCTACGCCTAAGCACGAAGGAGCTGGTACTGGGCGCGATCGCAACCAGCATCGACGCGATGGCCGTGGGCGTGACCTTTGCCTTTGGCGAGATAAACATCCTCTACGCCTGTTGCGTAATCGGGCTCGTCTGCTTCGCGCTGTGCGTCGCGGCGTGCTACGCAGGCAAGCTAACGGGCAAATTTCTGCAAGCCAAGGCGCTCGTCTTGGGCGGCGTGATTTTGATCTTAATCGGGGTTAAAATTTTGCTCTCACACCTCGGCGTTATCGATATTTAGGCGGCCTTTAAGCGGGTTTTTGCGATAATTTTCAAAACAATCCGCAGGATCGAAAATGAAAAATTTGTAAATTTAACCAGCGGCGACTGATTAAATTTGCGCGTCGAGGGCAAAATTTTAATCAGCGAGAGCGTCAAAAACGGCAAAACGAGGCAGACGCAAAAGGAGTTTGCCGGCGCGGGCGAGGCGCAAAAAGCCTGCGTGAAAAAGGAGTGGGAGAGCCTAAAAAAAGGCTACGTCCTGCAAAACGGCGACGCCAAAGCGGGCGAGGCGAGTTTGCACGTCTATATCGGCGGCGGATATACGGGTGCGCTGGCGTTTGCGAGCTTTGAGGGCGAAAATTCGTCTATAAATGCGGCGGCTACAAAGAAAACGGCTCGGTCGATTTTTTGACTAGGCTGGGCGCGGACGGCGCGATAAAAGGGGATATTATTTTGCCAAAGCCGCTTGCGTGGCATGCGCAGCGGGCGGGCGAAATTTTACTTTTACTTTTGGATCATTTTATTTTCAAATCTGATCCAAAAACGGGCGAGTTTGCCGACCTTTCCAAAGAGCTAAATTTTAAAAGAAATAGAGAATTTACGAGCCGCGTTTGTGCTGCGGGCGCAGCGGGCGAGACGGCGGCGTTTGCGATGTTGGGTCAAATTTTTATTTTGCGAGACGGCGAAATTTCGCTTCTTACGCAATATAAGGCCGAAATGAAAAGCTATACGCCGATCTCGTGCGCCGCGATTAGCGATGACGGCTCGCGACTGGCGCTTTGTTGCAAGCAAAACGAGATTCAAATTTTAAGCGCGCTTGACGGCTCTTGCGGCAAAATTTTAAGCGAGATAAAAGGGGGCTCCGGCATTTTGGATAAAATTTGCTTTCTACCCGACGGCTCGCTGCTCGGCAAAGAGCGCCACTCGGATAAGCTAATCTGCCTTGACGCGGACGGCTCGCGGCTGGGGCCTGCGTGGCTACAAGGCGAGTGCGCGCAGGCGAGCGATTTTTGTCTGAGCGAGGACGGCTCGCGCCTTGCGATAATCAGCTATGGTAAGGCTCACATCGTTGATCTAAAAAGCGCAAATTTGACGCTTAGCTTTGAGCTGGAGCACGTCGTAAAGCGATGCGAGGCGAAATTTGAGAATTCAAACGATAGCAAAAATTTGGCCGTGCGCACCGACTACGGCTGCTTTAGCCTATATCGCGTTTAAATTCGGTGAAATTTAAGCCGCAGGTGTAGGCTTCTGCAGATTGCGCTTTTAAAGCGGGCGATCTCCTCTCGATCTTTTAATAGCGCGCCCGGTTTTGGGCCATCCGACACCCAAAGCGTAACGGCCTATATAAAATTGAATATCAGCGTTTCGATTGCGGCGGCGGCTTTGATAGAATTTTCGCTTGAATCAACAAAATAAGGCGCTTTTAATGCTGAATAGCGCCTGAAAAAGCTTAGCCGCTACGGCTTTAATATCATATCTTGCCAGTTAAGCTTAAATCGGCTATCATTGCACGAAATCTGAAGGGGACAAATTTGAAAAAATTCTTTGTTAATTCTCTGCGCCTTATAAAACGCCACTATATAATCTCTGCGATTTTTATCATCTGCATTTTGACTTTTATCCCTTATATGCCTATAAATATGGGTTTAAACTACGCCGGAGTTTGCACCAATCCTCTGCATTTTGGCATCTTATCGGATAACGAATTAAAAGAGATAGCGTTTAAACAGTATTTGCAACAACATCATAAAGAGTATAATTACAAGCATAATATCCCGTTTTTCAGAATCCAACCTTGCAACGGCGACAAGCGCCCCGATGATAATTGCGAATTTTGGAAAATACCTAAAGAGTTAAATTTAGAAAATTTATTGTCTATCGGCAGACAAATTTGCAAAGACGGAAAACAAATTGCGCCGATAGATAAATCCATACTAAAAGCTATAGATGATGAAAGCGTGGTATATCCATGGGAGGATAGCAAGCTTTTTAATGATAAAGGGGAACTTAATTATTCTATCTACTTTAATAATGAGGACAACCATTATAGCGAGTATTATCGATATGATTCTTTGTTTATAGCCGAGGATCCTACTATTAAGATTAAATTGCTTGATTTACTTACCGGAAAAAGCAAGAAGATCATATACAAAAACGATAATAGGCTAGCGCTAAGAATGTTATTAGCCCTTAAACGTATTGATAAAAGTGATGATTTTTGCACCTTAAATGATTGGATGGATAAAAATAAACTTGACGTTACTAAAGAAAGCGTTGAAATTATTGGAGATAAAGGAAATAAGATTATATTTGAAAATTATTCTATGTATAGAATAGGTATAGATAATTGCGGAAATTACAAGGGCTTATATATGGGCATATTATGGGAACCATATAAAGCATATATGAATTATGCAGATTTTAAAAACAAATTTAAACAAAATAAGGAGTAATCTATGTCAAAAATAGTAGATATGAGCGGTAAAATCGCACAGGGCGGCTATGCCTATGCCGAGGGCAATCCTTGCTAAATTTGAGGCGCGGATTTTTTGCATAAAATCACAAAATTAAAATTCGGCAGCAGGTTCTACCCGCATGCACTTAACTCACAGAACAAATACGATAAATTTAAGCGGTCTTGATCTCCCGCAGCCTATACCACTATAGGATAAATGCTGCTAGAAGCACAAAATATCCGATGGCGACCGTTAGCGCGCCCACAGCAAGGATAACGCCCTCGGCCGAAATAATTCCTTTCGCGGTTTCTTTTTTGAGATAAATAGCCAATTATATATTAGTCTAGCCTAAAGATCTGGATTCGGCCAAAAGCGGGTGGGATTAAAATTTAATCCGTCTTCAAATTTACCTAAATCTAAATTTACAAAAAAATCTATTTCTTACCCACCAGCAATTTTGAGCTACCGAGCATCAGCCATTTGGCTTCGCGCGGACCCATAAAAAGCCCCTGCGTCGTATCTATAAGCTCGAGCTGCTCATAGCCCTGCTCCTTAAGTCGTGCGATGAAAGCATCCATGTCGCCGTAGTTTCTGCGCGAGAAAAGATCGTGGATCGCGAAGCTGCCGCCCTTTTTAAGCACGCGAAGCGTCTCTAAAAGCAGCGCCTGGCGGTCCTTGCTCGAGACGTTGTGATAGACGTAGTTGCTTGCAACCGCATCGAAGCTGCCGTCCTCAAAGGGCAGCTTCGTGGCGTCGGCCTGCTCGAAGCTGGTGTTTTGCACACCTTCGGCGCGCGCGTTGGATTCGCACAGCTGCTTGTTAAAAGACGCGTACTCAAAGCCCCAGCGATCGACGCCTAGCACCGATGCGTGCGGGTTGCGCTTGGCGACGGCGATCGTTAGCGCGCCGCTGCCGCAGCCCACGTCTAGCCCGCGACCGCCCTCGGGCAGATCTACATATTTTGCCGTGCCCTCTACGATCGCGCGAGAGAGCTGACGCTTGCCGTCGTAATCAAACGCGCGGTACCACACGACGCAGTAGATCGTAAAGCCGACCAAAAACAGCGCCGCTGCGCCGAAAAGCCCCGCAAGAAACCACCTTAGCACGCCGCCGACTAGTGCGCCGCAAACGCCGAAAATCAAAAACAAAACTAACGCCACGCCCGCACCCGCGGCGAATGACGCGATCATGCCCTTAGGCACCCAGTTTTTATAGTCCGGTTTCATCTTCGCTCCTTTTATTAAATTTAATCCCGCGGCGGCAAAGCACGTCGCGACAAAATTTTAAATTTCGCCCGTAAATTTTAAAGCCCGCAGCTCAAAACCTCACTTAAATTTAAACGCACGCTAATAGGTGTATTTAAACTCCGCGTAGTAATTGCGCCCTGGAGCCGGGGTATAGTCGTCTGCGCGTAAATTTTGGTTGTAATTGTACTCCTCGTCAAAGACATTTTTGACCCCGGCGCTTATCAAAAACCCGCTTGCGAAGCGGTACGCAGCGCCCAGATCTACGATCGTGCGCGAATCGATCCTATCGTGGTTGGCGTCGTGCGATGATGAGAAATATTTAAAATCGCTCATCAGCGTTAAATTTCTAATCGGTTCGTAATCGACGCCCAAAACGAACTTCGAGCGCTCCACTAGCGGAACCTGCTTGCCCTTATTCGCGCCGGATTGGATCTTGGCGTCCACGTATGAAAAGGTCTCGCTAAGCTTTAAATTTGAAAGCAGGCTTTGCTCCGCATACAGCTCCACGCCCTTGCGGCGCGTCTCGTCGATATTTATAAAATGCCAACCGCTATTAAAGCCGCTACCGAGTAGCTCGTTTACGATCTCGTTTTTCGTATCGGTCCAAAATAGCGTCGCGCTTATGTATTGCCCGTAGATTAGATCCTTCATGCCGATCTCGTAGGTTTTAAAGGTTTCGGATTTGAGGTTATTAAGCACGTAAGGGCCGTTGCGACTGAGCTTGTCGATGAGCTGATTAGGGGCCGGGGAGATGTAGCCTCGCTCAAATTTAAAATATAAATTGCCATCCTTGGAATAATTAAAATTTGGCGTGATCTCAAAAGCGTAGTTGTTTTTATCATCCGTTACATGTGTGCTTTCTTGTGTATGAAAGATTCGCCCCATCCTACGCACCGTCGTAGAGACCTCGCGATCTACTTTGTATTCGGCGCGCTCAAACCGCCCGCCCGCACTAAGCGAAAATAGCTCCGTGAAGTCGTGCTTTTCTAAGGCATAAACCGAGTGCGTCTGTTTTTGCATATCAAAGATCGTAAGTTGCGAAAGGCTCATCATAGGATTTATCGCGGTATTAAAATCGATCCTACGGAAGCCCTTATTTTTAAGATAATCATATCCAACTATGAGCTCGTCGTTATCATAGGTAAACTTGCCCTTTAAATTCGCCCCCTCTTTGCGATCTTTCATCACAAAGCCCTTTTGCAAAATTCTAATATCTTGGTAATAAGGCTGTAAATTTGCTTCAAATCTATCGCCAAATTTTACCGCATAATCCAAGTCAAAATTTAGTCGCGTACTTTTGGTAAAGGTCCTCTCGCCTCCCTGCTGGCGACGATCCTTCTTGAGCTCAACAAGCCCTAAACCCGGTACATCATGCGTCCTAGCGCGATAAAAGCTCGGATTAAAAGAGAGGCTTTGATCATCTGAAATTTTATAATTTAGTCCAAACGATGTATAGTAGCCTCGCTCTCTTTCGCCCTTGCGGTATCCATGCTGATCAAAGCCCTTTATTGCGGTCTTTAGAAATAGATTTTCGCTCACATTCCCACCTGCGCCGAAATTTAGATCTTTATAATTATACGACGCGATCTTGGTGGAGACATTGGCGTATGGATATTTTGCGCCCTTTTTCGTGATGATATTTATCACGCCACCGCTAGTACCGCTGCCGTAGAGCACGCTACCGCCGCCGGGGATGATCTCCACGCGCTCGATATCTTCGATCGGAACGAGATCGATCGGGATGGTTGTGGGCGTCGTGTCGATCATATTGAGAGCGACTCCGTTAAGAAGGACCTTGACGGAGGTATTGGCTTTCACACCTTGCCCGCGCAAATCAACTGACCTGCCGTTGAAGCTAACCCCCGGCGCCTTTTCTAAAATTTCGCGCAGATCTCGGTAACCGCGGTTTTCCATATCCTCCGCGGTGATAACGGAGACGTTGCGAACCTCGTTTTTAAGCATATCCTCAAAGCCCGTCGCGGTAACTACGATGGTGCCCAGCTTTGTGGCGTTCGCGCCGGAAGTGCTTTTAGAAGCTGCAGGATTTACCGCTCCCACACCGAACACGCCGATACTTGCGGACGTAGCGTTGTTTTCAGCTCCGTTTAGTTGCAATGCGGCGCACAAACTTAGCGCGATCGCGGCATTTGAAAGATAAAATTTCTTAAACATCATTATCCCCTATTTAAAATTAAAATTTTGCGAATGATTTGCAAACGCTATATTATAATTTCTCTTGATTAAATAATAATAAATTTCAAAGATTAAAGATAGATTTTTTAAAATTTTGGCGTAGATTGGATGAAATTTTGATCTTGAGCGTTTTACGTAGAGCGGTAAAATTTCGGTTTTAAATTTAGACTCTTTAGCGGTTTTTATTTCCTAAAGCGGCAAATTTGCAAAGCAAATCTAGCTGAAATTTTAAAATTTAGCCAAATCCCTAAAATCATACCCGTCTAAAATGCGCCCAAAAGTATTAAACCTATCCTAGCGCTCATTTTTTTCCATATGGCCTTTTTGATTTTGCTTGCGCATCAATCATTTTTATCATGGCCCACCCTCTTTAGCCACTCTTTTTCAAATTTATAATATTTCTCAAGCTTTTTATTCTTTTCCGCTTGATTCCACTTTTCTATCTCAGCATAATCTTGCAGCTCGCCTCCGCACTTAGGGCAAACGCTCCTATCTTTAACGTCCGAGAAATTATAAAATTTAAGGCACCCTTTGCAGCGCATAAATTTAGGATAATATTTTATGCTTTTTTCGGAGCGAAATGCGAGATATGCAAAGAAAACGCACGCCGCAAAGCATAAAATTCCTATGATGATACGCAGATACGCGCTATCAAATTTTACCGATGCCATAAAGCCGGGTTTTATATCGACTTTCCCTAATAGAGCGGCCGCCAGTCCCCATGCAAAAAAAGCAAAAAAGCCGATTAATGCGAAAATTCTATTTAGCATTTTTATATATTCCTCGTATAACAAATCAAAATTTCATCGCTTTTTAAATTTACGCTTTTTGATCTTCGGAGTTTTAGCGTTTTGCTCGGAGGCGTTTCTTTTCCAGTAGTCGCCATCATTATACTCCGTAAGCTTTTTGCCGCAGTCCGGGCAAATTTGATCCGTATCTTTGACATCCTCGTACATGTAAAATTTACAGCAGTCCTTACACCACATATACTTCGGATATCTTTTTATGTTCTTTTCAGAGCGGAAGGCAAAATAAAAGCCAGAAATACCTATTACTATAAATGCGATTGCGGGCAATACCCATAAAATACCCGCATCATCAAATTTAATATATTTCTCGCCTATCTTTACATGTTTATGTACCGTAAAATTTATAAGATATAAGAAGCACATTATGCCCGTTAAACAAGCGGCAATTCTATCTAGCATTGCGTTGCTCCTTTTCGTTATGATCTGCTTCATTCATAGCGTTTTGCGCCATACCGTCTGATCCTTAAATTTTATATTTTTATCCATGCTGTCATACGCAAATTTCATTCCGTAATGAACTGCTTATAAGGATCCGGTACCGTCGGATGTTTGGAAAATAGCAATGGCATATATTTGTAAATATCTACCATAACGATCTCTTGATACACATTATCTAGCCGCCAATCTATTTTATCGTAGTGCTTATTTTCATCATGCATATCTTCTATAAGGAGATCGCCATTTTTTATACCAAAATTTATAATTAGATCGAGCTCCTCTAGCGTGTATCCCCAATCTATATGGAAAAATTTAAATACTACGGATATGATCCCGTCTCCTTCGATTGCGGAGGATAATAACTCTACAATGTGCTTTTCTCTCATTGTCGCCTTTTCTTCAGCATAAATTTCTCTTTATCGCTTGGTATCTTTTTAGTTTATAAATTCCGCCGAGCCATTCTCAAGCGAATTATACTCATCCAGATGTATATGCGAATGTTTCGGCACGGAATCTTGCGCTAAAGTAAGCAAATGCCTGGCAAGAGATATAAGTCCGCTTTTATTCGCCCTTATAGTAACTTCGTTTCCTAAAGCATTAACGGAGATCGCGAAGTCCTTCTCCCATTGTAGCCGCAGCCCCTTTTCTGTGCAGTAATCCAATGTTTTTATAACATACTGTCCCATATAGCGCCGATACTCCTTTCTAAATTTAATCGGTTGCCGATAAAAATTCATCTCATTGATCGGTTAATCGATCTCATAGTATTTCGGGAAAAATTATATCTAAAATAAAAATAAAAGATGTTGGAATAACTAAATTTAAGACAGGTGGTGCGCGAAAATGAAGTGATTAAAACTTAAAAATAGCTTAAATGGTGGTCCCGATTGGACTCGAACCAACGACTTCCACCATGTCAAGGTGACACTCTACCAACTGAGTTACGGGGCCAAAAAGAAACGGCAGTATATCAAAAAAATCTCTCAATAGCAAGCAAATTTTAATTTTTCGTAAAATTCCGCCGAAATTTTATACAAGACTCCGCCGCGACGTAAAACGCCGTCGAATTCTACGCGAAATTTCACGATATTGCCGAAACCCTGCGCAAAATTCTATCCCGCAACTAAAATTCGCAATTCCGCGCAAAATTTCATCTCATTACTAAAATTTTGAATCCCGCGTAAAATTTATCGCGCTTGCACGACGCTCGCTCATTTCGCCCCGGTCTATTCTGCCCCGCCTCGTTTCATCTGCTCGCCTTGCCTTACTCTGTCTTATTTCGCCCGCTTGCCTCGCTCTGCCTTGCACCCGCTAAGACGTCCAAATTTTTTCATTCAGCCTTAAAATTTTTACGATTTGCAGCATCGCGTCCAGATCCGCCTTGATATCCTTTGCGATGCGGGCATTGAGTATCGGCCGATCCAAGCTCGGCTCGAAACTATCGGCACCGCGAGCTATCGCGATGTAAATTTTATTTTGCTTGAAGCTCAGTGAGATATTCGATTTCACGAGCTGTTTAAGAGATAAAATTTTCTCCATCAGCGCCGGCGTCAGAACATACATAGCCGCCACCGTATCGCTTGCGTAAACCGAGAAATTTGCATTGAAATCCGCGTTATCTATCGGAATTTTGCGGTCGCCCCATAGCTTGCGCGGCAGTCCCGAAGGCAGTAAATCTATGCCTGCGGGCGCCGCCGCATCCGAGAAAACAAAAACGTCGGAGTGGATTTTTTTATTAAAATTTGCCACAAAAAAGGGTCCTTCGAAAGATGTGGCGTAATTATTTTTAAAAATAAATGGAATTCCCGTACCGATGTCTTTTTCCAGCCTTATGTCGCAAAACATAAAATCCACTCCGTCCACGTTCGCGCAAACCAGATCATCCGCGCGAAATCTATCAAATCCGTCAAATATCTCGCTTTGCCTTACCTCTTTTTCCTGAAAAAGCGCGCCCATTTTATACGAAAAGCCCAGGCTTTCGATATAGGGCTTGAGATAAAGCTCTTTGTAACGCATCAAAAACCGCTCGGTTTTGCGCTCAAAAATCCACTCGTAAAATTCATCTCTCGTACTGATTATTGCTAAAATAGACGCGACTAAAAGAGATAACTTTCTATGCCAAGATCAAGTTTGGGAAAATCGAGAAAGATGATTATCAATGCGAGTGCAAGCATCGGACCGAAAACCGCAAACGCTACGAGGTAACTTAAAATTTTCCAAAGCTTGCGACTTTTCTTGAGCCGTTTGCGCTGCTTTTCTAACTCTATGACGGTTTTAATATCCACGCCCAACCTCTAATTATTAAATTTAACGGCGGAACCTTACGGTGCGGCATAAATTTACGACCGATACGGCGCAATAGGCGCGCGCTGTTTAGATGCCGCTAAATTTTACAGCTACTTGCGCGAGCTGTGCGCAGTAAAATTTGCCGCCAAGCTCAACTTGTAGCATAAATCCCGTGATTGGAAAAACTTATTTCAGCAGCTCGTTTGCATACGCTCGCACGCTCGCATCCACGGCCGTAAGCGCATCCGGATCCGTTACGCTAGGCGAGTTAAATTTCTCCACGCACTTTAGCACGACACGCGCAATGTCGGTGAAGCGGCACCGCTGCTGCAAAAACGCATTTACGCCCGCTTCGTTCGCGGCGTTGATGACGACGCCGAGATCAGGGTTTGCTAACAGCGCGTCTTTGAGGGTAAAGATTTGAAATTTCATCTCGTCGATCGGCTTAAATTCAATCGGTCGCAGGGCGCACAGATCTACGGGTGCGGTGATCTGCTCGCGCACATCGCCGCTAAACATCGCGTGCGCGATGGCTAGGCGCATGTCAGCCCTGCTAATATGCGCCGTCGTGGAGCCGTCTGCGAATTCGACTAGCGCATGGATCTGCGAGGTGCGCTCGATAAGCGCATCGATCTCGCGCGTACCGTAGAGCCAAAACGCCTCGATCACCTCAAAGAGCTTATTCGCCATCGTGGCGCTGTCGATCGTGATCTTTGCGCCCATCTTCCAGTTGGGGTGCTTGAGGGCGTTTTGCGGCGTGAGCGAACCCAGCTGCGTTAGCGGCACGTCATAAAACGCGCCGCCGCTAGCCGTGATGATTAGGCGCGAAACGGGGATTTTGGCGTTGCTAAGTAAAAATTTCAGTCCGAAATGTTCGCTGTCGATCGGGTAAATTTTATCCGTTTGCAGAAATTTCCCGCCGACGACGAGGCTTTCTTTGTTGGCAAGACACAGCCTCTTTCCGAGCTCTTGGGTCTTTAAGCTCGGCATCATGCCCGCAAAGCCTACGAGAGCGTTTACCACGGTCGTGCTTTTGCACTCCGCAAGCATCTGTAAAATTCCATCCGCGCCGCAAAATACGCGCTCGTGATCTACCTCGCTTTTTTGCTGCGCGTCTGCGATACAGACGAGTTTTGGATGAAATTTTGCGATCTGTTCGTTTAAAAGCTTGATATTGCGCCCGCAGCTAAGCGCTTCGATCATACTGCCGCTGCGCGCGGCTACGTCTAGGGTGTTTGTGCCGATAGAGCCCGTGGAGCCTAAAACTACCATGAATATACTATCGCCATCGCGATTGCGCCGAACATATAGCCGTCGATGCGGTCTAAAATCCCGCCGTGCCCCGGAAAGAGCGCGCCGCTGTCTTTAAGACCCGCCGCGCGCTTTAGGTAGCTTTCAAACAGATCGCCGAACACGCCAAAAATTGCTATGATGATGGTTTTTCCTAAAATTTCAAGCGGCGGCATATTGGTAAAGATGCGCGCATAAATGAGGCTAACGATAAGCGCGAGCGCAAGACCACCTAGTACGCCTTCTACGGTTTTATTTGGCGAGCTAGCGCTTAGCGGGGTTTTGCCAAAGGCTCTACCGATAAAATATGCGCCACTATCGCTAGCTACAATAATGAAGATCAGCCAAACGAAGTGAAAAACTTCCCCGAAATCATCGTAAGCCGCCCACATAAAAAATATCGGCGCAACGGGATAGATGAAAGGAAGCGTGATCTTTAGGCTAGGGCCCTTGGTAAAGGCTACGACAGAGGCGACGCATAGGATCATTAGGATGCTAACTTTTAGCGCTGAGACGAAAGGCTCATCGGTCTGCGTAAATGGTAGCAGCGCAAAAAACGCGATCGCCAGCGCGAGCCACTTTTTGCTAGTTTCCTCCAGATCCCATAATTTGAGGCTTTCAAAAAACGCAAGCACAAGTATCAGCGCAAATACGGCGAAATTTAGCCACCTAGCGTTTATGAGAATTAGAGCCAAAAATACGGCGAGTAAAATGCTTGCCGTGATTATTCTTTGCTTCATAGAATTTCCTTGGAATTTATTTTGAATAATTATACTGCAAGCTCGCTTATTGCGGCTTTAAAACGCTGATTGTTTTAAAATTTACGTAGTTTACAAATGCACCTTCGTTGATTTTGACATTTTGACGTTTGGTGTAATCGACGAGATATTTTCCGCTGCCGCTTGCACTGAAGCTCACGCAAATTTTAGCAGCAAATTCGACCACCTCTTCGCTTAGACTTTGCTTATTTGTCTTTACGATGACATGCGCGCTTGGAATGTCCTTAAGATGAAACCAATAGTCGGATTTGGAGCTATTTTTTAGTAAGAACTCATTGCCTTTTTCGTTTTTACCGACGCTGATTTTAAAATCCCCGAGATAAAAGCTCGCTACATATTCGCTATTTTTTTCCTTGCTTTTTTGCCTAATTTGCGTGCGCTTAGGCATTAGAATTTCGATCTCGTGTGCGTCCTGTGCGGCGAGGACGAGCGATTTTAAATTCTCATAAAACGCGAGTTTCTCCTTTAAATTTTGCTCTTCGATATGGATATTAGCAGCCTTTTGGCGCAGACGCTTTGCCTCGGAGTAAAGCTCGCCCAAAGCGGTGCTTGCAGGCTTTTGTAGCTTAAATTCTACCGCTTCGGCATCTCCTTTTTGCAGCGTAAATTCTCGCGCGCTAGTTGGAATTTTATAGATATTTTCTTTTAGCAAGGCAGCTTTTTCGCTTGAAAGCTCGGCGCTTCGCAGAAGTTCGGCGCTACTTTGCAAAGAGCCTAAAGCCTCGCTCACCGAGTCTAGCTTTTTATTTAGCGCCGTGATTTTTGCTGATTTGAGTGAGTTTAAGCGATCTGCATTTAGCGCGTCAAATTCCGCGCGAAAAAATGCTTTAAAGTCCGAAATTTTTGGCACGGAGGCTTCTTTAATATTTGCAGGTGGTAGATGGCGGAGTTTTCTTCCTACCTTGATCTGTCTAAATTCCGTCTCGAAGTGTCGCAGTGCCTCTAAAATCACATCATTTTCATCGGTGATTATTACGTTTGTAAAGCGCCCGGTAAATTCAAAGTAGATATTTGAGCTTTGGGTTTTGTAGCTTGCGTTTTGGCTTACGCTAAGGCATAGAATTCTATTATTTTCCGGCACGCTAACGGAAGTGATGCGTGATTTTACGAAGCGCTTGGCAAGTAGCACGTCAAAGGGCGCCGCGTAAACCTTGCCTTCGGTAAAAGCGTCATTTTCGTGGATATTGCAGCCTGATTTATTCATATCAAAAAACAGCGTCTCATTGCCGTCAAAGCAGACTTTAAAAAGGTTATCTCCTACGCGCTTAATGTGCGAAAGGAAGCGTTTGGCGCGTAGATACTCGCAAATCTGAATTAAGTTTTGGTACTTCATACGCGTTAAAATTTCTCTTTATGGATTTTGCTTAAATTTAGCTTTTGCAGATCGTGCGGGTTAGGGCGCTGCTGCGGCACGCCGAGAGCCAGTATCGCTTCTGCTTTGAAATTTGGCGGAAAGTCCAGCGCCTCGCGCAAAAACTCCTCGCAGCTGCGTCCGTCCGCGGCGGCGCGCAGCCTTACCTGCACCCAGCAGCTGCCGAGATTTAGCGCACTTGCGGCAAGGTGCATGTAGCCTAGCGCTACCGAGCAGTCCTCGATCCAGACGTCCTGCTTCTGCTCATCTGCGATCACGACGATCGCGACCGCGGCCTGTTTTAGCATATCTGCTCCGCTGCTGCGACATCCGCTTAGTCGCTCAAGCATCTGTTTGTCGCGCACGAGGATGAACTCCCACGGGCGGCGTGCATGCCCCGACGGCGCAAGCAGGCCTGCTTTTAAAATTTTATCCAGTGCCTCGTCCTCAAGCAGGCCCTGCGCGTATTTTCTTACGCTTCTGCGGTTTGCAAAAATATCTAAAATTTCCATCGTCTCGCTCCTTGTGCCTCAATTATACATAAAATTGCAAAAATTTATGATTTTTTAGCTAAAATCGCGCAAATTTAACCGATACGAAGGAGATTTTATGAAGCAGACGATCACGGAGAAAATTTTTAGCGAGCACGTGGGCGAGGCGGTTTTTGCGGGACAGATCATCGAAAGCGCCATCGATATGGTCATCGGCAACGACATCACGACGCCGATTTCGATCAAGCAGTTTGAGCTTAGCGGCGCAGAAAAACTCGCCAACCCGGACGGCTTTGCGATCGTGATGGATCACTACATCCCTACGAAAGACATTTTAAGCGCAAACCAAGCTAAAATTTCGCGCGAGTTTGCTTACAAACACGATTTAAAAAACTACTTCGACGAAAAGGATATGGGTATCGAGCACGCGCTGATGCCTGAAAAGGGGCTCGTAGTACCCGGCGACGTCATCATCGGCGCGGACAGCCACACCTGTACCCACGGCGCGCTTGGGGCATTTGCGACGGGCATGGGCAGCACCGATCTAGCTTTCGCGATGATAACGGGCAAGAATTGGTTCAAAGTACCTCCTACGATCAAAGTGATCTTTCACGGCAAGCCCGCACCGCACATCTACGGCAAGGATCTGATCCTAGAAGTGATCCGCCTCATCGGCGTGGACGGCGCGCGCTATAAGGCTTTAGAGTTCTGCGGTGACGCGCTGGAGCATCTGGATATGGATAGCAGATTTTCGCTTTGCAATATGGCGATCGAAGCGGGCGGCAAGAGCGGTATCGTCGCAGTCGATGAGATCACGAAGGAATTTTTGGCGGATAAAAGCTTGCGCGCCGAGCCGAAATTTCACTACTCCGACGAGGGCGCGAATTATGAGCAAATTTTGCAGATCGATGTTAGCAAGCTTGATCCGGTGATTGCGTATCCGTTTCTGCCTAGCAACGGCAAGAGCGTGCGCGAGGCGGTGCGCGATGACATCGCCGTCGATCAGGTCTTTATCGGTAGCTGCACCAACGGCAGGCTCTCCGATCTGCGGATCGCCGCGCAAATTTTAAAAGGTCGCAAGGTCGCGCGCAAAACCCGCCTCATCATCACGCCTGCGACGCAAAAGATCGCTCTAGCCGCGCAAAAAGAGGGGCTGTGGGATATTTTCGTAGAAGCCGGCGCAGTCGTGAGCAACCCGACCTGCGGCGCGTGCCTGGGCGGATATATGGGGATTTTGGGCGTGGGCGAGCGCTGCGTAAGCACGACCAATCGAAATTTCGTCGGTCGCATGGGCGATCGCAGCAGCGAAGTGTATCTAGCAAACTCCGCCGTCGCCGCAGCTAGCGCCGTCGCAGGCAAGATCGCCGATCCGCGGGATTTGTAAATTTAGAAAGCCGCCTTTTATTTTCAATTCGCTTGCGTCGTAAATTTTGAGGGATAAAATGCAAAATTCGATAGCGTCGTAAAGCTTGGCGAGTATAAAAAATGGTGAGGATGGCTGGCTTTGTTGTTGAAATTTTGCGGCAAAATTTCACTATTAAAATTCTGCTTTCACCTACCGCGAGGCTTTGTTATTAAAACCTTACGGATTTTAAATGCCGCTATCGGCGTAATCACGTAAATTTTGAAATTCTACTTGGCAGAGTTTTACTCTAATAAGTGCGCTAGAGTAAATTTTATGCTTAAAAATGCCTACGTGTAGAGTTTAAATTTAGGTTTCGGCTTCGCTCGGCTTGTTTGCGTAATAAGTAAAATTTCAAACAGATATCCCATTGACGCCTACATTGATACGTACCAAACATTCTCCTAGGTTAAATTTTGAAATTTAGAGCCGAAAGCCTACGCGTAAATTTAATCAAATTTACAGCGGCGCATTTAAAATTTAAGGCGCTTTACGCCTCCAAAATCGCTCCGTTGCTAGCGTTCGTTACCAGCTTGCGATACATTCGCAGCCAGCGGTACGGCAGCGGTTTTTCAATCGGCTTAAATTTAGCTCTGCGTTCAGCGATTTCGGCTTCGCTTAGGCGCACATTGATCGCGTACGTATCCACGTCGATATCGATGATGTCGCCGTCCTCTAGCAGTCCGATCATACCACCCTCGGCAGCTTCGGGACTCACGTGCCCGACGCTTAGCCCCCTCGTAGCACCGCTAAATCTGCCGTCCGTGATGAGAGCCACGTCCGCGCCCAACCCTCGCCCCATGATTAGGCTCGTAGGGCTTAGCATCTCCTGCATGCCGGGACCTCCGCGCGGCCCTTCGTAGCGGATAACGACCACGTCGCCTTTATTTACCTTGCCGTTTGAGATGCCCTCTATCGCCTCGTCTTGGCTGTTAAAGCAGACCGCCTTGCCGCTAAATTTGCGCTCGCCGATGATGCCCGCGGTCTTGATGACGCAGCCCTGTTCGGCCAAATTTCCAAACAAAATCGCCAGTCCACCGACCTGCGAGTAGGCGTTTTCGACCTTGCGGATGACCGATTCGTCTTTTATGGCGCTAGCTCCGACACGCTCGCCTAGGCTTTCGCCGCTTACGGTTAGTGCGTCTAGACCCAGTAGCCCGTTGTCGCGGCGCGAAATTTCGTTTATCACGGCGCTTAGTCCGCCCGCGCGGTCGATGTCCTCCATATGCACGTTTGGCAGGCTTGGACTGATTTTGGCGATATGCGCGATCTTACGGCTGATCTCGTTAAGCCCCGCGATCTGTAAATTTACCCCAGCTTCGCGCGCGATAGCCAGGATATGCAATACGGTGTTGCTGCTGCCGCCCATCGCCATATCGACGACTAGGGCGTTTTGGATAGATTTTTCGTTCACGATGTTGCGGATTTTGTATTTTTCATCTAGCGCGATCTCGCAAATTCGTCGCCCCGCCTGCCTGATAAGCTCTTCGCGCTCAGGAGTTAGGGCTGGCACGGTGCCGTTGCCTTTTAGCGCGATGCCCATCGCTTCGCACAGCGTATTCATCGAGTTTGCCGTAAACATCCCCGAGCAGCTGCCTCCGCTCGGACAGGCGGCGCACTCGATCTCTTTTAGCTCCTCGGCGCTGATCTCTTTGGTTTCAAATTTACCAACCGCCTCAAACGCAGTCGCAAGGTCTATCGGCTCGCCTTTTTTGGTGTAGCCCTTTTTCATCGGGCCGCCGCTGATGAAAACCGTCGGTACGTTCACGCGAAGCGCGCCCATCACCATGCCGGGTACGATTTTATCGCAGTTTGGCATGCAAACTAGAGCGTCTAGAGCGTGCGCGTTCATTACCGTTTCGATCGAGTTTGCGATCAGCTCGCGGCTAGGCAGGCTGTAAAGCATCC
>CAUQPS010000037.1:0-15752 GCA_963520005.1 uncultured Campylobacter sp.
TCCCGCGCACCTTGTCGGTATTTAGTAAAAAGGTAAAATTTAGAAAATTTAAATTCTAGCGCTCCGCTTGAAATTTTGCCTTTAAATTTACACGCTAATCATTGCTGCTTTCATATACGCCGAGCTCTACGAGATTGCCGTCAGGATCGTGCAGATAGATACTTTGTATAACGCCGCGCGCGCCCATTCGAGGCACGACGCCAAGCTCTATTTGCACCCCTTTGCTTTCAAGCTCCGTTTTGAGCTGCTGTGCGCTTTGATCTTCGCAGATGAGGCAAAAGTCCGCCGAGCCTGCGCTAGGACGTGCCGCAAACGGCGCAAACTCGCCCGCACGGGTGTGGATATTGATCTTTGAGGAGCCGAAACGCAGGCTGTGTTTGCCGCCCTCGCAAACATGCTCTAGCCCCAAAATTCCTTCGTAAAATTCCACGCATTTTTGCAGATCATCCGTAACTAGGACGAAGTGATCGATCTTCGTGATTTTCATTTCATCTCCTTGCGCGTTCGCGAGTCGCAAAATTTTTACGCCTTGTGGTGCAATTTTGGAATTCTGCTGTGAAATTTTGCGATAAAATTCCAAATACTCGTAGCGAGAAATCAAAATTCCGCGGCGTAAATTTTACGCGCAGAATTTCACAGCGGTAATTTTAAAATTCTAAAATTTAGCCTAAGCAAAATGAGATGCAAGTAAAACCTGACTTGAGTAAAATTTAGCCCAGCGAAATTCCGTCTAGCTAGCGCCGCAAATTCTAATCTCGCGATTTCAAAACTAGCGATTTTAAAATTCTCTTGCCTACCTCGACGCCCGGCTGATCGTAAGTGCTGACGCCCAGTATCGCTCCAGTAGCGCTGGTTAGCAGCTCGAAGTAGTAAAATAGCTCGCCCACGCTCTGTTCACAAAGCCGCGAAACCTCGATTAGATCGACGCTGATACCCTCGTTTAGCACGGCTTGCAGCGTAGCATCGCACTGAAGATTTAGCACCTCATCCAGTCGCATGCCGTTTACGAAGTCACAGCCCTCAAGACCCTTCAGACTGATACCGGGCACCGCGTCCGTAGTGCCGTTGTCCGTGAGCTTTAAGAAAGTCACGGTCTTATCCTTTACGCCGTCCATTATGAGCTGAAGGAAGCTGTGCTGATCGCGCGAGCCTACAAGCCCAACAGGAGTAAGCCCCTCGCGGCTAAAGCCGATCTTTTTACCTAGGCTTTCCGCCCAGAGCTGCACGTACCACTCGCCCAATGCGCGCAACGCGTCGCCATAGCTAAAAAGGACGTTAATTTTCGCACTTTTGTGCGTGGCGTAGTGATGGGCTTTTCGTAGAATTTTATTCTCCGCGATTTTAGCGGGATCGCATGCTAAAATTTCATCCAGATACCGCTCTTTTGCGGCGGCAGCTCCGCGTAGCATCGCGCTTGCATCAAGACCTAGCCCAACTGCTGGCACTAGCCCTACCGCACTTAACACGCTAAAACGGCCGCCTACGTTAGCGGGCATATTTATCACGCAGGCGCCGTGCTTGCGCGCGAAGACATCCAGCGGCGAGCCTGCATCGGTGATAAAGATGAAATTTTTTGCTAGCGCTTTTAAATTTGAAATTCCAAAACGCTGCAAAACGACCTTAAAAAGCGAGATCGTCTCGATCGTACTGCCCGATTTAGAGGATACTATGAAGATCGTGCGAGCAAAATTCAATCCCTCGAGCGCGCGACGCACACTAAGCGCGTCTAAATTATCTAAAATTTCAAAGCGCAAATTCTTTCTTACGCGCGGACGCAGCATCTCATAAAGCGCTCGCACGCCCACGCTGGAGCCGCCGATGCCCAAAAGCACGATCTCGTCGTAGCTTCGTGCGCTAAAAAATTCCTCCGCCCGCGCTATTTCGTCTGCGCCTTGCTGCGGCAAGCGGTAGTAGCCTATCTCGCCGCTTTCGTATTCGGCGCGGATCTTTGCCGCTACCTCCTCTAGCGCGCCATCTTTTGCCGGCAGGAAAAACAGCTCATTTCTTACCATCGCCGAATTCTCGCTCGTAGAAATATTTGATCGCCTCCACGTAGCCTTTTACTGAGCCGCAGTCGAAGCGAGTACCTTTAAATTTATACGCGATCACCACGCCGTTTTGAGCCTGTTTTAAAAGCGCGTCGGTGATCTGCACCTCGCCGTTTTTACCGGGTGCCGTCTGCTCGATGAGATCGAAAATATTAGGCGTTAGGATGTAGCGCCCGATGATGGCTAAATTTGACGGAGCCTCGCCGGGCTCGGGTTTTTCGATCATATCCGAGACCATTATCAGATCGTCGCTGATGCTCTTTCCCGCGATGATGCCGTATTTATTTACGTCCTGCGGCGACACCTCCATCACTGCAACGACGCTGCAGCGGTATTTTTCGTAAATTTTAACCATCTGCGCAAGCACGCCCTCGCCGTTTTCGTTCACGCACAGATCGTCTGCGAGCACCACGCCGAAAGGCTCATCGCGTATTAAAATTTTACCTGTATAAATCGCGTTGCCAAGCCCCTTCATCTGCTCTTGGCGCGTAAAAGAAAAGGTGCAGCGCTTCATAAGCGCCCTGATCTCGTCGAGCAGATACTCCTTGCTGCTGCCTGAAATTTGATCCTCCAGCTCGTAGCTGCGGTCGAAATAATCCTCCAGCGCGCGTTTACCGCGACCCGTGACGAAGGCCATATTGTCCATGCCCGCTTCCAGCGCCTCGTCCACGCCGTAGTGAATGAGCGGTTTGGTAAGGATCGGAAGCATCTCTTTTGGTAGCGATTTGGTCGCGGGCAAAAAGCGCGTGCCGTAGCCCGCCGCGGGAAATAAACAAGTCTGGATCATGAAGCTCCTTTGATCTTTTTTTGAACTTTTATTATAATGCAAAAAAGATAAAATTCCGCAAAGGAAAGCCTTGAAAACGATTGAAAAAGAGATCAGCGCCGCACAGGAGATCAAAAAATCAAGTTTCATCGCCTATCTAGCGCCGATAGCGAGCTTTGAGGCGCTGCGTGCGCAGTTGCGGCAGCAACACCCAAAGGCGCGCCATATCGTCTGGGCGTATCGTGCGCTGAATGAGCCCGGGCAGATCGTAGAAAACTCGAGCGACGACGGCGAACCCAAATCGACCGCGGGCGCGCCGTGCCTAAACGCGCTTCGCGGCGCCGAGTTAATTAATGCCGCGGTGCTCGTGGTGCGCTACTTCGGCGGCATCAAGCTAGGCACCGGCGGGCTGGTGCGGGCATACGCTAGTAGCGCAAATGCCGCGATAGACACCGCTGCGGACGCCGCAGAGCTAGTGGAATTCGTGCTGCGTAAGAAGTGCATATTTTTCGTGCCGTTTGCGGCGGTGGCTAAATTTGAACATTTTTTAAAAAAATCGAGTTTTGTTTATGAAGCAAGCTTCGGTGCTGCGGGAGCGGAGTTTAGCGCAGAGCTTAGCGCGGAGGAATTTGAAAAATTTAAAGGCTTTGCAGATGCTCTCGCGCCGGCTCTTAAAATGCTACGCGAGCCGAAATTTTAAAATTTCAAAATTCTATAAAATTTAAAATCTCACCCCGGCTAAATTTGAAAGCACAAGCGGATTTTGCATTTTATCGCATTATCGCAACGGAATTTTAAAGCTAAAGTGAAATTTCATCGTGCGAAATATAAAATCCGATAAATTTTAAAATTTTAAGAATTTCAAAATCCCATAAAATTTTTAAAATTTCACGTGCTTCATCTTAGCTTCACGCACAGGCAGGCTTAGCAGAGCTGCAATAGCCGCTAGCGTCATATCCAAATACCACATATAATCATACGCGCCGTATGCTCGCACCGCAAGACCTCCAATATATGCGCCAAAAAATCCGCCGATTTGATGCGAAAGCATCGTAAATCCAAATAGGCTTGCTAAATATCGCGTCCCTAATAGCTTACCGACGGCAGCCGCAGTAGGCGGTACGGTCGCTAACCAGGTAAATCCTAATCCCACGCTGAAGATATAAAACGTAAGGCTATCTTTGGGCGAGAGCACATAAGCACCAATAAGAGCGATACGCAGGGCATATATGCAAAATAAAATGACTTTACATCGCACTTTGGAAACACACCAGCCTACGAATAAGCTGCCTACGATGTTAGCGATACCAATCAGTGCGAGTGAAAAGGACGCTACCTGTGCGCCATGCCCGCTTAGTGCTACTTCGCTAGGCAGGTGCGTCACTAAAAACGCTACGTGAAAACCACACGTAGCAAAGCTTAAATTTATCAAAATATAGCTTTTATCGCGCAGCGCTAAACGCAGCACTTCGCCTAAGCTGCGCTTATCTTCTTCATGCAGGCTGGTTTGCTCGCCGAATAGAATTTTGCCGCCTGCTAAAAGCCTCGCAAGAGGCAGAATTAGCAAGCTAAGCCCTGCAAGCGTAAAAAATGCGCCGCCGTATCCTAAAGCGGGCGTTGCGATACAAAACCCAATCATTGGCGCAAATAAAAACTGCCCGAACGAGCCGCCTGCATTTAGCACTCCGCTAGCAACCGAGCGGATAGAAAATGGCAGGCGCTTCGCCATTAGGCTCATTAGAATCGGAAAACTACCCGCGCCAAGCCCCAGTGCAAGCCCAAAACCCATCGTTAATACAAGCGCGCTTTCGCTACTAAATAACGGCACAAGAGCGCAGCTAATCGCCAAAAGCACGCTGCCCCAAAACAGCACGACGTAGGCACCGAGCTTGTCTGCAAGTATCCCGCTAAGCGGTTGCGAAAAACCCCATACCAGTTGCGTAGTCGCCATCGCAAAGCTTACTTGCGCGATGGATAGGGAATTTGCTTGCATTATAGGCTGCACGAAAAGACCTAATGACATACGAATGCCCATCGTAATCATCAAAATCGCCGCGGCGCATAGGATCATTATCCAAACTGATTTCATATATATTCCTTTTAAAAAATAGAATTATAGCATAAAAATCACGAGTATATCGAGATTCTATAGATATATTTAATTAATGTATTTTAGTATATTATTTATGTAAGAGGAATTTACCGAGCTTTAATGGGCTTTGCATTAAAATTCCATTTTCGAGGAGAAGCGATGATTTACGAAGATGAGATGATTTACGTGGAGCGCGAGGAGCACGAAGTGCCGTGGGTGAAGGTCTTTACGAAGGCGAAATTTAAAGAGCTTGGCGACTGCGACGAGGCGACGCTGGCGCATCTGTGGCGCGCCGTGCTTCAGTGTGAAAAGAGCCTGCGGGAGTTTTACGCACCCGATAAGATCAATATCGCAAGCTTTGCCAACTACGTGCCGCGCGTGCATTTTCACGTCCAGGCGCGCTTTAAAAACGACAGCTTTTTCCCGGAGTCCGTCTGGGGAAAAAAGATGCGCAACGGCAAACTCGATCTGCCGGAATTTAGCGAATTTGCAGAAATTTTAGCGGCAAATTTAAAGATGGAATTCAGATGATAGGCGCACGCTCTAAAAAATACCTAAGCCTTTTCGCGCTTGCTTGCTGCGGCATCGCGCTTGCGTTTTATCTGCGCTTTAAAAGCGAGGAAAACGAGATAAAAATCAAGCAGCAGCTCGATTTTAGCGCGAGCTTGTTTGAAAAGATCGTGGACGAAGAGAAGCTAAACGCCTTTGCAATTTCGCTGATTTTGTCGCAGAATAGCGACGTGGTGCGCTGCTTCGAAAGCGGCAAACACGGCGAGTGCATGGACGTGACGAAAAAATACAAAGATATCTTAAGCGCAGTGCCCTTTTATACGGGCGTGAAGATACATTTTCATACGCAAAACACCAGAAGCCTGGCTAGGAGCTGGAGCGACGAATTTTACGACGACGATCTGAGCTCGTTTCGCCATTCGCTTTTGCAGATCCGCCATAGTCTGCTTCCCAAAGCGCTCGTCGAGATGGGACGGTGCGGGGTTTTCATGCGCGGAATTTCCCCCGTTTTTAGCGAGGGCAAATTTATCGGAAGCGCCGAGATAATGCTCGATTTCGAGCACGTCATCGCGCAGATCAACCGCATGGGAAACGATATTTTTATCCTCGTAGATAAGAGGTTTGAGACCGACTGCTTCTACGATAAAATAGGCGTTATCAAGGACTTTATCGTCGTAAACAGCGCGCCGGATTACGATGTTTTGTCGATTTTGGCGACGCTTGATTTTGGGGCGCAGAGTTTTATCAAAAAGGATGGGCATTATTTTTACGTGAGGGCGTTTTCGGACGAAAACGGCACGAAGCTGGGCTATATAATTTTGCACCGCGAAGGCTAGCGGCGAGATTTAAATTTAGGCGCCTGTCGCTTGCCTGCTTTATCGCGGCGGGCGTTTTAAATTTAATCGCATGATCGCGGAAATTTGCGCTGAAATTTTAAATTTTAAAAGGAGCGTCGGTATGAAATTTTATAAATCCGCTAAATTTAAAGCGCTAGCTGGTGCGCTGCTTCTAGCGGCGATACTTTGCGCTATATTTATCCGCGTAATTCCCGATTATTCCACTTCACGAGGCTTCGCGATAGTTTCTACTTTCGACTACAACAAATACAATCAAGGATACTGCCTCAAAGAGGATAGAATTTTACCGAAGGAAGAGCTGTATAAAAGAGCGATAGGGCAATATTTGGATAAATTTATGGATATGTACAGAGCACAGGTTGAATGGAGAAAAAAGGATTTTTTCTATAAGCCAAAGTATGATACTAGCTATTATGAGATGGAAAATCTGAATTTCAATAATTATATAAAAATTTTAGGAGATTATATGGATAAGAATTTTACATCCGAAGAGATCTATATGAATATCCTTAGCGCAAAAGCTACGGATACCAAAAAATATTTGAAAATAAATTTAAATAATATGAGTGCCGGTTTCTCAAAACCGCTAATTAGTGTTTTGGGATATGATTATACTTTAATGCTAGATAACGATTACATACTTCACAAGGATTATTTCGATAATAATTTCTTTGTATGGGAAATATTAAATAAAGGTAATTTAAAAATTTATTATGAACACAATAGACCGATGGAAAAAATATATTTCGATAATTGCGGCGACGTAAAATACGATGTGGAAAAAGAATACCTAGAAGGTAGGGAACTTAAAGGCGGCTGAAAAGTCGCGTTAAAATAAAATTTAAAAAGCCCTATCCGCGCAAATTTTACTTTCTAAATTTTAAAATTTACGCCTAAATTTCGTGTGCCGTTTTAGTCCAAAAGTTTCTGCTTAAATAGCGGGATTTTGTAGCAAAAGGTGCTGCCCTCTCCAAGCTTCGAGCTGACGCTTTTTGCGATGCCGTAGCGCTTGCAAATTTTATCGATTATGTTTAGCCCGAGACCAAATCCGCCAAGAGTCGCGTTTTCGCGCGAGTATCTCTCCCAGATCGCGCTCGTATCCTTTATGCCGATGCCGAAGTCCTGCACGCTAAAGACCGCTATGCTCACCCCCTTTTCCAGCCCGATGATGATCTTGCCGCCGGGGCGCGAGTATTTTATGGCGTTGCTTAGGGTGTTGTCGATGAGGCGCATAAGCGAGGTTTCGTCCATAAAAACGCTCACGTCGGGCGCTATTCGCGATTGCAGGCTTATGTTTTTGCTTTTTGCGACCAGATAGATGAAATTTATCCTAGCGCTCAAAAACTCGCTCATATCGATGCGACGGCTTTTTAGGCTCATCTTGCCACTTTTGATGAAATACTCCACATCCTCGTAAGTAATGACCATCTGCTTAAGCGCGGATTTTATGCGCGCAGTGTGTTTATCGCGCAGTCCAAGCATCTCGGTATTGATGAGCGCGACGCCTAGGGGGGTCTTTAGCTCGTGCATCGCGTCGTTGAAAAACGCCTTGATGAGGTTGCTTTGCTGCGCGTAGAAATTTTTAATGATTTTGTAGTTAAACAGCGCGATGATGAGCGCTACGAAAATCGTGATAAAGATCGTGGAGATCGCGATAAATTCTATCTTGGCGTAGCTTATCTTTTTTGAGATGACGAAAAAATATAGCTTGCCCTCATGCAGAAAATGGCGCTTAAAAAATACTCGCCCGCCGAATTTCAGCGTAATAAACGCAAAATCGGGCGGTTGCACGCTGAGGTTTGATCTTAAAATTTCGCCGTTTGCATTTAGGATCGCGTAGTCGTAGATTAGCTCGTCTTTTAGATTCAGATCTGCGCCGGCTAGGGCTTCGCCGCTTTTTTGTATCAGCTCGGCGACGTCGGCGCTCTCCTCGATTTTGGAATTTAAATAGATGATATAAAGGCTCTCACTTATAAAGGCGCCGATGATGAAGATCGCGCTAAAAAGCGTAAATTTAAACCCTTTAAGCATTGATCTTATATCCGAGTCCGCGGCTGGAGAGGATGAAGTCGTTGCTCGTTTTGGAGCGGAGGTTGCTGATATGCACGCGCACATCGACGCTGCCCGCTTCGCCGTCCCATACGTCGGCGATGAGTTCATCTACGCTTACGAATCTTTTGATATTGGCGAGTAGAAATTCTATGATTTTGATCTCTTTGGCGCTTAGCGATATCTCTTCGTCCGCGCGTTTTAAAATTTTTAAATTTGCGAAGTAGTAAAATTTATCCGCGATCTTGACGGCGCCCTTTTCGTCGCCGAAGTACTTTCGCATCAGCTCGCTTACTCTAAATTTAAGCTCGGCTAGGTGGAAGGGCTTTTTTAGATATTCGTTACAGCCCAGCTCGTAGCACTGGCTTAAATCGTCGATGTCGCCGAGCGAGGTCATCATCATCACGGGAGTGTTAAGGCCGAGGCTGCGTGCGTATTTGAGCACCTCTTCGCCCGAAACCTCCGGCACCTTGATGTCTAAAATCAGCAAGTGATAGGTATTTGCGGCGATCTTATCACAGGCTGCGTCGCCGCTAGAGCATTCGTCCACCTCGTAGCCAAGCTCCTGCAGATACTCGCTTACGCTGCTTCTATATTCAAAATCGTCTTCTAAAAGTAAAATTTTCAAACCTACTCCCTAAATCGGGAGCGAGGCTACGCTCCCGTGCAAACTTGCCCCGCATATACGATATAGTAGCGAAGCAGAATGACGCCGCAAAGCACGACGAAAGAATTTAAAACTATAAACGCAGGCTTGTAGGCGTGGTTTTTCAGCGCCGTAAAGGCGATGATGATCGGAGCGATGAGCCCCGTGCCTAAAACGCCGATCCAGAAAATTTTGCCGTAAACCTCGTGCGTCAAAGCCTGCTGTGCCGCAAGCGCGCTAGTGCCGCCCTCGAAATACATCCCGACAAATAGAATGAACAAAAGCGGAATCTCAAAGAGTATCGCGCGCAGATCAAGCACCAAAAGGTATTTTATGCTATCTTTGTTTAACGAGCCTTTAAAAAACAGAAGTCCAACTAAAATGCTCGCCGCGATGCCGCTGGAAAAGCCCGACAGCAAAAATAAAATCGGCAGCACCGGAGTATTCCAAAGCGGAATTTTCATCACCGCGCTTAGCAAAAAGCCCGTGTATGCGCCCACGCAAAGAGCAAGGATAAATAAAACTCGCTCGAAAGCTTTGGAAGCTTTGGCAAACGAGCTTAGTAAATTTACGATAGGTCGTAGAAACGCAAGTAGTTTAAATTTACAAATTTCCTCGCCGAATACGCATAGCGCAAATACAAAGCTAAGCGGCACGTAGATTAAAAGCGCCAAAACGCCGAGGCTCATCACCGAGCCGAAGTTAAATTTGATCAGCAAAAGATAAAAGCTAAGCGGCTTGCCCAGATCGAAGATCAAGAGCAAAAGCCCCGCGCAGATCGCAAGCGGCGCCGTGATCGCACCCGCTCTAATCATCGCATCCCAGATGGAATTTTGCTCGCTTTCGTGGCGATTCCATTTAACTAAAAGCGCCACCATCGTCGCTCCCGCGCTAAGGCCCGCCAAAAATAGATAAATCGCAATCGGCCAAGGCCAGTAAATTTCAGAGTATTGGCTCATATCGCCCCACATATTATTCATAGCGTCCTCCTTTTTTGTTTTTGATATTCGCTAGGCGCGGCTTGGTGTTTAGATACGCTTTGGGATATTCTACGCTTGTTTTGGCTAGCAGCTTGCTTACCTCGGAATTTACGTCATTTACGTCGCCGAAAGTTAAAGCATCCGTTGGGCACACACTTACGCAGGCAGGCTGCAAGCCTTTGCTAGTGCGGTTCGTGTAGCAAAAGGTGCATTTGCCGATAGCGTGCGTGACGGGATCTACAAACCTCGCGTCGTAAGGACAGGCTAGGATGCAGTATTTGCAGCTGACGCAAAGCCTCTCGTCTATGAGCGTTACGCCGTCTTTGGTTTTAAAGCTCGCTCCCGTAGGGCAGACGTCCACGCAGGGGCTATCCTCGCACATAACGCAGCTGGCGCGCGAATAATCAAGCTTTAAATTTGGAAAAACGCCGCTTGTTTTGCCGTGCACTTGCAGCCTATAAACACCGCTCGGTACACCGTTTTCATTCCTGCACGCGACCGAACAGGCTTGGCAGCCTATACATAAATTTTCGTCGTGAATCATTATGAGTTTTTTCATAACCGCTCCCTTAAATTTTAACTATATCGACGCCGACGTTGGTTACCATCGTGCTTACCACAGGACCCGCAGCCGGATCGAGAAGGACGCTTTGGTTCGTGCCTATGCCGTTCGTGCGCTTTAGCCCCGGGCTTACGTGCCCAAAGCCGTGGTACAAAAATAGGCAGTCGTCTCTGATGCCTTGCGTGACGAAAATTTTAGCTTTTTGCTCGCCGAATTTATTTTTGAGCTTCACGATATCGCCCGTCTTTAGCCCCTCCGCTTTTGCTGAAGCCGGGCTGATCCAAACCGGCGATTCGCTCATCATATCGTTTAAAATTTTGACATTTTGCGTATGACCGTTGGTGTGAAGCGCGGTCTTGCCGCTCATGAGGCAGTATTTGTGTCCGCCAAATACGTCCATACCCTCGGTATTTAAGCAGCCGTATCCCGCGAAAAGCTCCTCCACTTTCGGCGCGAAAAGCTCGATCTTGCCGCTCGGGGTTTTAAATTTCATCTGAGAGCTCATCTCGCCGTTTTCGTCCACGAATTCCGCCGCGGCAGGATATTTATCGATAAATTTAGCCACGAGCTTCGGCTCTCGGTAGTACAGCTTCGGCACCTTGTAGCTTACGTAGCCGTTTTTGATTAAATTTGCGATTAGCTCGGCGTTGCCTTTGGCTTGCTGCATGCGGTATTCGTCGATATTGTTCCAGGTGTAATCTTTATCGATCTTCATCGCCCTTGCAAGCTCTCTAAAAATTTCATAGCCGCACTTCGTATCGCCCACCGGCTCGACGGCTTTGTTTCGCATCACAAATCCCGGCGCGGTGCCGCCTTTGTTTTGAATCGACTCGTCGCGCTCCAAATAGGTGGATTCGGGCAAGATCACGTCGGCTAGGCACGCGAAGTCGCTCATATACACGTCGATTGCGAGCACGAAGTCTAGCTTTTTGATCGCTTCTACGCTCTTATCCACGCCCGCAACGTTGATGAGGTGGTTAAAGCGCGTGCTGACCCAGCCTTTTACAGGGTAAGGCTTTTCGCTTAAAATCGTAGGCGCAATCTGCATCAAAACGCCGTGTTTGCGCGGCACGAAGAAATTTTCGCTACCTTCTTCGCCGCAGCCGTCGATGCGCGCGGTCTTTGGAATTTTAAAGCCTTTATCCGGGTTTGAGATGGTAGGGAATAGATCCTCTTTGCAAAGCGCGTTGAAGGTTTTGGAATCTTTAGAGAAGTAAATTCCGCCCTTTTTCTCGACGTTTCCCATCAGCGCGTTTGCGATCGCGATGGCGCGCGTGCGGACGTATTCGGCCTTGGCGGTCGTGGTTTTATGACCCCAATCGATTATGACTGCGGGAGCCGCGGCGTAAATTTCATTTGCGATGCGCTCGACCTTGTCCGCTTTAATTCCCGTGATACCCTCCTGCCAAAGCGGAGTCGTATCTTTCACGGACTGCCTTAGCTCCTCTAGCCCCACGGCGTATTGTTCGATAAATTTTTTGTCGTATTTGTTATCGCGCAGCCAGACGTGAATCAGCGCCATCAAAAGCGCCGCGTCGGTTCCCGGCTTTATCGGCAGCCACTCGTCGGCCTTGGAAGCTACGACGCTAAAGCGCGGATCGAGGACCAAAAGCTTTACGTCCTCTCTACTTGCGGCTTTTGCAAGCTTTTTGGTTTTTGAGATGTCGATGCCCTCAAAGAGATTGTGGCCGAAATTTACGATATATTTTGCGTCGCCGTAGTCTCTTTGCATATTGGCGCCGAAAGTGTGCGGCACGGCGATATTGTAGGTGACCGGGCAACAGGACCAGTGCGAGTAGATGTTCGGACTGCCGTAGGCACAGGCGAAATTCATCATCTGAGTGTGGTGCTCGCCCGTTTTAGAGGTAAAAACTACGCTTTGCGGGCCGTATTTTTGCGAAATCTCGCCAAGCTTCTGCGCGCAAATTTTAAGCGCCTCGTCCCAGCTCGCCTCTTTAAATTTGCCCTCGCCGCGCTCGCCTACGCGAATGAGCGGCTTAATGAGCCTTTGATCGTCGTAGAGCTGATTTATGCCTGCGCCTCCGCGAGCGCAGACCGAGGTTTTGTTTGAAAAGCGATGGTTGCCCTCGATGAGAGCGCCGCGACCGTTTTTGACGGTCACTTCGATAGGACAGCGCGAGGAGCACATCTCGCAGACGCTGGCGACTTTCTTTTCCGTCCCACCGGTGACCGCGCTAGCGTTTAAATTTAGATTTAGCGTCGCTAGCGTGCCGATTGCGGCGGTACTTTTTAAGAAATTTCGTCTATTCATAAAAACTCCTTACCTTTAAATTTCGGTAGGAATTCTAAGGCTTCATCGTAAAAATAAGGTTAATTTTGATAATGCAGCTTTTGGCTTAGACTTTATCTCAAAAGATAAAATGCGTCCTGCGCCGTATTTTAAAGCCATAAAATAGCGCCAGCAGTAGCAAAATGCTAATTGCGCCGCAGATCGCAAGGGCTACGCGAGCGCCTAGCAGCTCGGTAAAAAAGCCCGATATGAGCGCTCCAAATGGCGTACTACCTATTAAAAATAGCGCGTATAAGCTAAGCACGCGCCCGCGGAATTCGTTGCTTACGTGCATTTGCACGGTGGAGTTGATGCTTGAGTTTGTGATTACGAAAAGAAACCCAGTTACGGCAAGCCCTACCGCAGCCCATGCGAAGGAATTCGCAGCCCCAGTAAGAGCTAAGCTCACCCCCATAGCGATCGCGCACGATCTGATTTTGCGGATGCCAAGTTTATCAAAAACTGCTACGAAAAGCGCGCCGCAAAAGGCTCCCACGCCTAGAGTCGACATCAAATATCCAAAGCTTCGCTCATCCGCGTCTAGGCTAAGCTTAACGAGTGCCGAGATCGTTACATTATAATTTGGCACCAGCGTCGCTACGATAAGCACTATTATCATTAGCTCGCTTAGAGTTTTTTTGTGCGATACATACGAAATTCCAGCACCGATCGAGGCAAAAACGCCTCCGCTTCTGCTAGATAGCGTAATAGCGGATGGCGGAATTTTTATGAAAAACAGCGAAACGATGATGCCTAAAAAGCTAAGTGCATTGAATAAAAAGCAAAAGCCCACGCCCCACAGCGCCATCACGATCCCTGCAAGTGCGGGTCCTGCGATACGAGCGACGTTGAAGGACATAGAATTTAACGCTATGGCGTTGGCTAGATCGCGGGGCGAGTCGATGAGGTCTTTTACCATCGACTGACGGCTCGGGGCGTCCATGCTGGTAAAGATGCCGCTTACAAAAGCGCAAAATAAAATTTTGCCGAAAGAATATAGCTCGCAAAAGCTCATAACCGCGAAAATTGAGGCAGTCACCGCCATACCTATTTGAGCGAGCAAAAGGATCTTTTTGCGATTAAACTTATCGAGCAGTACACCGGAAAACGGCGTGAAAAGTAGCGCGGGCAAGAACCTCGCCGCAGCTACGAGACTGACCTTAAAAGCGTCTGCGGTGATGCTTAGCACTAGCCACGGCAGCGCGACGCTTTGCATCCAAGAACCGATCAGCGAGAGGTTCATCCCGATCCAATAAATTCTAAAATTTGAGTATTTAAGCGATAGGAAGGGATTTTTCAACGCGCTGCCTTTTGAAATTTTGATTTGAGATTATACATTAAATTTTAAAAATTCACTTAAAGATTTAACATTTATAAAAATTTAACGAAAATTTAATATTTCTGAAAAGAAAAATTTTATATACTCTTATAAAAATTTAACGAAAATTTAATATTTCTGAAAAGAAAAATTTTATATACTCTGCAATCAATTTTTAAGCAAAGGATTAAAAATGCAAAGACCGACTCCGATTAATCAGGAAATCAAACTCGATGAGAAGCGCTATATAGTTTCCAAAACCGATCCGAAGGGCATTATCACGTTTGCAAATCCATATTTTTGTATGATTTGCGGCTATAGTGAGCTTGAGCTTTTGGGGCAGCCGCATAACATCATACGACATCCAGATATGCCGCGCATAGCGTTTAAGCTCATGTGGGATACGATACAGCAGGGCAAGGATTTCACCGCCGTGGTTAAAAATTTAGCCAAAGACGGGCGCTTTTATTGGGTCATTACGGAATTTACTTCTAAAAAAGACCCTGTAACAGGGCAGATCACCGAATACACGGCATTTCGCAAGGCTCCACCAAGATCTGCGATCGAAACTATAGAGCCTATTTATAGGGCGCTACTGGATGCTGAAAGAAACGGCGGTATGCAGGCTAGCCAAAAGGCGCTCGTGGACTTTTTAAAAAGCAAAGGCGAGACCTATGAGAGCTGGATCGCAAAGGTTTCAGGCAAATCAAATCCGCTCACCGCAATGTTTTTTAAGGCGATGAAAAAGCTTTTTGGCTAGTTTGACTGACACGGACGCAAATTAAAATTCCGCGGAATTGGTTGGAATTTTACCTCGAAAATTCCATGACATAATAAAATTATAAAATGCGAAATTTAGCCAAAATTCCACGGAAATTTCTTAAATTTGAAATACGGAATTTAATAAAAATTCTGTAAAGATTCTATTTTAGATTTCTTTTATATTTTACACCTAGTAGTATCATACCATACAGATTGTTTCTACATCTAAAATTCCTGATGCGTATTTAGCGCAGCTCTGTGAAGCGCTAGAAAGCAACTTACGACAGGGTATCGAGCTATATAGCTACTTAATCTAAGAAAGAGGTGATTTGCTAAGAGAAAAATTTGCCATAAGACACGAGGGTTGCTTTAAAATTTAAAAAGTTGGGTATAAGGCGGATTTAAAAATAAGGAAATTTATACGCTTGATTAGAATTTTTTGGATTTATGGTAGATTTTACGTATAGCTTAAAATTTCTAAGTCTTTGCCTTATTGTAGGACAGCGAATGAGCGATAAAATTTACTAAGCTTTAAGTGATGAGAATATAAAATGGTGTGTCCATTAAATTTAAAGGCGATAAATGGATCAAAGCAGGCTTGAGGAATTAAGAAAACTCCTAAATAATCAGCACAGCGATGCAAAGCAAAATCTAACAGAAGGTCTTTATCCCAAAAATTTTAACGCTTTCGACTTCAAAAATTTAAAATTAGAAGATGCGAGCTCTAAGACTTTAAATTCCGATGATACCGCTTTTTAAAAGGTGCTTGAAATAATGGAAAATTATAATGAACAAAAAGCCAGAGATTACGACAAAAATCCGATAATAATAAAAGACTATGCTTTTTACGACTATATGAAATATTCCACGAT
>CAUQPS010000038.1:0-15427 GCA_963520005.1 uncultured Campylobacter sp.
TCAAAAACTTCTTTGCTTAAAAGCCCAAACTAAAAATTTCTTGCTAAAATATCGCAAAATTCCGCGTTTTGCAGATCGCCCATAAAGGATTTGTTTTGAAAAATTTGCCCTCTAAAAATCTCTTTGTCTACACCAGCTCGCGTGCGCTACGCGCGGCGCTGCAAAGCGAGAGCGGCGGCGTACTGGCGCCAAGGATTACGTTGGCGGAATTCTACGAAAAGGCGCTTTTTGTGCCGGATCTTGTCGCTTGCGGCGAGATAGATCGCGCGCTTTTTATGAAGCAGGCGGTGAGCGAGAGCAAGCGCGCAGGCGAGAGGTTTAAATTCCCTAGCGAGCTTTACGAGTTTATGCGCAACCGCGAGTATCTTTTTGGCTTTTTCAAGGAGCTTGCGACGGAGCGTGTGAGTATCGATGCGCTCGATCTTAGCGACACCTACGCGTGGTACGCCGAGCATTTTGAAATTCTGCGAGAGCTAGTGGGGGCATATGCGCGGATTTTGCGCGAGCATGGATTTTACGACGAGATCACGCTGCCCGCGCTTTATGAGCTAAACGGGTCCTATTTGCGCGGATTTGCGCGGATAGAAATCAAAATCGACGGCAATCCTAGCGCATTTGAGTTTGAGGTTTTTAAGCGCGCTGCGGAGCTGAGCGAGGTCGTACTGAGCTTTAGAGCTACGACTTTAAATTCCAAGCCCATGCACGCAGTGGAGGAGCTTTGTGGCATAAGTCTAGAGCTAGGTTTTGCCTACTGCGTAAATCTTAGTACGGGTGAAATTCTAAGCCGAGAGCCGCTAAGCGTGGGCGGAGCGGTTGTGTGTAGAGGCTTTGAGCTGCGAAGCTTGCAGGCGAGCTATGTTTTTGAAAAAATTTCATCTTTCGTGCGCGCGGGCATCGCGCCGGAGCGCATCGCGGTGATTTTGCCCGACGAGAGCTTTGCCGGCACGCTGCGGCTTTACGACGAGCGCATCGCCAAGGCTCGCGGCTCGCACCGCATGCTAAATTTTGCGATGGGAGAGAAGCTTAAAGATAGCCTATTTTACGTAACGCTAGAGAAAATTTCGCAGTGCTTAAAAGAGGCGCGCACGCCGAAATTTGGCGTAGATTACCGCGCATTCAAAAGTTCGGATGGAGAATTTTTGGATACGGGGGATTCCGCGATACAGCAAAATTTAGCGCTAGGGAATTTCGCTTTGGAGAATTCTGCATCGCAAAATTTAGCACAGCAAAATTCTGCGTTTGATTGCGAAATTTTTTCAAATTCTAAAGCGGATTTAAATTTTATATCTGCGGGGGCGTTTGAAAATACGGAAAATTTTGAAATTCTGCGCGAAATTTCGGCGGAACGCACGGATGGCTCGCACGGGCAAAGCTTTTCTTTGGATATTGCAGAGTTGCAAGAGCCTTTGGAGTGTGCGCAGCAGCGCGATTATTCGGCTCGTGCAAAACAGCAAGAGCTTTTAAAGCAGCAAGAGAGCCTACGATACTCTATGCAGCTGGAGCATATAGAGCTTGAGGAAGAATATGGGTATTCAAAAAGCCCTAAACAGCGCGATCGCTTTAGGCGCTCTAAAATGCGCGAGGGCGCAGATGAGTATCCACAGCGCTCAAACCCACAGGAGCCTGATCTGTTTTTTGCGAGTGTGGGTGTGGATGAGGCGCTTTTTGGCGAGTTCGCACGCGATTTTGCAAAGCAAATAAGCTTCGAGCATTTCGAAGCGCTAATTACCAAGCTTGCTTGTTTACCTAAAATTAGCGACGCGCTGCTGCAAGAAAAGCTAAAAGAGCCGCTATATCTAATTAAAATTTTGCTTCGAAAATTTAAGGACGAAAACCTAAACTTAGGCAATCTGATCGATCTTTTTTTGTTAGAAATTTCGTGCATTAAGCTCGATGATGTTCGTGGCGGAAAGGTCACGGTAATGGGGCTTTTAGAGAGCCGTGGGCTACAATTTGACGGCGTGATAATTCCCGATTTTAACGATGATCTGGTGCCTAAGCGCAGTAGCGGAGAGATGTTTTTAAACTCTGCTTTGCGCGCTAGAGCAGGGCTCATCAGCCATGCAGACCGCGAAAATTTACAAAGATTTTACTACGACGGCTTGCTAAGAGGCGCTAAAAAAAGTGCGATTTGCTATCTGCAAAGCGTCGAGAAATTGCCTTCGCGGTTTTTGAAAAGCTTTGAAGTGCAACAAGACGCGGAATTTTCGCAGGAGGATTATTTACGGCTTTTTGGGCGAGAGGAATTTAAGCCTGTCTTATGCGGACAAGAAGATCCCGTGGCTCGCCATGATTTTTTTGCCGAGGAGCTGTCGTTTTCGCGACTGGATACGTTTTTAGAATGCAAGAGGAAGTATTATTACCGCTACGTTTTCGGGCTGAGGAAGGGGCTAAAATTTGGCGAGGACAATGCGCTTTTAGGCAAAATTTTACATACGAGTTTTCAGCGTTTATACGAGCGAGCGGGGATGAAATTTAGCATGGAAAAATTTCGCTCTATTTATTCGCAGCTTGCGCGAGAAGCAGGCATTGCGCACTTTGATGCGGAGCTTGAGCTAAAATCGGTAGAAAAGCTAGCTAGGCTTTTGGAAGAGCATGAGCAAATTTGGAGCTTTAGCGGTAGTGAAGTATCGCTAAAAAGCGAGCTTGACGGAGTGCGGCTGAGCGGGCGGATCGACCGCATCGACGAAGACAAGACAGGGCGGAAATTTATCATCGATTACAAGCGTGGTTCAGCTAAAAAGCATATGGAAAAATTTCAGCTTACGTTTTACCGCGCGCTTTTAGCCCAGGAGTGCGAATGCGCCTATCTATCGCTAAAAGATTGCGCGTTTGCGGCTCCTAACGGCAAAACGCCTAGCTTAGAAAATCTGCGCGAGACGCTAGGCTCTATCGGCAAGGAATTTGCAAGCGAGGTCGCTTTTACGCGCACGCGGGCGGTGCAAAGCTGCGAATACTGCGATTATAAAATCATTTGCAAGGGGCAGATTGATGGCAAAATTTGAAAATTATCTGGCGCTTGAAGCAAGCGCAGGCAGCGGCAAGACCTTCAATCTCGCAGTAAGGTTCATCGAGCTGGTGCTAAAAGGCGAGCCGATCAATGAAATTTTAGCGCTTACCTTTACTAAAAAAGCGGCTGCTGAGATGAAAACGCGTATCGTGGAGAAATTTCAAAATTTGCTGATTTTGCAAGATGGTTCGCTAAAGCCTAGCGCCGAGCTGGAGCAGATTTGTGCTGATTTGGGGCTAAGCGTGGATGAGGTTATGGCGGCTCAAGAGCGGCTGAGCTCAAAATTTTTAAGCGAGAGCCTAAACGTCTTTACCTTTGATGCGTTTTTTGCAAAAGCTCTACGCTCCTTTGCGTTAAACAGCGGCATTGATCCAAGCTTTGAAAACGATGAAGGGATTTTGGGCGTGCAGCAGGCGGCGTTTTTAGGTGCGATTTGTAAAAACGAAACGTTACTAAGAGAGGTCGTGTATTATGTAAGCGACTCAGGAATGACAAAGAGCGAGTTTTTAAATAGCTTGCAAAGCATTTGGAGAGGCGATATAAGCATAAATCCGCCCACACTTCCCGCAAGCTCTGCGCTAGCAAAGATAAATGAAATTTTATCTCGCTTGCAAAAAGCGGCAAGAGATGCGGGCGTAAGCGCTGGAGCCGTAAATGGGCTAAGCCCTGTTAGCGATCTGTCAAAATTATCCTCTGGTTTCATTCTTTCGGCTCTTGCCAACGGTAGTTTCGATTATCCGCGCTCGCAGCTTAAAAAAATTTCGCATTTTGACGGCGAGTTAGCAAGGCTAAAAGACGCCATAGCTCGCGAAATAGCGTGGATGGATGCGACATATGCGGCTAAGCTGGCAGGATTAATTAAAATTTATGCCGAAGCGCTTAAATCGGTGCAGCGCAAAAGTGGCAAGCTCACGTTCGGCGATGTCACCGCAGCTGTGCACTCGCTGCTAAATCCGAGCGCAGAGGCGTTGCAGGGCAATCGCGAGCTTTTGTACTTCAGGCTCGATTCTAAAATCACGCATATTTTAATTGACGAATTCCAAGATACCGACATTTGCCAGTATGAAATCATGCTGCCGCTAATCTCTGAAGCGCTTGCTGGCAAGGGCGCGGAAGAGCGCTGCGGCAGCTTTTTTTACGTAGGCGATAAAAAACAGAGCATCTATAAATTTCGCGGCGCAGAGAGAAAAATTTTTGATATTTTACGCGAGCAGTTTAGCCAAATCAAAACGCAGAGTCTGCCGCGCAATTATCGTAGCTTAAAACTCATCGTAAAATTTGTAAATGAGATCTTGCGCGATAAATTTGCGTCTTATGAAGATCAAATCGCAGCAAATAAGCTAGATAGCGATCTGCCCGCTTCGGTGCTGCAAAAAATCAAGGACTATCCGCTTTCCCATCCGCAAATGCCGCTATTTGAGGTACAAAGCGACGATTACGGCTACGTAGCAGCGTTTTCATACGACGATGTGCTAAAGGGGGCTGCGGAGCAAGCGCGCAGACTTGTTGAGGAGTGCGGCGTAAGAGCTGATGATATCGCGATTTTATGCTGGAAAAACGAGCACGTAAGCGCGCTAAAAGAGATGCTATCGGAATTTTGCGAGGTTTGCAGCGGCTCAAATAAGGCTCTGCGTTGCAGCGAGCAGGTAAATGCCGTAATTCAGTACGCGAAATTTTGCGTAGGTGGCGATGAAATTTATCTGCGAAACGCCGAAGCGATTTTGGGTAGGCGGCTTAAAATGATAGCGGTCGATTTGCATAAAAACGCGCAAAAAACGGCGGAATTTATAGCTAGCTCGCTGAAATTAAATTTTGTCGATGCCGATCTGCTGCTATTTTTTGAGACGCTGGCAAAATTTAATAGTTTTAGCGAGTATCTGTTTGCAAACGACGAAACGGAGGTATTTGCCAAGGAACAAAGCGGCATTAAAATTATGACCGTGCATAAGTCCAAGGGGCTTCAGTTCCCACACGTAATCGTATGCGACCGCATCGGAGGAAAAGACCGGGGCGAGAGCTCAAAGCTCGCGACGGACTATAACTTCGCCACGCATAAGTGGAGAATTTTTTATAAATTTGCGAGCAGAAAGAGCCTGGATACGGAATTCGCAGCATTAATGGATGAAAACGATCGCTCTGCACATGAAGAGGATATAAATAAGCTCTATGTGGCATTTACACGCGCCGAACGCTCGCTCATCATCATAAAACGCTCCGAGGCAAAAATAGATCAATACAATTATAGCTTTTTTTCGCCTTACGCTAAAAAGACCAAGGGTGCGGGCGTCGTGGAGTGGCTGGATATCCCGGATTTTCAATACGGCTACGTAATCCCAAGCTCCGTAAAATCAGAAGAGCAGCCGCCGCGCAAAAAGATCGCGCTAGTAGCGGGCGAGCCTCAAAGCGCGCAAGAAAAAGCAGGCGGCGGCGAAACGGAGGCGCTAAGCGCGATATATTTCGGCGAGGCGCTGCATTATGCTCTGGAGATGAGCGAAGGATTTGCGGCGGATGAAATTTTACGAGGAGTAAGCTTAGCAAAAGGTCGCTACGCTAAATTTTTAAATGACGCGGATTTTGAAAATATCGCGACGCGGGCGCTAGGACTAAGCAAAAACGAGGAATTTTTAGCTCTGATAAAGGGCGCTCAAGCTTATAAAGAGATGCCGATAAAAAGCGCGGAGGGTGATCTTTTGCGCGTGGATCTGGCGTGCTTTAGGCAGGATGAAATTTTGCTTTTTGATTACAAAAGCTCCGAAAAATACCTCGCGCAAAACAAAGCTCAAGTGGCGCGGTATAAAAGCGTAATCCGCGATTTTTATCCGAATACGCAGGTGCGCGCCTTCGTGCTGGCTCTCGAAGCTGCGGACGCTAGGCTAATCGAAGTGAATGAAGAGGGATAAAATTTTAAAGCTTAGATGAAATTTGAGCGCAGATAGATTAAAGACAGCTTAAATTAAGCTATACGTAAGGATATTTCTATATAATCACAGCTCAAATTTTAATAAGGCGGAAACCATGACAGAAATTACAAAGCCTAGCGAAGTTAAGCGCGACTGGGTCGTTATCGACGCGACCGACAAAAGATTCGGTAGGATGCTTACCGAAGTTGCGGTATTGCTACGCGGCAAACACAAACCAAGCTATACTCCAAACGTGGATTGCGGAGATTACGTCGTTATCATTAATGCTTCGAAAGCCGTATTTACCGGCAATAACAAGGGCGACGATAAACTTTATCACAGCTACTCGGGCTATTTCGGAAGCGTAAAGAGCGTAAAATTTCAAGACCTGCTTAAAAACAATCCCGCAAAGCTCTACAGACTTGCGGTTCGCGGTATGCTTCCTAAGACGAAGCTCGGCAAGGCGATGATCAAAAAGCTATTCGTATATGAAGGTGGCGAGCACCCTCATACTGCGCAAACAACTAAAAAAGGAAAATAATCATGGCGACAATTTATGCAACCGGAAAGAGAAAAACTGCCGTAGCTAAGGTTTGGGTAAAACCTGGAAGCGGCAAGATCGTAGTAAACGGTATGGATCTAAACACCTGGCTAGGCGGTCACGAAGCGATCAAGCTAAGGGTCGTTCAGCCGCTTTTGGCGACTAAACAAGAGACCTCGATGGATATCACCGCGCAAACTTTAGGCGGCGGATATTCGGCTCAAGCGGATGCGCTAAAGCACGGAATTTCAAAAGCGCTTGCCGCGATGGATAAGGATTTTAGAGCGGCTCTTAAGCCAAAAGGTCTGCTAACTCGCGATAGCCGTGTGGTCGAGCGAAAGAAATTCGGCCGCCGCAAAGCCCGCAGAAGCCCGCAGTTCTCTAAGAGATAATGTTTTTTACAAATTTGTGGCGAAATTGTCGCAAATTTGTAAATTCTTTAAAAATTTTATGGTAATATCGAATTATAACTTTATTTGAAAGGATGTTTAATGAAGAAAGTTCTACTTGCATTAAGCTTGTGTGCATCCGGCGCATTGTTCGCTAGCGATGCTGATTATCACTGGGAGATCACCCCTACTATTGGCGGAATGACTCATGAGGGCAATATGGATTTGGATTCGAATTTTATGTTCGGTCTACGTCTTGCCAAAAATCTACAAGATTCGTTTATCGATCAAGTAGAGGTTGGTTTTGATTACTCTCGCAATATCGGCGTAGAGGATTTAGCTCACAGAGTAGGTAACGATAAGCCAGACGCTAAATACTATCACATCAATGCTGTAAAAGATTTGGTAAATTTCACCGATAATTTCAAATTATACGGCTTGCTAGGTCTTGGATATATGGATTACACTAAAGACGTTTACAACGATGGCGATCAAGATAGTGGCTTCGGCCAATACGGCTTGGGTCTAAAATACTACATTACCGACAATTTCGCTACAAAACTTGAAGCACGCGATGCTATCAGATTTGACGACGGCAACCACGTATTGTTCTATACTCTAGGCTTTGCAGTTGATTTTGGCAAGAGATACGCTGATGCAGCTCCAGTTGCTCCGGCTCCTGCAGGTTGCAAAGACGCAGATAACGACGGCGTATGCGATAATGTCGATAGATGCCCAGGCACACCTGCTGGTGTAGTTGTAGATGAATATGGTTGCGAGAAAGTTATTAGATTAAATTTGGGCGTGAATTTTGCTACAGATAGCTCAAAAATTTCCCCTGAGTTTATGAACCAGATCAAAAACGTAAGCGACGTGCTAGTGGCTCACCCTGATTACAAAGTAATCCTAGAGGGTCACACCGATAGCACCGGTTCGAATGCATATAATCAAAAGCTTTCCGAGCGCAGAGCTGCTGCTGTTGGAGGTGCGCTTAAGAGCTTCGGCGTAGATGCCAGCAGAATCACCACTGTAGGATACGGCGAGACTAAGCCTATCGCTACAAACGCTACTAAAGCAGGCCGCGCTCAAAATAGACGCGTTGATGCTAAATTTAGAAAATAATCTTTTCTAGATCCACATAAGCGGAGCTTCGGCTCCGCTTTTTTTATATCCAAATTAAATTTTAAAATGCCAAATTTCCAAGCCACTCTGCTTTTTGATCTCGATGGTACGCTCATAGACTCCACGCCCGCGATACTGGACGGCTTTCACTACGCGTTTGCGCATTTGGGCGCTGCAGAGCCTGGCGACGAAGCGATTAAAAGGCTTATCGGGTATCCGTTAGAAGTGATGTTTGAACGTCTAGGTGTGACGCGCGATGTGCAGAATTTCGTGCTCGCCTACAAACAGCGATACGCGCAGACTTTTTTGGATCAGACCGTTCTGCTAAGCGGTGCGTTCGAGGCGGTTCGTGCGGCGAGCGAGTTTGCAAATTTAGGCGTCGTGACGACCAAGACGTCGAAATTTTCTAAAATTTTATTGCAGCATCTGGGTATCGCGGAATTTTTCGGCACCATCGTCGGGCGAGAGGACGTGCAAGATCCCAAACCAAGCGCCGAACCGATCTTAAAGGCGCTCGAAAATTTAGGAATTTGTGGCGCGACCGCTAGCAAAAGTTCAAATACAATTAGCAGTAAAGCTTGCTATGCTACTGCCAATAAAAACACAAGCGCTGCTGGCAGGAACACGATTTTGAGTGAAATTTCAGTGCCTGATTTAAAGAGCCTTCCTGCGCTTGATCCTAATCCTAGCAAAGTTTACGAGCAAAATTTAAGCAGCATCGCGAGTCAAAATTCCGATGCAATTTCGTTTAGAAATTTAAGCAAAGCAAAGAGCAATAGACATGAGGCTGGCGATAAGAGCCAAAAGAGCGGTATCGGCATCGAGGGCGAGAGCGATAAAGGCGGAGCGCGCGGCGGTAAAATTTATGATGCGCATGAGATAAATTCCACTCCTTGTTATGACAAAATTTGCAGTGACGAAATTCTGCCTTCTGTAAGCCAAAATATCTTTATGATCGGCGATACGTCGCTTGACGCCATCGCGGCAAAGTCGGCAGCGGTGCGAAGCGTGGGCGTAAGCTGCGGCTACGGCAGCGCCTCGGAGCTACGGGCGCATTTTGAGTTCGTATGCGCGGACGCAAAAGGGGCAGTTGAGCTGATACGCGAAATTTCATCGAAATTTTAGGCGCGGCGGAGCGAAATTTTTCTAGCTTCGATGCGCTATTTTTGCAAATACTTATAAGCAAACCCACGCCCGAAATTTAAAATTTGAAATTCCAATTAATTTTGCGTTTTAAACAGCACGCGATATAAATGTCCGCGCTATTTAGCTGGGGAGCAAGGTGCTTTCTAGGTGTTCAAACGATACGCGAAGTTAAATTTCGCACATTTCTGCTCTGGTCTAGCAATAGCCCGTGCCGAACTAACAATGTACGGGAATATTTCACTTTGTCCATAGTACTTGATCTGATTCGTCAATGTTCGGTATTAACGACGTATGGGAAAATTTTGCTACCTCGAGTAATTGTGTTCTATTCACTTTCGGTTTGTATTAACACAATGTATGAGAAAATTTCACCGCAGTCAAATTTTATGCAATTTCATAATGTCTTTTGAGCCTATAAAAGGCTTTTTGCAATAAATTTTATGCAAGCTTCGCACTCAAATTCTGGCTTTGATTTTAGTTTAGACCCCGCCTAATCGCGATAAATTCTATGCCTCGTCTGATGCGAGTATTTGGTGGACTTATTTTGCAACCTTGTCGCAAGCCTATTTGACGCTGTATTTGGGTTTAGTCGCAATTATGCTCGCTATAGATTTTCGGTGCGATTTATAGCATTTAAGGCCGCGCCCGCGCCCAGTGAGCACTAAACATATATGTTTTGAAGATAGGCTTATATGCTAAAATTTCATCCTGCGACAAATAGTTCGCAAAGGCGCAAATATAGGATAAACTAGCCAAATTTTAAAATTTAGCTCCGCGGCGAGCAGCCATATTTTTTTATCGGAGCCGATGAAAGCAGCGTTAGCTTTTGCGTTTTAATTTTATCGTTTCGGCGCAGCAGGGCTTTAAATTTGATCTAAAATTTTACGAAATTTTAAAATTCCGCCCGCTCTTATGCTTTTTTTAAAGCAAAATTCTATAAAATACCGCTTCCGCAATGGGCTATCGTCTAATGGCAGGACAACAAACTCTGGATTTGTGAATATAGGTTCGACCCCTATTAGCCCATCCACTTAATTTTTAATCCCCTTTATCATAGCAGTGTTTGAAATTAATTTACGCGTCACTTTTGCACATGGTGGCAGCATTCGCCGGCTAAGGCAAATTGCGCCAAGCCATAAATAGGCAGAATTTTAGCGAGCTAATAAGTAAGTTGCCGCTTTAAAGCGGCGGATTATTTGATTTTTTCTTTGCCTTTGTAAGTGGCGATGCTTTGATATGAGCCATCTTTTTTAAACGCCACTACGTCATAGACCTCGGGCTGTGAGCCTTGCTCCATACCTGGCGCTTCTAGCGGCATGCCAGGTACTGCTATGCCGATGATGTCTTTAGGCTTATTTTTTAGTAGCGTGCGGATCTCACCTACTGGCATATGCCCTTCGACTACATATCCGTCTATGATCGCGGTGTGGCAGCTAGCGAGCTCTAGCGGAAGCCCAAGCTCATTCTTCTTCTGGATAAGCGGCTCGTCAGCCAGCGAAATCATCTCAACTTCGAATCCGTTTTGCTCCATGTATTTTGCCCAGTTATGGCAACAGCCGCAGCTCTCGCCGTGATAGACCTTGATGTGTTCACCCGCCGCCGCATAGCTACATAATGCCGCTAAAAGCGCACCTGCAAATAAAATTTTCTTCATATTTTACTCCAGTGATTAAAAGTCCTCGATTATACAATACGAATAGTAAATTTTTAAGAGTGAACCGTAGGATTTTAAGATTAGATTTGACGAAGCAGACCCGCTCGTAAGCCGAAATTTTAAGAAATTTTAAAATTTCGGCGTCGCGGATAAGTTATAGTTATAGGCACTGAGAGAGTGCTGATTTGATAGCGGATTTTGATACGTAGCCCTCTGAGTCGCTAGTAAGTGATACGTCGCAGCCTGGCTTATAGTTTTTCCAGGTGTAGATGTTGCCATTGTCTTCGGTTGTTTTGATGGAGTCTGGCTGTTTATTCCATGCAGAAATTACTTGATTGATATGAAATGCATCGCTGCGGTCTTTCGGCGCATTAGTCATACCTGTGCTGTCGGGCAAGGTCGTTTCGACCATATCGGTGGTGCCTGTGGTGGAGACTTCTTGGACTTTATCATTTACGCCGCCGATATTTGTTTTGCTGCTTTGGGATTTTGTTTGATTGCGTACTCCGCTTGGTTCGTTGGATATATTCCAGTTGGAACAACCGATAAAAAATACCGCTGCTACGAGCGCAGCTATTAAATTTCTCATAAAATTCTCCTTCAAAAATTTCGTTGCGATAGTAGCACATTTATCTTTAGTTTAAAATAAATCCGAGCCCTTGAAATTTGAAATTTCGCAGGAATTTTGAGAGGCGTTTCAGTAGGAATTTATAAAATTTGAGATAATATTGCAACCTTTCATACCAAACGGGCTTTTAAATTTTGCATGGCAAATGCCTTTTTGGCTACCAAATTTTAAAGGATTTTTGATGTATGCTATCATCAAACACGGCGGCAAGCAGTATAAGGTCGAAGAGGGCAACTACCTAAATTTAGACCATTTTAATGCAGGGCCGAAAGCAAAGCTCGAGCTTAGCGAAGTTTTAGCGCTAAACGACGGCGAGTTAAAGGTAGGAGCACCGTTCGTAAAGGGTGCCAAGGTGGTTTTGGAGGTCGTTTGCGAAGGCAAGGATAAAAAAGTCGTTATCTTCAAAAAACGCAGACGTAAAGATTCAAAAGTAAAACGCGGCTTCAGACGCCAATACACCCGCGTCAAAGTTGTTTCGATTAACGCATAAAGGATAGGAAATGGCACACAAAAAAGGTCAAGGCTCAACCCAAAATAATAGAGATAGTATCGGACGCCGCCTGGGCGTCAAAAAATTCGGCGGCGAGTTCGTTCGCGCAGGCAACATCATCATCCGCCAGCGCGGCACTGCAACGCACCCAGGCTGCAACGTAGGCATGGGCAGCGATCACACGATTTTCGCGCTGATCGACGGCGTCGTAAAATTTGAGCGAAAAGATAAAAACCGCAAAAAAGTATCGGTTTATCCAGCCGCGTAATTACCGCTAAAATCTTCGGGGGCGCAAGCCCCTCTTTTAAAATTTCATCCGTTTAAAAATTATCTTCAACTCATTTGGCTATAATTGCCGTTTTAAATTTAAGGATAGCTATGTTCATAGACAGCGTAAAGCTTAGCGTTAAATCAGGGGACGGCGGCGCAGGTTGCGTCAGCTTCCGCCGCGAAAAATTCGTCATCTTAGGCGGTCCCGACGGCGGCGACGGCGGCGACGGCGGCGACGTGTATTTTAGGGTCGATAAAAACTCCCACACCCTCTCATCCTACAAGGGCAAGCGTGAGTTTAAAGCGCAAAACGGCGCGCCCGGCGAGGGTCGCAAAAAGACGGGCAAAAGCGGCGAGGATCTCTACCTCATCGTCCCTCCAGGCACCAGCGTTTACGACGAGGACAGCGGCGAGCTGATGCTTGATATGCTAAATGACGGCGAAACGAAGCTGTTTTTAAAAGGCGGCAAAGGAGGTCTTGGCAACGTGCACTTTAAAAGCTCGATCAACCAAGCCCCCGAATACGCGCAAAAAGGCCTAGAGGGACAGACTCGCGAGGTGAGATTAGAGCTAAAACTCATCGCCGACGTGGGGCTAGTGGGCTTTCCAAACGTGGGTAAAAGCACGCTAATATCGACCGTCTCAAACGCCAAACCCCAGATCGCAAACTACGAGTTTACCACGCTCACGCCAAAGCTCGGTCTCGTCGAAGTGGACGAATACAGCGGCTTTGTAATGGCCGATATCCCTGGCATCATTGAGGGTGCGAGCGAAGGGCGCGGGCTTGGCGTGCAGTTTTTAAAACATGTCGAGCGCACTAAAATTTTACTTTTTATGCTCGATCTTGCGAACTACCGCAGCCTTGAGGAGCAGTTTGACGCGCTGAGGGCCGAGACGGCGAAATTTTCCGGAGAGCTTGCAAAAAGGGATTACGCGATCGCTCTAACTCGCGCGGACGCGGCCGAAAATTTGCAGGAAAAATTTGACGCGTTTTTGTCACATTTGGGGCTTGCTGGCGCCTCAGGCGAGATAAAATTTAAGCAAGATATTTATGAATTTGACGCCGCTAAGCCGTTTTTCGTAATGCCGATATCTTCAGCGACGGGACAAAATATAAACGAGCTAAAATTTAGCCTGCTTGAGCTGCTTAAAAAGGAGCTGTAGGTTGTGCTAAAGCCGCGCCGCAGAGGGCTTTTGCGAACGCAGGTCTTAAGCGCGTCCGAATATGTGGGTAAATTTTATGTTTACCGCTCGCAAAAGCCGCAAAAAGATAAAATTTAAGGAGGCGAAATGAATAAAATTTTTATCCTCACACTGTTATGCTTCGGCGCATACGGTTGCGATCCCGCCGATCCGGTGCCGAATTTTATGGACTTTAACGACAAGGATCACGACGGCGCGTTGAGCTTGCAGGAGTGGATGGCGAGCGAGGTGCCGTCTGGGCTGAGAGTAGAGCTAAATCTGCGCTCAGGCTCGGAATTTAAGAGGTTGGACGCTAATCGTGACGGCAAGATTAGCCTTGACGAGCTGGGAGCGAAACCGTCTTCAAAGATTTATTGGTCCGAAGATCCGTGCGCTTTTTGGCCTTGGAAGGATCAAAGCGGAGATGAAAATCAAGCCGCCGTCAAATAAACGCGAAAAACGACAATGATGCGACCTTCTGCGCGGGGTTTGGTTTGTGACGCGTATAAATTTTACTTCGCGCGAGCGAGTGCGGACCTGGTTTACTTCGCGGTCTGCGTAAAATTTATTTCGAGCACGATTGGCGTCTACATGATCTCTCGCGCCGTGATGTGGCTAAATTTAAAGGAAAAGAATGAATATAGTTTTTATGGGAACGCCTGAGTATGCGGCTAAAATTTTACGCGCGCTTGCGGAGGCGAAATTTGAGATCGCGGCCGTCTTTACGCAGCCTGATAAGCCCGTCGGCAGGAAGCAAATTTTAACTCCGAGCGAGGTTAAAGTTTATGCGCAGGAGCATCTGCCCGCCGTGCCGATCTTTCAGCCTGCGAGTTTGAAAGACGAGGCGGTTACAGCGCAAATAAAAGAGCTAAAGCCTGATTTTATCGTGGTTGCCGCATACGGTAAAATTTTGCCGCAAGCCGTCCTTGATATCGCGCCTTGCATAAACCTGCACGCTTCGATCCTGCCTAAATACCGCGGCGCAAGCCCCATTCAAAGCGCGATCTTGGCGGGCGAGAAGCAGACGGGAGTGACGGCGATGCTGATGGATGCGGGGCTTGATACGGGCGATATGCTCGATTTTGCCTACACGCCTTGCGAGGATAAAACGGCGGCGCAGCTGTTTAGCGAGCTTGGGGATTTGGCGGGCGAGCTGATAGTGCGAGTGCTGCGAAATTTTGCAAATTTAACGCCGCTAAAGCAAGAGAGCGCACAGGCTTCACACTGCAAAAAAATAAGCAAATCTGACGGGCTTTTTAGCTTTGAAGAAAGCGCGGAGCAAATTTATAATAAATTTCGCGCACTAACGCCCTGGCCCGGGATCTATCTAGCTAGCGGGTTAAAAATTTTAGAACTAGAGCTTTTGCGCGAATCTTGCGGGCGTAAATTTCAGCGCGCGGGCGAAATTCTGCACGTAGATAAGCTCGGCTTTTGCGTCGCATGCGGCGAGGACGCGGTTAAAATCATAAAGGTGCAAGAGCCCGGTAAAAAGCCGGTGGACGCTAGCGCGTATCTAAACGGCAAGCGGCTAAAGATCGGCGATCTGCTATGCTAAGCGGGATTTTAAATTATCGCGTTTTATGCTGCGCTTTTGATGCTATGCGGGCATTTTATTTGCGCCGCATTTTTGGCGTCACGACAGAATTCTATTCCAAGTATCACCGTGATCGTGAAGTAAAATTTTGCTGTGCGGAATTTCGAAGCAAAGCCCCAAAATCAAGGCGTTATAAAATTTTAAAATCTTATTTCTATGCTCTAAAATTTTACGCTCGCAGGAGCTTTAAATTTCTCCGCCGCAGTTGCGGACTTTACAGCGCTATACCGAACACTTACCATTTAAAATTCTATGATCGTGCCGCAGAATTTTTGCGAGACAGGGCTTTAAAATTTTATCGAAATGTCGCTGGGAAAATCCGCGTTGCCGAAAAATTTAGCAAGATCACAAAATTTCATCGCACAAAATTCCGCTACGCCGTAAAATTTTATTGTGCTAAATTCCATCTTGTTGCAAAATTCTATCGCTACGCGGAATTTAAATGCTTGCAATATTTCAAGGCGAGCCCTTCGTCTTACGCAAGGAGCGGGTTTTGCAAGT
>CAUQPS010000039.1:0-15044 GCA_963520005.1 uncultured Campylobacter sp.
AAGCGCGCTATCTAGCGAAAATTTGCAGATATCAAGTTTCATCAGTGCTGCGCTGTTTTCGCGCACGAGCGAGCCGTTTGAGAGTACAAGCAGCTTCTGCGGCAGATGCAGCACCTTTAGCGCGCTTGCGAGCTCTGCAAAGCGCGGATGCAGCGTAGGCTCGCCGTTTGCCGTGATCGTGATGACGTCAATGCCCGCGTGGCTTTGCAGCGCGGTTTTCAGCTCGGCGATGACCGGGTCGATCTCACAGGGCTCGCTCATCGCGCTTACCGGCCTAGCTGCGCCCAGCTCGCAATAGACGCAGTTGAAGTTGCACTGCTTGCGCTGCGGGCTCAGATCGATGCCGAGGCTGCGCCCGAACCTACGCGAGGCGACGGGTCCGAAAATATATCTCATTTTTGCTCCATGATTTGATTTGCGGGGTTTGCTTGCGCGCAGAATTTCGATTTAAATTGTGCTTTAGATTTCACTTCCGCGTGCCGAAATTTGGCGCCGCTTTTATGTGAAATTCCACTTCCGCGCTCCGCCCCGCTACGGCAAAATTTTAAACTTAGAGTTTTGAATTTATCCTTAAATTTGGGGGGTTGTGCGAAATTCATAAAAAATTCACCTTATGTGCAGACTAGCGAGCTTTAAAATTCCAAAATTCCTAGAATTTCGCTAAAATTGCGGGCAAATTTTAAAAAAGGCGAAATTTTGACTATTTACGATTTGGAGCGCCTGAGGCTGGATGCGAAAAAGCACGTGGAGCAGCTAAAGCTCATTGCCGTCATAAGCACGGTGGCGCTGTTTGCGGTATTCGGCGTCATCGCGTATTTCGCGCGCAGGCAGGGCGTGCAGAGCTTTAGCGCGACGATGCTCGTACTGCTGGTGGTCGCCTCGCTCGCCGTAAGCCTGCGCGAGCTCCACCTGAACGGCTGGCAAAAAGATCTGATCGGCAGGGAGAATATTTTGAAATTCGGCGCGGTCGCGATCTCGTTTTTGATCTTCAAATACTCCGCAGCCTTACCGCAGGCGCTGATAGGCTTGGCCGCGGTCGCGCTTGCGGTGTGGCTAGCAGCGCGGCTTTATGCGCTCGGCGTAAGAAGCGCGCAAGATATCTTTACCGGGCGATACCGCCAAAGCTACAAGCAGCACTATCTGGCGCCTTTCGTGCGCGAGCTCGGCTATGAATACGTCTCCTACGGCAGCGTGCCGTTTTGGCGCGTGGTGCAAAGCGATCTATTCGAGTTTATCGAAAATCTGCACGGCAACGACCGCGTAGGCGGTGCGTGGCAGAGGGTGAGCTTCGAGTTTAGCGACGTGAGCTTTTTCCATCAAAATTTACAGCACGAGCTCGTGGGGGCGTTTTTCGTAGCGGAATTTAACAAACGCATCATCACGCCCGTTTTCATCTATCCGCGCGAGATACAAAACAAACAGCACGTAGGTCTAAAGCCTGTTGCGATGGATAACGTGGAGTTTGCCGCGCGATACAAGGTGCTTAGCGATGAGCCGCAAAACGCGATGTATGTGCTGACGCCTGCATTTATGGAGCGATTTTTGGCGGTGGGCGACGCGCTTGGGGCGCAGATCTGGGCGAGTATCAGAGAGCGGCGGATCCATATTTTCGTACACACCGGGCGCGATAATTTCGAGCCTAGCGTCTATGAAAGCGTGCTACGCCGCGATCCCGCAAGCGAGATAAAGAGCGAAATTCTAAGCTTTTTGAGTATCGTTAAAATTTTAAAACTGAATGTGAGGATTTGGATTTAGACGAGCGAGTTTGGTTAGATAAAATTTATAGATTTTTGCGGCAAACCGAGCGTCGATCGCCTAGACTCATACTTGCAGCTTTATAGTTTTTTAGGCGAACAGATAATTCTTTTTGATGTAGTCGATATCTATATTTTTCTGCAAAAAATACTCTTTGATATCGTTGTAAATTTTATCATTGTAGATATAGATAAGATAGTATCTTGGTAAAATATTGTGATATCCGGGGTTAGTTGTATATTCAGCGACCCTTATAAATGGCATAGCACTAAAGCCCTTGAGGTTTTTATTCATCGATAGATAAAATATAGAATTTAAGAAAAATCCCCATAGGTATATAAAAAATATTATCTCCAAAAGTTCCCATTTTAAAGCTATGAGCCCCATTATCGTAAGAGATAAATTGCAGATATTCCGCGAAATTTTTGAGCTAATAAATATGTCAATCGAAAAACTCCTTCGCAGTTCGTCGAATTCTACTTTGCAAAATCTCTTAACGACGCCGTTTTCGATAAATTCTATATATCTATCCGTAAACCTTATTTGTTGCTTGCTGCGAATTAACTTAAAGATACATATCGCAATAAGAATCCCTAACATTACCAAATTCATAGCTACGCCTTTTGGCGAACATAAAGATCCGCATCCCATAAAATCCTCTATTATAGCTATCGTTAAGACGGAAAATAACAATACCAAATACCAAGCGATCGCAAAAAATTTTTCATAGCCGTTTATGACTAACGGCTCTTTGTCGTAATCCCTGGGTTTTTGCTTATTAGAAATTTCCATTACTTTACATTCTTTTTATGAAATTTTGATTTCTCGTAATGGTTTTTCGCATAGCCTAATCGATTTTTACTTTGTGTCGCCATTACTTATTCCTTTTATTTATATAAAAATTTGCGGTCTAATTTTGTCTAAATTTTTACCAGTTTTTAGTAGAAAATAGGTTTTTAGCTCCTTGTATTCGCTGCTCGTTAAAATCGAGGCGTCGATGATGAAGTGCTTATCGAAAATGATCAAACTATCGCCGCTTAGCATATCTAGTCCAAGCCCTAGCCCGTTTACTAATCTAAAAATCAGTAGCGGAAGCATGCCTAGCCCAAATGCTATCGGCACTACGAACGGGGCTATCGCATAGCCTTTAAAGTAAAAAACCGTGGACATCAAAACGAAGTAAATCATAACGACGCTAATTACAAACTTTTTTGTGATTGTCGGCAATTGGGGTTGGGAAGGCCCAAAGGTTCGTTTTATCCCCACTATATTTGATAATTTTATTTCGAGCAGGACTAAATTCTTCTTCGTAGAAAAATACTCTATGGCGGAATTTTTAAATTTAATATAGCAGCTTCCTAGCTCTTTTGGACGTTCATTTAGCTCTCCTGGATGCGGTGGTCTGTATGGTGCAAAATGTGAAAGAAAGTCCAAAATAAATACAATCGGCAGATATAGCTTTATCATCTCTATTGCGTTGTCTTTGATGGTTATCGGATATTTGTCGTAATCCCTAGTTTCGGTCTTTTTTAGCGTAGCGCTGATTTCAAATTTATCCAAATTTAGCTCTTTATAAACGGAATTTTAAAGCGTTTTATATGTTCTCAAATAGGGCGGCGGCGCACAAGTGCGGCTGATAATCTACTATCCGCCGTCGTACGGCTCGCGAAACCGCGTCACGACTTAAAATCAAAACCTGTCTTGCAAAAACAAATCCGCAGTAAAATCTATAGCTCACACAATCATGCCGTGCCGTCGGCTTATAAAGTCGCAGTTTGAAAACCGCGCCGTAAAGCCAGCTCAAAATCACGCCCCACAAAAAACCGCGCTCGCGCTGCCAGTCTGTAAAATCATACTCTGTAAAGCGTAAAAAATCGCAGCGCCTCGCTAACTAGTAAAATTTAGCTCGCCAAAACCGCGCTGCACTGCGGGCTGATAAATCGCGGCTCGCGCAAAACGCAATGCAATGCTCGCAAAAGTAAAATCCGCGGCTTGCAAAATCAAGCCGCAGCATTCAAAAGCGGTAGGCTTTAAATTTTTGGAATTCTGATCTTCTGCCCCGGATAGATGAGGTTCGCGTCCTTGATAACCTCGCGGTTGGCGTCGAAAATAATCTTGTATTTGTTCGCGTCGCCGTAGAATTTCTTCGCGATTTTAGATAGGTTATCGCCCTTTACGATGGTGTAGTAGTTCTCGGCGCTATCCTCTCTAATGCCCTCAATTTCGACGTTTTTGATGCCTGCGGTGTTGCCCGCGATGAGGGCTGCTTTTTCGAGAGTTTCCTTATCGGCGTTACCGCTGATTTTGACGGTGTCGCCCTGCACCTCGACCTCTAGCCCCTCTACCGGCGTAGAGCTGAGATTGGTGGCGATCTCGTCTTTTACGGATTTGGCGTCATCGCCTAGACCTAGTAGTTTCTTGCCTGCTTCGGCTACGAATGAAAGTAAACCCATGTTTTCTCCTTTGGTTAAAGTGGCGAAATTTTATCTTAAATTTACCAAGGATCAGCTTAGATGCATATCCTTACGGCTCCGCCCTAGCCCAATGATGCGACCTACTGCGCTCACTCTATGCTGACGGGGCAGGTTCTTGGATCATCATCGCCGCGCCCGTCTATTCAGATTTGCAGCGTATGAATTATCAGCGCCGCGACTACGCTAAATTTTTCGTCAGTAAATTTCTAGCGATCACGGCGCATACGATGCTAAAAACGACGACCGAATATGAGTTTATATTTAGCCCGCAAAATCCCGCGCTTAGGGCAAAGGCGCAAAGCGGCGCGTTTAGATTGATCGCTAAAAAGGCAGCCCCTCCGCAAACCCCCACTGCGCTTAGGCTAATAGGTAGAATTTCGCTGATCGCAAATCCTACGCATAGCCCTAAAACTGCGCCCAGCGCGAAACTCGGCGTAAGCGTGCCGCCGTATCCGCCGCAGCGAAAGATCATCAAAATGCAAAATGCCTTGCAAAGCAAGATCGCAAGCAAATACGGGCTAAAGGATGCGGAGTTGAAAGCAAATTGCGCTGCGGAGCGCCCGTTACCTAAAATTTCAGGCACGTATGCGCCGATCGCCGCGGTAAGCAAGAATGCAAATGGCAGTGTAAGCGCGATTTTAAGGCTTTTTATGCGCAGCTTTTCGCACAAGCGCACCCCGTCTTGAAAGTATTTCGCCGCAAACCCCGTGACAAGCCCGATTAGCGCTGCTGCAAGTAAATTCTGTGGGGTAGGGGCGAAGTTCGAAACTGCGTAATAAATTTCTTTTGAAGCTCCGAATTCCGCCGTAGCTGTAGCCACCGCACTTGTAGCAAAGGCGCATAAAATCGCTCGAGTATCAAAGCTTTTAAGCAAAATTTCTAGGCTAAAAAGCGCGCCCGCTAGCGGGACGTTATATGCAGCGCCTAGTCCCGCTCCCGCGCCGCATGCGACAAATAGCCGAAGCTCGTCTCCGCCGATATTTAAGGCGCGGCAGATTTTAGCCGCAAACAAGCCACCCAGCTCGCGCGGAGCAGCCTCACTGCCTACCGGTGCACCCAAGGCGATGGCTACTAGCTGCAAAACTGAGTGGATTAAATTTTGCCAAAACGGTGGATTTTGTCCCTCTATCATCGAAGCTACGTTTAAAAAAGGTTTTAGCCTTATCAGCAGAATTCTAATTAAAGTTACGATTGCGCCGGCTGCGAGGACGCTAAGAAAGCGCCTAAGTGCAGTGGTTTGCTCCGTGATAATGTGAAATTCCTCATCATTATGCCCGAAAGCAAAAGTTTCAATTTCGTTGATGCCGAAGTTTAAGAGCCCCGCGCAAAGCCCCATTATAACGCCTATCGCAAGGATCGCTAGAAAGAATTTAGTACTCAAAATATGCCTTTTTGAAACGCATAATTATATAAAATTTTAGCTTTAAAAAATCCTTATCATGCGTATAAAAGCAGCTAAAACGCGAGTAAATTTTAAAATAATGGCTAAGAATTTATATCATCTCTGCGGGTAAATTTTACGCGAAATTCTATGAAGCGTATGCAGAGGCAGAATTTTATTTACGCTAATTACGCGAGTAAAATTTACGTAGATTTTATATCGCGCGTAGAAAATTTAGTAAAATTTCGCATCGCGCGGGAGGATAAAATTCTATTTGAAATTTCTTGCCGCGAGGGTAGGCGAAATTCTACGTAAAATTTAAATCTATCCGAACTGATAAAATTTTAAATTGAGTAAGCGAGAGAATTTCGCAGAGGACGCGTGGGATTCGCGCAGAATTCTAATTTGCGAAAGAGGCAAAATTCCGCGTAGAATTCCGATCTGCGTAAGAGGCGAAATTTCGCGTGAAATTCTAAGTTGCGTGACTGGGCAAAATTTTACGCGAAATTTTAATTTGCATGAGTCATAAAAATTTTACGCCCGCGAACAAATTTGCTTGGGATTTTGCTATTTTTTCCAGATATCGTCGTTTTTGCTGGCTGCGGGCGCGCTTAGCTTTTTATCTAGGGCCGAAATTTTATCCGCGAGCTTTTGCGCGCCACCGAAAATTTCATCTTTTTTCGGAAGTCCGAAGTGGAATTTCGAACCTACGCTATCTCCGATGCTTGCAAGTAGCGATTTGGGCGCGTTTGTGATCGCATCTTTAAAGATCGCCGCATCGATTCCGAGCTCGGCTAAGTTTTTTAACGCCCGCGCAGAGCCGATAAACATCGCGATCTTGGCGTCAAAAAGATAATCGTTTGCTAGCTTTTGCGCGGCCGCGGCGGATTTTTTATCCACGACGATGAAGCGCGCGCCTGCACCGTTTGCGAGCAAAATTTCATTTATATCGTTCGTAATAACGCTAAATTTTTTCTCCGCCTTTTGCGCCGCGGCGATGAGCCTGTCGTTAAATTTAAAGAGCAGATTGTCGTATTTGAAAACTTCGTCGCCGTTTTTGATGAGATACAGCGGCTCGTAGGGCACGAGCGCGTGGCCTAGGATGATCATTTGCCGCCCCTTAGTTTGGCTTCGCAGGATTTGCAAAGGCGCTTTTTATCGCGCAGAGCAAGCTCGTCGTTGCTAAAGTACGTCCCACACTCGTCGCACGCCAAAAGCTCGGTCGCATCGTCCTTTTTCTTTATGCGAAATCTAGGCACTATCAAAAAATATATGAGCGCCGCGATAACGGCGACGGCTAGAATTTTTCCCATTATTTTACCCCTTTGATCACTAAAAATTTTCTATTTTTCAAAGTGTTTTCGCCGCTAAAAATTTCGCACCGCGCGCTCGTAAATTCCTTGCGGAATTCTGCTGCTTCCGCCTCTGCGCCCGAGCCTTTGTAGAGCAAAAACGTAGTGTTCTCATCGTAAAAGCCGCGGCAAATTTCGACTAAGTTTCGCGCGCTCATTAGCGCTCGCGAGCTTATTAGATCGGCACGCAGCTTTGCGCCGTCTTGCACGCGCTCGGCGTGGATTTTTACGTTAGCTAGAGCAAGGCTAACCTTTGCATAGGTTAGAAACGCCGCTTTTTTCTGGTTAGGCTCAAACAGATGCCACTCGCACAGCGGCAGCGCAAGCGCCAAAAATATCCCGGGAAAGCCCGCTCCCGAGCCGATGTCGCACGCGATGCGCGGATAGCGCGGTATGAAATTCGCTCCGCTTAGACTGTCGCGTACCACCGCGTCCAAATCGTCGTAATTCGTGAGGCTATGGACGCGGTTAAATTTTTGCAGACAGGCTTTAAATTTAGCGACCTGCTCGTTAAAATGTTCGCCGGGCGCAAGCTTCACAGCAGATGTCCCATCTGCTCTTTTTTGACGCGCAGATAGTTTTCGTTAAATTTATTGGGCGTGATGATTATCGGCACGCGCGCGACCACTTCGACTTTTAGATCGTGCAGCTTTTGCGGGTTGTTCGTAAGCAGATTTATGCGCGAAATTCCAAAATGAGCGAGTATGAAATCCACGATCTCGTAGGTGCGCTCGTCTGCTTTGAAGCCGAGTTGATGATTTGCTTCGATCGTATCGAGGCCCTGATCTTGCAGCGCGTAGGCGTTGATTTTATTAAAAAGTCCGATATTGCGCCCCTCTTGACGCAGATAGATCACCATGCCGCCGCGTGCTTCGATATATTTTAGGCTTGCTTCGAGCTGTTCGCCGCAGTCGCACTTTAGGCTGCCGATCGCATCGCCGGTAAGGCACTCCGAGTGGATCCTCACGTTTACAATGCCCTCCAAAGGTTGCTTAAATATCACTAAATGCTCTTTCTCGCCTTGCTTAAACGACTGAACGCGGAAGCTTCCAAAGCGAGAGGGGAGATTTGCGACCTCTGAAATTTTTATATCCATGCTTAAATTTACTCCGATTGTGATATTATAAATCTCACAATTCTAGCTAAAAAAGGAAAAATAATGTTTAAACGATTTAGGAGACTACGAATAAACCCCGCGCTTAGGGATCTAGTGCGACAAACCGATCTGCAAACCCGCTTTCTAATCTATCCGCTTTTTGTGGTGGAAGGAAGCGGCATCAAAAAGGGGATCACCTCGATGCCGGGCGTATTTCAGATGAGCTTGGATGAAATTTTAAAAGAGTGCGAGACTCTTTTGTCGCTAGGACTAGATAAAATTTTACTTTTCGGAATTCCGTCGCTAAAGGACAGCATCGGCTCGGATGCGCTAAGCGAGGACGGCATCATCGCGACTTCGCTGCGCGCGATAAAGGCTAAATTTCCAAATTTGCTCGTCATCACCGATCTGTGCTTTTGCGAATACACCGACCACGGGCACTGCGGCATCATCGACCATGTGCATCAGACGGTGGATAACGACGCGACGCTTGAAATTTCGGCGCAGCAGGCGCTCATCCACGCCAAAGCGGGCGCAGACATGATCGCGCCTAGTGGTATGATGGACGGTATTATCGCAACTCTGCGAGAGACGCTCGATCGCGGCGGATTTGAAAATTTGCCGATTATGGCGTATTCGACGAAGTTCGCCAGCGGCTATTACGGGCCGTTTCGCGACGTGGCGGAGAGCGCGCCAAGTTTTGGCGATCGCAGCAGCTACCAGATGGATCCTGCAAATAGATTTGAGGCGATCAACGAAAGCCTGCAAGACGAGGCGCAGGGAGCGGACATCTTGATGATAAAGCCCGCGCTTGCGTATCTGGATCTAATCAGAGATCTGCGGGAGCGTACGCTGCTGCCGATCTGCGCATATAACGTAAGCGGCGAATACGCACTGCTGCAGGCGGGCAAGAAGGCGGGTGTGATCGATTATGAGCGCGTGATGATGGAGACGATGATAGGCATAAGGCGCGCGGGTGCTGATATGATCATCACCTACCACGCCAAAGAGATCGCGGAAATTTTAAACAGGGGCTAGCGATGAATAAAATAGCACTAGAGATTAAAAGTGATGAAATGCAAGCCGTCTTGGATGCCGTGATGAAGCTGGCAAAAAAGATGAAATTTGAAGCTAAAATTTTATCTGAAAATAAAGATGAGTGCATAGAGAATTTTGGCGAGCTTTCGAGCGCCGTTATTGCGAAATTAGATAAGCCGAGCAATAGAGCCGTTTTTGAGCGCTTAAAGGATAAATGAAAAAGACAAATGAAATATTTAACGTTGCATCAGGCTATTTTTATCCACGATAAAATGCTAGAAAAAATAGGCGGAAGCAAGGGTTATAATAAAACTTCGCTCGGCTATTTATCGTCCGCATTGCAGAATATAAAAAACGATCTGTATTATCCTACTATGTCGGATAAACTCGCGCATTTGACGCATTCGTGCATAAAATTTCATCCTTTCACCGATGGCAATAAAAGGACGGCGATTTTGCTAGCCGATATGTTTTTATCGGCGAATTCTATAGTTTTGGACGACGAGGAATTTTATGCGGCGATGGAAGACGTAGTCGTAAAGGTGGCTGCGGGCGATATGACGAAAGGTGATTTAAAAGAATTTTTTAGTAAATTTATAAAAGATAAAGGAGCGATATGAGGCACTTTCTTACGTTAAACGATTTTAGCAAAGACGAGATAATCGAAATTTTAAATTTAGCCTTTGAGATTAAAAAAGAAGCTAAAGCGCGAAATTTCAAACCATATTTAAAAGATCAAAAATTGGCGATGATATTTGAAAAAAGCTCGACAAGGACGCGCGTTAGCTTCGACGTAGGGATGAACGAGCTGGGCGGACACGCGCTGTTTTTGAGCAGTCGCGACATACAGCTCGGGCGAGGCGAGCCGATCAAAGATACCGCGCGTGTGATTTCGCGAATGTGCGATCTAATCATGGCGCGCGTAAATCGCCACGAGACGCTAATAGAGCTTGCGGAATTTAGCCGCGTGCCGGTGATAAACGGGCTAAGCGATAAATTTCATCCCATGCAGCTAATGACGGATCTAATGACGATCGTGGAGCGCGGTATTGAAACTCCAAAAATAAAAGCCGCGTACGTGGGCGACGGCAACAATATGGCTCATTCGTGGCTGATGCTTGCCTCTAAGCTTGGCTTTGAGCTGCGAATAGCGACGCCGAAAGGCTACGAGGCTGATCCGCAGATACTGGCACAGGCGCGAGAAAATGCTAAAATTTCAGGCGCTAAAATTTTAATAACGAACGATATAAAAGAAGCCGTAGCGGGCGCAAACGTCGTGACGACCGATACTTGGGTCTCGATGGGACAAGAAGCCGAAAAAGAGCAAAGAATTCGCGATTTCGCGGGCTTTTGCGTGGATGAAAGCTTAATGGCTCTAGCCGGTGACGGCGCGATCTTTTTGCACTGCTTGCCGGCGTATCGCGGATACGAGGTAAGCGAGGCCGTGTTTGAAGCGCACGCGGATGAAATTTTTGCAGAGGCGGAAAATCGCCTGCACGCGCAAAAGGGCGTCATGGTCTGGCTGGATCAAAAAAGATAAATTTAGGAGAACGCATGGAAGAAAAAGATAAGGCGCTAAAAAAGATCGACAAAGCGAGCGAATTTTTCGGGCTGGATAGCTCGAAAAGGACGGTTTTTGAAATTTCGCAGGGCGAGGATAATGAGAAAAAACTCACTCTAAAAAGCGGCTCGTGGAGCGACGAGGAGCCGTGGTTCGGCATCGACGAAAATAACGAAGTGCACACGATGATTTCGATAAAATCGCTTGCAAATCTCATCGCCGCGACCAAAAACGCGATGCAGGAAAATTTTAACCTCAAGCTTGAGCGCTCGATTTTACAGCATACGCCGGTAGATTTCGGCGACGCGTGGATCGTGTGCATGGACGAGATCAGAAGGCTAACGGGCGCAGATCCGAGTGCGAAAAGATTAAGCCTAGACGTCGATGCCGTCGTCTCGCGCGTAAAAAGCCTACATCCGAACCTTTTCATCGACATCGAAGAGCTTATCAAAGCCAAGGCGGGCGGCCGTGAATAGCATAGACTTCGACGCTTACGCGAAATTTTCGCGCCCAGGACCACGCTACACGAGCTATCCGACCGCTTTGGAATTTAGCGAAAACTTTAGCTACGACGGGTATTTGAACGAGCTGAAAAATCAGAAAAGCTCTACGCCGCTGTCGCTCTACTTTCACATGCCGTTTTGCCGCTCCGCCTGTTATTTTTGCGGCTGCAACGTAATCTACACGGGCAAGCGCGACAAGATGGATCGGTATCTGGACTATATCGAGCGCGAAATGCAAATTCTAAGCGGCGTCGTGGACGGCTCGCGCCAGGTCGTGCAGATGCACTTCGGCGGCGGCACGCCTACGTATTTTAGCGCCGAACAGCTCGCGCGCCACATAAAAAATATCAAAAAATATTTTAAAAGCTTCAGCCCCGAAGCCGAGATCAGCTGCGAGATCGATCCGCGATTTTTAAACGCCGAGCAGCTTGACGTGCTCGTTTCAAACGGCTTTAACCGCATCAGCTACGGCGTGCAGGATTTCGACGAGCGTGTGCAAAAGGAGATCCACCGCATCCAGCCTTTCGAGCTTACTAGGGACGTCATAGCCATGGCGCGCGAGAGGGGGACAAAATCGATAAATATGGATCTGATCTACGGCCTTCCGTATCAGAGCCTAGCTAGCTTTAAGCGCACGCTGGAGCTTGCGCTTTCGCTTGATCCGGACCGCTTCGCGATCTTTAACTACGCGCATGTGCCGTGGATAAAAAAATCTATGCGTAAATTTGACGAGACGACACTGCCAGAACCAAAGGTGAAGCTTGAAATTTTAAAATTTACCCACGATTTTTTGAGCGCGAACGGATATGAGATGATCGGCATGGATCACTACTCAAAGCCCGCGGACGAGCTTCATACCGCGCTTAAAAACGGCTCACTACACCGCAATTTCCAGGGCTATACGACCAAGGGCGGCGCCGATCTGATCGGCATCGGGCTAACTAGCATCGGCGAGGGCGTGCGCCACTACGCGCAAAATTTCAAAGATATGGACGCTTACGAGGCCGCGATAGATGCAGGCAGGCTACCGTATTGCAGGGGCGTTTTGCTAAATGAAGAGGATCTGCTGCGCAAAGAGGTGATTATGGGGCTGATGAGTAATTTTTGCGTCGATATAGAGGCGATCGAGGAGAAATTTAAGATAAAATTTTTCGAGCATTTTGGCGCTAGCCTAAAGCAGCTTGAGGCGCTAAAGGATTTCGTGCAGGTCTCGCCGCATAGAATTTCGGTAACGCCTACCGGCACGCTTTTGATCCGAAATATCGCGATGTGCTTTGATGAGTATATGGTTAAAAATTTGGGCGAGAAGCGCTTTTCTAAAACTGTTTAAGCGGCGCGGCTATGAGTAAGGCAAAGCTTGGAGCATTCGATTTTGCGGCACTTAGCGAGCGCTGCGTAAAATGTGGTAAATGCATCCAAGTCTGCACGATTCATGGCATTAACGGCGATGAAGTAACGAGCCCACGCGGATTTGTGGATCTTTTGGGCGCTTACGGCAGAAATGAGCTAAAGCTTGATAAAAACGCTAAGAAAATTTTTGAAAGCTGCTTTTTATGCGCCAACTGCGTAGATATTTGCGGCGAGTCTTTGCCCATAGATACGGCAATCGAGAATGTTCGCGCGCACATTGCGGAAAAATTTGGCATCGCGTGGTACAAAAAAGCTGCGTTTTGGCTGCTCGGGCACCGCAAAGCGCTGGATCTAGCAGCAGCGCTTGGATACGTGTTTCTTAGCTGTGGCTTTAAGATGCGAAAAGATACGCAAAGCTCTATGTCGCCTAGATTTGACTTACCACTACTTAAAAAAGAGCGCTTGTTGCCTGCTCCTGCGAAAAAGAGCTTTATGAACTCTCATGCAGAATTTATCGACAACGGCGGCGAAAAAACTATCGGAATTTTTATAGGCTGCATGGCAAACTACGCCTACACGGGCGTAGGAGAGGCGATTTTACGTATCGCACGAGCGCTAAAGCTAAACGTAAATTTGATGAAGGAACAAGCCTGTTGCGGCGCTCCTGCGTATTTTACGGGAGATTTTGCGGCGGTTGAACGCGTGGCAAAATTTAATATAGCATATTTCGAAAAAGTCATGCTTGCTCTTGATGCGATTATCGTGCCCGAGGCTACGTGCTCTGCGATGTTGCGGGTGGATTACGCGCATTTTTTTGAAAACGAGCCACAATGGAAAGCTCGTGCGCAAAAGCTTGCGAGTAAAATTTTTATGGCGAGCGAATACTTTTATAAATTTACAAACTTAAGTGATCTTTTGATGCGCCGCGGCAAAAGGGCTTTAACGATTACTTATCACGATCCGTGCCATGCCCGCAAAATGCAGGGTATTTGGAAAGAGCCGCGCGGCTTGCTCGCTCAAAACTACGAAATAACCGAGATGGATGAGCCTAATAAATGCTGCGGATTTGGCGGCGTGACGATGCAAACCGAGCGCTACGAGCTCGCGCGCGCAGTGGGATTGGCTAAGGCGCGTGCAATGGTGGATCTGCCCGTGCGCGTAGTCTCTGCTGAGTGCAGTGCGTGCAGGATGCAGCTAAATAATTCGCTTTCTTTAAGTGGCTCGCAGATGAGGTGCGTAAATCCGCTGGAGCTCATCGCTGAGGCGCTTATGAGCGAGGAAAAATCCAATGGATAAAATTTTGAGTTTGTGAAATTCCTGCATTTCATTAGCTTTTTACGCAATCCACACTCTGGAGTAAAATTCCGTATTTTTTAGATTTTGGTTTTTAAAAATTATGATGAAATTTTATCATTAGCTTGTAGAAGTTACAGTTTGCGTCTTTGAGCTTTTGGACAAAGTAAGCCTGAAGCGGTGCACGGGGTGGCAAGCCTACAGGTTTTGCTTTGCGGCGGGGTTGGGTAATGTGATTTTAAATACTAAAATTTTGTGGTTTAGAATTTGGCTGAGGGATTTACGCAAAATTTTAAGAAGTTGAATTGTAAGATGGATTTTGGCAGGAATTCTAATTTTATGCGGTATTGTTTGAAATTCTATGGAATTTGCGCTATAAGCGAATGGCTGGAATTTTGATTTATTGATTTGCGTGGATTTGCTTGGCGTTGCAGGATTAAAGCGCGAATTTTAAATTTCGCAAAATTTAAGGATTAGCTACGCGTGGGTTTTTTGTGCTTTTCGGTTCCGACATTGCGGCAAAATTTCTTTCAAAAATGCCAAAGTGCGTATAAAATATATTCGTAATTTTCAGTATGAGATATTTGGCAAAAAGGCTAAGCTAGCGAAATCATGGATTTAAATTTAATTTTTATTCTTGCTCTTTTACATCATCTTCGGAGTCTAGCTTTGCTTCTTCGATCAAGAGTCTGTTGGCTTCGGTAGCCTTTTTTATCTCGCTTAAGTTTTCTTCTATCTTATTTAGGCGCTTTTCAAGGGTATTTAGGCGCTTTTCGGAGCGGGAGATAAAATAATAAATCAAATAAATCATAAAAACTATGATGATCCAAGGTACGATTTTCATATAAAATTCCTTAAAATTTAAAATTGCGTGCATTATAGCAGAAATTTTATGAAATTTTAAAATAGGCTGTTTTAGCCTTGACAATTGGGGATTTTTCGGTTATAATTGCCACTTCAATTTCAAAATGCTGGTGTAGCTCAGCTGGTAGAGCTACTGCCTTGTAAGCAGTGGGTCGGCGGTTCGATCCCGTCCACCAGCTCCATTTTTTGTAACAGTGTTTGACCAGATTTCATCAAAGGGTGAGATACTCAAGTGGCCAACGAGGGCAGACTGTAAATCTGCTGGCTTTGCCTTCCGTGGTTCGAATCCACGTCTCACCACCATGAATTTTTGATGCGGGATTAGCTCAGTTGGCTAGAGCATCAGCCTTCCAAGCTGAGGGTCGCGGGTTCGAGCC
>CAUQPS010000040.1:0-15012 GCA_963520005.1 uncultured Campylobacter sp.
CCGCGAAACTGAGCGAGCTTTAAAACAGATTGCGGATTATAGGCATAAAACATCGATTCTATCGCAACCTCATCAATCTTATGAGCACTGAAAATTTGATCGATCGCCTCGCTCATCTGCGTCATTTGAAATTGCACGTTTTCGGCCTTCATTTTCACAAGTCCTGCCTCTATGAGAGTGATTTTATTCACATCTTTTTCCAAAATCGCATAGCCTAAATTTCTAGTTCCTGGATCAATTCCTAAAATTTTCATAACCCTCTTTCACACTTATTCACAGTTTAATCACCGGTGAATAAACTAAAATTTACCGCAAATTTAGTGAAATTTAGCTAAAATGGCGGCTTAATTTATAAGGGAATTCAATGGCGACGTCGCAAGCACAAGAAATTTTATCGAATTTAGAGAAGGAAATTTTACCTACTGAATACTCTAGATACATTAAAAATTTGAAATTTAACGATAAAAACTCGACACCAGGGTTTTTCATCTACAACGCAACTAACGAGTTTATCGCTAAATACGCTCAGACAAAATACGGCACTAAGATAAAAGAGCTTATCAAAAAACAGTTTGGACTCAACGACGTAATCGTCAAAATTACCTCAAAAGCTAAAATTTCACCGAAAGAAAAGGTAAAAATCATCTCGGAAAAGCCAAAGAGCACGATTCTAAGCGAAAATTATAATTTTGAAAATTTCATCATCGGCGACTCAAATAAATTTGCCTTCGAGTGTTCGGTCTCCGTCGCAAAAGAACCCGGAATCCGCTTTAATCCGCTCTTTATCTACGGACCTAGCGGGCTTGGAAAAACTCACCTGCTTCAATCGATTGGAAATTACTGCATCAAAAAAGGAAAGACCGTCATTTGCGTCACCAGCGAGCAGTTCGCTAATGATTTTGTCTTTAATCTCAAAAACAACTCAATCGATAAATTTAAACAAAAATACCGCAACTGCGACGTTTTGCTCATCGACGACATTCAGTTCTTAATCGGACGCGATAAAGCTCAAGAGGAACTTTTTTATACGTTTAACGAACTGAAAGACAAAAACTGCCAAATCGTCCTTACCAACGACCTGCCACCAAAATTCCTAAAAGGCTTCGAAAGTCGACTCACAACGCGATTTGAAAGCGGCATAATAGCAAACATAACCCCGCCGGATCTAGAAACTAAAATCGCCATCATCAATAAAAAAAGTGAGGAAAACCGCGTTAGAATCCCACACGACGTCGTAGAATATATCGCTGCAAATATGGGCGATAATATCCGCGAGATCGAAGGCGCAATAAACAAACTAAACGCCTACTCCTCAATACTTCGCACAAAGATCACGTTAGAATTTACCAAAAGTACGCTGCAAGATCAAATTCACCAAAAATATTCAAGCGTGAGTCTCGAACACGTCATAGAGGTGATTTCAAAAGAACTGAACGTAAAACCTAGCGAGCTAAAAAGCAAAACGCGAGCTAAAAACGTCGTCGAAGCGCGCCAAATTTGCATATATCTAACCAAACAGTTAACTCAAAACTCAATGCCAAAAATCGCCGCATTTTTTAATCTAAAAGATCACAGCGCTATCAGTAAAAATATCAAAAAAATCAACGAACTCATACAAACCGATGAGATGTTAAAGATAAAAATAGAGGAGCTAAAAAACAAAATAACCAAAAAGGATAAGAATGAAATTTAGACTTTATGAAAATAAAACAAAAAAGGTGAATGAAAGTGAATAAAACAAAACTACTTACTCACTGGATAAACTACCTAAAGACAAGCTTTAGGATAAGTTTTTCACAAAAACCGCTTACCAACTACTACAACGATAAAAATTTAAAAGGATAAAAATATGAAAGTGTTAATCACTAAAAAACTTTTAGAAGAGATAGTTTCAAATACTAGCTCCTATCTTGATAAAAAAGATCTAAGCTCAATAACTTCGCATCTTTTAATGAGTGCTAAAGATGGAATTTTTAGTATAAAAGCTACCGATCATGAAATAGGCCTTAGCTATAATCTACAAAATATCTCAATAGAAACAGAGGGAGAAGCTACAGCAAATGGAGGCAAACTTCTTAGCGTTATCAAAGGCTTAAGCGACGATAGCGTTACTTTAGAAACTGTAAATGGAGCGCTATTCGTAAAGCAAAAAAAATCCAAGTACAAGCTTCCGATGTTTGAAACGAGGGATTTTCCAAGCTTCCCTACGATAGATGGTAAAAACAGTTTTGACGTAAACGCTGGAATTTTAGGCAGAAGCCTTAAAAAGATCTATCCGTCGATCGACACCAATAATCCAAAATATGAACTAAACGGCGCTTTAATCGACGTAAAAGAGGGTTTTATAAATTTAGTTGGAACCGATACGAAGCGACTTAGCGTTTATAAGCTAATCACTCAATCAAAAGCGGGCGAGCTCGATACTAAAATTTTAATCCCTAAAAAGGCAATAGGCGAAATTCAAAAGCTATTTTCGGACAAGATTAAAATTTACTACGACGAAAACGTGCTGCTAGCGGTGAGCGAGAATTTTGAGTTTTTTACAAAGCTTATTAACGGCAAATTTCCAAACTACGAGCGGGTAATCCCAAGCGATACGGCATATAAAATTTCAATTCCGCGCGATAAGATGGTAAGCGGTGTGCGAGCGATAAACGCAATGTGCGAGGAGATGAAGGTTACCATTAAAAAGGACGGAATGATTTTTGAGAGCATCAACGAGGATAATTCCGAGGCAAAGACCGAAATTGAAGCGACGATCGAGATAAACGGCGAGATAGTTTTCGGCGTGAAAAATCGCTTTCTGCTTGATTTTTTAAGTAATATCGAGAGTGAAATTTTTGAGCTTGATTTTAACAGCTCCGATACGGCGTTCGTGCTTAGCGCGGATGGTTTTAAAACGGTCGTCATGCCGATAAATAATATTTAAAGGAAAATTATGAAGCAAAATTACGGCGCTAGTAATATTAAAGTTTTAAAAGGTCTTGAGGCTGTTAGAAAGCGCCCCGGAATGTATATCGGAGACACCAATATCGGCGGACTTCACCATATGATCTACGAGGTAGTGGATAACTCGATCGATGAGGCGATGGCGGGTTACTGCGACACGATCGATGTCGAGATCACTAGCGAAGGAAGCTGTATCGTTAGTGATAACGGTCGTGGAATCCCCGTCGATATACACCCGACTGAAAAAATTCCCGCCGCGACGGTAGTTCTTACGGTGCTTCATGCAGGCGGTAAATTTGACAAAGACACTTATAAAGTCTCCGGAGGTCTGCACGGAGTGGGCGTTAGCGTCGTAAATGCACTCTCAAAAAAGCTCATCGCTACAATCAAACGTGACGGAAATATTTATAGACAAGAATTTGCCAAAGGAATTCCTACTACCGAGCTTGAAAAGATAAAAACTACTAATCGCACGGGCACTACTATTGAGTTTTGGCCCGATGATGAAATTTTTGAAATTTTAGAATTTGATGATGAAATTTTATCAAAAAGATTTCGCGAGCTAGCGTATCTAAATCCAAAAATTACGATAAATTTTAAAGATAACCGCACGGGCAGGGACGAGCACTTTCACTTCGAAGGCGGCTTAGAAAGCTTCGTAAATGATATGAATAAAGCGCCTGCCATATCCAAAGCCGTATCATTTAGTGATAGTGCGGATGATGTTATGGTGGATTTTGCGCTGATGTATAACGAAACGTATAGCGAAAATTTATTAAGCTTCGTAAATAATATCAAAACTCCGGACGGCGGCACGCACGAGGCGGGTTTTAGAGCGGGTCTTACGCGCGCGATAACAAATTACGTCGCGGCAAATGCGGCTGCACGCGAAAAGGACACGAAGATCACCGGCGACGATGTTCGCGAGGGACTTATCGCGGTAATTAGCGTAAAGGTTCCCGAGCCGCAGTTTGAAGGACAGACTAAAGGTAAGCTGGGTTCCAGCTACGTTAAGCCGATCGTGCAAAAGATGGCGTTTGAGGTGCTTAGCAAGTATTTTGAAGAAAATCCGATCGAAGCGCGCGCCATTATGAATAAGGCTCTTTTAGCCGCGCGCGGCCGCGAGGCGGCGAAGAAGGCGCGCGATCTAACGCGCAAAAAAGACAATATAAATTCCGTCGGTACCCTTCCCGGAAAGTTAGCCGATTGCCAGAGTAAGGATGCGAGTATTAGCGAAATTTATCTAGTTGAGGGCGATAGTGCGGGCGGTTCGGCGAAGCAGGGAAGAGACCGCGTATTTCAAGCGATATTGCCGCTTAGAGGTAAAATTTTAAACGTAGAAAAGGCGCGCCTGGATAGAATTTTACAATCCGAAGAGATTAAAAATATGATTACGGCCTTTGGTTGCGGTATCGGTGAAGAATTTAACGAAGAAAAGCTCCGCTATCACAAAATCATCATTATGACCGATGCGGACGTTGACGGTAGCCACATCCAGACGCTACTTCTAACATTTTTCTTTAGATTTTTGCGCCCTATCGTGGAAAACGGCTATGTTTATCTGGCACAGCCGCCGCTTTTTAGATATAAAAAGGGCAAAAAAGAAATTTATCTAAAAGACGAAAAGGCGCTGAGCGAGTTTTTGATCGAAACAGGCATCGATATGGGCGAGTTTGAAGGCATCGGTAACGAGGATCTGATCGATTATCTAAAAATCGTCTCAAATTATCGCTCGCTTCTGAATGAGCTTAAAAAGCGCTTCAGCGTGCTTAGCGCGATCAGATTTTTGATAGAAAATGACGAAGCGCGAAGCCTAGGTTATGAGGAGTTATTTGAAATTTTAAAACCGCGTTTAGAAAGCGAAGGATTTAACATCTTAAATTTCTACGTAAATGATGAAGGCATTAGAATTTATGTCCAAACTCCGAGCGGCTTGGAACAGCTTGTGATAGATGAGAATTTATTTAGCAATTATATCTTTGAAGAGGCGATCAGAGTTTATTTAAAGATCAAAGAGCGAGATGTAAGCTTCGGTAAGGATTTTATTGAAATTTTAGATGAAATAGAAAAAAGCTCGAAAAAAGGCGCTTATATTCAGCGCTATAAAGGTCTTGGAGAGATGAATCCGGAGCAACTTTGGGAAACCACTATGAGCCCTGAAAATCGAAGGTTATTAAAAATAAATATTGCCGATGCACAGAGTGCTAGCGATACCTTTAATCTTTTCATGGGCGACGAGGTTGAACCGCGTAGGAATTATATTCAAGATCATGCCAAAGACGTTAAACACTTGGATATATAATGTCTGTTCTATTTAGTGAGACCAAAGAGCGCGAAAACCGTTTCATAACGGCACTTAAAATTTCGGTGCCGTTTACGTGCGTTTTGATTGTTTTCGGAATTATTTTATTCCGAAATGGCGAGTTTAAATTTGACGACGTAATTTTGTTTTTGATACTTTTAATCTGCTATGTTTATTATGTCATCTATCAAATTTACTTCGGCTTTCAAAAGACTCTGATTGATCCCGTTACTCACGTATTTGTACGCGAGGAGATCGAAAAAATTTTAAGTAATGATCTATCCAAAAATCGTCAAATAAATATCGTTCTTTTGCGAATTAAAAATATCATCGATATAAACGATCGATACGGCTATAAAAACGGCGATGAAATTTTATATGAGTATTGTAAGGAACTTTCAAATTTTATGGCGGAGCAGGGTTTTAAGGACCTCCCGATTGGGCGCTTTATAAACGGTTACTTTGTATTCGGCGTAGAATCAAAAGCTACAAATTTAAGCCATATTTTGCGAATGTTTGAGCATAAAATTTCAAGTCAAACGATCAAAAACATAGAGATAAAAAGCGAATTTACGATGCTTCCAAGCTCCTATGATCGCAATCTAAATAATATTGTAAATGCACTATTTTATAAGATAAATCACCTGGACGACGAAGAGCATGGCGAGAAAGCGATTGACGTAGAGAAGGTATTAATCGACGTGTTTTCAGCCGACGTAATGGAAGCGATCGACAGCGAAAATTTTAGCTTTAAATATCAACGCGTTGCAGATAAAAACGGCGTGAAATCGCATATAAATTTGATCCCGAAACTTGATCTAAGAAGTGGCGAAAAGATCACAAAAAGTAGAATTTTAGATATTTTGCTTCTAAATCATTACGATATTAAATACGATATTTCGATGATGAGGCAGATTTCTAGGATCATCTATTTTAAAGATATCGACGCTAAAATTTTTATCGAGATTATGCCTCAGACCCTGCGAAATAACGAGTTTCGCAATGAAATTTTAAAGCTCATCGATAATAATCTGATCGATCCAAAAAAGATCGTGTTTGAGTTTAACGAAAAGCTTATCTATTCGGAGATAAAGCGCTTTGATGAAATTTTGATTAAATTTCGCGAACTCGGATTTAGCTTCGCACTGTCGCAGTTTGGCGGCTCAAACGCGAGCTTTGAGTATTTAAAATTTCTAAACGTCGATTTTATCGTTTACGACATAGAATTTAATAAAAATTTAGACGATGAAAAGATTAAAAACATATTTATTGGCATTAATGAAGCCTGCGCTAAATCGGGCATCAAAACCGTAATGCGTTTCGTTGACAAAGAGGAATTTCAAATGCAGCTTTATAAAATGGGTATCGATTATATTCAGGGATTTTGCGTCGAAAAGCCGAATGATATATCGAATTTAAGGAGATCATAGTGAGATACGGCGAAGAGGAAATTGAAAAATTTGACATCGAAAATTTAGAAGTTTGGCCCAATAAACAAAAGCGCGATTATCTGATAAAAATCACCCTGCCCGAGTTTTGCTGCCGCTGCCCGCGCTCGGGCTATCCGGACTTTGCGACGATCTATTTGGAATATATCCCCGATAAGCTCGTAGTTGAACTTAAAGCGATCAAACTTTACATAAATTCATTCATGAACCGCTATATCAGCCACGAAGATAGCATAAATGAAATTTACGGCGCGCTTCAAAGCAAACTAAAGCCTAAATTTATGAAAATCACGGGCGATTTTAATCCGCGCGGCAACGTCCACACGGTAATCGAAATAAACTCGGATCAAATTTACCGATGATAAGCTCAAATTTAGTCGAACAAATTTTTAAATCCGCAAGCATTAGCCGCTGGAACGATTACCCAAAGATGGTAAGTCTTGTCGAGCTCGACAAGCAGGCGCATAAATTTATCATCGCTTATTTTATCGCTAGCTTTGAGTGCGATGTGGATATCAACTATGTGATAGAAGCGGGGATTTTCGAGTTTTTAGCGCGCATCGTCGTGACCGATATCCGCCCGGACGTCTTTCATCAGATACAAAAAACCAAGAAAAAAAAGATCAACGAATGGGTTCTAAGTGTCCTGGAGAGTGATCTGTTGCCTATTCAAAACGGCGCGTTTTTCGAGCGATTTAAAAAATATCTAAATTCCAAAGATCATAAGAAAGAAGCCGTGATCTTAAAGGCGGCAAGCTACCTCTCTACGCGATGGGAATTTAACATCGTCTATCAAACGAGTCAGTTTCTAAACGACATCGAAGAGCTTAAGGCCAAGGTCGAGGAGGAGCTCGAGGATTATTACGAGTTAATCGGTGTGCGAAAGATCGTGATGAATAAAAAACTTGCCCGCATAGTTGATCTTAGCGGCAGACTTCGTTTTCAAAAACGCTGGGCGCAGACGCCGCGCATCCCTGAAACATCGGTGCTAGGGCACATGCTGGTAGTCGCGATTTTAAGCTACTTTTTCTCACTTGAAGTTGGTGCGTGCCGCTCGCGCACGGCGTATAATTTTTTCTGCGCGCTATTTCACGATCTACCAGAAAGCCTCACTCGCGACATCATTAGCCCCGTAAAATACGGCGTCAAGGGCCTTAGCGACATCATCAGCGAATATGAGATGCGGCTAATAGACGATAAAATTTTACCCTTTGTGCCGGAACATATGCGAGATGATTTTAGCTATATTTTAGGCATCCGCAAAGAGAGCGGTAAATTTATAAAAGATGAGTTTGAAAACCGCACCTTCGAGCTAGGCAAGGAGCCTAAATTTGCAGAAGGTAGCCTAAAGATGTTTAACGAAGATAAATTTCGCGCAATCGACGGTAAGGCGCTTAAATATTGCGACAAACTCGCGGCGTTTTTTGAGGCTGGAATTTCGATTAGCTACGGCGTAAAGAGCAAGGAGCTGCTTAGCGGGTATAATTCGATGCTAGAGTTTTTTAAAGCCAAGCCGAAAATTGAAGGCGTCGATTTTCAGAGTGTTTGCGAGGATTTCAAAGAGCATTTCGGGCTCAATAGGATCGATTTATAAAACCCCTTCCCAGATGGCTGCGGCACATGCGAGATCTAAGTGCTCTGCTGTATTCCTACCCTGAAGCGGTGCCTAAAAAAAGCATTGCACAGGTCTAAGAAAGGGCAAACGGGATTATATGGAAATGTTTCTTAAAGTAAGGTTATAAATGAATTTTAAAAATCATCTTTTATCCGTATTTCGCGAGGTTTTTATCCCTCATCATCGTTCTATTGAGTTCAGAGCTAAAATTTTTGCCGCTATGCTGCTTGCTAAAAAAAAGCAGACCGACGAGGATTACGACGTGATCAAAGATATAGCCGGCGAAATTTATCCGGGCGACGAGCAGCGCATCGGCGTGCTGGTCTCCATCGTAAAAGAGTATATCTTAAAGGCGAAAACCTATAAAAGTTTAAATTTAGATTCGCTTCTAAAAGAGATCGACAGAGATATCAAAAATAATAAAAAATATATCAAAAAGATTGATTTTTCGCATCTGCGCCGTCTGATCGGAGATGATGACGAGGATGCGCTAATCCAACAGCGCGTGTATGAGTTTTTTGTCTGTGAAGTCAAAGAGTATTCGTAAATTTTTATCTTAAGAATTTTTTTAGTATAATCATCAGTTTTTGAAATTAGAAACGGAGAAAAATTTGGAAAATATCAGAAATATCGCGGTTATCGCGCACGTTGATCACGGCAAGACCACTATTGTAGATGAGCTTTTAAAACAGTCCGGCACCTTCGGTAATCACCAAGAGGTCGGAGAGCGCGTGATGGACAGCAACGACATAGAGCGCGAGCGCGGCATTACGATACTATCCAAAAACACCGCCATCCACTACGGCGGCGTTAAAATCAATATCATCGACACTCCGGGCCACGCCGATTTCGGTGGCGAGGTCGAGCGCGTGTTAAAAATGGTCGACGGCGTGCTTTTGCTCGTCGACGCGCAAGAAGGCGTCATGCCGCAGACAAAATTTGTCGTGAAAAAAGCGCTATCTTTGGGGCTTAGGCCGATAGTAGTCGTAAATAAGATCGATAAGCCCGCAGCCGATCCGGACCGCGTGGTAAATGAAATTTTCGATCTTTTCGTAGCGCTTGACGCAAACGACGAGCAGCTGGAGTTTCCCGTCATCTACGCCGCGGCTAAAAACGGCTACGCAAAATACGATCTAAGCGATGAGAGCACCGATATGAAGCCGCTTTTTGAGACGATCATCTCTCACGTCCCTACTCCTAGCGGTAGCGACGATAATCCGCTTCAACTGCAGGTTTTCACGCTTGATTACGATAACTACGTCGGTAAGATCGGCATTGCTAGAATTTTCAACGGCACGATAAACAAAAACCAAAGCGTTATGCTAGCTAAAGCCGACGGCACGCACATTAACGGTAGAATTTCAAAGCTCATCGGCTTTAGCGGGCTTGAGCGCACCGACATCGACTCGGCGGGCACCGGTGACATCGTGGCGATCGCGGGATTTGACGCGCTTGACGTAGGCGATAGTATCGTCGATCCCAATAATCCGATCCCGCTTGATGCGCTGCATATCGAAGAGCCGACCCTTAGCGTAATTTTTAGTGTAAATGACGGACCGCTAGCCGGCACGGAGGGCAAATCTGTAACCTCAAATAAGATCGATGAGCGCCTGGAAGCGGAGATGAAAACCAATATCGCGATGCGCTATGAGAACGCGGGTGAGGGAAAATTTAAAGTAAGTGGCCGCGGCGAGTTGCAGATTACGATTTTGGCTGAGAATATGCGCCGCGAGGGCTTTGAGTTTTGCCTCGGGCGCCCGGAAGTCATCATTAAAGAGATCGACGGCATCAAATGCGAGCCTTTCGAGCATCTAGTCATCGACGCGCCCGATGATTGCACCGGCACCGTCATCGAAAAGCTCGGTCGCAAAAAGGCCGAGATGAAGGTGATGAATCCTACCGGCGACGGGCAGACGCGTATGGAGTTTGAGATCCCCGCGCGCGGTCTTATCGGCTTTCGCTCGCAGTTTTTGACCGATACTCGCGGCGAAGGGGTGATGAATCATAGCTTTTTGGAATTTCGCCCTTTTATCGGCGCGGTCGAGAAGCGACAAAACGGCGCGCTCGTGAGCATGGAAAACGGAGTGGCGCTAGGATACAGCCTGTGGAACCTGCAAGATCGCGGCGTGCTTTTTATCGCTCCGCAGGCGAAGGTCTATCTGGGTATGATTATCGGCGAGCACAGCCGCCCGAACGATCTGGACGTCAATCCGATCAAGGGTAAAAATTTAACCAACGTCCGCGCCAGCGGTAGCGACGATGCGATCAAACTCGTGCCGCCGCGAGTATTAAATTTAGAGCGCGCTTTGGAGTGGATCGAGGAGGACGAGCTTGTGGAAGTTACGCCCGTAAATATCCGTGTGCGCAAGCGATACTTAGATCCTACGACTCGCAGACGAATGGCGAAAAAATAGAATTTTTGGATGAAATTTTAAAATTTGGTGTGAAATTTAGCTTTTAAATTTCACGCCTTTTTTATAGGCAAATTTTAAAATTTGAGCTGCTAAAATTTTGCTAGGAGAGGCAATGAATCTTGTTTTATTCGACTTTGACGGCACGATCACGCGCGATGATTCACTGCTCGAGTTCGTCGCCTACGTAGTCGGATTTAAGAAATTTTTTCGTGGGATTTTGGTGCTATCTCCCATTTTGGCAGCGTATAAATTAGGTCTTGCGAGCAATAATTTTACGCGCAGAAAGCTCTTGGGCTACTTTTTTGCGGGCATGAGCGCCGATAAATTCGATAAAATTTGCAAAAAATACTCCACCACCCACATTGAAGACATCCTAAAACAAAGCGCGATGGACAAGATCGCAAGCTACAAAGCCGCGGGCGATAAAATCGTCATCGTCACCGCCTCGCTCGAAGACTGGCTGCGTCCGTGGTGCAATGCGCAGGGCTTGGAGCTTTTAGGCACTAAAATACGGCGCAAAGGCGGCATCATCACGGGCGAGATCGAGGGGCATAACTGCTACGGCGCGCAAAAGGTCGCTCGCGTGCGCGCGGCATATGACGTGAGCGCGTTTGATCGCGTTATCGCTTACGGCGACAGTAGAGGCGATCGCGAGATGTTAGAATTCGCCGATGAGGCGCACTACAAGGCGTTTGAGTAAAATTTAACGGCTGAAAGCTAAATAATAGCATCTGCGGCGACTGCGCTTTTGCTGAGAGCTAGATTTCGCCTCACGCTGAATTTTATCCTTTTAAATTTATCGCGTTTATCTGCGGAATTCTATACCGCACGATAAATTTTATATTTTATCGCAGCGCAAAAGCCCTGAGCTACGAAATTATGTTGTAGCACGAGATTTTAAAATTCTCGGTGCGAGTAAAATTTTAAAATTCTATCATGGCGTAGAATTTTGTTCCGAATGGAATAGATATTTTGAAACCTAGCGTAAGATAAAATTTAAAATTTTGCGGGATTTTTCGGCTATTAAAATTTCAAAATTTGCAGATTTCAGAATTCCGCTCGCCGCGTGCGAAGCAGAATTTTAAAATCTCAAAATTCTGCGCCTTAGAATTCCAAGACCTAAAGCATATTATAAATTCCGTCTAGCAGGAAGTATTTTTTATCAGCAGTGCCGCGGTAAAATGGCTCGAAAGTGTCCTCATAAGCCTTTTTGAAAAAGCCCTCTTTGCTTAGCTTAATCAGATCGGCATTGATGAAATCAAGCAGGCTTTGATTGCCTTTTTGCACGCCGACGCCTAAGAATTCCGCCACGCCTAGGTTTTTAAACGGCACTTCGAGCGTATCGTCTACTACGGCATAGGCTAGGACGATGATGTTGTCATTGGCGTAGCCGTCGGCTCTGCCGTCCTTCATCATCGCGTAGCACTCGGAGGTATTTTTGCAGTAAACTAAATTGCTAAATTTCTCTTTGCGCAAATAGCGCTCGGTCATCGAGCCGTTTGGGTTCTTTTCAATTGAAATCCTCATATCGCGAACTTGCGCGAAGTCCTTCACTTGATCCTCTTTACGCGTTACGATGCCAAAATTTACCGATAGATACGGCAGCGAGAAATCCACCTGCTTCTTGCGCTCTTGCGTAATCATAAAGGTGCCGATAACCATATCGACCTTGTTATTTTTCAAAAATGGGATTCTCTCGCCTGCGGTGACGGCTACGAACTGCACTTCGCCCTTTTTATCGCCGAAAATGTCTTTGGCGATCGAGCTAGCAAGCTCGATTTCAAAGCCCTCAAACTTGCCGTTATTAGACTCGCTTAGCGGAGGACGACCTTCTCGCACGCCCACTCTGATGACCCCTGCCTGCCTGATTTCATCTAGTGTATTTGCAAAAATGCTAGCGCAAAATAAGGCTAAAATAAAAAGTAATCTCATAAAAAGCCCCCTACTTTTTAGTTTTGAAATAATTATAGCACTATATATTTTAGAGAAAATAAATGCAAGCGGTTTAAAATTTAATTACCGCGCGTATGCAGGCTTGAAATTTAGGGGCGAATCGGGGATTTAAAATTTAGCGAATTTGTGAAATTTTAAATCCCAAGATTTATTCGTTATGTAAACTGCCTTCAATAAATTTTATATTTTAATTTCTAGCTCTACGCTTTTATAGCAAATCATAAATTCCATCTAGCAGGAAGTATTTTTTATCCGCCGTACCGCGGTAAAAAGGTTCGAAGGTGTCCTGATAAGCCTTTTTGAAAAAGCCTTCTTTGCTTAGCTTGACAAGCTCCGCGTTGATGAAATCAAGTAACTCTTTGTTGCCCTTTTGCACGCCAATACCGATGAAATCGGGCTTGCCGAAGTTTTGAAACGGCACTTCGAGCGTATCGTCCACGACGGCGTAGGCTAGCACCGTGATATTAAGGTTGATGTATCCGTCAGCTTTGCCGTCTCGGATCATCGCGTAGCATTCGCTAGTGCTTTTGCAGTAGCTTACGTTGCTAAATTTCTCTTTTTTGAGGTAATTATCTACGGTCGTGCCCTCTTCGGTTATGAGCCTCATATCGCGCAAACGCGATATATCTTTGATGGCGTCCGCTTTGCGAGTTAGTACGCCGAGATTGGTCGAAAAATACGGCATCGAGAAGTCTACATGATTTTTGCGCGCCGAATCGATGACGAAGGTAGCTGCGACTATATCAACTTTATTATTGACTAGATACGAGACGCGATCGGCGGCGCTTAGAGAGACAAACTGCACTTCGCCTTGTTTAGCACCGAAAATTGCCTTTGCGATCGCATTGGCAAGCTCGATCTCAAAGCCTTCAAATTTACCACCGCTAATCTCGCTAAAAGGCGGTCTGCCATCTCTGACGCCGACTCTGATGACGCCGCTATTTCTGATCTCTTGCAACGTGTTTGCAAAAAGCCCCGCACAAAGCAAGATCAAAGTAAAAAGTAGTTTCATTTGCTGCTCCTTTGTTTAGGTTATTTACAGCTAATTCTAGCGAAATTAAAATCAAAAGGCGCTTTTTTAGGCTAAATTTATTTGCCGTTTGCTTTTTATGAAATTTCAAGGCGCCATTAAATTTAGTCTTAGATTTGATATAATCGTGCAAAATTTAAGCGAGGGTGATATGAAAAATTTTATCTTTTTGTGGCTTTTGCTTGCGGGCTGCACTTTCGGCGCCGCTAAAGAGGATGCGGCGGCTTCTACTACGCAGCAGGTGGCGTCAAATTTGCCGCAGCCAAATTTTGAAATTTTTTACGATGAAAATGCTAGCGATGCGCAGATAGATGCGGGCTTGGACGCGCTTTTGGAATTCGCGGCGCAAAACAGGGGCAGGATCGACGAGGATTTCGGGGAGTTTAAAGATAGAATTTTCACCGCTTTCATTTTTAATCCGAAGGTGCTGCGAAATTCAAAATTTGACTTCGAGCGGATAGAAAAAATCCTTAAATTTAAACCAAATCTCAATTACGGCGGAGATGGCAGTTATTTCTCGCCGCTAAAGCTCGCGATCTTTTTCGGCTCGAAATTTAGCGGCGAGATGGCGAAGCTTTACCATTTTGATAAAGCCGATGCGATACGACTTTTAGAGCTTTTGGTGCGAAACGGCGCGGACGTCAAGGCTAGCGGGCTGCTGCGAGATGCCGCGGCAAACGATAATTTCGAGGCATTTAAGTTTTTGATCGCAAACGGCGCGCGAGATACGAAAGACGTGGTCGGCTCGGTTGCGGGCAGCGAATTAATATTTTTAAGCGACAATAACGTTTCCATTTTCGGATATAAGGAGGTACTACCGCTTGCTGCGAGGGAGTTTGCCGCGGGTGCTAAATTTAAAGAATTCCGCGACGGGAGGCTACGCTATGCGGAGGAAATTTTAAAATTCCAAGGCTTTGCTAGCATCGATAAAAAGGAGATCGAAACGCTTATCAAAGTAGCTGTGGTGCTGGATGACGAGATGGCGGCGAAATTTCTGCTCTCGCGCGGTCTGTGCGAGCAGAAAGAGCTTTGCGAGTTTCTAAAAGCGCAAGCAAAAACTTACGACGCTGTAAAAATTTCTAAAATTTTAAGCCGCAAAGAGAAGTAAATTTTAAAATTTAAGCAGTTACGGCGTGGTAAGTGGATAAAATCGCTATTATAATTGCGCCAGTCGCAGCAGCCCTACTTTGTCATTTAACGCGAGCGAAAAAGCAAAATTTGTTCCGCCTAACCTACCCTCCTCCGCTTATCAAACAGCTCGCTATTAAGTTCATTCGAGATAAATTTTAATGTATTTGCCA
>CAUQPS010000041.1:0-14998 GCA_963520005.1 uncultured Campylobacter sp.
GAGGATCTCTACGACGTAAATTTTATGGGCGTCGTCTACCCCAGAGCAAAGCCGCTGCCGCCCACGCTTATCAGAGAAATCGACGTAAAGGACGGCACTGCGGTGCTTCAGCGCGATTATTTTGACGGCAGAGATAGTCCCTCAAACGAATATCCGCTAAAAGGCGGCCTGTACGACGGCGTCGCTAAGAGCTACTACGCAGACGACGGCGAGCTGAAGTCGCAGAGCGAATACAGAGCCGGCAAGCGCGAGGGCTTTTACAAGCTGTATTATCAAGGAAGCGGCAAGCTAAAGCAGCAGGGCGCGTATAAAAATGATAGACGCGAGGGCGTTTTCACCGACTACTACGAAAGCGGCGAAGTAAGCGCGCACCATCCGTATAAGGGCGGGCTGCGAAACGGCAAGGACGTTGATTATTATAAAAGCGGCAAAGTGCGCGGGGAGCGGAGCTACAAAGGGGGTAAGCGGCAAGGCGTAGAGAAATGGTATCACGCAAACGGCGCGCTAAGGCAGACCGGCGCATACAAGGATGACCGCAAACAGGGCGTTTGGAAGTTGTTTTACGAAGACGGCAAGACGCGCGTAGTCGAAAATTTTAAAGACGGCGAGCGCGACGGCGCCGTGCGTGAATATTACGAGGGCGGCACGCTGCAGGGCGAATACGAGTTCGAGCGCGGCAAGCAAACGGGCACGAGTAAGCAATACTACGCAAGCGGCGCGCTTGCGGCGAAGGTAATGTTCAGAGACGGGCGCAAACACGGGCTATACGAAACATATCACGAAAACGGCGCACTCAAGGCTAGAATCACATTCAAGGATGGCCTGGAGACGGGCACGGCGAGGCACTACTACGCAAACGGCAAGCTCGAAGCCGAGGGCGAGTTTGAGCGCGGCAGGCTCGTGCGCGCCAAAAAATACGACGAAAGCGGCAAGCTAATCAGCGACAAATCCGATAAAAACGGGCTAGCAAGAGAGTAAAGCGGGCTAAATTTTAAAATTTTAAGCGGATGGAATTTTAAAAAGGTTTAAAATTTTGAGTAGACGCGGCTTCGCGTTTTAACGATCGCAGCTTCGCATTTTCAGTGCCCACGGCTTCGTGTTTTAAGCGAGCGAGATTTTGCGTTTTGAAGCGGGGCTTCACGTCTCGGACAAATTTTGATTAGACTACGGCCCCACGCTTTAAACGGGCGGGGCTCCGCGCTTCGAGCGAGCATGGCTTTATTTTTGAAGTGCAGCTTAAAAATTTTAATCGAGCTTAGCCTTGCGCATTTTGTTTTTCAGCCGCATATATCGCGCCGTTAAGTGGTGCATTTAAATGATACGGCTTTGTATTTGTAAAGCGATGTGCTGCGTTTAAACGAGTAAAATTCTACACCGAGCAGCTTTATGCGGCGCGCGAATACGGCTGGCGCTTTAATTAACGAAGTCTCGCACAGCGCAGCTCGCCGCGTAATTTGAGCTGATGCGGTTAAAATCCCACGCTGTATTTTGGCACACATAGCGCGCATGTATCGCCTGACGCCGGCATAGCTTGGTTTCGATGCAGCTTGTTTTTTCCGCGTAACGAGCAACTTTGGCACGGTGCAAATTTTTAAAATTTAAAGCGAAATTTCAAGCCGAAATGACGCTAAAAATTTCAACTGCCAAAAAGTAAAATTTGACGATCAAATTTTGTTAAATTTAGACCGCGGTTCGCAAGCCGCGCTATTCAGGCTTAAATTTCAAATCTACTGCAACCTTGCCTTTAGCGCGGTAAATTTTAGCTGGCTGATATTTTAAAATTTGCTACCCGCTTTGCTAAACAAAATTTTACGAGCATGGTGTGGGCGAGCAAGGCAGGGGGCAGAAAGAGTCGCTCCCCTCCGTATAATTGCGGAGGCAAAGAATGGGCTACCTATCTCGGTATGAAAATTTAATGGGCTTTATTTGCAACTTTAAAATTTTGCGAGATATTCGCTCGTAACGTTAAATTTCAATACGCAGTACCAAATGGCTAAAAACCAAAATTTGTGCAAATTCTACATACGGCGAGATAGCGAGCTAGAATCATTCACAGCAATCCTGAGGCGACGAGGCACAGTATTCTCAGGGTAAAATAACGGGCGTCAAAATGTGAAAAATGCTTATAAATTTAGCGCGCGGCGGTCATAGAGAGCCGAAAATGCAGCACTCGAAGCTGTGTAACGAAAGCCCAAATCTACCCGCAGCAGCCGCAATCGCAGCGCGAGGAGGCAGCGGGGTGAAGCTCGCTGATGTAGAGCTTTACGGAGTCAAGTCCTTGCTTTTTCGCCTGGAAGTAGGCGTCGCTTGCAAAGCCGAAGTCCGCAAAACGCAAGAAGCTCTCCACGTAGGATTTGCGCGCATTTTGATGATCGACATAATAGGCGTGCTCCCAAAGATCGCAGGCCAAAAGCGGAATTTTGCCGTGCGCGATCGGCGTGTCCGCGTTTTGCGTCGTGATGATTTCTAAATTTGCGCCGCGCTCATCGCACACGAGCCAGCACCAGCCGCTGCCAAAAAGCCCCATCGCGCGCTTTAAAAACTCGCTTTTCAAATTTTCTATCCCGCCGAAAGCCTGCGTTAAAGCGTCCGCGAGCTCGCCGCTAGGCTCGCTTGGCTGCGCGATACAGTCGAAGTAAAAATCGTGGTTGTAAATTTCAGAGGCATTGTTAAAAATACGGCTAAAACCTAGGCAAATTTGATAAAGCTTTGAAATTTGCGAAAACTCGCACTCCTCGCCGCGCGCCTCCCTGAACGACTGCGTGATGATCGTAAAAAGATCCGCGTTTTGTATCGGCGTATCCACTATGTCTCGATTTAAGGCGGAGACATAGTCCTCGCAAAGCCCGCCGTGATGAAATTTCAAACTCTGTAGGCTCGCGATTTTATTCGTGCGCGGATCAAAAGGCAACGCCCTGGATCTAAACACTAATAATCCTCGCCGTCCAAATCGCTATAATCGTTGAAGCCGTCGTCGTCTTCGTAGCTGTAATCATCCTCGTCGTAGTTGTAGTTGTAACTCTCGTCGCCTCCGATTAAATCATCGTCCTCGTATTCGTCCTCATCGAACTCTTCGTCTTCGAAGTCATCGAAATCAGCCATTTTGCTCTCCTTTGTCGTTGGAATTTACTTTTGATTTTACGCATTCGCTTGCTATTTCCGGGATATTTTCGATATAAACGCTCTGCGACGGGAAGGCAAACGATAGTCCGTTTTGCTCCACGATCTCCATTATTTTAAATAAAACATCCTCTTTGGTTTGAATAAAATTTGCCCATATTACGGTTTTTGTGAAGCAGTAAACTAAAATATTAATAGACGAATCGCCAAAGCTATCTAGCGCCACAAACATAGTGCTTTTATAGCCCGCTAAATCGTCGATAGAGACCATATTTTGTCTATAACGCATACGAAAATCTTTGGAATTTAGCGCCGTATCTGCAGATTGAGCGATGCCCGGGTGAGATTTTAGCATCTCTTTGATATCGTTTACGCACTTTCGCAGTTGAGCCGTGCTCGCACCATATTCGACGCCCACGGTAAGCTTTAAATTCCGTCCTACCTTCCTGCGGCTCCAGTTTTTGATATTTTGCGCCATTATGTTGGAATTCGGCACAAAAACAAGAGCGTTATCAAAGGTTCTGATCGTCGTCTTTCTAAAGCCCGTTTCTACGACGTTTCCTTCTATGTCGCCTAATACGACCCAGTCTCCTTGCGAGAATGAATTATCAAATAATAGCATCACGGATGAGAAGAAATTTGCGATGATGTCCTTGGTCGCAAACGCGATCGCAAGTCCGCCGATTCCAAGCGATGCCATAAGCGCCGAGATGTCAAAGCCCAGACGCTTTAGCACCAAAAGCGCGGCGATGATGATTACGATGACGTATAGAATTTTAACAACCAGATTTATGATATCTTTTCTGACGCCTTTTTTCGTGATGTTTCCAAGCACGACAATGCCGTAACCATCGATGATTTCGATAATGAGCCATGCCCAAAGTACCACGTAAACGATCGAGAATAAATTTGCAAATTTTATCGGCACGGGCGCCGGATAATAAAAGATACTAAGACAGATATCGACCGAATAAGCGATCAGCAAAATACCCATCGGACGCTTGATGATGCCTACTACTTGCGTTTTTAGAGTTTCACTATCCAGCGAAAAGCTTTTATTAAAGAATTTAAATACGAAATAGATGATATTGGCAAGCAGCCTGCGAAGCGAGTAGAAAAATAGCGTAATCAGCGTGATTAGAATGAGCTTGCCGAAATTTACGTGGCTGAGCTTAAACGGAATTTTATCGTTGATATAATCGATCACCGATTTAAAATTTAAGCTCGTAAAAACCACGCTACTTGCGAGTAGATCGCTATTTCGAGACAGATACGTAAGCACCTCGTCGTAGGTCTGTTTGTCGTTTTTCAAATCGTTGATTTTAGACTCTAAGGTGTCTATTTGCTCTTGACTGCTTAGATTGTTTTTCAAATCATTAAGTTTGCTAAAATCCCTAGTTTGGATATTTAGTAGCGTACTACTCAGCTCGCTTTCAAGCGCGCTTCTGCTTGCGCCGTTTACAAACATGTCCTCAATTTTCATAAGTGAGGTATAAAAGATCTCTGCCATCTCCATCTTTTCTAAATCCGCGCTTGCATTTACGTATTCGGGAGAGCTCTGCTTTTTGGCGTATTTTTTTAACGTAGTTTGGATGTTCTTTTTATTTTGCGCATACGACATTATGCTTTCGATATCCATATCCTGCTGCGTAATCGCAAAAGGTAAGCGATCAAAGAGCTTAGCTTTATTGCGATCGATGGCGTCCAGCTCGTTTTTGCTCGCGTTGGCATCGCCGCCATTAAGCAGGGAGCTGCGCTGCAAATTTAGCTTTTTAATCTCTTTGATTACAGAGATAAGCGTCTCTCCATTAGGAGCTTTTTTCTGCGAAGTCTCCGTTTTAGCGACCTTTTCTGCGATCATATTTATTACTTCAGTTTTATTTCCATCCTCTGCACCGAGGGATTTGGATAAAATTTTAGCGACCTCTTTTTTGATCTCGGTTTTGTTATTTTCTAAAGTAAGATTTGCCTCTGGAGTAGAAGAATTCGTCTCTACAAAACTTCCCTCACCGGTCGTGTTGAGGTCTGCAAACGCTAAAGCGGCGCTAAAAAGACTAATCGTTAAAAAGCTGATTATAGATTTTTTCATAATCCACTCCCTTATTTAATAGCGTAAAATGCGCGCCTTCGTCGTCGTAGTTGAATAGCTCGCCCGTTTCGATGACGTAGTGCCAGCCGTAAATTTTAATCTCGCCGTTTTTGTAGGCGTCTTTGATGCCAGGAAAGCTAAGTAAATTTTGCATGGAATTTATAATATTTAGCCGCTCGGTGATCCACTCGCGCTTATCGGCGCCGAGATCTTTGAGCTTTTCGACCTCGTCTTTTACGGGCTGCATTAAATTTAGCCAGCGCCTTACGTTTGGAATTTTTTCAAGTTTTTTAGCGTCGTAAAACAGCGCCGCGCAGCCACCGCAGTTGCTGTGCCCGCAAACGATGATATTTTTGATTTTTAGCGAATACAGCGCGTATTCAATCGCTGAGGTAGTCGCTAAAAATTCCTTGCTAATGCGGTATGGAGGAACGACGTTTGCGATATTTCGCACGACGAAAAGCTCTCCTGGAAGCGTCGAGGTAATTAGGCTCGGCACCACGCGCGAGTCGGAGCAGCCGATAAAAAGCGTGTGGGGCTTTTGATGATTTGCCAGACTTCCGAAAAGTTCGGCATGCTCGGCAAAATTTTCTTCCATAAATTTAATAGCTCCATTTATTAACTGGCTGGGCATACTTTCTCCTTAAAAAAGTCGGGAATTATATATTACTTTCATAAATAGATAGAATTCTAGGAATTTTTAATTATATATTTACCAAATTTTCGCTAAACTCCCCGCTCATAAATCAAAAGAAGGAGAAAAATATGAGTCTATACGACAGACGAAATTACGCGGACGGCTATGAACTATCGGACGCGTCACTGGAACAAGGACGAATCTCTCAGACCATTAAACAAACCTACGCGCTTCTAACCGCTTCGATGATAGCTGCGGCGGCAGGGGCTTTTGTGGCGATGAGTTTCGGCGTGAGCTTGGCTCTTCATCCGATTTTATATCTGGTAGTTTTAATGGGGCTGATCTTCGGTATGCAAGCAGCCGTAAATCGCGGCGCCAACACGATCGCGCTGGTTTTGCTTTTTGCATTTACCTTTATTACCGGTCTTACTCTAGGTAAATTGATCGCTATTTATATCGCAGCAGGCGCTGGAGACGTAGTAACGCATGCGTTCGTGGCTACAGCGATTACTTTCGGTGCTCTTACCGTTTACGCGATGAATACAAAGACAAATTTCGACTCTTGGGGCAAACCGCTATTGGTATCGCTTGTGGCTATTATCGTGCTAAGCCTTTTGAACTACTTCTTTTTCAAAAGCACCGTGCTTGATATAGCAATTTCAGCTTTTTCGGCTTTAATCTTTTCGATGTATATTATCTATGATACTAAAAACATCATCAACGGCACTTACACTTCACCGATAATGGCTGCCGTAGATATGTATCTAAACATCTACAACCTCTTCCTTTCGTTGCTAAGAATTTTCGGCGCAAGTAGAGACTAAATTTTACGCACCGCTTCGCGCGGTGCACTCTTAACTTAAAATTTATAAATCTTTTATTATAATCGCAAATTCAATTTTTTCAAAAGGTTTTATAGTGACTACGTTATTTTTAGTTTTACAAGTCGTCTTCGCCGTGATAATTACGATCTCCGTTCTACTGCAAAAGAGCTCTTCTATCGGACTTGGCGCATACAGCGGAAGCAACGAAAGCTTATTTGGAGCAAAGGGTCCGGCGGGGTTTTTAGCTAAATTTACCGCTGCGATGGGAATTTTATTTGTGATAAACACACTTGTGCTTGCGTATTTCTATCAGCAAGATGCTAAATCTTCTGTCGTCGATCGCATCAAGATCGAAGCAAATGCTACTAAATCCGTACCAAACGCTGTCCCTGGCGTGCCATCCATCCCAGTTTCAGGTGCAAAGCCTAATTTCGCTCCAGTAAGCACTGAGTCAAATTACATAATTAGCGGCGAGACCAATGCGACGGATACGAAAATCGAAACACCCGCGGCTCCTGCGACCGATACCGCCGCAGCTAGCGCGCCTGCCCAGTCGCAAGCATCAAGCGATACCAATGCCAGCGCTGTTTCCGCAGATCAAAACACAACCAAATAAACTCTAAATTTTAAAATTTAAAAGCGCAAAATCCGCGCTTTTAAATGCTATTCTTATTTTTTTAACGCTATAATTTCGCAAATTTTATTTAAAGGATTTGAATGCTAGAAGCTATCTACAAAGAGCAAAGAGCAAACGGCGATCGAGCTATCGAGGCTTTGAAAAAGGACTTTACGACTCTACGCACCGGTAAAGTGAGCGTGGCGATCCTAGATCATATTTTCGTGGATTATTATGGCTCGCAGACCCCGCTAAATCAGGTCGCGACCGTCCTTTCGACCGATGCGGTAACGATTTCGATCACGCCGTGGGAAAAGCCGATGCTAAAGGCGATCGAAAGCGCGATCGCAGCGGCGAATATCGGCGTCAATCCGACTAACGACGGCGAGAGCGTGAAGCTATTTTTCCCCCCGATGACGCTCGAGCAACGCCAAGAAAACGCTAAAAAAGCAAAAGCGATGGGCGAGAAGGCCAAAATCGGCATTCGCAACGTCCGCAAAGACGCCAACGATGAGATTAAAAAGCTCGAAAAAGACAAAGCGATCTCCGAAGACGACGCCAAAAAGGGCTACGACGAGGTACAAAAGATCACCGACTCTTACTCCGCCAAGATTGACGACGCAGTTAAGGCCAAAGAAGCCGAGCTTTTGAAGGTTTGAGCTGTGGATATAGAAAAAATATATCGCGACTGCGGTGCATATCTGCAGGGGCATTTTCTGCTTTCAAGCGGCAACCACTCGCAGTTTTACCTCCAAAGCGCTAAAGTGCTAGAAAACCCGCAGCTAGCAGGACAGCTAGCGGACGAACTCGCCGCCGTTATCGAAAGGGCGGGCATGGAGTTCGACAGCGTCTGCTCGCCCGCACTGGGCGGAATTTTAGCCGGCTACGAGCTAGCTCGCGCGGCGAAAAAGCGCTTCATCTTTACCGAGCGCGTAGATCGCGTAATGAGCCTGCGCCGCGGCTTTGAGGTGCATAAAGGCGAGAGATTTATCGTCTGCGACGATATCATCACGACGGGCGGCTCGGCGCTTGAGAGCGCGAGGATCATCGAAGACCTAGGCGGCGAGGTCGTGGGCTTTGCCGCGCTTGCCAATCGCGGATTTTGCAAGGTCACAAATTTAGCGGGCAGCAGCGCAAAGAGCGGCGCCAAGCTGCCTGCAGATAAGCCGTTTTTTGCGCTAGGTAATTTCGAGTTTGAAATTTACAAGCCCGATATCTGCCCGCTCTGTGCTGCCGGAAGTAAGGCGATCAAGCCAGGAAGCCGCGGAAACTAGGCGCCGATTGCTGCTAACAAACCGCAACGAGATTAAATTTTATCCTCTTGGCTTTAGCGCGACGGAATTTTAAAATTTAATCCAAAACGAAGCAAAATGGCAAAACAAAAAGCTAAAATTTCACCGATTTTTCTGCGCGTAAAGGCCTTCATCGTCGATCTTTTCATCATCGCGATGCCCCTATTCTACGGCGTTACCTATCTCGTCTTGGGCTCGAAAGAGGCTCTGTGGCGCAACCAGACCGCGATCGCGCTTATCTGGCTTGCATACGGCGCGATTTGCGCGGCATTTTACGCCCGCAGCGCCCAGACGCCGGGCTACAAGCTCGCGGGGCTTTATCTCATCGACGTTCGCAGCGGACGCAAGGTAAGCTTTTTTAGGGCGCTGGCTCGCTTTGGATGCTTCGTGTTTGCAGGCTTTAGCGTCATCGGGCTTTTGATCTGCTTTTTTCGCAAAGATAGATTAAATTTACACGACCTGCTAAGCGGAGTCGTGCCCGTCGTGCGAAAGGATGCGCAGTGAGCGGGCAGATTTGCGGTATCGACGAGGCAGGGCGCGGCTGTCTTGCAGGACCGCTTTGCGTCGCTGGTTGCGTCTTGCAGCGCGAGATCGCGGGACTTGCCGATAGCAAAAAGCTAAGCGAGAAGCGCCGCGAGGAGCTTTACGCCGTAATCACCAAAAACTCGCGCTATAAAATCGTCGAAATTTCAAGCGCGCAGGTCGATGAGATCGGACTCAGCGCATGTCTAAGATCGGCGCTTGAGCAGATTCTTGCGTATTTTGCGTATTTTAGCGGACAGATCATCTACGACGGCAACGTAACCTTCGGCGTACGCGGGCTTCAGACGCTCGTAAAAGCCGACGCGCAAATCGCCGAAGTAAGTGCGGCGAGCATCCTCGCCAAGGTCACGCGCGACCGCGTCATGCACGAGCTCGCGCAGTGCTACCCGCAATACGACTTCGCGCAAAACAAAGGCTACGGCTCGCGCGCGCACATCGCGGCGATCGAGCGGTACGGGCTCACGCCTTTTCACCGCGCAAGCTACAAGATCAAATCTCTGCAACCCTCGCCGTTTGATTAACGCGACAGCAAGCTTGTTTGATCAGCAAGAAAAAAACCGCCGATTTTGGCCGATACTCCGTATGCAAACGGCGCCGAAACTCATACCCAAAGGCACAAACTTCCAATTTTGGTTAATACAGCGAGTCGCTAGTTTCGGCGGGCGGAATCCGCTTTTTGGCTAGCTCGTCAGAATTTTAATCTAAACGCGCGCCTCGCAAGAGCCCGTATGAAGCTGTGGCGGTAGGGACGTGGGCGGAGGTTAGCCTCATATCTCGCAAAAGCTCGTGTAAAGCCAAATTTTATCTAAAACCGCAAGCTCGGCTCGCTCGCTTATCCGCTCCACGCAGTATGCTGAATAAAATTTAAAATTCCGCGCAGCAAAAATTTAGTCTGCGCGCCGCAATAAGGCTAAAATTTAAATTTAGCTTTGACGGCGAGAAGGCATCGCACTTTAAATTTAAAATCCACGTAAAATTTTGGATGAAATTTTGATATAAAAACTCGGCTAAATTTTAAAATTTCATCAAATTTAGCCGAGAGTTCAGGCGCTTATTGCCTTTCGTAGAAAATTACTAAGGCGTCCTCTGCCACCCTTTTACCAGTGAACGAACTTGTTTTAATAATATCATCGGCAACATCTTCGGTTACCATAAATTTATCTGACAAACTTATGCTTTTATCGGCATTCACGATAAAATTTAGCTCAATAACAGCTTTTGATGGATACTCTACTTTTTTGCGTCCAAAAACTGCATCATATTGCTCTACCGTTAGCTGCGAGTAATAGACAGCTCTCTTAAGATATTCTATAATATAATCAACGTTATATTCTTTTTGAAATTCCCCTTTTAATTTATCGTCACAATCAACCATCTTGTCTTCATCGTCGAATTCTATTTTGCCTTTAGTTTTAAATGTTTCTTGGAATTTTACCTCATTGAGTTTGCAGTGTTCTTTTGCTAGCTTAAGCAGGCCTTGCTCATCATAGACCTTACTTTTGTAATAAATCATAGCATTATTTAAAGATGTATCCAATGCTCTTTGTTTATAAGATTTAAGGCTCTCGGTTTTATCTTGCACTATCTTTGCTTTAATGCGCTCCATATCCAAGTCGCAAACCATTTTGACCGTCTTTAATCCGCCGTTTTCCTCTTTGCTCCAGGTGACACTTTTGCAGATTTTCGAGCTTTCGATCGCCGTGCCGATACTCATCGACTTGAAATCAGGCAAAGTGTAGTTTTTCACGAGCTCTACTTCGTCTGCGCCGCATCCCGTAAAAATTAACGTCGCAAGCGCGACACCTAGTGCATATCTCATCTTCACTCCTTTGAAATAAATTCTGAAAATAATGCTACCCCCCCTGCTTAAAAACGGGTAAATTTAGAGCCTAAATTTTAAAATTTCGCCGCCGAAATTCTGCTCTCTCAATCCACTAAATTCCGCGCGCCGCAATTCTGCCGCGCATGCGGCGCTTTGCGCTTTTTAGCGAAATAGTCTTGCGGCAGAATTCCAAGATAAACCGTCCGCATCGCATCGCCTAAATCCCCGCGCAGTTTCGCGCGCGAAGGCGATAAAATTTAGAAATTTTCACCAAACTTTCGCTATCATCACCGCTTAAATTTTCACCCAAAGGAAACCGATGTTTGAATGGATCGCCTCACCCGAGGCATGGATCAGCCTGGCGACACTCACGGGGCTTGAGATCGTGCTTGGTATCGACAATATCATCTTTATCGCGATTTTATGCGGCCGCCTGCCCGAGGCGCAGCGCGGGCGCGCCCGTATAATGGGGCTCGCGCTTGCGATGTTCACGCGCATACTGCTGCTTCTTAGCCTAAGCTGGATCATGGGACTAACTAAGCCGCTATTTAGCGTGCTCGCGCGCGATTTTAGCGGACGCGACCTCGTGCTGATCGGCGGTGGATTGTTTCTACTCGTCAAATCCACGCTCGAAATCCACTCCAGCGCCACGGGCGAGGCACACGAGCGCAGCGCTAGTAGCGGCAAGGTAAGCTTCGGCGGCACGCTCGTGCAGATCGCTGTTTTGGACATCATCTTTTCGCTCGACAGCGTCATCACCGCCGTGGGCATGGCGCAGCACCTACCTGTGATGATCCTCGCAGTCATCATCGCTGTGGGCGTGATGATGCTCGCTAGCGGCGCGATCGCGCGCTTTGTGGACGCAAACCTGACGATCAAAATTTTAGCGCTTGCATTTTTGATTTTAGTGGGCGTCTCGCTGATCGCCGACGGGCTGGGCTTTCACATACCTAAGGGCTACATCTACTTCTCGATGGCGTTTTCGCTGCTAGTAGAACTCATCAATATCCAGGTCCGCAAAAAATCCGCCGCGAAATAGGAGGAGCGAAATTTTGCGAGATCTGAAAGGCGCCCATGGGCTTTGCTAAATTTCTTTCACCGCGACGTATCAAGCTTGCTCGCGGCACGGCCAGGGATTTAAAGCTGGAGCCCGCGGCTGCAGACACGGCGAAATTTAGCTTTACGCTGGAGCGCTTGCGCTTTGCGGGAAATTTGGACTTAAGGCGCGATGGACTTTATCTGCCGATACGCGAGGGCGACGAGCTGGCGGTGATATATGAGGCTTCGAGTTTAAATTCCAGCCGCGAGGCTTTGAGGAGCTTAAATTCTAGCCGAAGCGCTTTAAACGGCGCCGATTTAAGCGGCGAAAATTCCATGCTGCGCCTTAGCTGCGAAACTCCAAATAGCAAAAATTCCACTGCCGCAAATTCAGACTGCGACGCACATAATGATACCGCGGCAAGTGCACGCCAAGACTCTGCGGTATCTGATTTATCAAATAAAGATCGCAGCGGTATAAATTCCGCCGCTTTGGGCCTAATCCGCAAAGGCTCTAACGAGCGGGCGAGCGCCGATACGGAGCCTTATGCTTCGAATTTAAATTGCAAGGATTTAAGCGGCTCCACCTCTTTAAATTCTACTCGCGAGAGCCGTGACGGCGCTTCGGTAAACTCTGCCACTTCCATCCTTCCGCTAGATTTCGTTAATCTAAGCCTAGGCGCGCAGCGCTGGAAGGACGCCGGTAGCATGGCACTTGCCGCGATATTCGCAGCCTTCGGCGTAGTGCTGACCGCGATGAGCATCTACTGCATAATCTTTATCTTTGATGCAAGGGCTCCTGCCGGACTGCTAGCCCTGCTCATCCTCGCGCCTTTTGCGTATTGCAGCTTTAAGTTTATGCGAAAGAACTGGCGCGCTGCAAAGTTCGGGCGCGTATTCGCAGCGCTTCCGCACTCCAAAGAGCCCAAGCGAAGCGGCGAAGCGGAGGGCTATGCTAGCGGCGTGCGCGTGCTGCGAAGCGGCGATGTTTATTACTATGGCTTCGCGCTGGACGGGCTGTATTTATCGGGCAACAGCAAGCGGCGTATCGTCTCTAGCGCGCTACGCGCAGATCAAAATTTAGCGGAGCTTGCGGACGGCGAAAATTGCATGAAATTTAAGAATTTAGACGCAGAAAATTCCGCAAATTCTACGAGTATTAAGAATTTTGCGAAATCAGTAAATTCCATAAGCTCTGTAAATTCTACTAACGCAGCAAATTCTATAAATTCCGCCCGCTCCGCCGAAGTCGCGGCGCCCGCTAAGACAAAGGATGCCTCGCAGAGCTTCGAGCTGCAAAACGGCGATATTCTCCGCGCTCGCTACAAAGACTACCGCGTAAGCGGGCTTTGGAATCAAAGCCGCAGCGCCAAGCTAGGCGATACGCGCAGCGGACTTCGGCGCGTGATAGATTTTATCGCGGGCGTGGCGCTACAAATAGGTCTGCGTTTAGGCGGCGCGCTCGTGCTGACGCGGCTCGGCGATCACATCGGCGGCGACTTCGGCAACGCTCTAAGCTTCATCGGATTTTTGCTACTGCTTAGCCTTATGCTTTGAAAGGCGAATTTCAAACGGCAGCCTCGCGGAATTTTGCAACTTCAAGGAATTTCAAATTTCGCAATTTCGCAGAATTCCACAGCGAGCGGATTTGGATTTTAAATTTAGCGGCGCAAATTCTAAATCCAAATCTCGCGCGGCGAAATTTGCGCTATAATCCAGCGAAAATTTAAAGGAAGCCGTTTTGAAAATTTTAATTTCGTTTTTATGCTTATTAAACTTCGTATTCGCTGAGGCAGCGCCCGCTTTGGCGAGAGGTGCAAACAGCGCTCAAAAGGATCAAAACCTAGAAATTTTAACAGCAAATTTAGACGCGGCGCTGAAAGAAATCGACGAAGCCAGGCATCGCCCCGATGGGACGCTCTGCGAGAGCATCGTTAGGCTAAGGGCTACGTTTATGGAGTTTTTGCAAAGCGCGGGCGAGAGCGCTCCGCAAATTTTAAAATCCTTGAGGTTTGCGCCGAATATGGCGATCTCGCAGGACGGCAAGTTTCGGGCATATTCGGTAGATATCAGCACCGGTGGCACGATGGGCGCTAACTACGTAGCGTATCAATACGCAAGCGGCGGGCAAAATTTCATTATGGATTTTGCAGACAAAGGTGCGCAGCAGATGCAAGAATGCGTTCTTGGCGGCAGGCGGGATTGCGCCTGCGGCGATTGGGCAGTCGGTACCGCATGGGGCGGCGATCGAGTGATAAAAGTTTTTAAAGTTAAAGAAAATCTATATCTTATTTACGGAGCATCAAAGGGCTCTAGCAAACTCGCAAGCGATAAGCTTAAGGCGGCAGAAGCAAGCGAAACGGGTATAAAAATGGTTGATATATTTCATTACGTCCGCTCATGCGGCGCAGATTGCGACTGCTCTAAGATGAGCTCTTTGGCGCCGCACGACTCCGCTCGCTTCGGCATAGAATATGATTTTTTCTCATATTTAGACGGCAGCGACGAGATAAAGAGCAAATACGCTAAAAGGACGTTTTTGACCTTTGAAAACGGCATACTGGGCGCTCTTAAGGTAAAATATAGCGATAAATACCCGGACGGCGAGCTTGTCGATGAATATCAATACTTTAAATTTGACGGCGAAAAATTTACGATAGAGAGTAAAATAATTCATTGCGAGCCCGGTAAAATTATAAAGGAGTTAGTCGCGCCCTCTAGCGCGCAGGGGCTTTGATGGGTACCGTGATGCTTGGCGGGTGCGCTAAATTTTAAGGTGCGACAAAATTTCAAATTTCAGGCGCGTAAGATTTCGGCTGCGAAATTTTAAAATTCTAAATTTTAAAGCGTAAAATTTCAAGGCGCGGAATTTTAATTTCAGAATTTTAAATTTTACGCTGCAGAATTCCTCGGCGTGGATCAAAATTTTAAATTTCAAAACGCGTGGAATTTTACGCACCTTAAAATTCCAAAGCACGAAATCAAAAAGCGAAATTTTAAAATTTCAAATTTCAAGG
>CAUQPS010000042.1:0-13916 GCA_963520005.1 uncultured Campylobacter sp.
TAGCGCCAGCGGGACATAGACAAAGCGCCCGATATCATACCAGAGCTTGCCGCGAGCCCTATCTGCGCCCAGATTGATCTCATCTAAAATTTCATTACGTTTAATTACCCAAAACCACGATATTGCGCCGATTACCGCTCCGATCGGAATGATATAAATTGATACGAAATCCATCCACGGCCCCCATGAGCTTATCGCTTCCATACCAAGGCCCGCACCAAGGCAGATCGCGCACAATAACGCAAGCGTGAAGGCGCGGCTTAGCCTTGGAAACTTATGCATTAGCGATTCGGCGACTACTTCGAACATATTTTGAAGCGATGAAATTCCACCAAAAATCACGGCGGTAAATAAAATCACCGCAAAAATTCTACCACCTGCCATATCTTGCAAAATTTTAGGCAGAGTTACGAAAAGTAGCTTAGGACCCGCCGCAGGATCCATTCCGTAAGCAAATACTGCAGGAATCATCACTAGTGCAGCTACCATCGCGGCTAGCGTGTCAAATAGCGCGGTATTTTTCGCCGCAGATACGACGTCTTCGTCCTTGGATAGATACGCGCCATAGACGATCATGCCTGAGCCCGTAATCGATAGCGAGAAAAACGCCTGTCCCATCGCAGAAATCCAAACCATCGGATCTGATAGCTTAGTAAAATCAGCGCCGAAAAGAAACGCATATCCGCCTGCAGCGCCTTGCAGTGTCGCAACCCTAACCGCTAAAATTGCAAATAGCACGAAAAATAGCGGCATCATAATTTTATTCGTTTTTTCGATGCTTTTGGCGCCGAAAAACAGCGTCAGCAACGTGCCTGCGACGATTATGCAGTGATAAGGTACCACGGAGTAGGGCGTCAGGGCAAAAGAGTTGAACCACGTATCGGTATTTTCGCTCATTAGCGAGCCGTCTATGGCTTGGACTAGTGCCTTTAGAACGTAGGCGATGATGACGGCATAGCCCACTGCGATACACATCGAACCGGCAAGCGGTAGCCAGCCGATAACCTTACCGATAGCGCCCAGTCCGCGGCTTTTCCACGCGTATTCGTATGAGCCTAGCGTGCCTGTTTTGGCGCGGCGACCGATCGCGTATTCGGCGCTTAGGCCTACGTATGAAAACAGCGCTACAAAAAAAACGTAAATTAGCAAAAATGCGCCGCCGCCGTTCGTGCCGAGTTTGTAAGGGAAGCCCCAGACATTTGCCATACCTACAGCAGAGCCCACGCAAGCGATTATAAAAGCCCAGCGCGATGAGAATTTGTGTTTTGTCATAAAGCCATCCGTGCGAAAAATTTTCGTTATGGTAGCAAAAAGGAATTTAAGATTTATTTATGCGGAATTTTAAGGCGCGCCAATTTGATTACTTAGGAATTTTTAGAATTTAAAATCGCGAAGTTTTAAAGCAAGATTAGTGAAATTTTATGATTAAAATCGATAGAGCTAATTCTGCGATACTGCGCGGCAAAATTTTATCTTTATAATTTTAAAATTTCTTCGTGAAATTCCACGCTTAGGCTTTGGCTTTAAAATCCGCTTAGCCCAGGCTTGTAGCAGGGCTTGATATTTAAGTTAGGCGAGAAATTTAGATCAATTGAAATTTTAAAATTTAGTAAATTTTGAAATTTTTAAAATCTACGATCTCTCAAAATTTAAAAACAGGTTCATCAAGAAATTCTATCTAGCATCGCTCTGGCAGAATTTTCGCAGTAGAATTTCGCCTTTCGTTTGCAGCGCGCTTATAAATAGCACTTTATGGCGCTCTGAAGGGCAGTGGGTATTTTTGTGCTCGCTATTAGGGCATCTATGTGGGAGCGGCGAATAAATTTTTGCCCTATATGGGAATTAACGGCGTCGCAAGCGGCAGCGCGCTTGAAATTTCCGGCACGCAGCATCACAGAGCGAATTTTATTAACCCATACTTTGGCTTAGTTATTTTTCTCCGCTTCTTCGTTTTCTTGCGGTTGCGCGACTACTTTTTTGATCGCTTTTACGAGCGAAACTCTCGTGCCATCCATTCGCAGCACTTCATAGTCGCAGTTTTCATCGCTTATTTTATCGCCGATTTCAGGTAGGCTACCGAAAAGATTAAAGACGTAGCCACCGATCGTTAGCTGCTCGGTCTCCTCATCAAAGTCGATGCCCATCACCTCCTCGACGCCTTCGATTTCGAAGCGGCCTCTAAACTCAAAAGTGTTCTCGTCGATACGTTTGAAATTTTGCGCATTCGCGTCGTGTTCATCGTTGATGTCGCCAAAAATTTCTTCTATGATGTCTTCCATCGTCAAAAATCCCGCCGTGCCGCCGTATTCGTCGATGACGAGCGCGGCAAAAATGCGCTGCTTATTCATCATCGGTAAAATTTTAGAGATCGGGCTGTTTTCAGGCACGATGATGAGCTTGCGCACGATTTTATCGAAGCTTTTATCTCCCTTTTGCTGGATGATGTCGCGGATATGGATGAGACCTAGGACGTTGTCTTTGCTGCCGTCGATATACGGAAAGCGTGTAAATTTCGACTGCAGTACGGTTGCATAGTTTTCATCGTAGCTTTTTTGCTTATTTAGGCAAACTAGATCGCGCCTCGGCGTCATTATCTCTTTAGCGACCGTGTCGCTGAAATCGACGGCATTTTTGATGATCTCGGTCTCTAGGCTATCGAGCACACCGCCCTTTAGGCTCTCGCTTGCGATGATTTTGATCTCTTCGTCCGAAAGCGCAAGCTCGCTCTCTTTGGCGGGCTTTACACCGATGATTTTAAGCGAGACGGCGGCGATGAAGTCAAACGCCTTGATGATCGGAAAAAACATAATCCAAAAAATATGAAGCGGCCTAGAGATGAAAAGCACGATCTTCTCGGTTTTAGCAATAGCGATGGATTTTGGCACCAGCTCGCCAAGCACGACGTGAAATAGCGTAACGAGCGTAAAAGATATGACGAAGGCAATCGTATGTGCCGCCGCTCCGCCGCCTATGCCGATGGATCTTAGTGGCAGCTCGATCAGTCTCGATACCGCGGGCTCACCGATCCAGCCGAGGGCGAGCGAGCTTATCGTAATGCCTAGCTGAGTGGCGCTGAGGTAGGTGTCAAGGGAGTTTGAAATTTTAAAAGCGAGCTTTGCGTTTGGAATTTTATCCTTGATAAGCTCTTCGAGGCGAGACTTTCTGACTTTGACGATTGAGAATTCCGAAAGAACAAAAAAAGCATTCATAAAGATGAATACAAAAGCTAAAACTAACATTAAAACCGAACTGTCCGTGTCCAAATTTCTTATCCTTTGAAATTTAAAAATAAATATTTATGATTATATCTAAAAACGCTTTAAAATCCAAAAGGCGCGGAAAATACCTCGCGCCCGTGCGTAGAATTCTGCGGAGTTGAAATTTTACTCCTTTTATCGCGTAAAATTTCATCTGCCCGCGCGAGACTTGTCGCCGCGCAAAATAGCGCTAAATTCTACTACCCGGCCGAATAAATTTTATTTTCATACCTGACTGCAGCTGCAAAATTTTGCTTGCATACGCCCATAGCGAAATTCTACCTGCGCCCGAAGGGGCAAAATTTTACTCCAAATTTCGCCGCGCTTAAAATCGTAAAATTTCGCGCCGTAGAATTCTGTAGCGACGGACGTTCCTGCTTTCTATGCGACAAAATTTCGCCCAGCACTTGCGTTTTGAAATTTTGTCTCGGTACGGATTATATTTATCGCGCGTATTGGTGGAATTTTGCGGTAATTTAAAATTTCGCGTCACGGCAGGCCTTTGTCACGGCGAGATTCTATCGCGATAGAGCTTTGACGCGGCGGCGGATAATCCTAGCGCCGCACGCAAGCCCATTAAGAAATTTAAATGCGACTATAAAACCTGCTACTTAAAAAACCTCAGCGCGCAAACTCTTGCGAAATTTTAAATCACAAGACTATCTATTTCTCGCGGCGGCCTCGTAAAGCGGCAGAACTTTCGGCATCACCTCTTTCAGATCGGCGATGCGATCTTCGTTTGAAGGGTGCGTGGACATAAATTTAAGCGGATGGCTCTCATTTAGCTTGTTCATCTTCTCCCAGACGTTTATCGCCGCTCGCGGATCGTATCCTGCGCGCGCCATCAGCTCGACGCCCATCAGATCGGCCTCAGTCTCATGCGTGCGCGAAAACGGCAGCGTGAATGTGTACTGCGCCGCCATATTCAAAGCTGCTGAGCCCAGATCTCCAAGCCCTGCTGCGGAGCTTGCTACGGCGATACCGACATCTTTCATCTGTTCAGTCGAGGCTCGCTCGCGGCTGTGTTCGCGCAGTGCGTGCGACATCTCGTGCCCCAAAATAGCAGCCAGCTCGGCATCGGTAAGCTTAAGCTTTTCGATGATGCCAGTATATACGACGATGCGACCGCCAGGCATACACCAAGCATTGATCGTAGGGTCGTTGATGACGTTTACCTGCCAGTTCCATTTCAGTGCGTCTTTGCGAAATGCGCCGACTTGAGCGATTAGGCGCCTCGAGATGCCTCTAACGCGATCAGTTAGCTTTTTATCGGTATTTAGGACATGCTTGGCGTTTGCTTGGGCGGTAATTTGCTTGTAGGCAAGCGCGGCACTTTGATCCATTTCAGCTTCGCTTACGGTGATGAATTGCGAGCGATCAATGCCTACGGCGCCGCCTTGCGTGGTGCTCGCGCAGCCGCTAAAAATCATCATCGCAGCAAAGGATATTAAAAGAGCTAATTTTTTCATCTTTTCTCCTTGAAATTTTGCGGCGATTTTAGCGAAATTTGGTTAAATTTTTAGAATTTTATTTTGGATTGCCGGATTTTGCAGGCGCGATCTATTTGGAATTTGCCGTAAAATTTAAGGACGTCCGTCGCCTTTAAAATAGGATTGGACTTTGTAATTTAGCGATAAAATTTAGCAGTGATTTTGCAGAATTTTATCGTGGCGTAAATTAGGCATTGCTATGTGAAAATAGTGATTTTATCTAAGTGCGGCGCTGCCGAGCCTAAATATAGAGTAAGGGGGCGAGATCGTGGCTTTAAATTTACGCAGCGTAGACTACGATAAATATGACGGAATTTTATTTACACCAGGCGCTCGGTTTGGGCAGATAAGAGCAGTTTGAAATTTGCGCAATCAAATCGCGCGATAAAATGGGCTCGGATATCGCTATGATTTGAGGTGAGTCGCGCCAATCTTTGCAACGCAAAATTCTAATTGTTAGCTTAGCGGTAGCCATTCACATTGCATTTTGCGCTGCAATAAAATTTCGTTGTGGGAATTGAAATGATCGCAGAAATGCCAAACGCCGTAGGTGCTTTTTCGTAGAATTTATCTAGCGGAATTCCTTTTGTGCGCGACAGGATAAAATTTCAAATTGCAAACCGCACCGTATCATTTTGGATGGAATTTTAAAATTTTACGCGTTTAGAATTTTAAAATTCGGCTACGCAAATCTACGCGATGAAATTTTAAGCTTAAAAATCCGCGCCGTTTTTGGAATTTTATATATGCTCTGACAGCTATAAAATTTTACACTTAGAATTTTATCACTTCAGCAAGATTTGGTTGGACCGAGGTCTCGCATTGCCGTAGGATTTTTAGCGGCACGTAATTTTGCAGCGCGCATCTAAATTTAGCTATGCAAAATTCGTAAAATTCTTTATCAGCATGGAATTTTATAGCGCCGTTAAAGCGCATAAAGAATTCTGCGCACGCCTCGCAAACTCTAACGAAAGCTCCTTTCTTTTAGGGCACGCGAGCTTTAAGGCATGCTAGTATAAGGCATGCTAGTATAAGGCATGCTAGTAAATTTTGCAGCGCAAAGCAGCGAGCGCCGAGTGTTTGCCGCTAGGGATTTCGCGCCCGCGGCGCCCATTTAGTCCTTTTTGGACTTTAGCTTGGCGATCGTCTCTTTTGCAGCCTCGTAAGCTTTAGCGCTCATCTCGCGCGCCCTTTCGCTTACATTTTTGGCAACCTCGGAGCTTTTTAGCTCGGCAAATTTTTGGCTCATTTTCTTTTCAAATTCGCTAAGCTCTTTTTTGATTGCGTCCAGTTTCTCGTCCAGATCGAGGTTTTCGATGATTTTGGCGCTTTTTTGGCTCAGCTCTTGAGTGATTTCGCGCGCTTTGGCGCTTGCCTTTTTTGCGCGCTCGCCAAGCTCGATCTCGCCGATTTTGGCGCTTAGCTGATCGAGTAGATCGCTTGAAATTTTTCTAAATTTAGCCAAATAGCCTCCGAATTCTTCATCGGCGATCTTGGCGATCTCGCTTTTAGCGGGCTCCTCCGAACTTGCGACCGCGTCGCTTAGCACGGCACTAAATAGCTCGCTCATCTGCGAAATTTGAAGCCTTTCGTTCTCTAGGCTCTGTGCGTCGCTTGCCGGCGAGAAACTTAGCTCGTCGCGGTATCTTTCGGCGGCTTTGTTTATGCCGTCGTAGCAGCCTAAAATCGCGCCTCTAATCAGTGCAGAGGCTGTATTTTTGCTCTCGTTTGCGACGAAAATCGCGCGATTTATGATGATTTTTGAAATTTCTTTAGTGCGGAATTTCGTAAATTCTCCGTCGCCGATAGCCGAAAATGCGATGTTTTTCGCCGTCTCGTGCGCGGTATCCTCGATGTCGGTGCCACTTTCTAACACGCTTATGAAGGCCAGTTCGCTCGCTTCTTTTAGCACGTCCGCAAGCGGAAGTTTGCTCGCGATCGCTCGCTGTAGCGCCGAGCCTATGCGCTCTTTTAGCTCTGTTTCGCTTGCGTTTTGCAGCGCGGTATCCAGATCATCGTAGCTGCGCAAAACAAGTGCTTTAATAGCCTTTTGCTTACAAGCGATCTTTTTGCGCAGATCGTCGTAGTCGTAGATGAGCTTGTAAAGCCCCTGCTCGTCCTCGTCGCACAGCGCCTTTTTAACGCCGTTAAGTAGGGCTTCTGCCGTCTCATCGCTAAGCGTGCCCATGTCTTTTAACTCGGCTGCGAAGTCTAGGATTAATTGCGTGCTTTTGGCGCTTTTACTTTCGTCGTCAAGCTCACACAAAGCCTTCGTGGCTTCTTGCAAGGCGAGCTCTTGCACATATGAGGCTAGCTCGGCTTGTGAAATTTGCGCGAGATCGGCACCGAATTTTTTGATTATTGCTTTTTTCATTTTATCTCCTGTCACAATACATATTTAAAGTGGGCTTTTAAGCGCTCGAAAATTTCGTTTCGATGTAAGTCGTCTTTAACGAAAACGCTTACGTTGAAGCTCATATATTTGCCGCCGTTTGAAAAGCGCGAAAAGTCTACTTTGTAATTCTCGCCCTTTAAAATTTCATCGATCTGCTCGCGCTTTTGGGTAGTCGCGTCTAGGACTACTTTATATTCCCAAAAGAGTGGATAGTCGATTTTTGGCTTTTCAGCCCCTAATATACACGCCACTCTTGCCCCCCTCTTTGCGCTGCAACACGACGTCGGTGATCTGCATCGATTTATCTATCGCTTTTAGCATATCATAAATCGTCAGCAGCCCCACGCTCACGCCCGTTAGCGCCTCCATCTCAACGCCCGTTTTGCCCGTGATTTTTACAGTTACAAAAAGCTTAAACGCGCATTCGCTCGCAAGCTCCTCAATATCGGTTTTAATCGAAGTAATCGTAAGAGGATGGGTCATGGGTATTAGCTCACTCGTCTTTTTAGCGCCCATTATCGCGGCAACTACGGCAGTTTGAAGCACGGGGCCTTTTTTGGCTGTGTTTTGCTTAACGGCGGCAAACGCCTCCGCACTCATTCGTATGATGCCGCTCGCGGTAGCTACGCGCTCGCTATCATCCTTGGCGCCGACATCCACCATGCGCGGCATATTGTTTTCGTCGATATGTGTAAGCATAAAATTCCTTGCAGTTTTTGGCGGGATTATAGCAGAATTTTGGGCATAAAAAAAGCCCGAGCTTTTAAACTCGGGCTTCATACAAAAAGGAGGTTTTATCTTGTCGGACAAGAATGATTATACTACCTAAACAGTAAATAGAAAGAAAATATATCCTTTTTAGGCGAACTCTTTCGCGCTTAATTTATAGCCGTTTTTAAAATTTTGATGAAATTTGACGATATGCTTTGATACGCTGCGCGGATATTTGAATAGGTAGTGAAATGAAACCGAGTCAAAAAGCTACTAAATTTAAAGCGGACGCTAAAGAACAAAGATAAAATTTAAAGCAGAGTGTGTGGTTATTTTGGCTCAATATGAGTGATCAAAAGAGCGGAGCAGGGCGCTTGCCGAGGCAGTATAAATAAAACACCGCAAAGAAGCGGCTTAAATTTAATACTGTCTCGCTAGCTATAAATTTAAGCTCATTTTGCCTAAATCCAAGGGCTCGTACGCAATGCAGTATAAATTTAAATTCTTCACGCGAGCGCCGTAGTGCGCAGGCGCGGATTAAAATAGCGCGCGCAAATTTAAATATCGTCGCGCAAAATCCGGCCTGCGTTTGAAATTTAGTCTCGTTTAAATTTTAAACGTTTTTAGCAGGCTGCCTAAGCTTAACCCTTTGTCTTCGCCGTTTGCGCCGCCTCCTAAAAGATCGCCCAAAAAGCTACTTGCGTCGTTGATATCGATTTTACCATCGCCGTTTACGTCGAGCTTGGCGCTTGCGATTTTGCCGATCAGCGCGCTAAAATCTACACCTTTGCTATCGACAGCGTTTGCTTGCACGTCTTCGCCGCCGCCCAAAAGTCCGCCCAGCATCGAGCCTAGCGAGCTAGATCCGCCGCTTTCGCTTTTGCTTAAAAAATTTGAGCTGATGCCCGCAATTATCGCATTTATCTGATCGTCAGGCAGGTCCACGCCTAGAAATTTTTCGATAAAAGCGACCGGACCGCTTTGAAATTCTCTTAAATTTTTATCGTCGCTTTTGAGTGCAGAGACCATATTTACAAGTCCGTTTATGTCCATTTACGCCTCCTTGATCTTGGCTTTTGCAGCCTGTTTTACGATAAGCTCTATTACTTTTAGAGCGTCCGCCTTAGCCTCAAAATCCTTGCTAACGGCGATGATCTGTCCGTTGCTGGCCGTTAGGCGGAAGCGAACCTTGCCTGCTTTATCGGTGTAAAGCTCAAATTTCGGATTGTTTAGCTTTTCGCCGCCCGCAATTTGATCCTCGATCTTATTTAGCGCGGCGTTTTTTGCGACGCTTTCGATGCCGTTTTTGCAAGCGGCCTTGCTCGTGTAAACCTCAGAGGTACATAGCACGTGTCCGTCATAGAGTAGATCGAATTTGCAGCCGTCCTTGGCATCTTTGATTAAAAATTCAGCCATTTTTCATCCTTTCGTAAAAGATATCGTTATTTTAGCTAAAATTTTAATAAATATTTTTAATAGACGCGGAATTTTCTGCTAAAATTGCGCACAAATTTCATTTACAAAGGATCATAATGATAAAGGCTCTACGTTTTAGCTTGATTTTCGCCGCTACTTTAGGATTTAGCGCGGATGAGAGCGATGCATTATTTAAGGACATAAGGACGCGTCTGGGCTGCAATTTAGCCGCACAGGACTGCGAGACTAACGCGGGCGGGCAGAAGGCGCTCTTTAGCGTAGCGCGCCATCCGATCGAAGCGGGAGCAAACGAGCTAAAAATAAGCGGAATTTCGCGTGAGCTGAAAAATCCGAGCGTTAAAATTTCGGGCGTGAGTATGAATATGGGCAATGCGGAATTCCCGCTAAAGCGCAGCGCAGACGGCTATGAAGCGATGCTTGACGTTGCAGTGTGCACGCATGCCGTAATGCGCTACAAACTTGAAATTTACGAGGATGGCGAGCCTAGCGGACTTTTCGTGTATTTTGATCTGCGAAAGCGTGCTACAGATCGAGACCGCGGCGAAGACATCCATTTGCATCACCACGAGCATTAGACGTGCCCTGTTTGTGCGCGGGGTAAAATTTGCGCTTTTTCAGACACGACGCTTTAGGGGAACTTGCACGTTGATTGTAGAAAATTTTACAAATTTTATAAAACGCCGCTCGCGATAAATTTTTATTCGGCTTTCAAGTGGTGCCTATCGTGGGCAGATACGGGTGCCTAAACGAATACGCGAATAGCCGTAGTGATCTAGGTGCGCTTTATCACATTTTGTGAAGTGCCATTATAAGCCATGGGCGCGCGGCGATTTGCCGCGCATTCGCCGCATGTGTTTCGTAACCATTACCGAGGCGCATCAAATTTAGCCCTTCGCCGCCTTTAAATTTTAAAATTTTTAAAATTCGCTTGCGTTTCATACGCCTAATCTATGCGGAATTTTGAAATTCCTTGTATAATCTGAAATAAATTTTAAATCTAAGGAAAGCCATGCAAATATTAAGACAAAAGCACTTTAGCGGCGAGCGCGCGCTGTTCGGCGCAAAGGATCTGCGGATCGAAAATTCCGTCTTCGGCGAGGGCGAGTCGCCGCTAAAACACAGCGCAAATATCGTCGCGCAAAACTGTAAATTTGAGTGGAAATATCCGTTTTGGTATGCCGAAAATATCCGCGCGCAGGACTGCTTATTCGACGAGGTCGCGCGCGCAGGGATCTGGTATAGCCGCGGCGTGGTGCTAAAAGACTGCCTCTACGGCGCGCCTAAAGGGCTTCGTCGCGTAAAAGACGCCGCGCTGCAAAATGTGGAATTTCACGACGCACAGGAAACCTTGTGGCACTGCAGCGATGTCACGCTAAAAAACGTCACCGCAAAGGGCGCGTATTTCGGGCTTAATTGCGAAAACTTAAGCATCGAAAATCTATCGCTCTTTGGAGATTACTGCTTCGACGGCTGCAGAAACGTAGCGATCAAAAACTCCAAGCTCCTATCCAAGGACGCGTTTTGGAATTGCGAAAATATCGTGGTCGAGGACTGCTTCATCGCAGGCGAGTACTTCGGCTGGAATTCCAAAAACGTAACGCTGCGAAACTGCAAGATCGAGAGCCTGCAGGGCTTTTGCTATATGCAAAATTTACGCTTGCAAGACTGCGAGCTAATAAATACGACGCTAGCGTTTGAATACAGCGACGTGCATGCCGAAATAAAAGGCGCGATCGATAGCGTCAAAAATCCGAGCAGCGGGCTAATCCGCGCGGCAAGCATCGGCGAACTGATCCTAGACGGCGCAACGGACGCGTCTAAAACTGAAATTATTACTGAATTAAGGGCGTAAGATGGGACTTTTTGATTTTATAAGTGGCAAGGAGAAATACGACTTCGACACTCTGCCAAACCGCCGCGGCACGAAGTCGCTTAAATGGGACGTAGGCGAGAATGAGCTTCCGATGTGGGTCGCGGATATGGACTTTGCCGTAGCGCCCGAGATCATCGAGGCTCTGCAAAAGCGGCTAAATGAGCGGGTTTTGGGCTATTCGCTTGTGGATGATGAGTGGCGCAGCGCGTATCAAGGCTGGTGGCTCGCCCGCCACGATTATGAAATCCAAAAGGAGTGGCTGATCTATGCCGGCGGCACGCTGCCCGCGATTGATTCGATCATCCGCAAGCTTACTTCGCCCGCCGAAAACGTGCTGCTGATGAGCCCCGTTTACAACTGCTTTTACTACTGCATCAAAAACGCCGCCCGCGTGCCGTTGCAAAACGAACTTGCCTACGCCGGCGGCGATTATAGCATCGATTGGGAGGATCTACAGGCTAAGCTCGCCGATCCGCAGACGACGCTTTTTATACTTTGCAACCCGCACAATCCGGTCGGTCGCACTTTTAGCAGGGACGATCTTGCCCGCATCGGCGAGCTGTGCGAGAAGCACGGCGTGACGGTGCTTAGCGATGAGGTGCATTGCGATCTGACCGAGCCCGGCGTGCGTTACACGCCATTTGCTGCCGCGAGCGAGACTTGCGAGAGGATCTCGGCTAGCATAATCGCACCAACCAAGGCGTTTAACATCGCGGGGCTGCAAAGCGCGGCGGTCTTTGCCGCTGATAAGCGCTTGCGTCATAAAATTTCAAAAGCGCTAAATTCCGACGACATCGCTGAGCCGAATTTTTTCGGCGTCCAAGGAGCGATCGCCGCATTTACGAAGGGTGCCGCGTGGCTGGATGCTCTGCGCGAATACCTCAGCGAAAATCGTAAATTCGCGGCGGAATTTATCGCGCGCGAGCTTCCGCAGGTGCGTGTCGTGCCGCAAGATGCGACCTATCTGATGTGGCTTGATGCGGGCGCTTATACGCAGGATAGCGCAGAGCTTGCGCGCTTCATCCGCGAAAAAACGGGGCTGTATCTCTCCTGCGGCGCGCAATACGGCAAGGGCGGCGAGAAATTTTTGCGCCTAAATATCGCGACCTCTAGGGCGCTGCTAAAAGACGGGCTAGGGCGGCTGAAAGAGGCGCTAAAGATTTGTCCGCATTAAACGAGCTGCGGCGCGGTAAAGACGAAATTTAAAATTTTATAACGGCCAAATTTAAAGCGACGGAGCAAATTTTAAAATTTTACAGCAGGGCGCGAGCCTTACGCTAAATTTAGCGGCGATCAGGCGGCGGCGCGCGAGCGTTTAAATTTCGCACGGCAAATAAACCGGCGCTTAAATGCGTTACAAAAGGCGGATTATGGATAGAAACGACGATCTACAGGAGCTTTACCTGCTTGAAAAACGGCGCGAAAAGCTCTCGCGCATTAGCAAGCTCATCTCATTTTTGATAACCCTGCTGCTAGTCGGACTTTACGTGTTTTTGAATACTAGGGCGGAGCCCGTCTCGTTTGATACAAACTGGCTCATAGTCGCGCTTTTCATCATCTTTCCAGTTTTAAACGGACTGCTTTACTGTCTATTTTGCAGCTTGAGCTCTAGCAAAAATGAGGGCGCGCAGCGCGCAAATTTTGATAAATTTAGCGGCTTTGATACGGCGCAAGATACGGGCACGCTAGGGCAGGGCGCAGCGCAAGATGGGCAAATTTTAAGCGCCTATGCGAAAGAGGGGCAGGTATTAAAAGCCGAAGTGGGCGAGGGCGGTATCTCCGAAAGCAGCGATAGCCGCGCGAGCGCTACTTACGGGAGGTTTAAGTCCAAAGTCGCCGAAGGTGAGGGCGGGGGCAAAGAGAGCGGAGCAGCCGGGTCAAAATTTAACTTTCTAGCCGATCTACAGAGCCTGGAGGATGAGCGCGCGGCGCTGCAAAAAGCGGTGAAAAAGGCCGGTCTAATCGCCGTTGCCGTAGGGACCGGCGTGGGCGCGCTGGTAGCGCGCTTTTGGGACGAGGCGGCGGCCGGCGTATTTTTCGGCATCTCCGTTTACGGCGTCGTGAGCACTCTTTTAACGGCGAGCAAAAGACGGAATTTCAGATCAAATTTTAAAAACAGGGTCGTCGCGAGCATTGCAAAAAACTTCGGGCTTAGCTACGATGAAAATGGCGGGCTGGGGACGGATGAGTTTTTTGAAATTTACGACTACTGCATAAACGAGCAATCGAGCGAGGATATGATGAGCGGGGAAGTGCAGGGCGTGCGCGTTAGATTTAGCGACTTTTACGCCGCCGAAAAGGTGCGCACCAAAAACGGCACTCGCACCGACGTAAAATTTCAAGGAGTGCTTTTCGTCGCGGACTTTCACAAAAGGCTTAACTGCGAGGTGCGGGTGTGCCACAAAAACTCGCGAAATCTGCGCAGATACGGGCAGCGAGCGAATATGGACGACGTGAAATTTGAGGAGTTTTTCGACGTCTATACGACCGATCAGGTAGGCGCGAGATACGCTCTGACGCCGCTTTTGATGCAGCGACTGACGGAGATCTATCTAAGACTAGGCTCGCAGATAAACGCGGTAATGAAAGAGGATAAAATTTACGTGGCGATCGAGACCTGGCGCGATAATTTCGAGCCTAGAATCGACTGCTCGCTAAAGCAGGACGCCACGATAGCGCTCTACGTAGATGAGATCGGTGCGCTTGCGGGTATCGTGAGTGAGCTAAATTTGAACCGCAAAATTTGGAGCGAA
>CAUQPS010000043.1:0-13525 GCA_963520005.1 uncultured Campylobacter sp.
TTTTTTGATTTATCACGCCGATCGCGGCCTCGTCGGCTATGATCGCGGCGATCGTTTGCTCGGGCGTATCCTGCGGGATCGCGATCATATCAAGCCCCACCGAGCAGATCGCGGTCATCGCTTCGAGCTTTTCTAAGCTTAACGAGCCTGCACGCACTGCGGCTATCATGCCCTCGTCTTCGGAGACGGGGATAAATGCGCCGCTAAGTCCGCCTACTTGGTTACACGCCATTACTCCGCCCTTTTTGACGGCGTCGTTTAGTAGCGCTAGAGCTGCCGTCGTGCCGTGCGTGCCGACGCGCTCTAAGCCCATCTCCTCAAGCACGCGCGCAACAGAATCGCCCACCGCCGGAGTCGGAGCTAGCGATAGATCGACGATGCCAAATTTCACGCCCAGCCGCTCAGACGCCATTTGGCCCACGAGCTGTCCGATGCGCGTGATCTTAAACGCCGTCTTTTTAACGGTCTCTGCTACCACGTCAAAGCTCGCTCCTCGCACCTTCTCAAGCGCGCGCTTAACGACGCCCGGGCCGCTAACGCCCACGTTTATGACGACTTCAGCCTCGCCCACGCCGTGAAATGCGCCCGCCATAAAGGGATTATCCTCGACGGCGTTGGCAAATACGACGAGTTTTGCCGCACCTAGATCGGAAAGCCTCGCCGTCTCTTTGATCACGCGCCCCATGTCGGCGACCGCGCTCATATTTATGCCCGTCTTGGTCGAGCCGATATTTACCGACGAGCAGACCTTCTGGGTCGCGGCGAGCGCGGCGGGGATGGAGTCGATTAAAATTTTATCGCCCTTTGCGTAGCCCTTTTGCACGAGCGCCGAAAAGCCGCCGATAAAGTCGATACCGACCTTTTGCGCCGCCTCGTCCATCGCTTTTGCTAGCGGGACGTAGTCAGTAGCGTTCGTCGCGGCACCGATGATGGCGATAGGCGTTACGCAGACGCGTTTATTTACGATCGGGATGCCAAGCTCTGCTGAAATTTCATTGCCGACCTTTACCAGATCGCGAGCCTTATCGGTGATCTTGGCGTAAATTTTCTCCGCTGCTTTGCCCATATCGGGATCGATGCAGTCAAGCAGGCTGATGCCCATCGTGATCGTGCGGATGTCGAAATTTTGCTCCTCGATCATCGCGATCGTTTCGGTTACGTTTTTGATGTCCATATCGGCACCTTAGATGTTGTGCATGGCGTCAAATATCGCCGAGCTTTGGATGTTGATCTTTACTTTTAGCTTTTCGCCGAGCTCGTTTAGCTCCTCGCGTAGGGCCGTAAAGTCCTGCTTTTCCTCGCTGGAAACCACCGCCATCATCGTAAAAAACTCGTTTAAAACCGTCTGGCTGATGTCATCTATGTTTAGCCCAAGCTGCGCTAGCTTAGCCGAAACGCCCGCCACAATGCCAACTTTGTCCTTACCGATCACCGTTACGATCGCTTTCATTCTTACTCCTTTTTAAAATTTAGCGTTTTTGAGCGCGGAAGCCGTTAAAACTACTGAATTTTGCCGCCGTTTGAAATTATCAGCGCAAACACGATTGCGACCAAAGCGTAAAATACTACCGCGAGCCATATCGCCCATCTATTCACGCCGCCGCCCCGCCTTAGGGCTTCGTCGTCCTGTTTATCCAATAGCGCGACAAATCTATAGCAAACAAAATATTTCGCCATAGTTCCACTACTGACACTAACCGCCATTCCTATACTTCTATCATATTCATCCAAAAACGGAATAAAGCAAGAAATTACCACAAAGACAAATAGGGCTGCGGCAATTTTGTACTCCTTGCGGTACAGAAAAAAGAACAGCGTGCCGAAAAAGGCCCACCAGCTCCACGTGCTTACGTAATTTAACTCACGCTGCTTGCCCGCGGCGAAAAATTTCTCGCAGGCGCGTGCGTAAATTTCAACCTTACTCGGGGTTTGCAAGAAAATTTCCAGCTTCTGTCGAAGCAACTTGCCGTCAGATAAAATTTCTCTAGCGTAATCCGTCATCTCACTCTCCTTAGCGATAAATCCCCACGGCGGCGCGAACCTTTTGCATCAATGAAGCAGCCGTCGCGGCCGCTCTTTGCGCGCCCTGTCTTAGCATCTCATCCAAAATTTCGCGGTGGCTTTGATAGTATTCGAATTTATCTCGCGCGTCTTTGAAGTAGCTAAGCACGAGCTCATTTAGATACGCCTTAAAATGCCCGTGCCCCTCGCCGCCCCGCTCGTAACGAGCCTGTAGCTCCGTCTGCTCCGCTTCGCTTAAAAATAGCTTCGCGATATTATAGACATTGCACCCGCGCCACTGCTTAGGCGCCTCCAGCGGCTCGGAGGTCGTTACGATACTTGAAATTTGCTTCTTTAGCGTCGCGGCATCTGCAAAAATATCGATCGTATTGCCGTAGCTCTTGCTCATCTTCGCGCCGTCCGTGCCCGGTACGATCGCCACTTCATCATTTACGCGCGCTTGCGGAATAGTTAAAATTTCGCCGTGGGCGTTGTTAAATTTAAGCGCGATGTCGCGGGCGATCTCGACGTGCTGGATCTGATCCTTGCCCACAGGCACGACCTCCGCGCTGTATAGCAGGATGTCCGCCGTCATCAGCACGGGGTAGCTAAACAGATCGTGCTTGCTCTCAAAGCCCTTTGCGATCTTGTCTTTGTATGCATGCGCTCGCTCGAGCAGCCCCATCGGCGTATATCCGCTTAAAATCCAGTAAAGCTCTAGCACCTCTTTCACGTCGCTTTGCACCCAAAACACCGTCTTTTTCGGATCGATCCCCAGCGATAAAAACGCCGCGGCGGCCTCGTAGGTGGAATTTTTTAGCTTTGCGCCGTCGCTTACGGACGTGAGCGCATGGTAGTTTGCGATAAACATAAACATCTGCTCGCCCGCATTTTGCGCATCCACCATCTGCTTGATACTCGCGAAGTAGTTGCCCAAATGCAGCTTGCCGCTGGGCTGAAGACCCGTTAAAATTCTCATCGTTGCTCCTTTAAATCAAAATCAGATCGCCGTCTACGAAGCCCGCGGCGACGCGCTTGCACTTAAAAATTTTTGCATCTGGCATCTGCTCTCGCAGCTCGCGCAAAGCCTGCACGAGCATTTTTAAAACCTGCCGCCACGAAAGCTCGCTTAAAAAATCAAGCTGCAAGCGCGAGCTTTGCGGATAAAACTCATCCTCGTCCTCGCACGCCCAGTCGTCGTCATCCGCGTCATAACTGCTCGATCCCGCCAGCTCAAGCGCGTAAGGCTCGTAAAGATCGAGGTGCCACGCGATTACCCGCTTTGGAATTTGCTCGCGCTCTAAGCCCTCTAGTAGCTCGCGCAGCTTCTGCTTTAGCGCCTCTTTCTTTTCAAGCTTATCGCCTTTGCTCTCTTTACCGTGCGGCTTGGAATTTTTGCCGCCGCCGGAGCACTTCTGCTTAGACATCTTTTTCCCCTTTAAATTTAGCCCGTCGCAGGCGGAGCAAATTTCTTTTACGATCTTTTTTACGCTTTTATTTTCGACGTCAATTACGATGTCGGCCTTTTTTTCATACACCCCGTCTCTTTGGGCGTGTAGCGCCGCGGCCTTTTGCAGATCCGCTAACAACGGGCGCTTGGCAAATTTTTTCTCCGCGTTTTCGCTGTTTTTTAAGCGCTCGATTATCCCTTCAAAGCTTGATTTCAGATACACGACGGTGCCGATTTTGTTTAAATTTTTCACGGCGTAAAAGCCGCCGCCGGTGGAGATCACGGCGCAGCGGACGGACTTTTCTAAAAATTTCGCAAGGCTCTCTTCCATCTTTCTAAAGCTCTGCTCGCCCTGCTCTTTAAAAATTTGCCCGATCTTTTTATTGGCGTAGCTTTCGATCATATCGTCGCAATCAAGCGCAAACATCCCGCTTTGCACAGCCAGCGCCCGCGCTACCGTGCCCTTGCCGACCCCCATAAAGCCGATGAGCACGATGTTACCTCTCTTCATCGCTCTCCCCTTTTTTACGCGGCAGCAGTACTAGCGGACTTCCCGAAAGAGCGAAGCTCGCGCGCAGTCTGTTCATCAAATAGCGCTTGTAGCTAAAATGCAGCGCTTGCGGGCGGTTCATCACAAGAGCGATCTTCGGCGGCGCAAAGCCGATCTGCGCGGCGTAGTAAATTTTAACCGATTTGCCCCGCTCGCGAGGTATCGGATGCGCCTTTATCGCAGCTTCTACCGCTTCATTGATCCTTGCGGTGCTGAGCTTGCGCGTGAAATTTGAATAAACCTCCAAAATGAGCGGGTAAATTTTATGGATCCGCTTCCTATCCGTCGCGCTAACGCTGATGATCGGCGCGTAGGAAAGGAATTTAAACCTATCGCGCAGATCGCGGCAAAACTCGTCGTAATCGCGCTCGCAAAGATCCCATTTGTTTAAAATTATGATTAGACCTAGTTCAAATTTAGCCGCAAGCCCCGCGATGCGCTCGTCCAGCTCGTTTAGCGGCTCGCTTGCGTCAAGTACCAAAAGCGCGATGTCGGAGTTTTGTAAAATTTTTTCGGTGCGGTTTAACGCGAAGCGCTCGATGCCTTCGATCTTGCCGCGGCGGCGAATGCCCGCCGTGTCGATAAACTCTAGCGTGCGTCCCTCAAATTCCGTGCTTTCGTTCACCGGATCGATCGTCGTGCCCGCATAATCGCTCACGACCGAGCGCTGCGAGCCCACAAGCGCGTTTAGAAGGCTTGATTTACCGACGTTTACCCGCCCGATGATACCCACGCCGATGGTTTTACTAGCATAAAATTCCTCGTCGCGCCCCTCTTTCGGCTCGCCCTCGTCGTTAAAGCCCTCTATAAAATCATCAAAAATTTCATCCTCGTCCTGCCTCGCGGGCGCAGGGTCCAAAAATCCGTAGATCCACTCTTTTAGCTCGTCGATGCCGCTGTTGTGCGAGACGGAGATCGGGAAAAATTTAACGCCGAATTCGTTAAACTCCCAGCTGCGCTCCTCGTCGCGCTTGCCGTCGATCTTATTGACCGCCAAGGCGATGGGCTTGCCAAGCCTTTGCAGCGAGAAAAATATCCGCCGCTCGTCATCGCTCGGAAGCAGCTTGCCGTCCGTCATAAAGATTATCAAATCCGCGCTCTTTGCCTCACTTAGCGTCTTAGCTTGCACGCGCGCAAACAGCTCGGAGGTGTCGTCCAGACCGCCAGAATCGATCACGCGCACGCGGCGATCGAAAATCTCGGCTTCGGCCCTATTGGTATCGCGCGTCGTACCCGCAACGTCGCTGGTGATGGCGATACGAGCGCCAGCTAGGCGGTTAAAAAGGCTCGACTTGCCGACGTTGGGGCGCCCGATGATGATCAAACTTTTCACGTTCGTCCTTGTAGTTTTTGGCGCGATTATAACCAAAAATAGATTAAAGCCAAATTCTACGCGCTCGCTCGCGGAAGGAAGCGGCAAAATTTTATAAAATTTAGGCGCTAAATTTAGCGAAATTTTATCGCGACACTAGCGGGACGCCGCACGGACGCAAGACATCAAAACGCGCGATCCATCGCCACGGATGACGCAAAACTGGAGCTACGCGTAAATTTATAAAATTTTAAAACTGAAGCCTGTCCGCGAAAGCTAGCAACCGAAGCGCGAAACAGACACAACTGCGCGAAAGTATAAAAGCCCGCAGCTGCGTAAATTTTGACTATTCCGCGCATACAAGCGTCAAAGCACAAAACTGAGCCCTCGCGCCAGGCGCGCAAAAGTAGGCGGCGCGGCGAAATATTAAAACGGCGGAATATTAAAATTTAATCATTATGCGTGTATAATTCCGCAAATTTAAAGGGTCGCGATGAAATACAACAACTTCTTGCTGCACCATCTAAGCGTGTATTATATGCTGATGGCGTGCTTTTACAACTCTCTTACGGGCGTTTTCGCTAAGCTTTTGGGCGCGCAAATTTCATCGCTTGAGGTCGTGCTCTTTCGCAATCTGCCCGGACTTCTAATCCTGCTTTATAAAATCAAGGTGCGTCCCCGCGCGGCGCGCTTCGCAAACAAAGGCGGTCATCCTTTTACGCTTGCGTTTCGCGGCATTATCGGGATTTTGGGGCTGATGGTATTTTTTTATAACATCGCTAACATCAGCCTCGGCGAGGCATTTACCTTTCAAAAAACGGCGCCCATTTGGACGGCGATCATCGCGTACTTTACCCTCGGCGAAAAATTCGGCGCGATGGGCTGGTTCTCGATCTGTCTCGGATTTGCAGGCATTATTTTGGTAATTCAGCCGCAGTTTGGCTTGCAGCCGAGCGATATTTTTGGAATTTTAAGCGGATTATTCGCCGCAATGGCGCTTACCTCCGTACGCGGGCTGCGCAAATACTATAGCTCCGATACGATCATCCTCTCGGCGCTTCTTGCCGGCACGCTGATGCCCGCAGCGCTTATGATCGCAGCGGAATTTATAGATGCGCCCGCGCTGAGCTTTATGCTTTGCAAATTTAAAATTCCAAACGCGCAGGGCTGGCTCTTTACCGTGCTTCTGGGGCTGCTGGGGCTGTTTTATCAAACCTACGTCACCAAGGCCTACGCCGCGACGCGCAAAGCGGGCATAGTAGCTACGATCAGCTACACAGACATCATCTTTTCGACGCTATTTGGGCTGCTGCTAGGCGACGCCCTGCCCGGTTTCATGGCGCTTTTGGGCATGGCACTCATCATCGTCGCGGGCGCGCTCGTCGCGAACCGAAAGTAGGACGGCGTGAAGCAGAAATTTTACTCCGCGTTTTGGTTGAGACATCTGGGCGTTTATTATATGCTCGTAGCGAGCTTTTATTTCGCGCTAAACGGCGCGCTAGCTAAGGTCATGGCGGAGCGGATGAGCAGCGCCGAGATCGTGTTTTTCCGCAACGTCGTAGGCATCGGCATCGTGCTGTTTTCGCTAAAGCGGGTAAAAAACCTGGGCTCGGGCGGCAAGCCGTGGCTACTCGCGTTTCGCGGCTTTATCGGCAGCTGCGGTATCTTAGCGACCTTCTACAATATCGCCCACATCGATCTTGGCACCGCTTTTACCTTCCAAAAGACGGCGCCCATTTTCACCGCGCTATTTTCGGCGTTTTTCTTAGGCGAGAAGCTAAGCTCGCGCGGCTGGTTTGCGATACTGCTGGGCTTTGGCGGAATTTTACTCGTCGTGCGCCCGCACATCGGCATCAGCGTAACCGACGCAGTGGGAATCTTCGGCGGCATGTGCGCGGGGCTTGCATACACGAGCGTGCGCGAGCTTCGCAAACACTACGCCACAAACCTCATTGTGCTGGTTTTCGTCTCGTCCGCCACCTTTCTAAGTGCTACGATGATGATAACGGGCTGGGTGCTTGAAGGTAGCGAGGTCAAAATTTTAGGACTTTTCAGCGGCGCGGATTTAGCGAAGCTCGCTTATTTCAACTCGCCAAGCCTTTTTGGCTGGGTGCTCGTGGCGCTTCTGGGTGTCAGCGGTATCTACTTTCAAATTTACATGACGCGTGCCTACGCCGCTTCGCGCAAAGCAGGCATCGTCGCTGCGATCAGCTACAGCGACATCCTATTTAGCATGGCGCTAGGAATTATGCTAGGCGATCATCTGCCCAGTCCGATCGTGCTAGCAGGCATTGCAGTGGTGATCTTAAGCGGAATTCTAATCGCCCGCGAGCGCTAAATTTAAATCTAAATTTAAATCTAATTCAAACGCGGCGAGAGGCTAAATTTAATCCGCGCCGCCAACCTGCGCTAAATTTCAGCAGTCTAAAAGCTTAAAAAGACTAACATTCAAATCAAAGTTCTACGGCGTAGAAATATTTTTCGACGGATTTAAAATTTTATGCATTTTATCGGTATCGACATCGGCTCTACCTCGTCAAAGGTCGCCGTTATGGACGAACGCGGCGAATTTTGCGAGCTATTTTTGCTGCCAAGCGGCTTTAGCGCGGTCAAGGTCGCGCGCCAGATCAAGCAAGCCTTAGAGCAAAAAGGCTACGCAAAAGGCTTAGTGACGGCTACGGGCTACGGACGCGTTAGCGTGGAGTACGCGCAGCTTAGCATGAGCGAAATTTTATGCCACGGGCTTGGGGCACACTTTTTATTTGAGCAAGACTGCACCGTCATCGACGTGGGCGGGCAAGACACCAAAGCGATCAAAATAGAAAACGGCAAGCCGACGGATTTTATCATGAACGACAAATGCTCGGCGGGCACGGGCAAATTTTTAGAGATTAGCGCGGGCCGCTTGGGGCTTGAACTTAGCGAAATTTACAAGACCGCTCGAAAAAATCCCTCGATTAAAATTAGCTCGACGTGCACCGTTTTTGCAGAAAGCGAAATCGTCTCGCTAAGTGCAAACGGAGCTGAAACTAGCGAGATCGCCTACGCCATCGTGGACTCGTCCGCGCACAAGGTCGCCTCTCTCATCAAACGGCTGGAAAATCAAATTTATTTTTTAAGCGGCGGGCTTAGCAACGTGCCGCTATTTAAACAGCTTCTAGGCGAGCATCTGGGGGCTGAAATTTTTACTCACGAAAACGCAATCTACTGCGGCGCGATGGGCGCTTCGCTTATCGGCGCACGCAAAGCAAATGAAATTTCAAAGGAGACGAGATGAAGATGGATTTTGACGCGCTTAAAAAGCGCAACGCAATGGCTCTGCACGATCTAAAAGAGCAAGGCAAACACGTAGTGGGGATGTTTTGCACCTATTCGCCAAAGGAGCTCATTTACGCTGCAGGCGCCGTGCCGGTTGGGCTTTGCGCCTATGACGAGAGCCCGATAGACGCCGCTCACGCCGAGCTTCCGCGTAATCTTTGCCCGCTGATCAAGGCAAGCTACGGCTACGCAGTTACTAAAAAATGCCCCTATATGAACGCCAGCGATCTCGTCATAGGCGAAACGACCTGCGACGGCAAGAAAAAGATGTATGAGCTGCTGGCAAAACATAAGGACGTCCACGTGCTGCAGCTGCCGAATATGACCGGTGGCAAGAGCTTGGAGCTTTTTACCGACGAGCTTAGAGAATTTCGCAAAGTTTTAGAGCAAAAATTTGATACGAAAATCACCGATGAAGCACTGCTCGATGCGGTGCAAATTTACAACGAAGAGCGCAAGGTGATGTTGGAGCTTTTAGAGCTTGGCAAACTAAATCCGATGCCGGTAGCGGGCAGCGAAATTCATCAAATTTCATTTGCGAGCGACTTCATATACGACAAGCAGGAGAAGCTTAAAATGATACGCGCCTACATAGCCGCCGCAAAGGAGATGACGCCGCCGAAAACTCGCAAAAAGCGGATCATCATCACAGGCTGTCCAAGCGGCGGCGTGTATGAGAAGGTCATCAAGCAGATAGAAGATCTCGGCGCCGACGTCGTGGCGTTTGAAAACTGCACCGGCACGAAAAATTTTAAAAATAACGTAGAAACGCAAGGCGATCCGGTCGCGAATATCGCCGAGCGCTACCTTAAAATTCCATGTTCGGTGGTGTATCAAAACGATGCCAGAGGCGATATTATCAAGGAATTTATCCACGAGTATCAAGCGCACGGCGCTATCGACATCGTGGGCTGCCACACCTACGCGACCCTGACAAATAAAATAAAGGAGGCGAGCCGAGAAGCAGGAGCAAACTATATGAGCCTAGAAACCGACTACTCCAAGCAAGACGTAGGGCAAATTCGCACGCGCTTGGAAGCGTTTATCGAGCTACTTTAATCGATGCTGTTTGAAATTTTAAAATGAAGAATTTTCTAAATTTAAAAACAAACCAAAGAAAGGAGAGGTTGCATGAAATTTAAGGAGATAGACGAATCTCGTCGCGGCTTTTTAAAAGGAGCTTTAGCGGCAGCCGCCATCGCCGGACCGGAAACGATGCTAGCAGGCTTCAAGCCGTTTAAGCCAGATTCACTGCAGGTTTGGTCGTGCGGAGGACTGTCCGAAGCATTTAACGAGCTAAACGCCATTTATGAGTCAAGAACGGGACATAATATCCAATACACCGGCGCCTTTGCGGGCGCGCTCGGAAAGTCGCTGCTAGCCTTGCAGGGCAAGACGGAGGTTTTCGGCGCTCGCGTTTTGGAGCTGTCTCAAAAACTACGCAAAGCTGGGCTTAGCCTCCGCTTTAGACCGCTATGTTTTACCGACTACGTTTTAGTAGTGCCGAAAGGCAATCCCGCGGGCATTCGCGATCTAAAGGATCTAGCGGAACCCGGCGTAAGGGTGATGCTGCCGCTAAGGGCATCGCCTCCGGGTAGTGGACCGGTAAAGGGAATTTTGAAAAATTCCGGCCTCACGGGGCCTGTTATGAAAAATATGGTCGCCAACGGCTCATGCGTCATCCAGATGATGTGCGATCTCGTAGAGGGCAAGAAGGGCGATGCGTCCATAATCGAAAAGCGCCTAACGACGCACGATAGGTTTAAAGACAAGATCGAATATATGCCTATCGATGAAAAACTCATCCCGCCCGGTCCTCTTACCTTTACGCTAAATATCATGAAATACGTAAAGGACGAGAAGCTAGCCGACGACTTCGCGGACTTCGTTTGCTCCGTGGAGGGACAGGAAATTTTCGAGCGACACGGCTTTACCTCCATCCATTCGGCGCGCGGGCTTGAACTCATAGAAAGGTTTGGTGTAAAAGATGTTTAGTATCGTAAATATGGCAAAGATGAAAAAAGTCTCTAGGCTAACTAAAATTCGTCGCTTGGTGCAGCTGATTTTTATCGGTGCGATCGGGCAATGGGCGTATTACGGGATTTTTAGATGCCCTTTTATCGTGCCTTTCGTAAACTGCCAATCCTGCCCGATAATCACGTGCTGGGGGCGGATCGCGACCGTATTTTTCGGCTTTTGGCTATTTATCCCCGTGCTTGTTATTTTCCTTGGGCGCGCGTTTTGTGGCTGGCTTTGCCCGGGCGGATTCGTAAATCAAATGCTAGGTAAATTTGCTATTTTTAAGCTTAAAATTCGCAATAAAAAGCTTAGATTTGCGCAGATAGGCATGGTTCTAGCCGTTTTGCTTAGCGCGGGCGTGTATTTTATCTACGGCAATCCTCGAGTTATGATCCCTATCCGCACCAGCGACGAGTATCTAAACGCCGTTATCATGTCCTTTAAATTTTCCGATTGGTACTGGGCGGTTCGCACTGCCGTCGTCGTGGGCCTTATCGCGGCGTCCTTGATCGTCGCAAATTTATGGTGTCGCTTCGCCTGTCCTAGCGGCGGCATAATGGAGCTGTTGCGTAAAATTTCAATATTTCGCGTTTATAAAACGAGCGCCTGCGATAACTGTGACGCCTGTTTGCGCAAATGCGAAATGGGCACGAGACCAGACGAGATGAACTGCACGAACTGCGGTGATTGTATGGACGTTTGCCACGCAGACGCCATCAAATTCGGAAGGAAAAAAGATTGATGAATTTTTTTGCCAAACCCTCCTTCGACAACCACCCCTGCTTTAGCAAAAAAGCGTCCGCGAGCTATGGGCGCGTGCATCTTCCCGTAGCGCCGCATTGTAATATCCAATGCAATTTTTGCAACCGCATCTACGACTGCACCAACGAAAACCGCCCCGGCGTAACGGCAAAGGTGCAGAGCCCGGATGAGGCCGTAGGATACGTGGAGAATCTATTTAAATTTAGACAAGATATCTCGGTCATCGGTATCGCAGGGCCCGGAGATCCTATGTGCGATGCCGATAAGACTCTAGCGACCTTTGAAAAATGCAAAGCCCGCTTCCCTCACGCCCTACTTTGTCTATCCACAAACGGCCTATCTTTGCCCGAGCACGTGGATGATATCGTGCGCATCGGCGTGAGCCACGTGACGGTAACGGTCAATGCCGTAACGCCCGAAGTGGGCGGCAAAATTTATGCGTGGGTACGCCACAGAAATAGAATTTACCGCGGCGAAGAGGGCGCTAGAATTCTTCAGGCGTGCCAAGAGGAAGGGATCCGCAAGCTAAAAGAGGCAGGTATGATCGTAAAGATCAATACGGTCGTAATCCCGGGGGTAAATATGGATCACGTCCCGCAAATCGCGAAAAAGGCCAAGGAGTGGCAAGCCGATATCATGAACTGCATGGCGATGATCCCCGTGCATGATACCCCTTTTGCGAATATAAAATCACCCTCTAACGAAGAAATTCGCGGCATGCGAAAGCTAATTGGCGGCTCAATGGCGCAGATGACTCACTGCAGCAGATGCCGCGCCGATGCGTGCGGTAAGCTTTGCGAGAGATAAAGGCCTGCTTTTAGCGGGTCTTTTATCCCGCTTAGAATACACTCTCATAGCGAACGTAAAATTTTATGAAGAGATTTAAATTTAGAATTTGTCTAAATTTAGAGCTAGCAAACAGCCAATAAGCAGCTTTTTGGCTACGGCACTTTTTTAAAATTTAAAAACAATTTTTAAATAACGTTATTTTGCTTTTATTTAACTTTGGCTATAATTCTCCCAAAATTAGGCATCAAAAAAACCGTATAACGGTAAAATAAAGGAGACATCATGGAAAACGTTTCAAGACGTGATCTGCTCAAAATGAGCCTAGTTGGCGCGGGTGCTTTAGCGCTCGGCTCCGTAAACGCAAACGCTGCGGTTAACGCTAAAGACGTCAAATTCGACGAAGAGTGGGACGTAGTCATCATTGGCTCTGGTTTTGCAGGACTTGCAGCCGGTATCACCGCAGCCGAAAAAGGCAACAAAGTCCTAATCCTAGAAAAGATGGGGCGCGTCGGCGGTAACTCCGTAATCAACGGCGGCATATTTGCCGTTCCAAACAGCGACAAACAAAAAGCAGAAGGCATCAAAGATAGCAACGAGCTATTTATCAAAGACTGCCTAAAAGCCGGCCGCGGCCTAAACCACGTAGATCTAATCGATACCATAGCTACTCGCGCGCAAGACGCATATAAACTAACTCTAAAATGCGGCGCTAAATACATAGATAAAGTTACTCACGCAGGCGGACACAGCGTACCTAGATCGCTTCAGACCGCTAACGGCTCGGGTTCGGGTATCGTTCAGCCGATGGTAGAATACTTTAAAAACCTACAAGGCTGCGAGCTAAGACAAAGAGCCAAATTTGACGAATTTGTCCTTGGCGAGGACGGCGGCGTAGACGGCGTGATCATCAGAGAGGATTACAAATTTGATCCAAAGAGCCAAAAAGACGACGCCGAAAACACTACCGGAACTAAAAAGACGATAAAAGCTAAAAAAGGCGTAGTACTAGCCGCAGGAGGATTCTGCCGCGACGTATTCTTTAGACAGGTTCAAGATCCCTCTATCCTGCCTACCACAGATAGCACCAACCACCCGGGCGCAACAGCAGGCGCTATGAAGGAGGCCTTTAGGATCGGCGCTACTCCCGTGCAGCTAAGCTGGATACAATTCGGTCCATGGGCATGCCCTGATGAAAAAGGCTTTGGCGTAGGCTCTATGTTTAACGTAAACGGAAGCTTCCGCTACGGAATTTCAGTCGATCCAAGAACCGGCAAACGCTATATGAACGAGCTAGCAGACCGCCGCACCCGCTCTCAAGCTATGT
>CAUQPS010000044.1:0-13325 GCA_963520005.1 uncultured Campylobacter sp.
CAGTTTGACGGGATAAATATAAATTTTACCAATGCCACATTTAACCAAAAGCTAAGTTTTCATAGGAGCGTAATCAACTGCGAAATGCTTTTTAAGGAGGCTTGTTTTGAGAACGACTTAATTTTTACAGAAGCAAAATTTAATGATGTAATAAATTTAGATAAAGCTATCTTTAAAGGAAAGGCGCAATTTCATGGAACTAAATTTAACAGAGTAATACTAACTGAAACAAATTTTGAAAATAAAGCCGACTTTTCAAATGCAATATTCAACGAAAAATCATATTTTACAAATACCGTTTTTAAAGCGGATACAGACTTTAGCTCTGCTAATTTCGTCGATGAGGCAAAGTTTTTTAATGCAAAATTTAAAGATACGACTACTTTTGAAAAAGCTAATTTTAAAAGCGAAGCAAATTTTACAGATGCCGTTTTTGAGAAAGAAACAAAATTAAATAATATATTATTTAATGATAAAGTATATTTTCAAAATGCATTATTTAAAGATATTGTCGATTTTGGCGAGACGAATTTTGAAAAAAATGCTTATTTTTACAACGCAGATTTTAAAAATTTAACTAATTTTGCGTCAAGTGTTTTTGACGGGACTTTAAATTTTACAAATGTAAAAACCAATTTTACATATTTGACCTATGAAGAGCTTAAAAATATTATCAAAGACAAAAGCACAAATGATATGTATCCAAAAAATCATAAAATTAACCATATTGACAAATGCATAAATATAACAAATGATTTCAGAGATGGTTTTAGACTTATAAAGCACACCTTGAACGACAAAGGCAATGCACTAGATGCAAGCTTATATCGCTGTCTAGAACTATACTGCAAAGAGCTAGAATTAGAATTTACTCTTAAAAAGACAAAGGATAAAAATAGTAAAAATGATAAAGAAGTAGAATCTGCCGATAAAGTAAAAGCCAAGCCTAAAAGTAAAAATCGTATCGAGATTTTGTTAGATTTGATAACACTAAAATTATACAGAAACATCAGCGATCATCATACAAATTTACTACGAATTCTAAATTTTATGGTTTTAACTATCGCAGTCTATGGATCTTCTCTTTATGCATATGAAAATTGCATTTTAACTCGGCTTCTTAATTATTCACATGGATGCGTATGCTTAATATTGTTATTAGTGTTTTTATTGGCTATTTGGACCATATGTAGTTTCTCTACTAAATACAATATATCGCGGACAAATATACTTATATGGTTTATTTTGCTTGTTTTAATATCTGCACTTATAGTCTCTTTGGTTAATATTAAATATATTGCCTATATTGCACTTTTTATTACATCATATCTATTGATATATCGTTATATGGTTATTGTTACGTCTAAATGTAATTGGTCATATCTGTTTTGTTATGGTTTGCTTATTGTCATATTGTTTGCCAAACCATTTTTAATAGCACCATTTATAAGTATTTTTACGTCAGAACAAGCGATCGAAAGCAAATTTAAAGAATATACCATAAGATATAATGAAAATGGTCTGGACGATATGCTCCTAGATGCAAATCTCACTAACACAAAAAAAGACAATAAACTAGATTTTATAGTCGAAAATAGAAAAGCGATTTTAGATGAATTAGATGATAATAAAAAGTTATTGATTAGTTTTAAAGAAAACTTTAAAAAACTAACAGACTATAATGACGATAGCAAAAACACACAAGATACTTCTAGAAAACCGTACGCTGGGGCTCTAAACGCCCTAAAATACGACGAAATAATGCAATCAACGCAAAAAAGCGCAAACTTGCTCTACGGTTTCATAATGCTACTCGTCATTTATTCGCTTACAAAAACCGCACGTAGAAATTCTGTCGTGCCTAGCTAGCGGCTTATGCTGCTATTTGTGGAAATAAAGCGAACAAGCCTTTTTAAATTTTGATCGCTTCTTAAATTGATGTTCGCGAAATTTGGCGGCGACCTTGTTTTAGATTTTGCTATTTGTGATAACAGACAAGTAAATTAGCTAAAATTAGATAGATAAATTTAGCCGTCTCTTAATATATCCGCTACGATCGTCCACTCGCGCACTAGCCTTTCAAAACTAAAATTTGCATTTGCTGGGCTCGTGGACGGTAGCTTGACGGGCTCTTTGCCCGTTGCGTTTAAAATTTGAGTTTTTAGGTATTTTTCGCAGATTTCATGCGCCTTGCCGCCGTTTGCGTAAACTTGCACGATGTGCGCGCCGCTAAAGATCGGTTCTAAATTTGCAGGCACGACGGCGGTCATTTTGGCGTCGCTCGAACCCTTTATCTCGCAGCAGATCGCAGCGTCGTAGATGGCGATGCCGCGGGCGAGTAGGAATTTTATCTTTTCGTCCGTGCTCGCAGGCGGCGGCGCGTTTAAAATCCCGGCCAGCACGCGCCAGAAGCGATTTCGCGGATTTGCGTAGTAAAAGCCCAGCTTGCGAGAGGGGGCGGAGGGAAAGGAGCCGAGGATTAAAATTTTAGAATTCTCATCGAAAATCGGCTTAAAAGGGTGGGTTTGGCTAATTTTTCACCTGCTTTGTATTCGCCGAAAACGCCCGCCGGAGCGCCATAAAATTTTATCTTTCATTTTACTTTATCTCCCGCAAATACCCGAATTTTGCCCGCAAAGCAGCTTGAGGCTGAAATTGTGCGGCAACAAAGATTTTAGCGCGCTAGCTTTATAGCGCCGCGCAGTAAAAATTTTGATCAGCCCGCCTCGGCGCGCGATTTGAGTCTAAATTTCAACTTTTTAAACCTCGAAGCAGAGCTTTTGCGACTAAATTTAACGCCTCGCAGCGGCAAAATTTTAACCCTCGCGGCAGTGAAAATTCCATCTGCCACCGCAATCGCCTCCGAACCGCTGCGCGCTAAATTTTAGGTACCGAGATTACGCGCACGAGCTCGCCTTTTTTGAGCTCTTTGACCTCTAACGGCGCGACTAGCAGAACGCTATCGTCGTCTAAATTGTTTAAAATCGCGCTGGAGCCCTGTTTTTTGCTTTGCAGACTAACAAAAAGCCGCCCGTCTCTGTTTTGCAAGAGCGCAGGCATAAACTCCATCCACGGCGTCTTTTTTACGTAGTCGTGATCTAAGATCGCGCTAAATTCCGTATTTTCGCGCACACCGAAGGATTTTTGCAAATATACGCGCAGAAACAAAATGCACGTAATAAGTGCCGAGAGCGGGAAGCCGGGGAATGCGAAGATATATTTTTTGCCGGTTTTAGCTACTCGCACGTGACGGCCCGGTTTGATCGCCGCACCCTTTACGATTAGTTCAAATTTTGATTGTAGCGTGCTTTGCACGAAGTCGTAGTCTCCGACGCTCACTCCGCCGCTAGTTAGAAGTATGTCGGCGCTCTGCAAGGCCGATAAGATCGCGCCTTCTAGCTCTTTTTCGTCATCGCGTACTAGAGGCATTATCATCGCTTCGCAGCCTAGTTGCGTTACTAAATTTGCAAGCGCAATGTGGTTGGAGCTGTAAATTTGAGCGTCGTTTTCGAGCCTTTCGCCCAGATCCTTGATCTCGCTGCCGGTGGCAAGGATCGCTACTTTTGGGCGGACGAATACGCTTATGTGAAATAGACCGAGCTCGGCTAGCAGCGCGATCTGCGAAAAGCCGAGCTTCGTGCCGCTGCGAAGTAAAAGCTCGCCCTCGCGGTAGCTCTCGCCCGCCGCGCGCACGGCAAAGCCCACCGCGACAGGCTTTGTGACGACGATCTCGCTGTCTTGTACCTGCACGTTTTCGATCGGCAGAAGCGTGTCGCTACCCTCGCACATGAGCCCGCCGGTGAAGGTTTTGACGCACTCGCCCGCCTTTGCCGCGGCGCTAGGCATCTTGCCCGCAGGCGTCGTGCCGACGATTTTAAATTTCGCCCCCTCGCTTAGATCCGCGCCCTTTAGCGCGTAGCCGTCCATCGCGGCGGTCGGGCGACGCGGAGTGCTAAAGGGCGCCGCGACGTCGCTTGCCAAAATACGCCCCAACGCCTGAGTGATCGCGACTTTTTCGATGCGCGATGACTTTTGCACCGTGCTTGCGAAGCGCTCCATCGCACTTTCAAATTTTTCAAATTCCATCATTTGCCTCCTACGATTTTATAAATTTGATCTTCTTTTATCAATTTCGAGTTAAATTTCACAACGAGTTCGCCATCGGTCTCGTAAATTTCAATAATGCCCTTGACACCCTGCAGTGCGGAAAAATCGCCGCCTTTAGGAAAGTATAAATTCTTAAAAAGTTTCGGATCGCTCAGCCTAGAAAGTAGCACAAGCCAGATCACACTCAAAACCGCGACACCGATGCCTAGCGCTTCGATGCCGATTTTGCCAAAAAGTGCGCCGCCGCATAGCCCGCCCAAAAAACTGCCAAAAAATCCGAACGAATTAAAAATTCCAAGCGCAGCGCCTTTTTGAGCCACTTTGGCAAATTTGGACGCAAGGCTTTGCATAATGGGCTCATGCGCGTTAAATCCCACGAAAAAGAGCATCACGCCCACCACGAAAGCGCTCGCCCCGCTAGCAAACGCAAAAATCAAATACGAAGCGATAAAAAAGCAAATGCCGATAAGTAGAATTTGCTTAGCTAGCGCGCGCTTTTCGCCTAAAGCACCGCTCGCACCCATCGCAGTAAAGCCGAATATCGCGCCTAGAGCATAAATTTTGGTCAAATCACTTTTGGAAAGTCCGAATTTTTGCACGAGCAAAATTGGAATTAGAAAAAACGCTGCCGTCATGAAGGCCTTTTGAAAAAAATTCGTTAAATTCATAAGCATTAAATTTTTGTCACTCAAAAGTGAGCCGAGCGGGACCTTTTGGCGCAGGGAGCGGATATGCGGTTCGGTAGGTACTACGAAAAAAAGCAGTGCCAAACATAAAAGCGTAAGCGCTGAACTTAGATGAAATAGGCTGGCAAGTCCAAATTTGGCGCTTAAAAGCGGACTTAAAATCATTGCGACACCAAAGCTCACGCCTATCATCGCGCCCATTACCGCCATCGCCTTGCCGCGCTCTTCCTCTCGCGTAAAATCGCTAATTAGTGCGGTAGCTACGGCTCCTACAGCACCGCAGCCTTGCAAAAAGCGCCCAAAAATCATCGTATAAATGCTCTCACTCGCCGCGCAAACGCAAGCGCCCACGATAAAAAGCGCCAGCCCTATAGCAAGGGTTTTTTTACGTCCGATCTTATCGCTTAGCACTCCAAATGGCGTTTGCAAAATCACTTGCATAATCGCATAAATTCCAAAAAGTAGCCCCACTAGACTTTCGTTTGCGCCGTGCAAGCTCAATGCATACAGGCTAAGCACGGGCAGCAAAATAAATAATCCAAAAAACCTCGTAGCGATGATAAAACTGAGCGGAAGGACGCTTTTTAGCATAATCTTAGACCTCAAGTAATATGAAATTTGTGCCGATTATAGCCAAAAAACGTAACGAATTCTTTGATTTTGGGTAAAATGGCGGCTTAAATTTAAGGAGCGAGGATGAAAATTTTACTTGCGACGAGCAACAAAAATAAAGTAAAAGAGATAAAAGAATTTTTCACGGAATACGACGTGTGCGCGCTCGGCGAGGTGCTCGATCCTTTTGAGATCGACGAGTGCGGCACGAGCTTCAAACAAAACGCACTTATTAAAGTTCGCGCAGTGTATGAGGCGCTAAAAAGTAAAAATTTGCAGAGTGAATTTTTTGTGATAAGCGATGATAGCGGTATCTGCGTGGACGCGCTGGGCGGGGCTCCGGGGATATTTTCGGCGCGCTTTAGCGGAGCGGACGCGACGGATGCGAGCAACCGCGAGAAATTAGCAAGGAAGCTGAGGGCTTTAAGCTTAGATTCGTCGCCCGCGCATTATACGGCGGCGATCGCGCTAAAATGCGATCTGGGCGAGTTTTGTACGCATGGTTTTATGCACGGCACGGCGACAACGCAGCAGCGCGGGCAAAACGGATTCGGATACGATTTTATGTTTATTCCGCGCGGATTTGACCGCACGATCGGAGAGCTGCCTGCTGAGGTTAAATTTAAAATTTCGCACCGCACGAAGGGGCTGGCGCTGATGCAAATTTTGTTGAAAAATTTAGAAAAACAGATAGGGCTTGCTAAATTTCATTAAATTTAAAGCCGCAAAAAGCGGAATTTAAGAAAAAATATATATAATACGCTTTTCATTCAATCCACGAAAATCTTCGGAGCGTAGCGCAGGCTGGTAGCGCATCTGGTTTGGGACCAGAGGGTCGAAGGTTCGAATCCTTTCGCTCCGACCATTGTGGTGAGTTTAGCTCAGTAGGTTAGAGCATCAGATTGTGGTCCTGAGGGTCGTGGGTTCGATTCCCACAACTCACCCCACTTTATGCGCTCGTAGCTCAATTGGATAGAGCAACAGACTTCGGATCTGTAGGTTGAAGGTTCGACTCCTTTCGAGCGTACCACTGATTCGATAATTTGCGCTCATAGCTCAGTAGGATAGAGCAACGGCCTTCTAAGCCGTAGGTCAGAGGTTCGAATCCTCTTGGGCGTACCATATTAAGCTCATATTAAGAGCTTTTTGGCTAATATGTGCTTTCTTTTTTGCGGATGTGGTGAAATTGGCAGACACACCAGACTTAGGATCTGGCGCCTCACGGCATGAAGGTTCAAGTCCTTTCATCCGCACCATCCATTCTACGCGTTCCGGATTAGCTCAGCGGTAGAGTAGGCGGCTGTTAACCGCTTGGTCGCTGGTTCGAATCCAGCATCCGGAGCCATATATACTCAAAAACTCCTTTAGACCCCTGATTTTATCGATGTTTAAAGAGCTTTAAGTTTTCTTGGTTTTATAAAAATTTGTTCCAGAAATTTTCTAATATTCTAATTTCTCGTTATGCTTTCTAAGCCAATCTAGAATACCTTTTATAAAATTTAAAATTCTCATTTTGTAAATAAATTTGATAAAATTTAGCCATTTTATTGATTATAATCAATTTTTTTGCCTAAATAAAATCTTAAAATTACCAACTAAATTTTTTTACAAAGGATTTTCTATGAGCGACAATCTAGAGATGTTCTGTCATCAGTGCCAAATGAGCGCACCTGAGGGCTGCGGCGCCAAAGGCCAAGACCGCGGTACCTGTGGCAAAAATTCCACATTAAGCCTGCTTCAAGACACTATGGTTTTCGGACTTAAAGGCCTTAGCGCCTACCGCCACCACGCGCACGAGCTCGGCGCCGATACTAGCGCGGTCGATACCGTTATGGGCGACACGCTGTATTTCACGCTGACGAACTCAAATTTTAACTTCGACGAGCATGTCGCGCAGCTGATGGCCGTCGGAAGCGCGGGCGTGCAGATTATGGATATCTTAAGCGAGGCGCATACCGCAAAATTCGGCGTGCCGACCCCAGTTAAAGTTAGCCAAAACAAGGTCGAGGGCAAGGCGATTTTGGTCAGCGGACACAACCTTCACGCTCTTGAGGCGCTGCTAAAAGCGACCGAGGGCAAGGGCATCAATATCTACACCCACTCCGAGATGCTTCCTGCGCACGGCTATCCGCAGCTTCGCAAGTATCCGCATCTAAAGGGCAACGTCGGCAAGGCGTGGTTCGATCAGACCAAGCTTTTCAACGAATTCAAAGGTGCGATTTTGATGACCACGAACTGCATCGTGCCGCTTCGCTCATCCTGTAGCTACGCAGATAGGCTCTTTGGCTACTCTATCGCGGGTACCGACGGCATCAAACATATCCAAAACGACGATTTTACGCCGCTCATTGAGTGTGCGCTTGCATGCGGCGACGTGAGTATGGACAGCGACGAGAGCTTGGTGACGGGCGGACACTACAAGACGATTTTGAGCCTCGCGCCGCAAATTTTAGACGCGATCAGCTCTGGCAAAATCCGCCGCTTTTTCGTCATCGCAGGCTGCGACGCGCCGGGCAAAGGACGCGAGTATTACCGCGAGCTAGCGCTTAGCCTGCCGAAAGACTGCGTGATTTTGACCTCTAGCTGCGGCAAATTCCGCTTCAACGACGTGGATTTTGGAACCGTCCCTGGCACCGAGCTTCCGCGCTATATCGATCTAGGCCAGTGCAACGACAGCAACGGCGCGGTCAAGATCGCCCTGGCGCTCAGCGAGGCTACGGGCATCGCGGTAAACGATCTGCCGGTCTCGATCGTGTTGATGTGGATGGAGCAAAAGGCGGTCATCATACTGCTTGCTCTGCTTAGCCTGGGCGTTAAGAATATCAACGTGGGCCCTACGGTGCCTGAGTTTTTCAACGACGAAATTTTAGGCTTTTTGGTGCAAAATTTCGGCCTTCGCCTAATCAGCGGCGACGCGCAGGCAGATCTGAAATACTTCCTGGGCGAATAAATTTTATAGCGAGGCAAATCGGGTAAATTTAATTCGGCAAAGCTCCGTTTTAAATTTACCCTTTATATAGCGCTTTTAGCGGAGCTAGCCGATCCACTCCGCGGCTATTTTGCGCTGACGCTCATATTTAAATTTCACGACTATGCCGTCCTTCTTAACTTAAATTTTAAAATTATATAATCTCACTAAATGCTTCGCAGAAGTTAATCAAGCGGCTTTAAATTTGCGCCGTTAAATTTCAAAATACTCACAGTTAGGCAAGCGGTGACGAGTGATATATTGTGAAAACCACGCCTAGCAAAGCACTCGCCTTATAGCTTTGCCACATGATTAAGGTCGTGCGGCATTGCGTAGAAGCCTTTGCGCCGCAGACTCTTTAGGCAGGAACGATTTTAGAGATTCAGACGCTTCACATAAATGATTTACGATATCTCCTACTTTTTCATCCGTCGTACCAAGACGCGCCCAGTCACCGAGTCTGCAGGCTTTTTCGTAATAAAGTGCCGCCTCCTGCATTTCTTCTATGCCGATTTGATACTCTGCATACAATCCGCAAGCCGCCCATTCTCCGCCTATGCCATCGCATCCCTTTTTATAAAGCTGCGCGGCTTGCACCATATCTTGTTTGGCGCCCTTTCCCTCTTGATACATCATGCCAAGCTGCAAGCAACTTGCTTTATGCTTGCCTGCGCAAGCTTTGCCTAGGAATTCTACAGCTTTACCTAGATCAATCTCGGGCGTCAGATTATCTGATCGCTCGGCTTCTTTCAGATACGATGCGGCAGCAGAGACGCAGGAGTCAGTGCGTCCTGCTTCGCAGATGATTTCATCTATTTTAGTTCCCAAACCGCCGAACGCCGCATAGCCCAACAGCACTAAAGCTAAAATCATCTTTTTCATTACAACTCCTCATATAAATTTAAAACCACCTCAGCGGGCGGCTTTTTCGCAAGATTTTTGCAATATCTTGTTAGAATCGACACTTATGATTTTTTTGCCCAATTTGCACGCCTTGTCGTAGTATCTCATCGCCGCTCTTTGATCGTCGCTCTCTATATTAGAGGCGTATATAGCACAAGATACCCAGTTCCCCTCAGAATCGCAAGATATTCTATACTCTTCGGCGATTTTCGCTTTAATTACGTCCTGCACAGCTCTTAAATTTTGCGCTTCAAGCTCAGCAGGTCTGCTGCAAAATTGCTTTATCCCATCGTTAAATGCAGGGTTATTTTGCAATGCGGGATCCGAGATATTTTTGCCAAGCTCGCAGGCCTTTTTATAATACTTCGCCGCTTCATTATTATCCTTTCCCTCCATAAACACGGCAAATAACCCGCAAGCGAGTATATCGCCCTTGCTATCGCAATCCTTCTTTTGCTGCGCGGACATCTTTGCTAAATCCGCGTCATTGCCGCTCATAGCAGCCGCCAAAGTGCAGCTCTCTTTATCGCCTATATCGCATGCCTTTTTAAAGAACTCGAGAGCCTTTTTATCATCTTTTGCTACCTCTTTTCCTTCAAAATAAAATCCTCCTAATCCAAAGCAGCCACGAGCATGGCCGCCGTCGCACGCTTTTTTATAAAATTTAAAGGCTTTTGCCAAATCTTGCTTTACACCGAGATCGCCTAATACAGGGATATTTTCATATATCATACCGAGAGTAGCGCAGGCTTCCTCATATTTCACGGTTCCATTTTCATTCGTGAAATCTTTACCGCTTTCGCAGACCTTTACCAATGTATTTATTTGCTCATCCGTAAGCTCTTTCGCCTCCTCGGCAAACACAAATGAACTTAAAAAAGCCAAAGCTAAAATGATTTTTTTCATTTCTTCCTCCTTAAAATTTTTCGTATTATTTCACTTTTCGTTGTCAGATACTGTCTTTTAATGGCATTAAAATTTATTGCTCTATTTGTTTTTAAAAATTTAGCCGAAAGTATACCTCCTCCTTAATAAGCGCAAAAATATACGATTGCCATGTTTTACAGCCTGCGTACGGTAGTCGCATCAATATCTAATTTTCAATCTATGACTTACTGGCGCTATGAAATTTTATAGCGCCTAACGCTGACTAGCTCTTGAAATACTCAAAAATTTTAAAATTTTTAAGCGTTGGTGCGAGAAATTTCAAAAGCTAATTTTTAAAGTAAAATTATTTTAAAAACTTAATTTTTAATTTAAGTTTTTAAAGCCACGAAATTTGAGCGTTCTTTTAAAAATAGAAAAATAAAATTTCGCTCTGTAACTTGTAATTTCATTTTAAGGCCGAAAAATTCGCGATTTTTAATGCTAAAATTCCATAAATCTTTCATTCATTTCACATTAAAGGAGAGAAAATGAAAAGACGCGAATTTTTAAAAGGCGTTGCTGCGAGCGCAGCAGGTGTGGCGAGTGCGAACGCCACTAGCGTTATCAGCGACGATCTGATGAATAGCGAGGACGCGCCGATCACCGCCTCGCATTTTGGCGCGGTTAGAGCTCTTAGACGAAACGGTAAATTCGAAGGCGTTTTAAGCGAGAGTGAGCTCGATTTTTTTCCGGTCAGCCTTACTCAGGGGCTTGCGGCGCGCACATACGATGCTACGCGCATCGCGCGACCATGCGTGCGAAAAGGCTATCTAGAAAAAGGCTGGCAGAGCGACAAAAGCATGCGCGGCAAGGACGAGTGGATCGAGATTAGCTGGGATGAGGCGTATAAACTCGTAGCGGACGAGCTAAAGCGCGTGCTTAAAGAGCACGGCGCGAGCTCGATTTATGGCGGCAGCTACGGCTGGTACAGCGTCGGCAGCGTAAATAACCCACAAACCCTACTCGGTCGCATGCTAAATATTATCGGCGGCTACACTACGAGAAAGCTTAACTATTCGTGCCACTGTATAAGCGCGATAACCCCGCATATCAGCGGAACGGACGAGGCTAACGCCTTGCAAACCGCGTGGCCTACGATCCTAAAGCATAGCGAAGCGGTGCTCATCTGGGGTGCCGATCCGATCAATACCAATCAGATCGCGTGGGCCGTGCCCGATCACGAGAGCTATTTGTATTTCGCAAAGCTAAAAGAGCAGATGCAAAAGCGCGGCGTAAAGGTGATCACGATCGATCCCGTCTATAACAACACCGCTAAATTTTTAGGCTCTGAGCACATCTCTATCAACCCTACCACCGACGTTGCGATGATGATGGCGATATGTTACGAGATGATGGCGCAAGGGCTTGCGGATGAAAAATTTCTTAAAAAATACACTCACGGTGCGGAGGAATTTAAAGCCTACCTTAGAGGCGAAAGCGAAGATGGGCTGAAAAAAGACGCGGCGTGGGCGTCTAAAATTTGCGGCGTGAGCGAGGATGAGATCAAAGGCTTAGCTAAAATTTTAGGCAGCAAGCGCACTATTATAATGTGCGGCTGGGGTCCGCAGCGCGCTCATCACGGCGAGCAGTTTCACTGGATGGCGACGGTGCTTGCCGCTTTCGTAGGCCAGATCGGGCTTGCGGGCGGCGGATACGGCTTTGGCTATCATTACAGCGACGGCGGCTGCCCTAGCCCCGCAGCTCCGGTAGGAAGCGCGCTAAGCCTCTCAAGCGGTGCGGCGACTACCTCCTCGGCTTTTCCCGGCTTAGGCAGTATGAGTATCGTGCCTGCTAGCGAGGGCGAGTGGAAAAACCGCGACAATATCGCAATCCCCGTCTCGCGCATCGTCGATTGTATCAACAATCCCGGCAAGGAGATAGATTTTAACTGCAAAAAGATAACCTACCCTAACATCAAGCTTGCTTACTGGGCGGGCGGCAACCCGTATATGCACCACCCCGATACGAATTTGCTCGCGCGCACGTTTGAAAAACTCGACACCTTCATAGTCCAAGAGTGCTTCTGGACGGCGAGCGCGCGCATGGCGGATATCGTGCTGCCCGCTACCACCGAGCAGGAGCGCGACGACATAACCAAGTCGCATACGAATAAATTTATCATCGCTATGCATAAGATCGCCGAGCCTTACGAGCAGGCGCAAAACGACTATAAAATTTACTGCGAAATTCTAAAGCAGTTCGGCGAGAAGGAGTATATGGCGTTTAGCGAGGGCAAGAGCGAGATGGAGTGGATCAGGCAGTTTTACGACGCTTCAAAGAAAAAAGCGGATGCCGCAAAGATAAAGATGCCGGAATTTGAGGAGTTTTGGAAAAAGGGCTTCGTAAAATTTGAAATTCCAAAGCACGCCTACGAATACGTAGCGATGGAGGAATTTAGAAAAAATCCTATCATAAACCGCCTCGGAACGCCATCGGGAAAGATCGAAGTCGTCTCGAAAAAGATCGCTAAAGCGGCACTAGACGACTGCCCTGCGCATCCAACTTGGATGGAGCCAATGGAGTGGCTGGGTGATGCGCAAAAGACGCAAAAGTATCCGCTAAATTTAATAACCCCGCATCCGAAATACCGCCTGCACGGGCAGCTAAACAACACTTGGCTACGAAACCTAGAAGAGATCGGCGGTCGCGAGCCCGTGTGGATGCACCCAAAAGATGCCGAAGCAAGAGGGCTTAAAAACGGCGACGTAGTTAGGGTTTTCAACGATCGCGGCGCCACGCTTGCAGGGCTCATCGTCACCGAAAACGTAAAGCAAAGCGTCGTGCGGATGCAAGAGGGCGGCTGGTGGGATCCGCTCTTTAGCGATAGCGGCGATATGTGCGTACACGGCAACGTAAACGTGCTGGTACCCAACGAGCCCAGCTCGAAGCTTGCGTGCGGCAACCAAGCCACCGCGCTGGTGCAGATCGAGAAATTCCAGGGCGAACTTCCGCCGCTTGCGGTATTTTCACAGCCGAAATTCGGCAAAAGGAGCTAGCGATGAGGCAAAATTTTAAAATTTGCGCACTCGGGCGGGGCCAAATTTCACCGCCGGGCGCGAGTGAAATTTCATCATTTAGCGCGGAGAAAATTTCATGCGATACGGGTAAAATTTACGCGTCCG
>CAUQPS010000045.1:0-12684 GCA_963520005.1 uncultured Campylobacter sp.
TACGTAGATGAGATCGGCGCGCTTGCGGGTATCGTGAGTGAGCTAAATTTGAACCGCAAAATTTGGAGCGAATGAGGCAAGCGGCGGCGCGGAGTAAAATATTCGGAGGCGGCGGGCTACATACAGCCGCGACGGTGCAGATAGACAGGACAAAGCGCGCGGGATCGTAGGCTTAGCGGCACAGATGCGCCGTGTAGCTGAGCGTGGAAACGGATGCATTCCGCGGATCATGCGTTTGGGCAGATGTGCGATCGCTCCTTCGCGCGAGCCAATCGAAAGATGGGGCGCACGCGCAGCAGCGTTCGTATAAGACTTTGCAAGCTACTTTGAGCCGATAAATTTTTAAATCTCCGCTCCGTTTAACGATCGAGCGCTTGCGATTTATTACTGCTTGTGCGGCATAAATTTTTATCGCGCGAGCAGTTTGCATTAGAATTCTACTATCGCTTGAAATTTTACGCCGCCGCGCGCGACTTAAATTTTACCGCGACGATCCGCGCTAGGCTGCGTTTCGGTTCAGCTAAAATTTACTCGGCGGCAAATTTGCCGTGCGGAAGCAAAACTCTACCGTAAGATCGATAAATTTAGTTATCTTATAAAAGCGCTCGTCGCCTATGGGCGTTTACAGCCGCCGTTTCGGTAAAGCTACGGCGGCTCGTCGCTGCGAAGTTGCAGGGCTTGATAATTGCCCTGCTAAATTAGACGGCGAATCAAAATTTATAACTTCCCGCCCTCGATTACGACGTTGTCAGCTTTGATGTCGTCGCCGTATACCGGCGCTAGCGTCGCGTCGTAGTCGGCGTGGAAAAATTTCTCGTCCGCGAGCTTTACGATTAGATCGTCAAGCCATTTGCGAAGCTCGTCGTTGCCCTTTTTGACCGCGGGCGCGATGACGTCCTGATCGCCGAGCGAGCGGATGCCTACTTTAAAACTCGGATTTGACTTCGTCCACGCGAACAAAAGCGTATTATCATGCGCGATCGCATCGCCTCTGCCGTCCAGCATCGCACCGAAAGTCTCGGTATTTTGGTCAAATTTTAAAAGCTTAATCTCGGGGTGGTTTTTCGTAAAATACAGATCCGCGGTCGTGCCTTTGTTGATTAAAAGCGTTTTGTTCTTAAGCTGCGAAACGTCGGTGATATCGCCATTCGGGCTCGCGACGCCGAGGGCTACCTTCATATACGGCAGCGCGAAATCCACGACCTCTTTGCGCTCGGGCGTGACGGTGAAATTTGCAAGCGTGATATCGACCTTATCAGACGCCAAAAATTCCGCGCGATTGGCCGCCTCTACGAGCACGAACTGCACCTTGCTCTCATCGCCCAAAAGCTCCTTTGCGATACGTTTTGCAAAATACACGTCATATCCCGCGTTTTTGCCCGCCTCATCGATGTAACCAAACGGCGGTTTATCGCCGAAAACAGCGATCTTTACTACGCCGCGCTTTTTAATCCCGTCGATATAACTTTGCGGCGCAGCGGAACCTTGCGCGGAATTTGAGGAACCTTTGCCCTCGTCGTTGCAACCTGCGAAAAATAACGCACCTAAGATAAAAAGCGTGCTTAGCGTTTTTTTCATCTTTTCTCCTTTATTAAATTTATTTTTTAAATTCGAACATATTTAGAAATTTCTTCGCGCGCTCACTCTTCGGCGCGGTAAAGAACGCCTCGGGCTCACTAATCTCCACGATATGCCCATCGTCCATAAAAACTATGCGATCGGCTACGGCGCGCGCAAAGCCCATCTCGTGCGTTACGATTAGCATCGTCTGCCCCTCTTTGGCGAGATTTAGCATTACGTCTAGCACCTCGCGCACGATCTCGGGATCAAGCGCCGCGGTAACCTCGTCAAAAAGCATGATCTTGGGCTTCATCACAAGGCTTCGTACGATCGCGATGCGCTGTTTTTGCCCGCCGCTAAGCTCTTTGGGGTAGGAGTTTTCCTTATCCGCAAGGCCTACGATCTTTAGCCATTCGCGTGCTAGAGTTATCGCTTCCTCTTTCGGGACGTTTTGCACCTTCATCGGGCCTAAGATTATGTTGTGTAGCACGTTTAGATGATCGAAAAGCTCATAGCTTTGAAAGACCATGCCGATCTTTTGTCTGATCCTGCGCCACTCTTTGAAATTTTGAGCGATCCGCTCGCCCTCGATTATAAAATTTCCGCTTTGTACCAGCTCTAACCCGTTGATCGTGCGAAGTAGGGTACTTTTGCCGCAGCCGCTAGGGCCTAGGATCACAACAACCTCGCCTTGCGCGACGCTAAGACTGACGTCTTTTAGCGCGTGCAGCTCGCCGTAAAATTTATTGATTTTATGAAGTTCTAAAATTCCCATCAGCTCCACCTGTTTTCTAGTTTTTTCGAAAGCGCCGAGATCGGATAGCAGATCAAAAAATATACGAAAAATATCGCTCCGTAGATGATTAGCGGCGCATAATTGTCGCGGAAGACATTCACTTCGATGATCTGCTGGCCTACTTTGACGAGCTCGATGACGCCGATTAGTACGGCGATCGAGGTTGTTTTTATCATCCTGCTGAATAAATTTATCGTTGCGGGCACCAGGCGCCTCATCGCAAGCGGCAGGATGACGTAGAGATAAATTTGAGATCTGCTAAATGCGAGCGCTTCAGCGCTTTCGAACTGATGCTTGGGGATGCTAATCACGGCGCCGCGCACCAGATCCATCATCTCAAAAACGCCCCAGATGCTAAAGACGATGATCGAAGCCGCGATATTTGAGATGTGGATGCCAAATGCCTTGCTCGCGCCGAAATATACGATAAATAGCCAAACGATAGGCGGCATGATGCGCACGATCTCTAGGCAAATTTTAAGCGGGATGTATAAGGCTCTGCGCCCAGAAGCCATTAAAATTCCAAGCACCAAGCCTAGAGCGAGCGAAACCGCGATCGAGATTAGCGCGATTTGCAGCGTGACCCCAAGCCCGCCAAGAAGCCTGATTAAATTTTCGCCGCTTAAGAGTTCCATCGCTAGCCTCTCATATACGCAAGGCGCTTTTCAAGCAGCGTAAGCGCCAGCGAAAGCGGCAGGATTATGATCAGATACGATACGCTTAACATAAACAGCGCCTCGTTCGTCTTGTAATACAACCCGATAATGTCCTTTGCGGCATAAACGAGATCGGCGAGTGCTACGATGCTAACGATCGAAGTTTCTTTAAGCAGAAAGATTATGTTTGCGCTGATGGAAGGTAGGGCGATCGCAAAAGCGCGCGGCAGCACGACGTAAAACACTATCTGCGCCTCGCTAAGGCCCAGGCTCATCGCGCTTTCAATCTGGGATTTTTTTATCGCCTCAAAACCGAGCCTAAAGCTCTCACTCATATAGCTTCCGCCCAAAAAAGCAAGCCCCACGATCGCGCAGGTAAAGCCTGAAATTTGAACGCCCAGCTTCGGCAAGCCGTAGTATAGAAAAAATAGCTGAATTAAAAGCGGAGTATTGCGCGATAGCTCGATATATGCGCTCACGAGCGGGCTTAATAGAGGCAATCTTTTATATTTTATCAGCGTGCAGATAAAACCGATGATGATGGATAGTAAAATCCCGTAAAATGCGAGCTTTAGCGTTAAAATTCCCGCCTTTACGAACATCGGGCTAAATTTAGCTATAAAATCAAAATCCATAAATTCTTCTTTCCATAAAATATGCGTATTATACAGATAACTGATTAAAATAGTATTAAATCAGAATTTTTTTATAAAGATTCCGAAAATTTAGGAGTTTAAAAATATATCTTATAAATATATTTAGTCCGAGCAGATACCCGGACTATAGAATTTTGACGGAATTTTACGAGTAAAAAATATACGCGTATCCCGAAACTAAAAACGCGGAGAATATCGCTAGAATTCCACCACTTCGTACCATTTCCGCCTGGCGAATGCGTCCCGTTCCGAAAACTAAAGCATTTGGCGGCGTCGCTACCGGCATTATAAACGCACAGCTTGCGCCCACACCGATTACTATAGTAAGGGTTTCTTTCGGTAGCCCCATCTGAGCCGCTACTCCCGCAAATACTGGTACTAAAAGTGCAGCAGAGGCGGTATTACTTGTAAATTCCGTAAGGCAGATGATGAAAACCGCTGTTACTAAAAGTACGATGTAAGTAGGCGCTCCACCGAAAGTGTGCGCGACTAGATCGCCAAGCACCTTAGAAGCTCCGGAATCGCCCAAAACCGCACTTAGAGTAAGTCCGCCGCCAAAAAGTAGCAGCACGCCCCACTCGGTGTTTTCGGCGATGTCATGCCATTTAGCAAGCCCTAGTATGACGATTACGACTGCCGAGCAGATGGCGACGTAAGCATCGTCCACTTTAAAGCCCACAAGGGCTGAAATTTGTTTCGAAAATATCCAACCAAGCGCCGTTAAAGCAAATACGACGATCGTAATAATGCGCTCGCGTGTCCAAGGGATATGCTCCAGATCCATCTCTATTTTATGGCTTAAATTCGGCTTGAAAATTATATAAAGCACCACAAGCATTATTGGCAGCATCACGCACATTAGCGGCAAACCTACCTTCATCCAGTCCGCGAAGCTGTAGTGCAAGGCTTGAGCCACGATTAAATTTGGCGGCGAGCCCACGAGCGTGCCCAAACCTCCGATGCTTGCAGAATACGCGATGCCTAAAAGCAAAAACACGAGCGTGCCGCGATCTTTGCTCTCGTCCATATTGGCGCAAATTCCAAGCGCGATTGGAAGCATCATAGCAGCAGTTGCGGTATTTGAAACCCACATCGAAAGGATCGCCGTAGCAAGGCAGATCAAAATCGCAGCTACACCCAAGCGACCGCCTGCGCGGGCGATTAGCCACATCGCGATCTTTTTGTCTAGCTTTTGCATATGCAGAGCCGTCGCCAGAGCAAAGCCGCCGAAAAAGGTAAAGATCGTAGGGTTTGCAAAATTTGCAAGCGTGCTTTTGATCGTAGCAGCCGTGAAAGTGCCATCTTTAGCAAATTTGCCAAGTCCGATAGCTACCGCAAGCACCGGCACCATAAGCGCGGTTACCGTGATATGCACGGCCTCTGTAAGCCACATAATCGCAATGAAAGCAAGCAGCGCAAGGCCTTTTTTGACATTGGGCTCAAATGGTAGTGCGGCATATAGAGCAAAGCCCACTGCAGCGGCAATCGCCATAATGATGACGCCGCGCTTAGGAAACGGCACAGTGTCGGTGAGCCTGTCTAAACCCAACTCGTCTACGTCTGAGTCTAGCGGCCCTTGTAAGCGGGAGTTGCGTAATTCCACTTTGTTTTCTTCCATAGATACTCCTTTTTTAGATTTGGCTTATGATACAAAAATGAGACGGGAATTTTATAAATTCCAAATCAAATCGTCTTAAATTTTTAAAAGTGCAGTTACTATCGGTAACACGGCACTTATCTCGTGTGTAAATTTTAAATTATACATAAAAACGAACAACTAAGTAAGCGCTTTAAATTTCATCACAGATTATTTTTTAATGGTATCCGGTGTTTAAATTTGCTAGCTGCTCACGGGGAGGTGGCGTAGAATTTCGTCGAATTCCGTGCCGGCAATCGAGATAGAATTCTGTCCTTAGCAAGCGAGATAAAATTTTATCCAAGGCGAGTGAGATAAAATTACGCGTCTTGCCTCAAAATTTATCAAAATTTAAGTGGGGGGGGGGCTATTATAATCAACAAATTTTAAACGGATCCGTAAGCGAATCCGGTGGAGGAGGCTCAAAGATCGTAAGTTATAAAACGGTAAGAGCGGCTGTGGCGAGAAGCCTTGAAATCATAAATTGTAAGGAGAAAATATGAAAAACAAAATTTTAATCGCGGCGTTTGCCGCTGCGGCTTGCGTTAGCGTAGGCTCTAGCGAGGGTTTACTTTTAGGCATCGAGGGAGATTACTCGTTCAAATCCAGCGTTAAGGGCAAAACTATTAGCTATGGAGATAAATTTAAGTGGGATGATGCGCAGCCTGCAATAGGTATAAAAATTGGATATGATTTTGACGTGTTTAGAGTTTATGGCGCATATTCATATGATTTTGAAGCGTCTAAATCTCACGAGATTGATATGTTTTCTTGGAAAGATAGCTGGAAAAAGCATAATTTATTAGTAGGGGCGGATTTTACGCCTGAAATTACTAACAGTTTTAAGCTCATAGCGGGCACATATACGGGAGTTTCGTTTATGAGGTATAAAAACGAAAGCTCTTTTTCTTTACCTGGATATGCCTATTCCAATTCCTACAAGGCGAATTTAAACGGCTGGGTAATCGGCGCAAAGTTAGGTGGACTATATAGCCTTGATGAGCACAACGAAATTGAGTTTGGCTATAAAGCAGACTATACAAAATACGGAAAAACTAGCGACGAAAAAGATATGAAAGACGTCAGAGAAACCAACCATGGACTATATCTAGGATACAACTTTAAATTCTAAAAATTCTAACGTGCTAGCGTAGGATGGAGCGAACGAACTCCCGCCCCATCCGCTTTTAAATTCCAAATAATTCTTAGTTTGGTCGAATTTCAAAGCCTCGATAAATTTTTGCGGAAGTACTATTTGCCGCTTCGCGCCTTTTGAGATTGATTAAATTTTAAAATTATTCGAAGCAGAGCAATAGAATGTTAAAACATCTCATAATCGCACTTGGTATAAAATCTATCTATCCGAATTAGTTAAATTTCTTAATCGCCTTGCCATAGCGATAAATTCTTGTATTCTCCATATTATTGATGAGCTTGGGCTTATCGCAATCTTTTATATCGCTTTTTAAAATATCTAGGATTTTCTTGGAATTTAATCTAAATTTTATCTCTTTATAGTGTATGTCGCTATCGTTTCTGACTTCTATTTCGCCGACGCTGACATCGTGCTTAAAAATAACTTTTTGCGCATCCGTTTGATTTGCCATTCTAGCGCGAGAATTCTCTACATTTAAATTTTGAGCTAGAACATCAATGACATCTTGATAATAAAAAACGTAAATATCGCCACTGTCGTCGTTTAGAAAAACGCTTAAAAATTGCACTTCACCGCCGTTAAATATCGCTTTGCTTAAAAATGCTTTCAATCTATTTTTGTCTTTTAATTTTTCACAAAGCGCAATCATCGGAATTTTTAGCGCGTCTTTATATTTTTGCTTTTCGCATTCGTAATCTGCGCGATTTTGTGGGAAGATTTCAAGACAATCTAAAATAAGCTGCCCCATTCCATTCATCGCTAAAAATCCGTAATCGTCTTTAATTCTTTTAATAGAATATAAAAATATCTGCCACCAAGTACCGCTTTTTACGCTATGCCCATCGCCGTTAAAATCTATGACATCTTTTTTGGCTTGCCTATCGTGCTTATATTCGTCATCCAGTCCAATTAAATTTGCAAAGATTTTTTCTTTTTGATGCCCGCTCAATTTAACGCGCGAAGCGTGCTCGCTACTCATTGCTCGTTTTGCCATTTTAATCCTTAATTATCAAAAGTTCGTGAGATTGTTTGATATTATTATCGTCGCCGCGTTCTATACGGTTTTTACCGATACGCGTTTCGCCTTGCCCCATCGTATATTGCCATTTTGGCTCCAAAATTTTAAATTCTTTATAAGTATCTCTAACCCATCCGCAGTCATTGTAGCTTAGTATAAATTTACCCTTATGGGCTTTTAAGAGCTTGGCTAGAAGTTCATGATTAAAGCCGTTATGGTGTATCGGGAAATTTCGTTGCGGATAAATTCCGCGGAACATTTTTGAATCGCCGCTTAAAAAATACGGCGGATCAAGGTAAAAAAAGTCGCTCGGGTATAGCTTAAAAGTCTTTTCGAAGCTAGCGCATTCAACGCTTAAATTTTCTAAATTTAGACTTGAAATCTTTTCGACGCCTTTTAAATATTTAGCTTCATCCTCATAAATTGAACTCATCCAGCCCAAAAATCCGGGTCCATAGCTTAGATTGAAATTAAAATAGTAATCTCGTGCCAACATTAAACTATCGAGCGCAACTTCTTTAGTCCAGTGCGATTTTAGCTCGTCTTTTATGGTCTTGTAAATTTGTTTCGTCGGCTTTAATTTTAAAAGCTCATTACAAAGCGAATTTTTATCTTTTATCGCAACTTGCCAAAAATTTATTAAAATATCAAAAATATCGTATGCTTTTACTTCTATTCCAAGCTCTACGGCGGCAGCTATTTCTACGCTTCCACCGCCGATAAAAGGTGAAATAAGCCGTTTTAAGTTATCCGGAAAATATTCTATTATCAGACCGACCGCTAAAGATTTACCGCCGGGATAGCGTAGTGGCGATTTCGTATAGCGTTTATATTTTAGCTTCTTGCCTTTGAGTAAATTTAAAAACAACTCTTTTTTAGAGCTTGAGCTTAAAATTTCGCTATCATAAAATAGCTGAGTTTGATTTAAAATTTGATTTACCAACATTACTCTTCAAACACCCTTTTGAAAATCGCGTCTACGTTTTTAGTGTAATATCCGTAGTCAAAGCACTCTTTGATCTCGCTTTCGCTTAGTTTTTCTCGTAGCTTTGTATCTGCGAGCAGATTTTGTAAAAACAGGCTATGTCCTTGCTCATCTATAGCTTTTTTGCCCTCTTGCAGATCCGCCCAGACCTTCATCGCATTACGCTGCACGATTTTATAAGCATCCTCTCTGCTAACTCCTCGTTTAGGCAGCTCTAGCAGCACGCGCTGCGAAAACACGAGCCCACCGGTTAAATTTAGATTTCTCATCATATTTTCGGGATATACGAGCAGTTTTTCGATCAAGCTTGTCAAGCGATTCAGCATAAAATCAGCAGTTATAAAGCCATCAGGGAGGATAAATCGCTCGACCGAGCTATGGCTGATGTCGCGTTCGTGCCATAGCGCTACGTCCTCCATCGCGGGTATTGCGAAGCTACGGATCACACGACATAGTCCCGTTACGTTTTCGCTAAGCACAGGATTTCGTTTGTGCGGCATCGCAGAGCTGCCCTTTTGACCTGGGCTAAAAAATTCCTCCGCCTCATAAATCTCGGTGCGTTGATAGTGGCGGATTGCGATAGCGATCTTTTCGCAGCTGGAAGCCAGGATCGCAAGTGCGCTCATCACCTGCGCGTAGCGATCGCGCTGGATGACTTGATTGGACGCGGGGGCGGGCTTTAGCCCCAGATATTCGCACACCAGCTCTTCCAGCTCTAGTGGGGCGTGGGCAAAATTCCCCATCGCACCACTTATTTTACCGTAGCTGATGACGCTTTTTGCATGTTGTAAAAGCTCTAGCGCGCGATTTATCTCATCATACCAGACCGCAAGCACGAGTCCGAAAGTGATCGGCTCGCCGTGGATACCGTGGCTGCGCCCGACCATCAGCGTCATTTTATGCTTCATGGCTTGAGATTTTATCGCGGCTTTTAAATTTTGCACATCCTCAATGATAAGCTCCATGCTTTCTTTAATTTGTAGCGCGACGGCGGTATCAATGCAATCGCTACTAGTCATGCCGTAATGCACGAAGCGGCTCTCCTGCCCAAGGCTCTCACTCACGCTCGTTAGAAACGCGATGACGTCATGCTTGGTGGTCTTTTCGATCTCATCTATCCGCTCGATCCTAAAGCTTGCGTTTTGTAGAATTTTGTCTTTATCGCAGTCGCTTATTAGACCTAGTTTATTCCACGCCTTAACTGCTGCGAGCTCGACTTTTAGCCACGCGTCGTATTTGGCTTGCAAGCTCCATTTTTCAGACATCTCTTTTCTCGCGTATCTTTCGACCATTTTAGTAGCCTTTCGGTTAGAATTTCTTGTATAATGATGGCAAAAATTATATAAAAATGGGGCTGAAAGTTTAATATGGGTTATGAGAAAAGAAGCTTGGGAAGCTTTGAGGGACGCAAAATTTATGAAATTCTGCTTAGCCTCGGATACGATATGAAATCCGCACAGCGCATCTGTGACAAGCATCGCGTAACCGATGCAGAGGATCAGAATTTGCATAAAAATTCCGTCGCGCACGGAGAAATTTTTTTGATCGATTACAAATGCGAGCCGCGCGGACTGAAGCCGATCTTTGAGTGCGATGCGTTTGCGGCATTTGACAAGCCGAGTGGAATTTTAAGTCACCCGAGCGGGCGCAACTCGCCGTATAATATGTATGACGAGATCTGGTCGCTATACGGGCAGGACGCGTGCGTGGCGCATAGGCTTGATTTAGAAACCAGCGGAATTCTTATCGTCGCCAAGGATAAAGACGCGGCGCGCGAGCTTAAAGAGTGCTTCGAACAGCGTAGGGTGATGAAAAGCTACCTAGCGCTCGTGCAAGGGGATTTACGGCGCGGATTGCGCGGGCATTTGCAGGGCGTGGCGTGCGATGGTGCACGGGAGGATCGCGCCACATACGGCTTGGATGAAATTTACGGATCGAAATTTACGGATAGAGCTGCTAGTTTGGACGACGCATTAGATTTGGAGCATGCGCGTGCTTCGGCTGATGACGCGAACGAAGGATTTGGATTTGAAACCTTGTCCGGCGGCGCGGGTGATAAATTCAGATCAGTTACTATGATGGACGATGCGGGCAGCGAATATGAACCTTGCGCCTTATCTGTGGCTAAATCTTTGCCGGCTACTTCTACGGGCTGCGTAAATTTGAAAAAATTTGAGCCTGTAAAATACGCAAAATTTAGCGAGAAACTGAAATTTTTAAAGGATTTTGAGGGATTTGTGATCGATGCTCCGATCGCCCCTAGCGACGAGTTTGCCGATCTTAAAATTCGTATGAAAATATCGCGCGACGGCAAGGAGGCGATCACGCTGATTCGCCCGCTGCGATATTTTGAGGACATGGACGCTAGCCTGATTGAGTGCTATCCGCTGACGGGTAGGCAGCATCAGATCAGGCTGCATCTATTTGCCGCGGGTATGCCGATACTGGGAGAGCCGCTGTATGGGCTTTCACGCGAGCAAGCGGAGCTGATATTGGATAAAAAAATGGATGAGACGGAGCGGATCAGGACGACGGGAGCGCCGAGATTACTACTGCACGCGAATGCGATTTGCTTCGAACTAGGCGGCGAACGATACGAGATAAAAAGCAAATTCGATGCCGCAAGAGAGTTTTATAATCTCGCGAAAATCGGTAAAATTTAAGCAACTCAATAAAATCTGGATGCTTTGGCGGATCAGATAAATTTTTAAGATAAGAATTTGTTTTGTGTGCGTATTTAGAAGTTTGGCGTGTATAAAATTTCTTGGAATTTTTGTGTAGCTTTTAATGAGATTTGTTAAAAGGTCAAATATAGCGTGCGTCATAAATCAAATAAGTCAAATCTAATTATATTCGCTAAAGTGCAAGGCGGAAGATAGAATAATAAATTTTATTACAATGATAAGGCGCCTAGATGTACATTTATTGTAAGCACGTTTTGTTTTTAAATTTTATTAGTTTTTTATGCCTTACGATATGCCATAAAATTTTAAAATTTTAGCAATTACTCGCTTTGCCGCAATCTATAGTGCTAGGACAAATTTCTTTTATGCGGCGCGTTAACCTAATCATTCTGATAAGTCTTTTATTTTGGTTTAAATTCTTGATTTTATTCAGTGGCCTTTTAGAGCTTTGAAAAATTCTGCTTTAAAATCTCTTCTAATAAAATTAGAATTTAGGAAAATAATTTTTGGCTACTATCGCACGCGGCTAAATTTATATAAACGCGGATCCGATTGCCATAAAGCATGTAGCTAAATGCGTATTTATACTCTATAATTGTCATAATTTCGCAACTTACGCAAAGTTTCAAATAAACAATTATTTTAAACTAAATTCAAATAGCCATAAACGCCACCTCTGCTTCGCCGATATTTATGACCTTGCCTTCGCGCGTCATCACGCCTAGGCTATGCTCCATGTCCCACGAGCAGCTAAACTCAAAGCCGATTTTCGCGCCGTCTAGGATATAGGTATTTTGCAGCTTTAATAGTTCGCTAAGCTCCTGCGGCGTAGCGACGTCAGGCATGAAATCGCTTTTCGTTTCGCTCGGATAGTCGTAGATCTCCTGCCATTTTGGGTAGTTTTTTAAAATTTCAGCTGAGATGCCCGTTAAAATTTCTTCCTGATTTTGCTTTAGAAACTCTAGTGCGTCCGATTGTGCGCGATTTGGCTCGTCCGACTCTTCGCTGTCTTCATCTAAAAAAGTGCAGCGAAACTCGCCCTCTTGCTCTAAAGCTTTACCGAAATACTCCAGCCGCAGCGGGAAACTAAAGTCCTCGTATTCCTCATCTTTAAATTTAGGCAAAATTTTAGGCTCCGCAAGATGCGCATTAAAAAACTCCGCGACCTTTGGGCTGCGGGTGAAAAGATACTCTTTATTCGCTTCGTAGCTTTTGCGCGAAAATTTAAGCGCCTCCTGCTCTGCGCCGCACTCCAAGCAGCATTCGCCCTTATAATAATCGCTCACGTAGGGCGGATTTTCATTGCTTCTGGAGTGCTTGTCCATCTCGCCTAGCCAGCGCAGCATATTTGGGGCGTCGCCCGCCCATTTGTACTCATTCACCATGCGCGCCACGTAGATGTATGAGTCGTAGACGCGGTATTTCTCATCGTCCGCCTCCGCCCATTTTGCCTCGATAAAGCGGATAATTTCCGCCTTTGTGATCTTGGATTTTTTAAGCAGCGATCTGTCTAAGAAGACGCCGATCTCATCCATTA
>CAUQPS010000046.1:0-12679 GCA_963520005.1 uncultured Campylobacter sp.
ATAAAATCTTTTTTTTTTTTTTTAGCATTCCTGGTTTAAATTTTTTTTATAATACCCCCCCCCCCCCCCCCTGAGAAATTGATTAAATTTATCGTGAATTTTAATGGGGTAGCGATAATTTAACGGCCGCGGATCCACGAAGCTCGCTCAAAATTTAAATTTTACCCGAATTGAGCTATAATCTCTTTTTTGAAATTTAACCTTGGATAAAGATTTGAAAATAGCGTTTTTTGACTCGGGTATCGGCGGACTGAGCGTACTGGCCGAGGCTTTGCGGCGGTTTAGCGGGGCGGAGTTTTTGTATTTTGCCGACGAGGATCACGTCCCCTACGGCACGAAAAGTAGGGCTGAGATCGTGCGGCTAAGCCTCGATGCGGTCGGGTTTTTGGTCTCGCGAGGTGCGGACGGGGTCGTCGTTGCTTGCAACACCGCCACGAGCGCGGCTATCTCGGAGCTTCGGGGCACATTTAGCGTGCCGGTTATCGGCATGGAGCCCGCCGTCAAGCTCGCCGCGGACAGCTTCGGCGCGCGCCCGACGCTGCTTATCGCCACGCCGCTAACGATTGCGGGCGAAAAGCTCGCGCGCCTAGTGGGGCGGCTGGAGTGCGAGACGTGGAGCCTGCCGCTGCCCCGTCTCGTGGAGTTTGCGCAGGATTTGGAGTTTGACTCGCCTGCGGTTCGGGCGTATCTGCGGGAGGAGCTAGCTAAATTTGAGCTTGAGCGCCTCGGCTCACTCGTGCTTGGTTGCACGCATTTTAACTATTTCAAGGATGTTTTGCGTGAAATTTTGCCGCCACACGTGCGTATCATCGACGGCATCGACGGTACGCTAAACCGCCTTGCAAGCGAGCTGGGCGGAAGGCTGAAACTCGCACATGGCGAGGATTTGCCCTCGCGGATGCCTAAATTTAACGCGGGCGACGAGAGCATAAAAGGCAAGAACAAGCGGGGCGTAGAAGGTCGCGATAATAGCGGCGACGGGCGCGACACAGAAAGTTGCGGCGAGAGCAAGCCCGATATGATAGAGCAAGGTATGAGCGGACTTCGTGCAGTGTCGTGCGGCGCCAGAAAAAACGGCGCAGTGGGGTATGATGAGTTTTCTAACGCGGATGAGCGCGGCTTCGGCATGGATACTTCGCGCGACGTAAAATCGCAGGTTTGTGCGGATAAATTTGACGCAGACGGTGATATAAAATTTAGCGCAAATTCACAAACGGGCAAACTTGATGCCCGCGAGCGCGACGGCAGGCTGGCAGGCGATGCGCGCGGCGTAGAGCAGTGCGACGAAGACAAATGCCGCATGTCGCCACGCGCCGTAGCTGCGAATTCGCAGCTCAAGCTTTATTCTCGAGGCGGCGCGGATTTGTCCTTGGAATTTGAGCCGCGAAGCGAAGAGGCGGGTATTTCGCGAGTGAATTATCCAAACGGCAACAGCGTGGAGTATTTTTGCTCGGGCAGGGCGCTAGATGCGGCACAGCTACGCAAAGTGGAACTGTTTTTAAAGCGGCTCGATGCGATGCGAGCAATCGACTAGGCTACGCGCCCGTGAGCCGTAGATCCGTAGTGCAGGTTGGAATTCCAGTGCGTCATAAATCACGGCAAATTAGAATTCCTGTTCATCGCGGATCGCACCACGCAAATTAAAATTTTAATTAAAATTCTAGCGCATCGCAGATCGTGCCGTGAAAGTTAAAATTTTGATGCGCTATAAATCGCAGCATAGACTAAAATTTCGGCGCGCTAAAAAATTTAACTCAGCTTGATGATTTAGAAGCGGCTTCACGCGGCGCGCGAACAATAGCACCTAGCCGTCGCCCGGTGCGCGAAAGTTAAAATTTTACGGGGTAAATGCTGCCTTCCCGCCGCCCAGCACGTAAATTTAAGATTTAACGCACAACGCCGCCGTACGACTTGAAACAATATAGCGTGAGAAAGACGCTATCGCTTCTTTAAATTTAATAACGTAAGCCGAGACGTTGTATATGGGGAGTTGCCTCGCGTCGCACGAACTATCGCTGCGGGTTTGAAATTTTAAATTTAGACTAGATCGTGAAATTTAGCATGCCGCACTGCGAAATTTCACCGCCGCCGAGAGAAATTTAGACTAGACACGCGGTGTAAATTTTAAAATGATTAAATTTTAAGGCGCCGCGCAGCCCGTAAGTCTTTTCTGTGATAGCCAAGCCCGCAGGCTTTAAATTTGAAATTCCAAAATCCGTAAAGCAAGATTTTACGCCGTATCGTTTCGCAGGCAAAATTCGGCGCCGCGTAGAGTCTAATTTACCCCACACCGAAGGCGCAGAGTAAATTAAAATGTATTAATACCGTAAGAGAGGAGCGGTTTTGATCTTAAGCTGATACCAAAATAATTTATCGTGCTTGATTTCCTAAAAACCCTCTTAATTTCATATTGCCATTAGCCTCTTTTGCATTCATCAAATTACTATACTCAACGCTATTTTTATCTGCCGGCTCTTTATCTTTATATTTTTCTATGATAGCCTTAGCCTCGTCCAAGTGCTCCATATAATACTTAACCGAATACGCCATACCCTTTTCCTCTACGACCGTTTTAGCGTTCACGCAATTTTTATATGAGTTGCTTCCGTCCTTTAAAGTATTGAAATCACACTTTGCCAAAACCTCTTTGGCTTCGTCCAGATGTGCGTCGTAATACTCCTTAGTCTTTACCTCGGTATCGTCACCGCAACCAACTAATAAAGCAGCTAACACCCCCCCCAGAGGAACATCTTAGGATTTTTCATTTCATTCTCCTTGTTTGAAATTTATCGGTATTTTACTATCCGTTTACTTTAAAAATTTTAAATTGCAGGCGGGCGCGCCGTTTTAACGCGGCTAGTTAAAATTTCGCTTAAAATTTACTCACTCTTTTTGAAATTTCGCTTTAAAATTTTACTCGCGCGACGGAATTTTGCAGAGCAGAATTCCGCGAGATAAAGCAAAATTCCGCCAGGCAGAATTCCGCATCGCTGCGGAATTCAAAATTTAAAAGCAAATTTAAAATTTGCGGGAGCTACTCCTCTATCTTTTTACCTGCAAATCGCACGAGCGCCCACGTAACGGCAAGTCCCATCGGTAGCGCGATCCAGACGCTAAGTCCTAGCGCTACGGGCAGATAGCCCGCCACCACGGCGACCGCGCCGACGGATAGAGCGTAAGGCATCTGCGTCTTTACGTGTTCGATATGATCGCAGCCCGCGCCCATCGACGAAAGGATCGTGGTATCCGAAATCGGCGAGCAGTGATCGCCGAAAATCGCGCCGGTTAGCACGCCCGAGATATTTACGATCATATAGGCGTGAAGCGCGTCGCCCGAAAGCCCGTAGTGAAGTCCCACGGCGTTTGCTAAAGGTATGGCAAGCGGCATTAGAATTCCCATCGTGCCGTAGCTGGTGCCCGTCGAAAAGCTAATGAACGAGCCCAGCACGAAAATCGCTACCGGCAGTAAAAATTTCGGCGTGTTTTGGCTTAGCATATCGACTAGATAGCGCGACGTGCCGAGCTCTTTGATGACAGAGCTGAGCGACCAGGCAAGCAGCAAGATCACGATCGTGACGATCATCGTCTTCCACCCCTTGATCCACGTAGAGATCGCCTCTCTGACGTCAAAAATTTTGCGGTAAACGCTCATAAATATGGACACGACCGTAGCAAGAAGCGCCGCTTGAAAGAGCGCGACCGACGAGTTTGCGTTGCCGAACGTCGCCTGAAGCGTCGCAAAGCTTAGCGGAGCGGCTTTTGCGGCTGCGAGGGCATCGCCTTGCAGCTTGCTTAGCCCGCTAAAATAAAAGCTCGCAAATGCGCCGCAGATTAGCACTATAAGCGGGATAACGGCGTTTGAAGCATGCGGCTTGATCCCCTCATTGGGCTATAGCGGTTTATCTTCTATCTCGGCGATGTTAGAATTTTTAGAGTGGATTTCGCCGCTCGCCGCTCGCCGCTCGGCCGAGAGCATCGGTCCGAAATCCCTGCGCATGAATGCTACGTAAACTACGAAAGCGAGCATGAAAAGATTGTAGAAGCGATACGGCATGGTCTGCACGAAGATCGAGAAGGCGTTTACGTTTTGCACGCCGATCTGATCATACCCTGCTCTTATCAGAGAGACTTCAAGACCTACCCAGGTAGAAATTAGCGCGATGCCCGCAATCGGCGCGGCGGTAGCGTCGATGATAAAAGCGAGCTTTTCGCGGCTGACTCTAAATTTGTCGGTAATCGGCCGCATGACGGGACCTACTATAAGAGCATTTGCGTAGTCGTCGAAAAATACGAAAAGACCCATAACCCACGTTGAAATTTGCGCTGAGATACCCGTTTTAGCGCGCTTGCTAATCCAAAGCGCCACGGCTTTCGTGCCGCCCGTCCTGCTAATCAGCGCGACCACGCCGCCGATACAAAGTACCTGCAAAAGCACGCCCGCGTTACCTTTGCTAGCCATCGAGCCCACCACGCGCGAGACCAGATCCGTAAAGCTGCCCACAAGCGCGGAGATCGGATTGTTGCCGACGACTGCAAGCATATAGGTGCCGCTAAAAACGCCGATGAAAAGCGATAAAATCACCTCTTTGGTAATAAAGGCAAGCGCGATCGCCACGACGGGCGGCACCAGCGTCCAGATGCCGAATAGCTCGGCATTATGCTGCCTGGTCGCGTCATCCACCGCAAATGCGGCAACCGATAAAAACATTAGTAATAGAATTTTTTTCATTTTCTCGCCTTAAAATTTAATGCTTCTCGATAAAAAGCCCAGCCCAGCTCTGCTGCGTCGCCATCGCCTCAATCACGTTGATATTTACTCGGTGCGGCATCGCTAGGCAGCTTAGCACGATCTGCGCGATGTCCTCGGGTAGGATCGCATCGACCCCCTCATACACGGCCGCGGCGCGCGCTACGTCGCCCTTAAAGCGCACCTCGCTAAACTCGCTCTTACAGATTCCCGGCGCGATCTCCGTCACACGGATGCCGGTGCCGCGCAAGTCGTTGCGGATATTGCGGCTAAACTGCTTGATAAACGCCTTGCTCGCGCCGTAAACGTGGCTACCCGGATAGGGCCACGCGCCCGCAGTCGAGCCGAGATTGAAGATATAGCCGCTTTTGCGCGCGATCATCAGCGGCAGCACCGCCTTGGTCGAATACAGCACGCCTTTGATATTCGTATCGACCATCGTCTCCAAATCCTCTACGGGCGTCTGCGCGATCCCCTCAAGCCCGAGCGCGAGCCCCGCGTTATTTACGAGTACCTCGACGTCTTTGAAATTTTCAGGCAGCGCGCTTACGGCATCAAACACCGCAGCTTTATCGCGAATATCCGCGGCGATAATGTGCGTATTGCCAAGCTCGCCAGCTAGCCTTTGCAGCCTATCTTTGCGGCGCCCAAGCGCAATGATCTTATAGCCCTGTGCGCTAAGTGCCCTAGCGATCGCCTCGCCAAAGCCGCTCGTAGCGCCCGTGATGAATGCCGTATTTTTCATATGATCCCCTTTGCGTAAAATTTTAAATTTAGCGCAATGATAACGCAAAACGGATTTAGAATTTATGAATTTTATCTTGTGGCACGGACGCGAATGAAATAATGCGAAGACATTGGACATGCTTCTAAGCGCGCACGAGCTCGCGATCGGCAGCGGATTCGGCGAGCGCACGGCTAAATTTAAAATTTTGCGCCGTTCGTTTGTCGCGGTTTGCTATAATTACTTAAATTTAGGGAAAGGCAAATGAGCAAATTTATACGATTTATCCTCGTTAGTATCTGTGTTTGCGCCATTTGTGCGGGTCTGAAATATGCTTTTATGCTCTTTATCACGTGGCTTATGTTTAGTGGGGTATATTTTGACGGACCGGGTACGCTGCTCGCCATACCGCTCACGTTTCTAAGCTCGTCGGTTATATTTGATTATTATTGTATTGCGCTGGGTTCTCGTCTGCTCTTTTTATCGCTGCTTAAAGGGCGCGATGTGAAAACGCGGTGGATTTTGCCTTTATTTTTTCTCATAACGCTTGCGTTTTGTAGTTTTTGCGTCTTAATCGGGCACGAAGATTATCAGCGCATAAACGCGCTTTTTGCACTCTTGCTTATCTCTCCTTTTACGCTCATCGTATATGCCATCGTTACGACCGTAATCCTTGCCAAAAATAAAATTTCGGATTATTATCCGGTCTTAATCGCGATAATTTTTGTGCCCATTCATGCCGCCAGCATAGGGATATGGGGATTAGAACGGATATATTTTGGAGTATTTCTAAACGCGACGATACTGGGGATTTTTTATTTCACGGCGAAAATCGGGCGCGTAAATTTGATCGCACACAGACCCACATCCGACAAAACGCAAAATTCTAAAGACCGCGTTACCAAAACGATACAAAGCAGCGCGGCATTTTTAAACGACGATATTTTAAAGAAGCGCTAAATTTTATCCTTTTTAGGAATTCTAAATGGCACTTTCGTCGTGCGCTACAAGCTTATCTGCTTCCCGATAGATCTGAGCTTTACCGACAAAACCTTCAAAAACTGCGCCGTTTTGCCTCTTGATACATTGCCATCGCCATTTGATCAAATTTAGACCCAGCGTGATCTTATCGTTTTTGATCACGCCGATACCCTTATTTAGCACATTTGAGCAATCTGTTTAGCTTCTGCTAGCGAGTGCATCGCGAAGATGCCGCATTGAAATTTATTCAGCTCAGCGATATCCTCTTGAGGGTACGCCTAAAATATTTTTATGTTTACGCTTCGCGACGCCGCGACGGTAAGGTTTGGTTTAAATAGCAACTACTCCAATAAAATTTCATCTGCTCCTCATAAAGCCTTTTGCGTTTTTCGATTTAAAATTTGAGTTGCAAGAATTCCATTCGTCGTTTACGGATACTCAGAATAAATATTGTGGCTATTTTATATGTGTAGAGCGAGATAAAATTTGTAATTCTCAGGCGCGGCAAAATCAGCACGCCCCGTTTTACAAATGGCAAAATAAAGCGCGCTGGAATCGGTTCTCACTTGAAATTTTATTTAAAAAGCAAATCGGATTTTAGCTTGGAATAAACCTGCTCGCCTTTTAGCTCGCGGACGATTTGCAGTGCGAATTCCATCGCAGTAGCAGGGCCCTTCGAAGTCATTATATTTTGATCTTTTACGACATTCGCCGAATTCGTATAGCCTGGGTGAGCGATCTGACTTTCGAAGCCTGGATAACAAGTATAAGAGCTTTTTAGCACACCCGCGGTAGCTAGCGCCCATGGAGCGGCACATATTGCGCCGATTTTTGCGTTATTTGCATCGAAATCGCGTAGGATCTTACCGAGCTTCTCGCTTTTGGCTAAATTCTCCGCACCAGGCAAGCCCCCTGGTAAAACGATCATAGAAAATTCAGACGCCTTAATATCATCCAAAATTTCATCCGCCACAAGCTCAATGTCGTGAGTGCCGCGGACACATTTTTTCTCTAACCCCACGGCTAGAGCATCAATATCTGCACGTCTTAAAATATCAATGATGCTTATCGCCTCAAGCTCCTCAAATCCGTTAGCTAAAACTATTGCCACTTTCATCGCATACCCCTTATTTTAGATACGAGCCCTGCTCGCTAGGGGCAGTAGAGATATCGGTATTACTGCTAGCGCGAGATGGACTATCATATAAGAATTCATCGTCGCCTTTTAGATAGCCGATGATATAGCCAACTTCTTCAGCGGTAGTTTTGGCGGCGATAGGCTGCATAATATATTTCATTTTTTTGCCATATTGCCCGTCAGAGGTGTAGCTTGAGATCGCGATTGCAATCTCCTTCGCGCTTAGATCTTTTAGCTTACGAGAGCTGCCATAGGAGCGCTTCTGTCCTTCTGAGCCGTGGCAAGAAGCACAGTTAGCATCGTAGATTACCTTACCTCTTTCCTTGATATAGTTGATGTTACGATTTATTTTTGTGCCACCGCTGATAATGTTGCCTTTGGCATTAGGAGTATTTTTATAGATATTTACGGTTACATTTTCATCTTTAGAATGCTTTTCGATCAGGGATTTTAGCTCTTTGGCAAACTCACCTTTGGCTTCGAATACATACGTGTCATCACTTGCTTTATCCGCGGCATTTAAACTAAAGGCAAAAAAACATGCTAAAAAAGAAATTTTAAAAATTTTCATAGAAAACCTTGATTTAGAATTTAAAAAGGGCGAAGCAAAAGCTTCGCCCTAATTTTACCTGTATAAGGTAAATAATTAGAAGCTGTATTTAGCCTCAAATCTGATGCGATCTTTTTTCTCATCAAGACCGCCAGCAGCATCGTCAATCTTATAGTGAGAATACCAAGTTTTAAAGCTTAGCTTTTCATTATATTTATAAGAAATTCTACCTACCACTTCGTATGCATTGTCGCCATCTGCTTTACCGTCTAGGTAATCAGCGCCGATTCTGATACCAGTATCAGGGATAGTATAGCCTGCAACTACATACCAGTAGTGGTTCTCGCCAGTAAAGTTTCTATAATCTAGTAACTCTTCACCTGGGCTGATGAAAGAGCCTTGATCTTCAAAAGATACAAAAGAAACTTTATCTTTATCATCAGGTTCAAATTTTAAATAACCTGCAGCTAAATCAACACCAAAGAAACCAGCATTAGCTTCTGCAGCCCAGAAATCTGCATCACTAGCACCCGCATCTTTATAATCACCGTCAAAATCAGAGAATGCATACTGACCTTTTACGCCGAGATTAAAATCATCAGAGATATCAAAGTTTAGAGCTAGTTCTGCAGCGAAAAGCTGTGCTACGTCCTCTAGAGCATTATACCATAGCTGGAAAGATACCGGATCGTATGAGCCCATAAATCCTATACCGTATAGATTATGATCAGTAGTTAGTTTATTATCTACCGCTGCGCCCCAATCAAGGCTTGAAATATCTCCATCATTCTCTAAAGAATCCATCCAAAAGCCGCTAATTGTCAAGCCCTCGATATCGGTACTAGTAATCTTAACACCGTCTCCATACATATCATCGGTAAAGAACGAACCTATGCCCTGGCGACCGACTGCAATAGTGGTACCGCCGATAGTGTATCCTAAATAAGCTTTAGCGATATCGAAATCAGAATCTTTGTCGCTTGGATTTTGTGCACCATGATATTGGCTATTTGAAGAAGAAAGTGACTCGCCATTATCTCTATCTAAGAACCTAACGCCCACTACACCAAAGAAGTTATCATCGATTTTAGCTTTGAAATCTACTTCGGATTTAAATTCCCAAACGCCCTTATTGCTATTTGTTTCATTTTTAAGGTGATCGTGGGTATATCGCATACGAGCGTATCCGTTTAGATCCACATCCTTAATAGCTTCCTCTAACGGAACAGCACTTGCACTCATAGCAAGAGCACCTGCAGCGACTGCTGCCGCTAAACTAAGTTTAACTAGTTTCATTTTGAACTCCTTTAAAAGTTTGTAAGCGCAATAGTAGCACAAAATGACAAATTATATGCTTAAAATAGGCTGAAAAATACTAAAATTTTACCAAATTGTTACCGAGTATTTACCGAAAATCCAAATTTAACGGGCATAAAAAAAGCGAGGCCCACACAGGCCTCGCCGATTATTGAAAGGAGTTCTAATTTCGATGTGGGGATTATATCAGGCTGCGGTAAACAGACGGCAACACCTCTTTCATACGGGAGAAATTTGATAAAATTTTACGATACAAAATTTTATGAATGAAATTTCAAGACACAAAATTTGCAAAGCGTGAGTTTAAAAAATCCACGCAGCATCTTATCAGTGGAGAATACAGCACTGAGAACGAGCAGTACGCGAAAAACCGCAGAAAGAAAATTGATAAGAAGTTCGCAATCAAAATTCTAGCGCCAGCTGTATTTCTATAATATAGAATTTTGCGGACAAAATAGCGCCACGCAGTAAAAAATCTTAAGCACGAAGCAAGCGAATAGGAAATGCTAACCGAGCCATAGAAGCAAGACGCGCAGCGCAGAATTTCGTGAAATATAAAATTCCACAACTTATAAAATATAAAATTTACGCAGGCAATCGCATAAAGAATCAGCGGACTTTAAAGTGCAAGTAAATCGCGCAAGTCCGCTAGATTAAAAACAGGAGCCATTGCCTTCGTAAGAGTATAGAACGAAAAAAGCGTTCATCGCAAATTAAAAGCAGGCACGCTTACCTTAAAGAGTGCAGCGGCTAAAAATCGCGTAGATTAAAAGCTGATATTTTCGCTCTCTGGTACAGCAATAGCGTCGTTTTTATGCATTTGTTTGGTCTCGATTTTACCGATGTCATAAGCGCGCGGAGCAACGGAACCCGCTTTGCGCGAGATGATTCGCATATCGGTGATAGCGCCTGCTGCGGTACTTATGTAGGCAGTATCGCCCGCAGCTGCATAATATCTGCTTGCGCGAGCGGTGTAGAGCTCGCCGCTGGATAGGTCTTTAAACGTATAGACGTAAGCTGTGGAGCTTTGGCGAGTGTAGTTTACAATCTCGGATTTTAGCGAGCGTAAGTTACCTGCAGGCGTCGGAGCGGTGCTTACGGCGCAGCCTGCGATGCCAAGAGCCAAAAGTGCGGAAAATATGAAATTTTTCATTCAGTATCCTTATTTGTAAAATTTGAACTTTTAGAGTAGTAGGTTTGGGCTTAAAGTTTGCTTTTTTGAAAGGCATCGAAGTGGAATTTAAACAGATCTTTCTTGGCGTTAGGCGAAGCGAGAATGCGCTTTTGGCAATTTTTCTATATATGTGGGGCAAATTTAGCGGCAATCGCGAGCGAGACTTAGCAATATTGCCTAAATCAAACGCGATGGAACTCTAGCTTCTTTTGCCAGGTTAGCTCGCATCAGCACTCTTTGCGGCGCTGACTGCGATATTTGCTAAAATCGGGCTTGAAGGGATCAACTCCCACTTTGCGACTTTTATTCGCACGATCATCATCGCCTTTTGCCTCGCCGCATTCCTACGCTACGCTAAAGCCTGGCAGCCGCTATCGAGCCTAACCCCTCGCAACTGGGTGTTTTTGATACTAAGTGGACTGGCAACCGGTGCATCGTGGCTAGCATATTTCAAAGCCCTACAAATCGGCAAAGCCTATCAAGTAGCGCCGATCGATAAGCTAAGCGTAGTGCTCGTTGTAATCATCGCCGTGATCTTTTTGGGCGAGCGCCCAAGTCTTCGCGAATGGCTCGCGCTAGCACTCATCGGCGCAGGAGTGATAATGCTAGCGTTTAAATAATAAAAATTTTTATTTGTAATATTTATGGATTTATGCAACAAGGCAAAACCAAAAAATAAAATTTAGTTCCAGATTTATTTTTTTAATGGTTGCTTAATTATAAAAACACTAAAATTATAAAGATTTATTTTAAAAAGGAGTATCTTTGAGCAAATTTAGCGATTTCTTTAATAGCGAATTTAAAGAGCTTGAGCAAAGCTTTCGGATTACCGATATAGACAATATTTTAAATGATGAAATGTATCTTATAGCCGGAGATTTCTACGGTATTCAAAAATTCATTTTTGAAAATATTAATACTAAAAATGCGGCTAAAATTCTACGTGCCAAATCTGCTTACGTTCAGCTTTTCACCAAAGCGATCGCTAAATTTATATGCTTTAAATTGAAAATAAACGAAAGTAAAATTCTAAGCATAAGCGCGGGAAAATTTGAAATTTTAATACCTAAGCAAAATTTCACCCAAGATACGTTTAACTATATCAAACGCAACGTGGATAAATTTTTTATCGATAAATTTAGTGCTATTGCAGGTATGAGTTTAGTGGCGCTTGATTGTAAAAAAAGCGATTTTAGCGATAAGGATAGTTACAAGGCGTTTAGAGAGCGAGTAAGCGATACTTTCGAGCTAGAAAAACTTAATAAATTCGATCTTTTAAATCAAAGCGCAATCGTACTAAATCATGCCGATATAATAGCAATAGAAAACGGCTTTGAGAGGCTTGGAGCAAAGCTTACAGACACAAAAACTTCAAAAATTTCTCTCGACGAGCTAGGAATCGATTTAGAAGGCTTTAATTGCGAGCTAGAACTAGATGAGCGTATAAAATCTTATGTATTTAAAAAAGATGGTCAAACGGCAAGCTTTAACGAACTGGCGCAACTAGCATGCAATAAAATGCCCGAAGATGAGCCTTTTGGATTAAAAGCTATAGCGGTGCTGAAAGCCGATGTCGATGGAATGGGAGATTTCATTAAAAATAGTAATGTTACTAATAGTTTTGATAGCTTTGATATGTTTTCGAAGGGGCTTGATAGCTTTTTTAGCATTTACATTCCGCGCTTAATAAAACAAAATTTTCCACATACCTATATAGTATTTTCAGGCGGAGATGATTTACTATTAGTGGGAGCTTGGGATACGGTGCTAGATATTGCCAGATTTATAGATGATGAGTTCAAAAAATTTATTAGCGACAAAACACTTAGCCTAAGTATGGGGATTTGTATTGCAAAACCTTCCGTGCCTATTAAATACCTAGCCGAACTGAGCGAAAACCAACTTGAGCTTGCCAAGGAATTTAAAGATGAAAAAGGGATAAAAAAGGACGCTATTACTCTATTTGGACAAACGGCTAGATGGAGCGAGTATAAAACGATGTATGCGCTCATAACGAATACGCTTGAAAGCATAGAGGAGCTAAATAC
>CAUQPS010000047.1:0-12541 GCA_963520005.1 uncultured Campylobacter sp.
AGCACCGCGAGCTTTGGGGCGAGGAAAAGGCGATGTATGAGATGTTCGGCGGGAAAATTTAAGTAGCGCAGGTTAGGGGTTTGCCGCTTTTTTGAGCTCGTGAAATTTTATAAAATCCCACGCCGTTTTTAAATTTTATCGGAATTCTGCGCCGTTTCTTTGGAATTTTGCGCGGGTTTTGCGCCGCGGAATTCTTACTATCGTTCCACCTTTGCACTGTAGGCAAACGGCGCGTTCCTCGGAGGAACATATAATTTCGTTCGTAAATTTGCGGGCAAATTCCGCGGAGTTAAAATTTAGAATTTGAAATTCCGCGCCTAGAAATTTTAGAATCTCAAAGCTCCGCTAACTGTATTCGCGGCTAAGCTTTAAAATTCCTAGCGATAGAATTTCAAAATTTCACGCCGCGCCGCCAGGTAAAGTCCCGCCTGTAAATTTTAAAATTTAAAGGCGTAAATTTTTGCGCTCTGTTTCTCCAGATACGCCGCGCTAGATGGTTCGCAGTAAAAATTTGAGGTAGAAATAAAATTTATTAGTGCCGCGCAAATAAAAATTATAAAAGCAAAATTAAGCTTATCCGCACTTCGCGCAGAACTACTCCAGCCCCAAAAACGCGCCGTCTTCAAATCCAAAATAGATCCTCTCGCCTGCGCTCCAGCGACGCTCATCCTGCGCCGTGACGCATTTTAGCAACACGTCGCCCGCCTTGATCTTGATGAGCAGCGAGGAGCCGTACTGAAGCGAAACCGAGTGCAAAATCCCCGCAAAGCAGCGTTCAAACGGGCTTTGGGATAATAAAATTTTACTCGGATTTATCGCGATTTTGCGGGCACGTGCGAGCCCCTCTTCAAGGCGCAGTGAAATTTCATTCGAAAATTTTAAAACCCCGTTTTGCACGTCAAAGATGTTTTTGTATTCAAACTCGCATATCTTGCCGCGATGCAGAAATACGCTTCTTTGCGCGATCGCGCTGAGCCATTTCTCATCGTGGCTGGCGATGATAAAGCCGCAGCCGTAGCGACTCCGCATAAATAAAATCGCGCGCGCAAAGAGCTTGGAAGCGGCAAGATCGAGGCTGTTGGTCGGCTCGTCGAGCAGATAGAGCTTCGCGCGCTGCGCCAGAGCGAGCGCAAACGCGATGCGCTGCGTCTGCCCCGAGCTAAGCTCGAAATGCTTCTTTGATAAAAAACTTCTATCAAGTCCCGTTAGGCTGAGCGCCTCATCCACTCGCTCGTCAAATTCCGCAAGCGCGCCGCGGCTTTTGAGCGCAAATTTAAAATTTTGCTCTACGCTACGTTTTAAAAGCACGGGTTCGGGCAGCAGTAGGCAGATCTGCCGCAACGTCTGCAAAGAGGGCGCCTGCTGCCCCCAAAGCTCCACGCTGCCGCTACTTGGGCGCTGCAAAAAGGCTAAAATCCGCAGCAACGTGGATTTGCCGCTGCCGTTGGAGCCCAAAAGCGCCGTGATGCCGCTCGTATTTAGATCGAGGCTGGGGATATTTAAAATTTCGCTCCGTCCGTAGCGTAGCACTAGATCCCGCACCGAGATCAGCTCGCTATTGGGTACAGATCGCGCGGCGGCGGAATTCTTATCCGTAAATTTCTCATTCACGAAATTTTCATTCGTAGAATTTTCGCCCGCAGAATTTGCGCTAACGGAATTCTCGGTCGGAGAATTTTTACTCGTAGAATTTCCCGCAGTGAAATTTTTACTCGCAGAATTCTCACCTGTAGAATTTGTGCTCTTGAAATTTTCGCTCATAAAATTTTCGCGCTCCTGCTCCGCCCGGTTTTTGTCCGTGAAATTCTCGCTCGGACGCGTTTGCTTATCTGCATTCATCGATCTAGCCTTTTTAGCGCGTGGATGGCTAAATTTACCGCAAACGCTATTAAAATCAGCACCAGCGCGAGCGCTATACCCATCGCAAACTCGCCCTTGTTGGTCTCAAGCGAGATCGCCGTGGTGATCGTGCGGGTGAAATATTTAATATTGCCGCCGATCATCATCGCTACGCCTACCTCGGCGACTATCCGCCCGTAAGCGGTGGCGATGACGACCAGCAGGGCGTAGCGCAGCTCGTAAAGCACGCAAAGAATTAAATTTAGCGGGCTTAGGCGGTAGTTCATAATGTTTAGATAGTGCTTCTTATCCATATTTTCGATGACGCTGGCGCTTAGCGAGACGATGATGGGAAGCGCCAGCACAAACTGTCCGAGCATCACGGCCTTGAGCGTAAAAAGTAGCCCCAGCTCGCCAAAAGGGCCGTTTCTGGAGATGAAAGCGTAAAGGATCAGTCCTATCGCTACAGTGGGCATCGCAAGTGCGACGTCGCTTAAAAGTCTAAGCGTTCTGCGAGCGCGAAATTCGTAAAATCCGAGGATAAATCCTATCGGAAAGCCGGTCATAATCGCAAAAAGTATCGAGATGCTCGAAGTATAAAGCGTCGCTTTAATCGCCGAAAAGGTCTCCGCATCGCCGCTAAAAAGCAGCCCGAATGCGCTTAAAATTCCTTCTAAAATAAAGTCCAAGATTGTGTCCTAAATGTTCTATTTTGGCATATTTATAAACCAAATTTATATGCTATAATAGCACATTTTTTAAAGGAGATAATCATGAAAAAAATATTTTTCGCTTCGCTTGCTCTTAGTGCGAGCCTTTTTGCCGCCGATAATGATTTGGTGATGGCAACCACAACGAGTACCGATAATACGGGCTTGCTAGACGCAATCTATCCTGCGTATAAGGCGGAAACCGGCGTCGATATCAAATGGACGGCGGTAGGCACAGGTGCTGCTCTAAAGCTTGGCGAGAACTGCGATGCGGACATACTTTTCGTACATTCGCCGAAGGTCGAGAAAGAATTTGTAGAAAAAGGCTTCGGCGTTGATCGCACGCCCGTTATGTATAATGATTTTATCCTCATCGCCGATAAATCTATCGCGCCTAAATTTAAAGGCAAGGACCTTAAGGGCTCGTTTGAGCTGATCAAGGCGGAGAAGATTAAATTTTTCTCTCGCGGCGATAAGTCGGGCACCGATAACAAAGAGAAAGGTATTTGGAAAAAGGTTGAGGGCGCTGTGCCTGAAAATGAGGCGTGGTATAACCAAACCGGTCAAGGCATGATCGCTACGATCAACGCAGCCGCCGAGCAAAAGGGCGTGACCTTCACTGATCGCGGCACCTACATCAAATACGAGGATAATAAAAAGGGCAATCCCGATATGGTTATCATCAACGAAGGCGATAACGATCTGAAGAATTTTTACTCAGTAATCGCGGTCAATCCGAAGCACTGCCCAAAAGCCGACTATGAAAACGCGCAGCGCTTCATCAAATGGATCACTAGCGAGAAGGGGCAGAAGTTCGTAGGCGATTTCAAGCTGCTAAATAAGCCGCTTTTCACCCCTGATGCGAATACTCGCAAGAACTAAGTTCGAGCAAAATATGGCTAAATTTAAAGCCCAAAGGCGAAGCGCCGTCTTTGGGCTTTTGCTTTTTCATAAATCAATCTGCGCGCCTTTAAATTTAGCTATTTTGCTTCTAAATTTAACGGGCGTTTTTTACTGCGTCTTTTTACGATACATTTTTTACTTTCTAGCCATGCGTTTAAATTTATCGCAGCTTCGTTTGTAGGCAATAGGCTTAAAATTTCAGCTATATTTGGGATCAGTGGGGATAAATTTCAGTCGCGTTCGGATATGCTTTAATGTCTAGCGATATTTATACAGCGCAAAATTTAGTAGTATTTATGTGTCTCAAATTTTAGTTTGTTGGGAATTAAATTTTGAAGTTGCGGTTAAGCTTGGGCGTATGAAAAACGCCCGAGCTTATGAAGCTATGAAATTTCATGTGCGGTTTATGGGGTCGCTTCTGCCGCGCGGCCGGTAAAATTACTTTTCAAGCGCAGGCAAAACTACCGGGCATACGGCTATAAAATTTCACTTTGCGTGAGCGAGCTACTCGACTTCGGCGTCGATGACGTCGTCGTCTTTTTTACCGCCGTTTGCACCGCCGCTTTGCGATCCGCCTTGCGCGCCCTGATTTGCGCTGGCAGCCTTGTATAGATCCTCGGCGACCTTGCTTAGAGCTTCTACTTTGGAGTTTATCGCTTCCTTGCTCGCGTTTTCATCCTTTAGCACGGCTTTTAGATCATTTAGCGCGCCCTCGATCTTAGCACGTAGATCGCCCGGCACCTTCTCACCCATCTCGCTTAGGCTCTTTTCGGTTTGATGTGCGATGCTGTCGGCTTGGTTGCGCGCTTCGACGGTCTCTTTGCGCTTGTTGTCTTCCTCTTTGTGAAGCTCGGCGTCCTTTACCATCTTATCGATCTCGGCATCGCTTAAACCGCTTGAGCCGGTGATGCGGATGTCGGTTGCCTTGCCGGTGGCTTTGTCTTTTGCCGAAACGGTTAAAATTCCGTTCGCGTCGATGTTAAATTCCACCTCGATCTGCGGTACGCCGCGAGGAGCGGGCATGATACCTTCAAGATTGAAATTTCCTAGCGATTTGTTGTCTTTCGCAAACTCGCGCTCGCCCTGCAAGACGTTGATCGTAACGGCGCTTTGATTATCCTCTGCTGTCGAGAAGGTTTGAGATTTTTTTGTAGGTATCGTAGTTCCCTTTTCGATGATCTTGGTCATAACGCCGCCCAGGGTTTCGATGCCGAGGCTTAGCGGAGTCACGTCGAGTAGTAGCACATCTTTTACGTCGCCTTTGATGACCGCGCCTTGGATTGCAGCGCCGATTGCTACGACTTCGTCAGGGTTTACGCTCTTATTTAGCTCCTTGCCGAAAGCCTTTTTGACTTCCTCTTGCACTAAAGGCACGCGCGTCGAGCCACCTACCATGACGACCTCTTTTATGTCGTTCATGCTTAGCCCTGCATCGCTTACGACCTTTTTGAGAGTGCTTATGGTCTCATCTACCAAAGAATCGATCATACTTTCAAATTTAGCTCTAGTGATGGTTTTCATTAGGTGCTTTGGACCGGTGGCATCAGCAGTGATGAAAGGTAAATTTACCGTCGTTTCCATCGCACTGCTTAGCTCTTTTTTGGCGTTTTCCGCAGCCTCTTTTAGGCGTTGCATAGCCATGACATCGCCGCGCAAGTCGATGCCTGTTTCAGATTGAAATTCTGAGGTTAAAAAGTCGATCAGTTTGTTATCGAAATCATCGCCGCCCAAAAATGCATTACCGCCGGTAGCTAAAACTTCTACGACACTATCGCCGGTTTCTAGCACGGTTACGTCGAACGTACCGCCGCCCAGATCATAAACGACGATCTTTTCGGATTCTTTTTTATCCAGTCCATACGCAAGCGCCGCCGCGGTCGGCTCGTTGATGATACGAAGCACGTTTAGGCCTGCGATCGTTCCTGCTTCTTTCGTCGCCTTTCTTTGGCTGTCGTTGAAATACGCAGGCACGGTTATGACCGCATCTACGACGGGCTCACCCAAAAACGCCTCAGCATCCTCTTTTAGCTTGATTAATACCTTGGCTGAAATTTCTTGCGGTGTATAAACCTTGCCCGCGATCTCTACCGCGCACGCGCCATTTCGGTCGATGATTTTATACGGCAGGCGCTTTTTGGCCTCCTGCGCATTTTTCTCATTCATCATAAGACCCATGATGCGCTTGATCGAGTAGATCGTCTTTTCCGGGTTGGTGACGGCTTGGCGCTTGGCGCTGTCGCCTACTAAAACCTCGCCTTTGTCGGTGAAAGCGACTACCGACGGAGTGGTGTTTTTGCCCTCTTTGTTCGGTATGATCTTGCTCTCACCGCGTTCGAATATGCTTACGCACGAGTTTGTTGTTCCTAGGTCGATGCCTATGACTTTTGCCATTTTTTTATCCTTTGTGTTAAATTTAAAATTTTAAAATTTGAGCGATTATTTCGCCACTACTACCATAGCGGCGCGTAAAACGCGCTGCTTATACATATAGCCTTTTTGATATACTTGAACGATATCGCCTTTTTTAGCACCTTCGGCTTCAATCATCGAAATAGCGTTATGCACGCTAGGATCGAATCCCGCATCCGTCGCTATCGGCACGATACCGTATTTTTCAAAAGTCTTTGTAAAAAGGCTTAGACATTGTTTTACGCCGACTTCGATTTTATCTGCAAGCTCATTACCTTCCACATCAATTTTGGCGGCCTCCTCAAGCGCGTCGATTATCGGCAGCAGATCCTTCGCAAAGCTCTCGCTAGCGTAAGCAACAGCGCTATCTTTTTCTTTTTCCAAACGTTTTTTGAGATTTTCAAAATCCGCATTGGCGCGGTAAAATTTATCGGTAATCTCACTTAGCTCGTTTTGAAGCTTTTGTATCTGCGCGTCGGTATCGTCGCATGTCTGCGCCTCTTGCGGCTCGCTCGCCTCTGACGCGCACTGCTCGCAAACCTCTTTTTCTTCACTATCGCACGCTGCATTTTTATCGCCGTGCTCTTTAAATTTATGGCTCATGCTACTCCTTTAGCGTAGTTAAAAAATTTCTCGTAATTCTCGTAAACGCTGCCTGCGCAGATCATCGTAGCGTCCTCGCCTTCGAATTTCACGGGGCGTTTGATCCCCATAAATCCGTGCTCGAAGTAGGGCGCGAAGATCAAATTTTTAGTAAAATTTACGGCGATCGAGGGGTTAAGTAAAATTTTAAACCGCTCGTCTTTGAAAATTTTATACGCCACGACCTCGTTACAAAGAAATTCGATTTTAGAATTTTTTAGCTCTTTAATTTTGGTGCTAAGCTCGCGTAGACCGATCTGCATCGAAGCTAGCTCCAAATCTCCGAGTGAAATTCCTATTAAATTTGATAGGAATTTAAAAACTCTAAAATCGTATTTTAAGATAATCTCGTCTTTTCTAAATGCAAGGATTATGAAGCGATCATCGTGATTGATGACTTCGCTTAGGGCTTCGTTTTCGGCGTTGAAAATCATACAGTAAATTTCAAAATCCTCAAGCACCGCTTCTAGCTCGCGAGCATCGTCTATTTTTAACTCATCGTCGAAGCTAAGTCTAGCGCGCCAGTAATCCTGCATCGTCGCAACCGTGGGGATTCTACCACCGCTTACATGAAGCTGCGTCAAAGCCCCCTCGTCGCTTAAGCGCTTAAAATAAATTCGAATGCTAGACGCCGACATCGCTACGCCCATACGCTCACCCAGCTCGGAAGATCCGATCGGGGTGTTGCTATCGAGATAGGCGGAAATGATAGATTCTAGGATCATATCGCGTTTATTCGTTTTCACTTTTAGCACTCTTTCGGTAAGATTGCCAGTATTATACAACATTGAGTGGCAATATGTCAAGGTTTTTATATAAATTTTATAAAATTTTAGCAATCGGGTCCTGAGTTTGCTAAATTTTAACTATGATTTTTGAGGTGAGCGTAATTCTTGGAATTTATCGCGGTGCCGTCGTGGTAGAATTTTATTGTATTTTTTGTATCTATAAACATAAATTTTACCGCACAGCCGGTTTAGGGCTTCGCTGTATGCTAGATAAATTCTATTTTTGCAAAAATAGCGAATTGGCAGTATAGCTGCAAATTTCGTGCTTACTAGCAAAAATTTTGTAATTTGCTGAAAATGTGAAGTTAAATGCCAAAAAACGCAAAATTCCCGTCAGAATGGCGCGCAAGCTAGACGAAAGTGCTAGGCAAGCAAAGTAGTGTAAGAACTCTCGCAAAGCTCAAAATTTCACTCGCTAGCGCAAATTTAAATATACTTTAACGAATAGAAGTGTAAAATACGCCTCAAATTTCAACGATCAAGGGTTTTTATGCTAAAAGACATCTTCCTTTTCGGCGGTTTAATTTCTTACGACCACACTTTTATCTACCTTTTTTACTTCTTTTTGGTCGTCGCTATCATCGTAGCCGTCGCGCTTTGTTCCACTCGCTCGCTTCAACTTGTGCCTCGCGGCATGCAAAATATCGCCGAAGCCTACCTAAGCGGCGTGCTAACGATCGGTAAGGACGCGATGGGTAGCGAGGAGCAAGCCAAAAAATATCTTCCGCTAATCGCAACATTGGGATTTGTGATATTTTTTAGTAACGTTATCGGCTTGGTGCCGGGCTTTGAGTCGCCGAGCGCAAGTTTAAATTTAACCCTTTCGCTTACGCTTTGCGTTTGGTTGTATTACCATTTTGAGGGCGTTCGCGAGCATGGCGTGATCAACTACCTAAAGCATTTTATGGGGCCGGTGAAAATCCTAGCGCCGTTTATGTTCGTCATAGAGATCGTCTCGCATTTTTCGCGTGTTGTATCGCTTTCGTTCCGACTTTTCGGAAACATCAAAGGCGACGATACCTTCCTGCTCGTTATGCTTACTCTCGCTCCTGCGCTAGTGCCGATGGTGCCGTTTGCGCTGCTTACTTTTATGGCGATTTTACAGACTTTCATTTTCATGGTTTTAAGCTACGTTTATCTAGCGGGTGCCGTGATCGTTGATGAGCATTAATTTTAAGCGAAATTTCTTATACTTCCTCGTGGGCGCGTCGTTCGGATTGATCTTCGTCGGCGCATTCGTCTTTTTTGCCTACCCGTCATTTTATTTTTTGGGGTTAAAATTCCTCTTCATCTGCACCGCTCCAGGCGTGATATGCGTAATCATCACCTGCTTGATGGTCGATGTTTTCGATCTGAAAGAACGACTAGCCCGCGAAGGCGAGTAAGATTTTGCGGGTAAAATTTTAAAATTTAGCCGCGCCGTGCGCCGCTACAAGCGAGTATTAAAGCAAAAAATTGTAAAATTACTCGAAATTTTTATTCTAAAAGGTTAAGTTTATGTTTGAAACCGTGATCGGCCTAGAGGTACACTGCCAGCTAAATACTAAAACTAAAATTTTCTGCTCCTGCCCCACGAGCTTCGGCGATGAGGCGAATTCGCACGTCTGCCCGACCTGCCTGGCGCTTCCGGGCGCTCTTCCCGTGCTAAACGAGGAAGCGGTTAAAAAAGCTATCAGCTTCGGCACCGCCGTCAATGCGACGATCAATCGCAAGTCGGTATTCGACCGCAAAAATTATTTCTATCCCGACCTTCCCAAGGCGTATCAAATTTCGCAGTGGACGATCCCGATCGTCGAGCACGGCGAGCTTTTTATAGCTGCGGACGGACAGAGCAAGCGCATCGGCATTACGCGCGCACACCTGGAGGAAGACGCGGGCAAAAATAATCACGAAAGCTCGCGCAGCCTAGTCGATCTAAATCGCGCCGGCACGCCGCTTTTGGAGATCGTAAGCGAGCCTGATATGCGCTCTGCGGACGAGGCGGTCGCGTATCTAAAAAAACTCCACAGCATTTTGCGCTTTTTAAATATCAGCGATGCTAACATGCAAGAAGGCTCGTTTCGCTGCGACGTAAACGTCAGCATCCGTCCGCAAGGCGAGCAAAAGCTCTACACGCGCGTGGAGATTAAAAATTTAAACTCCTTTAAATTTATCCAAAAGGCGATCGAATTCGAGATCGAGCGTCAGATCGAAGCGTGGCAGGACGGCAAATATGAGCAAGAGGTCGTGCAAGAAACGCGCCTTTTTGATACCGCTAAGCTTATCACCAAGCCGATGCGTAGCAAAGAAGACAGCGCCGAGTACCGCTACTTCCCAGACCCAGACCTGCTAACCGTGATCGTGGATGACGAGATGCTGGCTGCTGCGCAGCAGATCCCCGAGCTGCCCGATCAAAAAAAGGCCCGCTACGTCCGCGAGCTAGGCGTTAAAGAGAAGGACGCCGAGATCATAATCTCGACCTACGAAAACGCGCGATTTTTCGAGGATCTGATCGCGGCGGGGCACGAGCCGAAACTCTGCGTCAGCTGGCTTACCGTCGAGCTTGCGGGCAGGCTCAAAAACGGCGTCACGATCGAGGATTCGCCAGTAAACAGCGCGAAGATGAGCGAGCTTTTAAGCGCGATCGAAGGCGGCGCAGTGTCGCAAAAGGCCGCCAAAGAGGTGCTTGATTATCTAATGGAGTACGACGAGGCCGTAAGCTCGGTCATCGATAAGCTTGGCTTGAGGCAAGTAAGCGACGACGGCGCTATTTTGGAGATCATAGTGCGCGTGATGAGCGAAAACGAGGATAAGGTCGCGGACTACTGCGGTGGCAAGGACAAGCTATTTGGCTTTTTCGTAGGCCAAGTGATGAAAGAGGGCAAGGGCGCGTTTAACCCCGCGAAGGTGAACGAGCTTCTGAAACAGAAGCTGGGCTGATTTCGCAGCTTGCGCGGCGGCAAACGGCAAATTAAAGGCAGCGGCGCGAGTGCGATAGATGAAGCCTCTGGGATAAAATTTTAAATCCGCTCGCAGCGTTTTGCTTCGAGCTGAAGCTTTCACGCGTCAATGACGAAGGCTTTTGCGTGTTATAATTTCATTCGGCGCGATCTCGGCGGCTACCCGCTCTGTTTCGCGCACGTTTTGTTCTTTTGAGCTCGTTTTTTCTCGTGCGAGTCGTTTGTGTCGAGTGTCGGTCTGCGACGGAGGGGTTTAAGAAGCACGTCCGTTAGGAATTTTACTCATGGCTACCATCAAAGCGCGGTAAAGCTCGCAGGGAACGCGTAAAATTGCTCTGCTTGAGGAAGCAAGAACGGAGGCTCGGGGTACGGTAGGCAGGGTCGAATACACAGGGTCGAATTTGAGTGGTAAGCCAATGTGTAGGCTAAATTTAATCAATCGCCGCGTCGGATGCGCGTGCCCCAAACCTTGCGCCAAACGATAACGTGGCGAGCGACCGCAGATCATCTAGGCCCAAAGCACGCCTTGATAGATTTAAGCGGATTTAAAAGCGCGATTTGCGATCGGGCGTCTGAGTAAAATTTTTAAAAATTTGATTTGCCTTGGCGATGCACGAGTGAAATTTAAAACGTATAATGAAGTTTCAAAATTCTCATTCGTTCACTGCCGTGCCTTTTGTGAAAGTGTTTTTTGACGGAAGAGCAAAACCTTAAAAGTATGAAATTTTAGTGAGGTAAATTTTAAAAAAAGCGAAGTTTTTGCTGAGTAAATTTCAAAAGCGCAAAATTTTAATGAGACGAAATTTTGACGAGATGAAATTTCAAAAAGCGAATTTTAAAGCGTGGCTTCGGCTAGCATTTGTGCAGGCTCATGTCGGCGCTTTTGGACTAATTTTTCAAAGAGCGGGAATTTCAAGAGAATGAAATTTGAAAAACCGCAAATTTGCGAATAAATTTTTAAAAAGGAACATAATGAAAATCGCGGTTATCGGCGCTGGCAAATGGGGTAGCGCGCTTTTTGATGCGCTTAGCGCAAAAAACGAATGCGTCATCACTTCTCGCACGCCAAGGCAAATTCCGCATTTTGTAAGCGTAAGCGAGGCTCTGGAGTGCGAAGCGCTCGTTTTCGCGCTCGCAGCGCAGCAAACCGCGCAGTGGCTGGATCAAAATTTCACCTACAAAAACCAAAAAATTCTAGTCGCTTCCAAGGGCATTGACGTGGCTAGCGGCAGGTTTTTAAACGAAATTTTTGAAGCGTACGTTGCACGCGGCAATCTTGCTTATCTATCAGGTCCGTCGTTTGCCACCGAAGTCATGCAGAAGCTGCCTTGCGCGCTCGTCGTAAGCTCGTGTAACGAAAATCTAGCCGAACTTTTCGCAAGCGCCTTCCCTGTCTACATCAAGACCTACACGAGTGGCGATATCATCGGCGCAGAGGTGTGTGGCGCTTATAAAAATGTCATTGCCATCGCTAGCGGCGTTTGCGATGGGCTGGGGCTCGGCAATAACGCTAGAGCGAGCTTGATCGCACGCGGCATCGTAGAGATCGCGCGCTTTGGCAAGTTTTTCGGCGCGCGAGACGAGACCTTTTTGGGCTTAAGTGGTGTGGGCGATTTGTTTTTGACCGCCTCAAGCGCGCTATCGCGAAACTACCGCGTGGGATTAGGGCTTGCGCGTGGCAAAGGACTCGAGGAAATTCTGCGCGAGTTGGGCGAGGTCGCCGAGGGTGTGGCTACAACCGAAGCGGTCGTAAATATCGCGACAAAGCACAAAATCTACGCTCCGATCGCTACCGAGGTCGCGCAAATTCTGCGTGGCAAGGACGTAAGGGCGAGCCTAAAGGACCTGCTACGCAAAAAATGAGCCGTACGACGGAATTCTCTCGCTAAATTTTAGCGGTGAATTCGACCTGCATAGTTTTGATTTATCCGCTATGTTTGTGAAATTTAGTTGCCGGTTTGCGGATTTTGGTCGTTGTCCGTTTGGATCTGCTTATACGGCTTTGATTTGAAATTTTACTTTAAGCTTGAACGCGAAATTTTAAAGCGAGGTCGTAAAATTTTAAAAAGAGGCTAAAATTTTAAAACATTTAATGTGTGTCGTAGGTAGTTTGGAAGTGCTACTGCTTCGTTTTGCTTGCAGCCGCCGATGGTTGACGGCTGAGGGTTGAGTGGATTGCTCTTCCGCGACTGCGGCGAGTTAAATTTTACAGAATGTCGGTGTATTATAAATTTTAATACAGAAATTAAGGCGAAATATTTTATAGAAACATTTTGCTTCGCAAAAACGCTACGCTTGTTTTGAGATGATT
>CAUQPS010000048.1:0-12444 GCA_963520005.1 uncultured Campylobacter sp.
TAGCAGCCAATGCGCCAACCGTAAAAAAAGGCGTTTTGCTGTTTTTGCAGCGAGGAGGAACTGGAGGCGAAAAAGCAAGCCGCCAAAGACGCTGGCGAGGCGTATCGCTACGACGGGCACTGCGAGCATTTAAGCAACGAAGAGGTTCTAAACTGCGAGAAGCCCTTTACTATCCGCCTTAAAAAGCCTGATCACGCGCTGGAATTTACCGATACGATCAAAGGCCGTATCGCATTTGAGCCGCAGAACATCGACAGCTTCGTCATCATGCGCGCGGACAAGACACCAACTTATAACTTCGCCTGCGCCTGCGACGATATGATGCAGGGCGTGAGCTTCGTAATCCGCGGCGAGGATCACGTCTCAAACACACCGAAGCAAAACTGGATCCGCCAAAGCCTCGGCTACGACGGCGAGATCAAATACGCGCACCTGCCGATCATATTAAATTCCGAAGGCAAAAAGATGAGCAAGCGCGAAGCTAGCTCCTCGGTAAAATGGCTGCTTCAAAGCGGTTACCTGCCCGAAGCGATCGCGAATTATCTAATCCTGCTCGGCAACAAAACGCCGCGCGAAGTCTTTAACATGGATGAAGCGGTGGAGTTTTTCGATATCACTAAAATTTCAAAAAGCCCGGCGAAATTTGACGAGGATAAGCTCGCCTTTATAAACCGCGAGCATATCAAAAGAGCGAGCGAGCGGCGCCTGGCTGAGCTTTTTGAGCTTGAGCCGAAATTTACGCCTTTGATAAAATTTTACACTCAAGAAGCAAGCCTTATCCCGCAGATTAAAGAAAAGATCGCAGCGATCTACGGCGCGAAAGATATCCCGCAGGAGTGGGCGGCGCAGGCGCAGGCGCTGCGAGAGGCGATCTTAAATTTATTAAGCTCAAACGGCGCTCCAATGGAATTTAATGATTTCAAAGCGGCGCTTTCGCAGGCTACAAATTTAAAGAGCAAGAGCCTATTTATGCCGCTTAGATTTTTACTAACCGGCGCGCCTCATGGACCGGAGCTTAGCGAACTGTATCCGCTGATCCGCGCTGATTTAAAGGAGATACTCGATGCTACTAAATAGCGTATTTTACGGCATTTTAGTGAGTATTCACTACGTGATTCAAGCTTATATGATGCTAATTTTCGTCGCCTGCGTTTTAAGTTTCATCCGTCCAAATCCGTTCGGTAAATTTTATAAAATCGTCCGCGCGATCTCTGCGCTTACTGAGCCTGCTTTTGCGCTGGTGCGTCGCTATCTGCCTACGACTTTCGGCGGATTTGATCTTTCGCCGTTAGTGATTTTATTTGTTTTAATGTCTTTTGATAATATGATAATTTATATTCTGAATAGGAGCGTTCTTTGAGAGCCATATGTAAATTTTGCCTTATTTTAACTTTGCTGTGCGCCGCAAGTAGCGGTAAAATTTTAAGCTACGAACAGATCAAAGACGAGCCCAAATCCTTAGCCAAGGATTATTACATCTATCGCCTAATTGATGAGACAAAATACAACAAAGCGGAGATTAAAATTTTAAAACAAAGTATCTTTCGCTACAAAGGCAAACTAAAAGAGAAGCTAGATAGAATTTTCGGCGCCATTCGCCCTCCTAAGCGTCCGGATCGCTGCGCAGGAGTAACGGCGGCAAATATTTTAGATGCAAATTTAACCTGCAAAAAGGCGCGCTCCTATCCAAATTTTATCGCCAAGCTAAGCCCGTCGGTGCGCGAGATGCTCGCTTCGCAGCTTGAAAAGCACCAAGACGCGGCTTCGCGAAACGCCGTAAATTTACTGCGCGGATTTAACGACGAAAATCCGAGCGAGTACTTTATGCAGAGCCGTAACGCGCAAAACTACTTTTTATATTACAATTATCTAAAAAGCTCCGGCAAGGACGCTCTGATCGACATCGACGCTGATGCGACCTTCGTTACCGGCCTAAGCACTCAGCCAAGCTTTAAGGCGGTTCTTAACGATGCGCTAATCAACCGCAAATACCCGCACTTGCGCCGCTCGCTTACGGGCGTCGATCCACTAGCCGTGGAGAAGGACGTAGCGTTTATGCTGGGCGTAAATGCCGTCATGCAGGGCGATGAAGGGGCTGCGCTTGCGTTTTTTAGCCGCGCGGCTGCGAGCTTTGAGAAGCCTCACGACGTGCAAAATGCGAAATTTTGGGTATATCTGCTAAACGGAGATCAAAATGTCTTGCGCCAGCTTGCTAGCAGTGATTATTACAGCCTCTACGCGCTTTATGCCAAGGAGGTCCTGGGGAATAAAAATTTAAACATAATCATCCCAAATCCTGCTAAAAATTCCATAGAAGGCTACGATATCACCGATCCTTTCGCTTGGGTTCGCACGAAAAATAGCGCTGATCGGATGTCGCGCCCGCAGCTTTTGGAATTTGCCAAAAAATTCGACACCAAGCAAAGCATCGGCGAGCACTCATACATCATGAATAAAGCAAACGGCGGCAAGGACAACTTCTATCCGACGCCGTTTATGGAGTATATCGGCGACGGCGACAACCGCCGCAAGGCGCTAATTTTGGCGCTTGCGCGCCAAGAGAGCCGCTTCGTGCCCGCATCGGTATCTACATCGTATGCGCTTGGGATGATGCAGTTTATGCCGTTTTTGGCTAACGAGATCGGAAAAAAGCAACTCAAAATCGACGGCTTCGATCAAGACGATATGTTCCGCCCTGAGGTCGCTTACCGCTTCGCCAACATCCATATCGACTGGCTGGAGCGTAAAATTTACAGCCCGGTTTTCATCGCATACGCTTACAACGGCGGGCTCGGGCTCGTCAAAAAGATGCTTCAGCGCGGCGATATGTTTAATAAGGGCAAATTCGAGCCTTGGCTTAGCATGGAGCTCGTGCCGTATGCCGAGAGCAGGGACTACGGCAAAAAGGTGCTTGCAAACTTCATCATCTACTCGCAGATCCTAGATCCGCGCGCGAAAATCTCAGTACAACAGGAGCTACAAGACCTGCTGATACCGAGCAGAAGCGACGATTTTAGATAAATTTATGAGGCGGCGAAATGAAAACAAAGCGAAATCTTATAGTTAAAATTTTAGCCGCTTTGGCTTTTATCTGCGAAATTTGCGCGGCGGCTCAAAATTTTTCGGCCGCCAAAGAGACCGCAAAATCGCTGAAAGAGGATGAAATTTTAATCCTTAAAAGCGATCTTGCCGCTGCCAAAAAACACGGCGGCGCGCTGCAAGAAGTAAATTTAGAGGAGAGGGAGCTTGCAAAAAACGCGCTTAAGCTCCCGTTTGAAATTTACGAGCTGCGCCTTTCGGAGGATCAAAATACCCTCCTTGGCTTGGGCGACGATAAAGGCGGCATCGTCTTAATCGACGTTTCCGAGCCGCGCACTCTAAGGCTTGCGGGCATATTTTCTTTTCCGCAGCATGAGCTTGATCCAGCCTACATAGATATCGCGCAGAGCAAAGACGGCAAAAGTCTATTCGTCGCCGATCCGAATTTCGGAATTTATAAGCTGGATCTTAGCGACCGAAGGGATATTAAAATTTCGGCTCGGCTTGAAGCGCGATTTGTAAATAAAATAGAGCTTTCCAGCGACGGACGCACCCTCTTTGCGAAGGATTTTTTCAGCACCCTTACCGCCTATGACGTAAAAGATGATAAATTTACGCAGTTTGCTTATTTTATCGCCCCTTCCAAAGTCACTAAGCGGGAATACGATTACGCTTGCGCGCCGCATAGGTTGTCCGAAATAAAGGAACTCGGCGATCTGAAACTACTCTCTGAGAATGAGCTTTTGCTGGCAAGCTGGACGGGGTTTTATATTTTAGACATATCGGATATGGATAAATACCGTGCAAATGCCGCGCAAAGCTCTAATATCTTAAAGCAGATCCGCTATATCGCTCATCCGCATTTAGAAATAGATAAAATGACGCTATCCAAAGACGGCAAGCGAGTATTTTCATCAAATTGGAGCGAATTTGGGCTGTATGATTTAGGCGAAAATAACACGGCCCAATCAAGCGCGTATTACAGCGGCGCGCATTTAAATAATTTTAAAGTCATAGAGGATCTAAATTTAGCTTACTTAGGCAAAAAAATATCCGAAAAAGGGGAATTTCCAAGCGTGGATCTGATCGATTTTAGCAACAAACTCGACCCCGCTCTGATAAAAAGATATCTCTTTCCGCAGAGCTTAAAGGCGTAAGCGTCGAATCTCGCGGCGAATATCTATTTTTTTCCTATTTTACGAAAAACGGATCGTTCATAAGCGGACTTGATGGCGCTTCGTTAAGCTCCGCCGAAAAATCCGCGCAATCTGCGCAGATGCAAAATAAAATTTTAACCGAAAAAAGCCCCGAAGAAAAAGGCGCTATTTGGGAATTTCCTTACGCTAAAAACGGCTTTAGAACCGTTGATAACATAATAAAATCTCCGCAAGGATATCTGCTTCTTGCAAGCGCGGACGACGAATACCAAGTCTCGCTAGTTACGTTAAACGAGCAGGGAGCGGAGCTCTGGCGCAAAAAATTAAATATGGTATCCGCAGCCAATATGCCGGCAGCGGCGATGGATTCATACGTGCTTTTGGATAATCAAATTTTAGACGCTAAAACAAAAAAGATAACCCACGAATTTCCTATTAAATTTAAAGAAGTAGCGAGCTTCGGCGATAAATTTGCCGCGATAGACGAAAACGACGATCTGTGCTTTTATGAGAGAGAAAAACTGCTATGGAAGAAAAAGCTAAATATCGCAAAGAGCAAAAGGCCGTTTGACGGCACCATGACAAAGATAGCAAAAATATCCGAAAGCGAGATCCTGCTTATCATCGAAAAAGACGGATTTTTAAAATTTAACGCTAAGGGCGAGGAGCTTTGGCATAAGAGCGTAATTTTGCCCGCACGAAGGAGAGCGGCGCCTCGGACGAGCTTGTAATGGATCATAGTGCGCAACTGCTAAAGGCAAAGGATGGGTCGATATTTCTACTGGCGAAATTCGGCGCAAATATCGCAAAATTCGATGCCTTAGGCAATGAAATTTGGAGAAAGCAGATTTGCGGAAGAGATCGCGGCGTCTGCGATCTGCCCGACACGCTAAACGCGACCTATAAATTAGCAAACTACAAAGACGGGCTACTTTTGATCGGCGCAAACGACGCCTCGGAGGATCAGACGATATTTTTAGAGCTCGATTTGGACGGCAATATATTGAGTGAAAACAAAGCGAAACTGCAAGACTTTTGGCTCAAAAGCGCCGTAAGCACGGATGATGGAGGCGTTTTAATAGGCGGAGACGCCCATAAAGACGATACCGTCATAATAAAAATTCGCTCCGACCTGCCGCTGGATAAACAAAAAATCAAAAATTTAAACAGATAAACTATCTACAGCTTATCCTCCGCAAAGGCTGCGGCGGGTTTAAATTTAGCCTCTTTTGCGACCTATTTGAGACGCTTTAAAGCTTCGGATATGCAAGCCGCCGTTTTAAAATTTCGGCAAGTTTTAAATTTTAAATTTACGCTTGCCGACTGCGACGTTTTAGTTAAATTTAACGGCGCGGGGCCTGTAAGCGCGAGATGATTTAATCGCGATTTAATCGTGCGACTCCGCAAGCCGTTTTAAAATTTAGCGATCAAATTGCTATTTAAAAAGCCCTTTGATCTTGTCGAAAAGCGACTTCTCGCCGCCTGCGGAGGTTTCGCCTTCATGATCTTCTGCGGCGGAATTCTCACTGCCGTCTTCTATCGTATCGCCGCTGCACGGGACGGAATTCTCGCCGTTTGCTTTCATTTCGCCGCCGTCTGTTTCCATTGCACTGCTGCCGCCCGTCGCATTGGCGCTGCGCAAGGTAAAATTCTCTCTGACCATCCTAACGCCTCCACCTGCCTTATCTCGCTCTATCGCTTCGCCGATCTGCTGCGCTGCGATTTCCGCATAGATCAGCGCGCCCTGTGTATCGCAATTAAAAAGATTTGAAAACGACTCGGACCTATTCAGATCGATCGGATTGGGCTCAACCACCTCGGTAGCTTCAAGCAGCCCTACTCCGAGCTCTGCGGCGAAATTTAGCGCATTTAAAAACACGGGTAAATTCTGCGCGTAAAACTCATCTATCGCCTCTTTTATCTCGCCGTCCGCTTCATAATCGCGCAATAAATTTTGCACGTCAGCAGCGCCAAGATACGCGCCGCAGCAGTAGTTTTCGATGATCTCGTTATGAATTTCGCCGCTAAATTCCGCTAGAAATTCCGCCGGCAAAACCTCGCGCCAATCGCTTATGTAGGGTTTAAATTTAAAGCTTTGCGCCGCCAAAAAGCTAAACGCCGTGCCGCGCGTGTAAAAATACTCTCTAAAATAGCCCTGCGCCACGGCAAGGTGAAATCCGTGCGTTTTATTAAAAATCCCTTCTGCGCCATATTCAAGCGCCGAGCGGAAGCCGTCCGCGTATTTTTCTACATAAAATTCATCCATCCCCGCTTCGCGCGCTATTTTAGCGATAGGCTCAAAATCACCCTTCTGCGCGAGCTTTAGCGGCTTAAAATACCACTGCGAAATTTCATCTTTGCCGATCGCGTGGTAGCTTATGTCGTAGCCCACCCTCTCCCCTTTTAATCTTTCAGATCGATCTGCGGCTGCCAATACAGCGACTTTGAAACTTTGCGAAATTTCATCGTGGCACCCAGACCATTTGAGGTGCGGTAGCTAAGCACCAACTCGTCCTTATCGCTCTTAGGCGCGGTGATCTTGTATCGGCTCGCCCACGCGATCTTAAAAAGCTCCTTTTGCAAAAGCGGATCGCCGTCGTGCAACGGCACTACGTTTGCGTTTGCGCCGTTGATCTGCACCGCGCGGATCTGCACCTCTTTAGGATAGGAGGTGAGCAAAAACACCTCGTCCTCCGCGGCGTTTCTAAGCTCGGGCGCGACGGGATTTAGATAGGTCGCCACTCCCAAATATCGATCGCCCGCACGCACCGATTCAAATTTTTGCGTGTAGGCCAAAAACTCGTTTTTAAGCGGATCGTGACGGGGATCGTTTGCGGAGCAGGAGTTTAAAAATAGCGCTAGCACGGCTAAGAGCGAGCCCTTCAGCAGGCCGTTTAGCGCGCCGTTAAAATCAAATTTCTTCATCGATCTTCCTTTGAAATTTTAGGCGCATTTTAACGAATTTTGCTTTTTAAAAGGCTAAATTCGCTACAATCTGCTCATCTTAAAAAGCCGGATTTTAAAAATGAAAAGACTTGTTATCGCATTTTCAGGCCCTTCCAACAGCGGCAAAACGACGCTAATTTGCAAGATTGCTAAAATTTTTATCGCTAGCGGGCTGCGGATCGCGATCGTAAAGCACGATCCTGGCGATAAAGCGCGCTTTGACGTAGAGGGCAAGGACAGCGCCAAATTTAGCGAGCTCGGCGCCGAAACCGTCGTGATGAGCCCGACGCGAACGAGCTATTTTTCGCAGCGCTGTATGCAAATCGACGAGGTCGTGCGGATGCTAGGCGAGTTTGACATCTTGCTCGTAGAGGGGCTAAAGACGCTGCCGCTGCCGCGCATAAGCCTGTTTCGCGACAGGATCGATCCGGCGTATCTGCCATTTTCGGACGCTATCGCTTCAAATTTAAGCGGCGAGCAGATGGATAAGTTTTGCTCTGTAAATTTCGACATCAACGACGCTGCGGGCATTAGCGAATGGATCTTAAAAAACGCCAAAAAAATGTAAAGGAATAAAATGCAAGAGATCGTAAAATCAATCCAAAATATCGCGCTACAAATCGCTGAGGAGCTGAAATACGCGGACTTCGGCTACACCGATCATCACAACAGCACGGGCGATACGCAGCTCAAACTCGACGTAAAAAGCGACGCCATAATCGAGGCGGAATTTCGCAAAAACCCGCTCGTACGCGCCCTAATCAGCGAGGAGAAAGATGAAATTTTAACGCTGCGAAAGGACGCGCGCCTAATCGTCGCTTACGATCCGCTCGACGGCTCTAGCTTGGTAGACGTAAATTTCGCCGTGGGCTCGATATTTGGCATTTACGAGGATGAAATTTCGCCCGCAAACTTAAAGGCGGCGATCTATTGCATCTACGGACCGCGCCTTGAGATGGTCGTTTGCGAGGACGCGCCGAAGCTCTACCGTCTAAATCGTGAGGGCAAATTTAGCTTCGTAAAAGAGCTGCGCCTACAGCAAAAAGGCAAGCTAAACGCCACCGGTGCGACGCAAAAGGGCTGGAGCGAACCGCACCGAAAGCTCGTGCGAGCGCTGTTTGATGAGGGCTACCGCTTGCGATACAGCGGCGCGATGGTAAGTGACCTGCATCAAATTTTATTAAAAGGCGGCGGACTTTTCAGCTACCCCGCTACTAGCGATCATCCGCGCGGCAAACTTCGCGTAACCTTCGAAGTGCTGCCCTTTGCGTTTATCTTCGAGCGCGCGGGAGGCGCCACCAGCGACGGCGCGAACGGCTCGCTTTTGGATCTAAAGATTGAAAAAATCCACCAAAGCAGCCCTTGCTTTTTCGGCTCGAAGTACGAGATCGCGAAAATGCATGAAATTTACGGCGAGAAAAACTGATGGCTGATACCCAGAGCAGCGCGCCGCGCGACGTTTACGACGAAATTTTGGATAAAAGCTTAGCCGCGCTGCAAGCGTGCCAGGCGGAGCACAATCTCACCAGCTGCCTGGAGTGCGAGAAGCTGCTAGATTGCGCGGTGCGCGATAAATACGTCAAGGCAGTTTATGAGAGCATGTCGCACGGCGCGACGGGGGATTTTTCGTTTTAAAACGTACTTTTGCGGCGTGACGAGGATTTTTGACGGACTTTGGCATAAATGCACCTCGCCGCCTTCCTCTTGCAGGCGCGTAATTTTTATGAAGCGGGCTTTGCGCGCAAGATCTCTGCAAACCAAGCTGCGGCGCGGAATTCGCTTTGCGGTGCAATTTAATACGGCGGCGCACAGGTTCTTGCTTTGCAGCACGGAATTTGCTCCGCTGCGAAACGATAAAATTTACGGCGCGATTTGGCGTTGCGGCGGAGTCTGCTCTGCGGCGCATCTGTTTTGCGGGCAAGGTTTTACGGCGGCCGATAAAATTTAAAATGAGGGCGTAGCCAAATTACGGGCGTGCGGCTAAATTTAAAGCGGGCGTCCGATTAAATTTCAGACGCTGCGGCCGGATTTTAAAATTTACGGATAAAATTTTAAGGCGCGATTTCGCTTCGCAAAATTTTATCTACAATCATGAGCCGTTTATGAGCGCGAATACGCGAAATTACGCAAAGTAAAATTTCGGCGGGCTAAATTTTACCGCCGCGATCTTTAAATTTACGCGACTAAAATTTACCGACTTACGCGAGCCGCCGTTCGTCGCCAATCTTTTGCTAGTTTAAATTTTGCCTTGCGAAATTTGGCTCGCAAATTTAGCGACACAGGCGAGACGGCAAATTTTGCCTCACAAAATTTGAGCCGCAAATTTAAACTACAAATTTAAACCGCAATCCGTGCGTTAAAAATTTAAAAGCTAAATTTAAAGTCTAGTGAGCGGGTCCGCCGCACGAATACTCGTATAAATTTCAAAGCATGAGCATGCAATGATCGCGTTGAAATTTTGCGGCCGAGTGCGGAAGCGCTCGTTAAAATTTCAAAGCCGAGGCGCATGCAAGTGCATACGTCAAAAATTGTAGAGCCGAGCTCGCTACGACGCTCGCTTTAAAATTTCAAAGTTAAGGCGCGTATAGCGGCGTTTGCGTAAAATTTAAAACCGATCGGCGGGCGGGCGGAATTTCAGATCGATCTATTCGCGAAGCTGTGCATCATCGATCTATTCGCAAAGCTGTGCATCATCGATCTATTCGCAAAGCCGCGCCCATAGATCTTTTGTAGCGCCGCACGCCGAAATTTTATAGCAGATTGGAGGATGTAAGCAAAGGGATGCAACCGTTCGTACAAGGGGTTTTGATGGGGCTGGGCGTTAGCATGCCGATCGGCCCGGTAAACGTGCTGATAATGTCCTACGCGCTGCGAAGCTACACCAAGGCGCTGTGCCTGGGCCTCGGCGCCATGAGCGCGGATATGCTGTATCTGGCGCTATCGGCATTCGGCATATCGCAGTTAGCCAAAATCCGGGTCGTTTTTACCTGCATATCGGTATTTGGCGTATGCTTTTTACTCTACACGGCGTACGCGATCTGGCATGGTGCGACTAGCTCGGTGCAACCTGCGAGCGTCGAGGCTTGCTCAGGCGCGGCGCTTTATGGCAAAGGCTTTTTGATAAATTTACTAAATCCATACGTCATTATGTTTTGGCTCAGCGTATCTGCCGGCACCGCGCGAGCAGATTTCGCACTTGCCCTTGCGGGGCTTGTAAGCGGAATCTTAGCTTGGATCACGCTTTTTCCGCTTGCGATATATCTAGCTCGTAGCAAGCTTCCAAACATTGTAGTGCGGGCATTTGCATATATCTCGGCGTTTATTTTGGTATTTTTCGCACTAAAGCTTTTATACGATATAATTTTCGCTAAAATTTAAACCAAAGGAAGGCTTATGAAACCGATTGAAATTCTAAAAGAGCTCATCAAATTCCGCTCGCTCACGCCTAGCGACGACGGGGCTTTCAACTACGTCTCGATGCTGCTGGCGGACTTTAGCGAGGATAGATTCGAGCTAAACGGCGTAACTAACGCGATTTTTACCAAGCGCTTCGGACGGGGTCCGCATCTGTGCTTTGCCGGGCACATCGACGTAGTCCCGCCGGGCGAGGGCTGGGCGAGCGATCCGTTTATGCCAGTAGAAGCGGATGGCTTTTTATACGGGCGCGGCGCGCAGGATATGAAAAGCGGCATCGCAGCGGCAATCTGCGCGCTAGCGGCGGCGCGCGATTTTAAGGGCACGCTAAGCCTGCTGCTAACCAGCGATGAGGAGGGCGAGGGCATCTACGGCACGCGCGAAATGCTTTCTAAATTGCGCGAGCAAGGTGCCCTACCCGACTTCGCAGTCGTTGCGGAGCCTACATGCGAAGTGCGCTTCGGTGATACCATTAAGATTGGTCGTCGCGGCTCGATTAACGGCATCCTCACGCTCACGGGTATCGGCGGGCACGCAGCCTACCCAGATAAATGCATCAATCCTGTCCACATTTTAGCGCCGGTTCTCGCAAGCCTCGCGGGGCATGATCTGGACGCGGGTAGCGAGGATTTCGCTCCAGCCAAGATAGTCATCACCGACATTCGCGGCGGTTTGCAGGTAGTAAACGTAACACCCAAGGACGTACGCGTGATGTTTAACGTACGCGGCGGCGTAGGGCTGGGACTAGAAGATGTGCGAAACTACGTACTGAGGTTATTTGAACTGGACGCAAAAGATGCGCTATGTAACGAAAGCGAATCCTGCGGCAAGCTAGAAATGAGTTGCACCGCGCAGCTGCGAGCAGGCGCGTCGCTACACCTTGCGCTAAAAAGCTCCTCAAAGCCTTTTTTAACTCAGCGAAGCTCCAAAATCGTGCAAAAACTAAGCGCTAGCGTGCAGAAGATCTGCGGCGCAGCAGCCGAGCTAAACACCGCAGGCGGCACGAGCGACGCGAGATACTTCGCGGAGTTCGGCGTGGAGACGGCGGAGTTTGGCGTGCGAAACGACACGATCCATCAGATCAACGAACGAGTAGAGATTAGCGACGTCGAAAATTTAGCTAAAATTTTTAGCGATCTTATAGAAAATTTCGGCTAATTTAGGAATTTGGCAAAGCTACGTAGATTTTCTGCGTTCTGCCAAGCTTGCCGAATTTGCCGGGGTTTTCGCTCGTAGCTGCTTGGCAAATTTTATCTTTGCCGTGCGTATTGCGTAGAAATTTGCCCTGCTACGCCGCTTTTGCTAAGAATTTTATCTGCAGCACGCTCGCCGCTAACGCAAGAAGCTTGGTTAGGACAATGCCATTTCTGCCAGATTTCGTCCGCTTCGTGAATTTATAAAATTTTACTTAGTCACGTTACCGCTGAGATAAATTCTGCCCCGCTTACCGCTTCTGTGGAAATTTTACCCCGCTTCGGCAAGCGCAATTAAAAATTTACTTTACCTTAATACAGCGGCGTGGAATTTTGCCCATACGGCGTAGCGACACAGAATTTTAACCTCTGCAAAATTCCGCCTCAAAACTTGCTATCCTTGCCTATTTTCACGAAAAGGATTCAAAATTTTGCTGCCTCACGCGCTGCTGCACAAAATGCACGCAGGATGGAATTTATCGAAGAACTTCAGTGCAGAATTTCGTGAGGCTAAATTTTATCACTGCGAAAAATTTCAACCACTCATAGCAAGCGTCTGTGGCGCGATAAATTTAAAGTTAGGACTTGAAAGCCGGCTTAGCAGGCTTATTGCTAAATTTTAACTACCTTGGTCGCCGCAAAAACTAGAAATTTACAAAATCGCTTTATGAAATTTCGCAGCGTCGCGCGGTAAA
>CAUQPS010000049.1:0-12282 GCA_963520005.1 uncultured Campylobacter sp.
CTCTTATATATATAATTTCACCCATATTTTTTCAAAGGAGAAATTATGGCAGAGAATGAACATCCGGATCATTTAATGTGCCCATTTTGTGGCAAAGACGACATCAAATACGGAGCGGTCGTATGCGGTGGGTGCCAGGCGGAGATCTCTTATAGCAGACCTTGGATAAAGACGCTTCTTATTTCTATAGTTTGGCTTTGGTTTGCGGGAGCTCTTACTAAGAATAGTGATACCGTATTTTACATTGTTATAGCTGTAGGAGTTATAGGCGTAATTAGTTCTTTTTTTATGGCGCGAGATCATAGTCCGCGATTTCATAGGACTATGAAGCACGTTAAGTAGCCTATGTTCCGCCGTCTATTGGCGGGGATAAATTTTGTAATTCTCCGATTAAATTTAAATTTGGAGAATTGCACTACTTAAATTTTTAAAAGATAAATTATGAATTTTTTCCTAGCCTTCCTCGTCGGTAGCGGTGCTTTTGATGGGCTTGCAGCTGCAGTTATCGTTTTTGGCGTCATAGCCATTTTGGGTGGTTTTAATGCCGTTATAGCTTCCATTCCTGCTTTTATAGTGTTTTGCGTTGCAAAGGCATTTTTAGAAGGCTTGACTTCTAACGTAAATAATAGATTTGTTACCCTTGTCGTTCCGATCGCTGGAGCTTTAGTGCTAGCATACTTTACGGCTGATGCTGTTTATAAAAGTGAGCAGGCAAAAGATGCTGAGCGCGAAGTGCAGAAGCAACAAAATATGACGCAGCAAGATAAAGTCTATTATATCCAACGCAGTCTGATGTTCGGTGGCTACGGCGTGACGATCGACGGTAAATGGGGCAAAAAAACTATGCAAGCGTCACAGAAATATTCGGGCTCGTCCGCAACCTCGATCGACGAACTTTACGAGGCGGTAAAGGCTAAAAAAGAGGGCAGAAGATAAAATTTAAATTGCGAGCAAAGTTCGTCTGGCTAAATTTTAAAATTTGCTGGTTTGTTATCCCTTATCGGGCGCGCCTTTAAATGCAACGTAGTGATTTCCAAAATTCTTTAGATTCGCCTGGAAGTTTAAATTTTAATATGATTTGAATGCTTTAAGGGTAGAAGGAAATCTGCTTGCATATGACGTCCAGAACTTAAATTTAGAGATTTTGCCTTAGAGGGTTTGGCGAATAGTGCCTCCGCCGAATGATTCTGGCTTAAATTTAATGGATTTCAGCTACAAGACACAGCGAAATTTACGTTACTTTGTGCCTTTTCTAAAAGCATAATGCCTCAGCACTCGAGCGAGCAAAATTTTATCTCACATCGCTACGCTTTGACCTGAAGTACGCGACACATTCTAAGTCACGAAAAACTAAAATTCTTATACCTCCGAAGCTCACATCGTTTGTCAAAAGCTCGTGTCTAAATCAAAATCCATACCTCCCAAAACTTCGCTAGCTAATATTTTTAATTTTGGATTGTAAATGAGATAAATACCGAGGCGGCAATCTTTAGCGGATGAAATTTATACGTAAAAAACCGAGGTTTGGATTTACTATGAAAGTTTCAATTTCTTAAACTCGCGGCTATATTTTCTTTGCGAAATCGCGTTAAATTTAAGGCTATCTATCCTGGAAAAGTTAACGGCGTATTCCTTCAAGCAAGCGAGGATGAAAGAGAAGCGGTAATTGCCATTTTCGTAAAATATCTCGCTCGTTATTATTTCGCCTGCTGCCGCGCCGCATCTTTGATCCGAGCTCATAACGCATTTTAGTTCATAATATCCATTTTGCAAATCTCCGATGTAAAATTTCAAATGTAACTTTTCATTAATTTGCTTTTTGGGTAGCAATAGCGCATCGTTGAAGCTTATGCCCGCAAAAATTCTTTCTAGCCTATGCATATTTTTATGCAGCCCTGCTAAATACGCCTCGTATCGCCGCTCTCTTGAGGCATATTCGCCATCGTTTATATTGCCCTTGATCCAATCTAAGTCAAAATATAGCACTTCAATTTCTTTGGTTTTAAATTTGTCGTTACCCGTTCGCTACAGCCCCAAGAAATTCTCATCGTTTTTGATCTTTTCGATGAGATCAAGCGTGGCGTAAAACTCGTCGTAGAAATATGGCATCTCGAGTTTAAAAAATTTGAAATTTAGCCCCTCCAGCACCTTGAGCGAGTGTTTATTTTTAAGCAAAAATATGAAAAATACCCCATCTTTTTCCAGCGCGTTGAGGTAGTTTATTTCGCTTATATTTGCGCGCAGGATCTCGGCGTCGAGGATGACGACGTCGGCTACGTAGATGAAGTCGTTTAGGTGCCTCTTTGCGCTCTCCCAGTTGGAGTTTGGCATCACGTCGCAACCAAGCCCGCTCAAAAAATCTCGCAGCTCCTCGAAGATCGCGCGATTCTTATGCGTGATTATGACGTTGTAGTCGTATTTTTTGGCGCTAAAGCTCTGCTGCGCGAAGCAGCTAAGCACGGCATCCATTTTGATAAAGGTTCCGCGCCCGTCGGCTCCAATACTCGGATGCGAACCGAGTGCACGCAAATGGGTCTGCGCCGAAGTAAGATACTCATCATCCGTGCTAGCGGCGCTTTCTAGTGCACTTTTAAGCGCATAGGTGCGCGGATCCTTTAGCTCGCGATCGATGCCTACGCGAACGTCGAGCTTGATGGAGCTCATATTTGCTCTAAGTTCCTTACTGCTAAATTCTACGCTTACGCGGATTGGTTCAGCGATATTTTGAAGGAAAAACTCGCACGCGTCAAAAACCGCGCTAGTGAGATTTAGCACCTCGCCGCCGTAGATACGTGGCAGCTGCGGTGGGAAGCTAAGATAGAGCGTGCTGTCGTATTTCGTGCACTCCTCAAATAAAATTTCGCTTTGGAATTTTAAAATTTTTAAAATATCGATCTGCGCGATATCCTCGCGTCTGGGTACGACGGAATCGCTTTCTTTGGCTTTAGGCGCAGCGGAGAAAATTTTGCCGCTTGCAGCGGGCTTTTTAGCAAAAAGTTTTCTTGCCGCAAAGCCTGTCGTCGCAGCCAATATTGCTAGCGCGCCTAAAACCACGGCTTTCATAGCACAAGCATCCCATCGCCATAGGAGTAGAAGCGGTATCTTTGCTCCACTGCGATGCGGTAGAGCTCAAGCGTGCGCTCAAGACCGATGAAGCTCGCTACGAGCATTATCAGCGTGGATTTTGGCAGGTGAAAATTTGTAAGCAAAAAATTCTGTCTTATCGGCGGGTTGCCCGGGTGTAAAAATAGCTCGCATATCCCACTACTTTGCCCATTGCGTGCAAAATTTTCGATCGTTCTCGTCACCGTCGTACCCACGCCTAAAATTTTTCGTTCGCTTTTTAGAATTTGCGCGGTCTGCGGCGGGATGGAGTAGAGCTCGCCGTGCATCTTGTGATCGCGCAGATCCGCTACTTCCACGGGCTTAAAGGTGCCCGCGCCCACGTGCAGCGTGATAAAATAAATTTCGTGGTTTTTGCGCAGGTCGTTTAGCATCGCATCGTTAAAATGAAGGCTCGCGGTGGGTGCGGCGACGGCGCCTTGCTCGCGCGCGAAGATGCTTTGATACCAGCTCTCGTCCTGCTTGGTATCGGCGCGCTTGATATACGGCGGCAGCGGCACATGGCCGATACGTTCGCAAATTTCAAAAACATCATGGGTGTTTAAAGCTTTACCGCCCTGCTCAAACTGCACGATGCGAAGCCCGCCTTCCATCAGCTCGCAAACGCGAGCTTCAAGACCGCTTTGAAATTTTAATTCGCTGCCTACTTTGACGCTGCCGCGAATATAGGCGCTAAATTTATTGCCCTCAAGCGGCGAGTTTAGCAGAAGCTCGATCTTGCCGCCGCTGTTTTTATGACCGAAAAGGCGCGCCTTAATCACCCGTGTGTCGTTAAAAATAATATCGCAAGGCGGCAGGGCATCCGCCAGATCGCCGAAGTGCGCGTGAGTGATCTGCTCTTTAGCGCGGTCATAGATCAGCAGGCGCGCGCTTTGTTTGGGCATCACGGGCGCGCTTGCGATGAGCTCGCTAGGAAGCTCGTAATCGTAGCTGCCAACTAAATTTAGATCCGCCATCTCACGCCTTCGCTACGTCCGTGGAATTTTCGCTTTCGTCATCCTCAGGCTTATACGGATTTATCATTTTGGCGATAAGGATCGAAAGCAGATAAAGCGCAATTAGCGGAGTTGCGAGCATAAACTGACTAAGCACGTCCGGCGGCGTCATCACCGCTGCAAAGATGAAAATAATGACGATTGCGTAGCGGAAAAAATCGCTCAGGCTTTTGTTCGTCACAAGCCCGATTTTAGCGAGGAAAAATGTCACCACTGGAAGCTCGAAGCTGATACCGAATGCGACGACGAGTTTAGCAAAAAAGCCTACATATTCGCCTATTGTAGGCATCGCAGTAAATTGCTTGGCGCCAAAATTTACCAAGAAATTAAACGCTACGGGGATTACGAAAAAATAGCAAAATGCCGCGCCTAAAAAGAACATAATGCTCGCTCCGCTAACGAAGGGGATGACGTATTTTTTCTCGTTGTCGTAAAGCCCGGGCGCTACGAAAAGCCACACCTGCCAGAAAATTATCGGCATTGCTAGAAGTAACGAAGTGAAAAACGATACCTTCATCGCAGTAAAAAACGTCTCGCCAAGCTGGGTAAAGATGATCTCACTACCCTTAGGAAGCACGCGCACCAGCGGGCGGGTCATAAAGCCTAAAATATCCTCCCAAAAGCCGAAACACGCGATGAAAAGGACGATGACGGATAGCACGCAGATAACTAGGCGCTTGCGAAGCTCGGCTAGATGGGGTTTTAGCTCTTCAAACATTAAATTTCTCTCTCATTATGATTTTTGCGTATCGCTATTTTGCGCGGAATTTTGCATAGAATTTTGCGCATCGCCGTTTAAATTTGCGTTCAAATTTTGCGTAGCGCTTTTTGCTTCACCGCTTGCTTTCGTATTTTGCGCGGAATTTCCTGCACTGCCGCCCGTGCTCGGCATGGAATTTTTGCTTTTATTTTCGGCACTAGAATTCGCGCTTTTACTTTCAACGCCGGAATTCATTGCACCGTCGGCAGAGCCTTGCGCAGAGTTTACGGTGCCGCCCGAACTTTGCGCGGAATTTTCGCCGCTCGAATTTGCTTTTAAATTTGCCGTCCCATTTTGTTTTTGTGCCGAGACTTTCGCGGAGTTTAGCGTATCTTTGGCTGCGTCCGAGCTAAGCGTTTCTTTAAGCGAGCTTTCCGCGTCTTTTAGCCCCGCATTTAGCGTCTCTTTGACCGAGTCGATACCGCCTTTTATCTCGTCGAGCTCCTCAAACGTGAGCTTTTTGCGCACGCCTTCGCTTGCTTGCGTGATGCTCTCTTTATATTTTTTGGCGTCCTCTTTGAGCTCGGCGATGCGAAGCTCTTGATCGAAGCTCGATTTTGCGTCGTTGATGGTTTTTTTGATGACTTTGAAGTATTTCGCGAGCTCGACTAGTACTTTTGGAAGCTTTTCGGGCCCCAGCACGATTATCGCGATGATTAAAATGACCGTAATTTCAGGCATACTGATACCAAACATAAAATTTCCTAACGTAAAAAGTGGCGTATTTTAACTAAAATTTCATTAATCTTAAATTTAGCGCCCGCGGCGGCTTTCTTGCGTGATAAAAAGCGCAATCTCGTCGGCGAGCAAAAAGTTGGGATTATAAAATTTGCCCTCGCCGAATTTCAGTTTTTTTTCGCGCACGAGTAGCTGCGCGCTGCTTAGCTCCGCAGCGTCTAAAATTTGCGCGTCCACGCCCAAAATACAGCGCAGCCCGAGAAATATGCGCTCGAGCTTTTTATCCTGCGCGCTTAGAGTTTCGCGCTGTTTTTGCAGCGGATCTGCGATGTAGTCTCGCAAATTTTTAGGCGAGCTAAGGCGCACCTGAGCGCTAGTTCCGACCGCAAATGCCCCAAATCCCACGTAATCCTCGCCGCGCCAGTAGGCGAGATTGTGCTTACAGCGCAGTCCGCGCGCGGCAAAATTTGAAATTTCATACTGGCTAAAGCCGCTATCCGCCGCCAGAGCAAAGAGAAATTTAGCTAGAGCCGCGCTTTCCTTTTTGAAGCTTTCGTGCCCGAAAAAGGGCGTGTTTTCCTCAAGGCTTAGCGCATAGGCGCTTAGATGCGGCACTTCGCAGCGCGCAAGCTCAGCCATTTCAAATTTTAAATTCCTCTTATCGTCAAATTTGCTCGCGTAGATTAGATCCAAATTTATATTATCAAAGCCCGCCGCTTTGGCATTTTGCACCGCGAGAAAAATCTGCGCCGCGCTGTGTGCGCGACCGAGGAATTTTAACTTAGCGTCGTTGAAGCTCTGCGCGCCGAAGCTGATGCGATTTACGCCGAGCCCCTGCATCGCCCTAAGCCAGGCGGGGCTAGCGGAGTTCGGGTTGGCTTCCGAGCTGATTTCAGCTTTAGCGGCAAAATGCGGCGCGAGCAGCGCAAAAATTTCGTCGTAAAGCCCCGCATCCACGGCACTTGGCGTACCTCCGCCGATAAAAAGCGTCGAAATTTGCGCATGCGGATTTTTCGCCAAAAAATCGCGCACCTCAAGCTCTAGCGCGCGAAAGTAGCTTTTTACGAGGCTAAACTTATCGCTGAAGGAGCCAAAGGCGCAATACGGGCATTTGGAGGTGCAAAACGGCACGTGGATGTAGATGTGCAAGGTCGGTCCTATGGGCTAAATTTACGTCGCAAAATTTAGCGAATTAATTTGAAAATTTATATAAATTTTAAGCCTCTTAACGCAAATTTTAATATTTTTAGGTAGAATTTTGAGAAATTTTTTGTGAGAAAACGAGATGGAAAAAGAGAAAAATTACAGACCAAATGTCGCTGCAATCGTGCTTTCGCCATCGTATCCGTTTAACTGCGAAATTTTGATTGCGCAACGAAGCGACATCAAAGGCGCTTGGCAGTTTCCTCAAGGCGGTATCGACGACGGTGAGACGCCTACGATGGCTATCCGCAGAGAGCTCGGTGAGGAGATCGGAACAAGCAAAGTCGATATCATCGCTGAGTGCCCGAAGTGGCTCAGCTATGACTTTCCCGATGGGGTAGCTCAAAAGATGCACCCATACGACGGGCAAATTCAAAGGTATTTTTTGGTGAGATTGCGAAGCTTAGCCGATATAAACATCAATACTAAACTTCCGGAGTTCGACGCATTTAAATTCGTAGGCGCAAATGAGGTTTTAAGGCACGTAAATCACTTCAAAAAGCCGATTTACGCGACGGTTTTAAAATATTTTAAGGAGGAGGGTTACATTTAATGCTGATCGTTCAAAAATACGGCGGTACGAGCGTCGGCACGCTAGAGCGGATCGAGGCGGTCGCGCAGCGCGTGATAAAAACCAAAAACGAAGGACACGATGTCGCGGTAATCGTATCTGCGATGAGCGGCGTTACCAATCAGCTCATCGAGCAGGCGGAATTTTTTACTAAAACTCCCATAGGCAGAGAGATGGACGTGCTGCTAAGCTCGGGCGAGCGCGTTACGAGCGCACTTTTAGCTATCGCGCTAAACGCCAAGGGCTACCCTGCGATCGCATTTAGCGGGCGAGGCGCGGGCATCGTGACGGATAATTTTCACACCAAAGCTCGCATCGTCTCTATCGATCCAAAAAGCATGCAAGAGGCGCTAAAGCAGGGCAAAATCGTCGTCGTCGCGGGCTTTCAGGGCATCAGCACCGCAGGCGAAGTAACTACGCTCGGACGAGGCGGAAGCGATCTTAGCGCTGTCGCCGTCGCAGGAGCGCTGAATGCCGATCTGTGCGAAATTTATACCGACGTAGACGGCGTATATACGACCGATCCGCGCATTGAGCCCAAAGCTAAAAAGCTTGATCGCATCAGCTACGACGAGATGCTTGAGCTTGCGAGCTTGGGAGCGAAGGTTTTGCAAAATCGAAGCGTAGAGCTTGCGAAAAAATTAAACGTAAATTTGGTGACGCGAAGCAGTTTTAACGATCATGAAGGAACACTCATAACAGGAGAAGAAAAGATGGAAGATGCGGTAATTAGCGGCATTGCACTGGATAAAAATCAAGCAAGAATTACGATTAGAAACGTAGAGGATCGCCCCGGCGTCGCGGCTGAAATTTTCTCCGCGCTTGCAAGCAAGGAGATCAACGTCGATATGATCGTGCAAAATATCGGACGAAACGGCGAGACGAATTTGGGCTTTACCGTGCCGCAAAACGAGCTAGAGACGGCCTATAGGGTAATGAAAGAGGTAAATCCAAATCCGAATTCCATCATCGAATCGGACGCCGATATCGTAAAGGTTTCTTTGGTAGGCGTGGGTATGAAAAGCCACAGCGGCATAGCCAGCAAGGCGTTTAAGACGCTTGCGGATGAAGGGATAAATATCCAGATGATCTCCACGAGCGAGATTAAAATTTCGATGATCGTAGAGGCCAAATACGGCGAGCTCGCCGTGCGCGCGCTGCATAAAGCCTACGATTTGGATAAATAATGCAGGATCTGCACACTTGGAGCGTTACGGCGATGCGCTCCGAGCCAGGACTTGAGTGGCTCGAGGATCGCAAGGAGGACTGGACGCCGCTTTTAGCATCAAAGCTAAAATTCCTCCACGACGGCTTTGCTTTCATCGTCATCTGCGACGATGAGCGAAGCTGGTTTAGCGAATACATCATCAAAAAGATCAACTCCTCTACCAACTCACGCCCGCTGCTGCCGTTTTTTTCGCTGCGCTCGCTCTACCGCGGCGGCGTAAATAGCCTGGAGGACGCGCTGCTGCTAAACGATATGTTAAGCCTCGCGTTTGCCAACGGCTTTATATATTTTTACATCGGCAACGGCAACCATCCGCTAGCCAAAATCGCCAAAAGCCACGAGGACAGCTATCTGTGGCTCATCGACGAGAGGCTGCAAAATAGCTTTTACATGAGCGAGAGCGATCCGAGCTTGGATCTAAAACTTATCCAGCTTTTTAAAATTTTAGACAAGAGCATCGACGCCGTGCTTTTTGACGAAGTGGTGCTTTGAAAATCATAAATCAGATCGTTTTAACGAACGACTATGAGGGCTTTAAAGATAAAATTTTAGCCGAAATTCCGCGTAAAAATTTAAGGTTTTTCGAAAGCACTGAGCTTAAGATCGACGAGGCGCGAAAGATCATAGACGAAGCCTACGTCGCCGAGCGCGAGGATAAGATCATCGTCATCGCCGCTACGAAATTCGGCGAGGAGGCGCAAAACGCCCTGCTTAAAATTTTAGAGGAGCCGCCTAAAAATACGGTATTTTTCCTGATCACCCCCTTCATCAACGCCCTGCTGCCCACCATCCGCTCGCGCCTCGTGGTGCAAAATCTCTGCGTGCGAAAGCCCAGATGCCGCACCGGGTTAAATTTAACTAGGCTCGGCCTAAAGGAAGCGGTGGAGTTTATCGATGCACAGATCGCGCTGGAGCGCAAGGGCGAGCTAGATAAAACGGCGCTAAAAGCACTCATCGGCGAGATCGCGCTAGAGTGCTTCGAAGCGGGCGTCAGGCTAAGCGGCGATGAGCTGCAGCGAATTGATCGTTTAAGCTACCTCGCCGAGCACAATGCAAAAGCCCACGCTGTGCTTACTCCGCTACTTTTGATGATAGAGGAGAAAAGATGAAAATTTATAAAATTTCAAATGATGCCGATTTTGCGCTGATTTGCGAGCGCATCGGCGTGCGAAATGCGGGGCGGGCGATAATGCAGAAAAAATCGCGCCTAAACTTTTTCTACTTAAAAGATCTGCGTGCGCCCGCGGCAAATATTTTAAAGCAGGATGCCCTTAGTATCGGCGCCGAGCTTGCGTGCAACGAAGGAGTGATCCTAGGGCGCGACGATACGGACGCAGTTTTGATCGCGAACGATCGCCAGATCGAGGTTTTAGCTCAAAAGGAAGCACTGCAGGATTTTGGGCTAAAAGAGGTCGCGAAATTTCTAAGCGAGAAATTTGCTAAGCCGCAAAGCTGCGAAATAATGGGCGTCGTCAATATCAACTCCGATAGCTTCAACCCCGCAAGCCGTGCGGCAAACCTAAAAGAGGCGATCTGCAAGATCGAAAAGATGATCGAGCAGGGCGCCGCTATCATCGATATTGGCGGCGTGAGCTCACGCCCGGGTAGCCAGTACTGCGGCAGGGATGAGGAGTTTGCGCGCATAAAGGATGTCGTGAGCGAAATTTACCGTCTGCGTCTGCATGAAAAGGCTAAATTTAGCCTCGATAGCTTCGATGAGTATTGTTTGGAATTTGCGCTAGATCGGGGCTTTAGCATCATTAACGACATCAGCGCAAATCTCGCTCTTGCCCCGCTTGCGCTTCGCTATGACGCCGCTTACGTGCTGATGCACATGCAAGGAAAGCCGCAAAATATGCAGCTTGCGCCCAAATACGACGATCTGATGGGCGAGATCGATGAGTTTTTTGCGCAGAATTTGCAGCAGCTGCAAAGCGCGGGGCTTAAAAATATCATCCTTGACGTGGGCATCGGCTTTGGCAAGACCGCCGAGCAAAATTTGGTGCTGATTAAAAATTTGCAGCATTTCTTGCACTTCGGCTGCCCGCTGCTTGTAGGCGCGAGTAGAAAGAGCGTTATCGATTTTTACAGCCCCTCCGCGGTCGCGGATAGGCTCGCAGGCTCGCTGTATCTGCACCAAATCGCCGCTTTAAACGGCGCTGCGATCATCCGCACACACGATGTTTTCGAACATGCTCAAATGCTGCGGCTAATGCGCGCGATGGACGCCGCTGCGGTAAAATTTTAGAATTTTGCGGAATTTTCGTGAAATTTCATATTTTTCACTAAATTTTTACAAATCCGCCTTATGTGGAATTCTAAAATTCCTCAAGGAAATATTTTAATTCTTTTAAAATTTTGCGAAAGAGCTTTTGCGGAATTTTATCCACATTTTATTTTGTGCCTAAGCTTTCGTGCGCTTGCTCGTCTAAACTTATAAAAATTTATAAAATTTTAGCTCGATTTATGAGGCGCGTCAAAACAGCGAAGCAGGACGGTATAAATTCTAGCGACGATTGCACGGATTATTTGCTGCGCGAGCCGAGTTATTTCATTTTTGGGCGAAACGAGCGCTTTGCGTCAAAGCCCTTGCTGGCAATTTTTATATCATTTGGTATCGTGCCTGCCGGAGCGGAGGTGTCCTTTTTGGCGGATAAAAACTCGACTAGGCTTTGCCAGACGAAATCGGCATCCAGATAAAACCCCATCGCGTTAAGCTGTGGATTTATCGCTGCGGTGTGAATGTCCTGTGTGAGCTTAAAAAATACGATAGGTGCGCTCAAAATTTCATCTTTGCTTATAATTTTATCGTCGCGAACAATATTTTTTAGCGTCGTTTTGCGCTCGCTTTTGGGCGCTACGAGCTGCAAAATTTCCTCGCGCGTAGCCTACTCACCGACCTTGCCTAGCCACGAGACGATATGGGCGCGAAATCCATCGCTAAAGCTCAAAGTTCTGTCTTCCCAATACTGCCTTCTTAGCTCCGTCTCGTCAAACTCTAGGCTTGTGTAAATTTTATCCTGAGAGGCGAAAATATGGATTAAATTTTTACCGATGAAAATCACGGAGTGAAGCAGGCGCGGCAGCTTATTTACGTCCGTTTTGCTCCAGTTTATAAATTTACCGCCGATAAAGCGGTACCCGCTAAGCTTCCTTTCAAAGACCTTTTTATCGCCCTCGTCAAGCCTCCATAGCTCGTCCGCATCGACTAGAGTAGAGTTTCTGCGGTCATAGACCAAAGTCTCGTCAAGTCCGTATTTTGACACCATAAAATCGTAATTATCTTTAAATTTCGAGATAATTTTCATGTTCGTCCCTTAAAATTTTATCTTCCCTAAGTTTCTTAATCGGTGCGCTTTGCACCAAAGCCAAAGCAAAATTTTATCATCGTAAATTCGCACTGCGAACTTCGCAAATTTTACTGCTAAATCGCCAAAATTTATATCGCAAGCTCACGGGCTCGCTCAATTTTACCGCGTGTCGGTGAAATGGTAAAACTGAACGAAAAGCGTGCGGCGCGGCAAATTTTAAATTTATTTTACGCGGCGGTGTAGAGTTTTAAAATTTATTTTCTGCGATAGCGCAAAATTTCAAATTTATCTGCCGCAAAAAACAGAGTCCATTACCGTCTAAGTCACAAATTTTAGTAGCGGTAAAAACCAAAGTCGCTACCGCTTAAAGTCGTGGATTTGTATATTCGCGCCATATTTTTTGCAAAGCTCGC
>CAUQPS010000050.1:0-12246 GCA_963520005.1 uncultured Campylobacter sp.
GGCAACGAAAGCAGCGTCTCGACCGTGCTTAACTACCTGCTAAAAAGCGGCGCAAAGGTCGCGTATCAGGACTTCAGCGAGATACATGTAAGCGGACACGCCTCGATAGAGGAGCAAAAGCTCATGCTGCGCCTGATAAAGCCGAAATTTTTCCTACCTGTGCATGGCGAGTACAACCACATCGTAAAGCACAAAGAGACCGCGATGGAGTGCGGCATCGAGGAGAAAAATATCTATCTGATGAACGACGGCGATCAGATGGAGGTTTGCGAAAAATATCTAAAGCGCGTCAAGACCGTCAAGACTGGCAAGGTCTTCATCGACAATCAGATCAACAAGCAGATCTCCGACGAGATCGTCAAACACCGCCAAAATTTAGCCGATGCTGGCGTCGCGGTCATCATCGCGCAGATCGACAAAAACGAAAAGAGGCTCATCCAGACGCGCGTCATCACCTACGGGCTCGTCGCCGATAACCAAACGGCGCACTTTACCAAGGAGATGCAGGGCATCATCGAGCAGTTTTTGGCAAATTTAAAAGATGAAATTTTGCTCGATCACTGGGCGCTGGAGGGCAAGATCCGCCAGGCCGTGCGAAAGCATATCTTTAGAAAGATCAAAAAATATCCGACCATCGTGCCGGTGATTTATTTGATGTAACGAGGCTAAATTTTATGGATTTAAGGCTTGCTTTGTGGTGTCGCGGGCGCATGAAATTTTATGACGCGAATGAGCTTTCGGGCGTGAAATTTTGCGATGAGAGTGAGTTTTGCAGCGTGGCATTAGCAGGTCTTATAGCGCGAAATTTTAAAGCGGCAAGTAAAATTTGAGCGTAAAATTTCGGCGTAAGGCAAAATTTAAAGAATGCCTAAAAAGCCCGCGGCGAGCGGGTAGGGCGGCGTGCGATTTTGTAGATTAGAATTTTATGGCGTAAATTTTAAAGGCGTGAAATTTTAGCGAGCACAAATTTAGGCGCGGCGCAAAGAGGCGCAAAATGAAAGTAAATTTTAAAAAGAAGGTTTAATGAGTGAAATTCTAGATACGGCACGAGAGGTGCTAAGGCTCGAAGGAGCAGAGCTTTTGCGACATGCGGATCTTATCGGCGGCGAAATTGAGCGAGCCGTAAACTTGATCCTGGATTGCAAAGGCAAGGTAATCGTTACCGGCGTGGGTAAGAGCGGCCACATAGGCGTTAAGATCGCCGCGACGCTTGCTAGCACCGGTACGCCGTCATTTTTCGTCCACCCTACCGAGGCGCTGCACGGCGATCTGGGCATGATCGGCAAGGACGATATGGTGCTTGCAATCAGCTTTAGTGGCGAGAGCGAGGAGCTGGTTAGAATTTTACCTCACCTCAAACGCTTCGGCGTGAAGATCATTGCGATGGCGCGCGATAAAAACAGCTCGCTCGGCAAGGTTAGCGATGAGTTCATAAGCCTAAATATCGTCAAAGAGGCTTGCCCGCTAGGCGCTGCGCCTACGGTTTCCACGACGCTAACACTTGCATTAGGAGATGCGTTAGCGATTTGTTTGATGAGGCAGCGCAGATTCGGCAAGGAGGATTTTGCAAATTTTCACCCGGGCGGCAGCCTCGGCAAGCGACTTTTCGTCAAAGTAAAAGACGTGATGCAAAGTAAAAATTTGCCTCTCGCAAAGCGCGACGCCAGCCTAAAACAAGCTATCGACGTTATGACGCACGGAAAGCTTGGCACCGTCTTGCTAGTGAACGAAAAAGGCGCGCTTGAGGCGATTTTAAGTGATGGCGATCTGCGCCGCGCGCTGATGCGAGAGGACTTCGATATCAATGGCGATGCGCTAAAATATGCCACCAAAAACCCTAAAATGCTGGACGATAAAAATATGCTCGCAATAGACGCGCTAAATTTGATCGAGCAATTCAAAATTCAAGTCCTACCCGTGGTCGAAAACGGCGTGCCCGTAGGGATCTTGCATATTCACGATCTAACGAGCTTGGGGCTAAAATAATGCAAAAGATGCGTCTGAATAAATTTATCTCCCATAACACCGGCTACTCACGCCGTGAGGCAGATGAGCTGATCAAACAGGGCAAGGTTAGCATTAACGGTCGCGTCGTTAGCGATTTTATAGAGGTTAGCGGCGAGGAGAAGATCCGTATCGGCTCGCGCCTCATCAAACCCAAGACAGAATTTACGATGATCGTTTATAACAAACGCAAAGGCGAGTTAGTTACTAAAAAGGACGATCGCGGCAGGCGGACGATTTACGATAGCTTGCCGGAGGGCTTTAGTAGATTTGTTAGCGTAGGACGTTTGGATTTTGCAAGCGAGGGGCTTTTGCTGCTAACCGATGCACCCGCAATCGCTACGGCGCTGATGAACAGCGACATCGAGCGAGAGTACTATCTAAAGGTAAAAGGCGAGGTGAAAGAGGAGGTCGTAACGGCGATCCGTGAGGGCTTTTTTGCCGCAGATGCGAGCAAGGGCGCGCACGCTAAAAGCAAGATCAAATCGATGGAATTTAAGCCCTTTTTGGGCTACCGCATAATGCCTAGCAGCGGCGGTTATACGAAGATCAAGGCGATCATTAATGAGGGGCAAAACCGCGAGCTGCGTAGATTTTTCGGCTATTTCGATCTGGATGTCGTGGAGCTTAAGCGCACGGCATTCGGCAGAATGACGCTTGGAACGCTAAAGCCCGGCAAATGGCGCTATTTCGATCAGAACGAATACGAAGATCTGCGCGATTTTTTGAAAGAAAACAAAATCCGCTATTAAATTTAAAGAGGCGAAATGAGCTCAAAGACGAACGCTGCACGCGTACTGGACGGTCTGAAAATCCCTTACGAGATTAAAGAATACGCGGTGGATCCTTTAAATTTAGACGCGGTGCACGTGGCAAACAGCGTGAACGAGCCGATTGAACGGATCTATAAAACGATAGTTTGCACGGCGGATCACGAATATGTCGTGGCCTGCCTGCAAGGCGATCTAAATCTCGATCTCAAGGCGCTCGCGCACATCTGCGGCGCGAAGCGTTGCGAGCTGATGGATTTGAAGGATTTGCAAAAAGTCACGGGCTACATCAGGGGCGGCTGCTCGCCGTTTGGTATGAAAAAACACTTCCGCACCTTCATCGATGAAAAAGCGCTAACGCAGGAGAAAATTTACGTTAGCGCAGGCGTACGCGGAAAACAGATCGCTCTTGCGCCAAAGGACCTCGTAACTGCCACTGAAGCGCAAATTTGCAAAATAACGCATGACTAACGCAGCGTTGCTTTTGCTGCCGTTTACGTAAGTAACGCCAGTGACAAGCTAGCCAAAACTAAATTGCAAGATTTAGACTTTTAAAATTTCGCGTTGTACCGTTTGTTAAAACAAGCTCCTGCACGGCAAGAAAATACAAATCAAATTTAATTCCGTGAAATTTATTATTGAAATTTTAGCACCGTGCACGATAAAAAATCTAAAATGAAATAATAAGTATGTGAGGCACAAAGCAAGCCTATTTTAAAGTGCATGCTTTGCGCGCGATCTGTTTTATTCGCTATAAATTTAGACTCACGGCGTTTGGAATCGTTTGCGATGAAATTTTAAAATTTCATCGCAAATTTTCTACGTCTCGCGCCTATTTTTTGAAAAGCTTAGATACGTTCGGGGCTTGCTTTTCTTGCTCGCTAGCGGCGAAAAATTCCGCTTTAGCGAAGTTGAAAACGCTGGCGATGATGTTAGTAGGAAACATCTCGCAGGCGTTATTATAAACCGTAACGGCGCCGTTGTAAGCGCGACGTGCGGCGCTGATCTGCTCCTCGCACTCGCCTAACGCGTTTTGTAGCTTGGCAAACGATTCGTTAGCTTTGAGGTTCGGATACGCTTCTACTGCAATGCGGATCTGCCCCAAAAGAGCCGAAATTTCGCTATTTAGCTTAAATTTATCCGCGTTAGAAGCCGCGTTGATCGCTTGCGAGCGAAGTTCGCTAACGCGCGTTAGCACGGCGTTTTCGTGGCTCATATATTCGCGCGTGGTGCTAACTAAATTTGGGATGAGGTCGTAGCGCTTTTTAAGTTGTGTATCGACTGTGGAAGCGATATTTCGCACCTGGTTGCGCTTGGCGATGAATGAGTTATAAACGCCCACTAACGCCAAAACTAACAAAACTATGACGACTAATAAAATCAAAGCCGCATTCATTTTCTCTCCTTTTAAAGTATTTCAATTAAAAATAAGAATATTTAGCTATACTGCCATTTCTTTTCGCGTGTCAAGGTAGCTCAGCTGGTTAGAGCGCTGGTCTCATAAGCCGGAGGTCGAGAGTTCAAGTCTCTCTCTTGACACCAAAATATTATTTCGCGCCCAAGCGCCTTTTTACGATACCGAAAAGCTCGCCGCCTTTCGAATATATTATTATTTTACAAAAAAATTCCTATAGTTTGGCTTTGTATTTGTTTAGATTTGAAAATAAATATTTATAAATTCTTAAAAGCAAATGGTAAAATTACGCACTCGATACTTTTGGCTAAAATTTTACGGGAGGGATTATGAAATTTAAAGATTTTAAAGATGCAAACTGCGCCAACTACGACTTTTTCACGGCCGAGGAGCTAAGCTATAAAAGATTTATCAGGCTTAGTTTCGGCGAGTTCGCCCGCAAAAATCCAAACTCGAGCTGGGCGCTTAGCATTGACGACAGGAGCTTTGATTCATTTCCGAATTTTACCCAAAAACATCCAATTTGCTTATCCGATCTAAATTTTAAAGATAGCATCTTTCAGTTTAGGATCTGCTCCGAAAACAGCGTCCAAAGCCTAGGACACCGCATTTTTACCTGCCTAGACGGCATTCACAAGGATTTCGTCGCAAGCGAGATCAAGCAAACCGACGAAGTGATGATGAAACTAAAGACGGGCGTTTTGAAGGACTTTACCTGCGTCTCGAAGTGCGGCTGGTGGATAACCGATATCTGGCGCGATATGTATCCGGTGACGGATGAGAGCGAGAGCGAAAATTTCGTCGCGGATATGCTTGGTAGCGAGTTTTCGGTGCAAATGCGACTCATAAACGAGCGGCTTTTGAGCGCACAAAATAGCGGAGAGCTTGACGGGCTCATCGCCGAGCTAAGGACGCAGGAGTAAATTTTTAAAATTTTGCTCGCGCTTTGTCATTGATGTGGCGAGCGAGCTAGATATTTTTGCGGATAAATTTTAAAATTTAGCGTCTTAAATTTATCCCAGTTTGCCGTTTGTCGCACAGCTATTTGCAGGGTACGGCGTGAGTCCATAGTCTGCGGCTTCGACGTTCCAAAAGTCCAAATTTGCGCTACGTGAGACGATATACTCAAAACCCTTTTGATTCAGCTCGATCAAAATTTCAAATTCATTTCCGTTTTTGCAGACTATACTTTCGAAAAAGTGCGAAAAGCAGGCGATTTTCGCGTTTTCTTTCTGCATCGATTGATTTAGCATGAGCTCCATGTTGCTTAGAATTTTAAATACTGTCTGGCTCGTCTCAAACCTGCCGAAGCGCGCGTAATACTTCGCTAAATTTTGCTCATTTAGCGTAACGGCTTTGGTGCAGTTTTGCGTTATCTGCTCGTATATCGCGCGGAAAAGCTCAATCGACGCGTTTTGATTATCTATCGCCTTGTTTTCGTGGTTTTCGATGACGACGAAGCCGTCTTTTATGCAAAATTTCTCATTTTTATAGTAAAAGCTCACCCTTGCGATCTCTTGCTCGAAGCGCTTTTTATAAGTGAAGGGCAGATACGTCGTAACGCCCATTTTATCGATAATCGCAGAGCTTTTGACGCCTCCGTCCAGCTCGTGCTGCATAAAGTAGCGGATGAAGCTGCCCTGCTCAATATCGAAGCTATTTAAATACTCGATCTTGTCCAGATACGCGCAGCGGTAGAGCCGCACGAACTCAGAATTTAGCGAGATATTGATCTCGTCGGGGATGTCGCCGTATTTTTCGCTTTGCGGCGCGTCGATGCGCTCTATGATATTCATCTGTTTTTCGACTTTGTCTTTTACGAAAATAGTGATTTTTACTTGCCGCATCTCATAAAAGCGCTTTATCGTCTCGGTCGCGCTTTTGGTGATGTCAGTTTTAAATTTTTTCGCGAGCTCCGATTTTTTAAGCGTCAGCGAAAAATCACCGTTTTTTAGCTTATTCTGCGAATACAGAAGATAAAGCAACTCCTCATAAATCATCAAATGCGAGTAGGTCAAAAATGTATTATCGACGACTATGACATAATAGCAGCGCGTTACGGAGTATCTTTTGTTGTCTCTTAAAAAGTCGTTGTAAATTTTTAGCTTGCTCGCGTTTTTCGATACCTTAAATACGTCGTAAGATTCTAAAAATATATTTTCCATATTTCGCCTTAGGTTAAAATTCTGTTGAAATATTACACAATATTTGTTTAAGTTGTTTTAAATTTTATCTTAAGGATAAAAAATATCAGCGAGTAAAATAATTTGTAAAATTTTAGCCATATCTTTAATAATAGCTTAAATATAATAAAATAATTTATAAAAATATATTTTTAGTAGGAAAATTTTATAGGAAAAAATTTAATATGAATAGAAAAATCTATTTTTTAAACTAAATTTAATAAATAAAATTATATTATTTCTTTAAGAATTAGGCATGCTTAGGATTAAATTTTATTAGGAAAGGACGGTTTGAAATGGAATTTCTTATTTTGACGCTATTTTTGATCAGCGGACTTATATTATATTTTAAGCCGCAGAGGAAAAATTTAGCTACGGGTTGTGCGGCAGCTGGCTGCGCGATATTGATCGCGCTCGAGTTTTACGTAAATTTATGGGTCGTCGTGCCGGTAGGCAACTTTTAGGAGGGCGATATGCAAAATTTAGAGCAAAATCAAATTCCCGCCGCCGAGCGAGGATTTTTTAACCTAATGTCGCTAGCCATCATCGCCCTCGTGGCGCTCCCGGTCGGCATAGCTTGTTTGATACTGGGCTATGGTATGGGAGATAGTCCGTGCGTGATGTGCTGGTCGGAGAGGATCACGATGATAGCCATCAGTCTTATCGCGCTTTTTATCCTTAGATACGGTCTAAGACCCGGTTACGTCGCAGCGCTTTTACTGATGGCTTGCTGGGGGATGTTCAACGGCTTTATCCACTACAGCCTTGACGGTACGTTCGGCGGCTACCTTGACATAAAGCAGGGCTTCGGACTTGAAATTTTAGGTGCACACACGCAGCTTTGGGTCATCGTCGTAGATTTTTGCGTGATCGCGTTTTTGGCGGTTATATTTTTATGTAGCAAAAATTTGGGCGAGATAATGAAAAAGAGCGCGAGCGGCGAATACGGCGAGTTTTTGCGCTATCTGCCTCTCGGTAAGATTGCAAATTTAATCTTCATCGTCATCATCGCCGCAAACTGCGCGCAGGCTTTCATCGTATCAGGTCCACCGCCGTATCTGGGCTCTAGCACGCCGGCTAGATTAAGTCTTGATCCTGCAAAATGGTTTTGGGAAAAAGATCACTGGCAAAGTGCACTTGATTTTAGATTCGATTGGAATCCGGAGCTTCCGGATCTGCCAAACTAAGGAGCAAAAAGATGAAAAAGCTGATGATTTTTACGGCGCTAGCGGCTCTGGCGTTTGGGTTTGAGTTTAATCTCGATAGCAAAGCAGGTGCGCTTGAAGGCGTGAAGGAGCTCGGCGCGCCGAGTGCGGAAGTGAGTTTAAGCTTGCAAAACGACGCGCCGATTACGGGAGCGGACTACGACGCAGATAAAAAGCAGTTCGCGCTGGTTTCGAAAAATAACGAATTTTACGTTGCGGACGAAAATTTAAAGCCGCTTAGATACGGCAAGCACGATCGCCACTTTATAATGGAAATGGAGGCGACCGTGGGTGCTGCGTGGTACAAAAACGAGCTCGGCATGATAAGCTTTAATAAAACTTTCGTATTTTATGAGCCTACGGACGGGCTTAGTGTAGAGGAACAAAATAGCCAGTGGAGGCACTTGAGCGAGGGCTGGGATAAATGGAAGCTAAACGATCTTAGCAACAAAGGGCGCTTCTCCACGCTTCGAGCGAAGCAGCAATATATCCTCGGCTGGGATTACGACGCGGCTGCGAATAAATTTATCGTTGCGTCCGTACCTAGCGACGTGAGGGACTATTGGAGCATAGCGGTGTTTGACGGCGACGATAAGATGATTTTGGAGGAATTTATTCCGCAAATCGGCTCAAATTTAAAGCTAAAAGAGGGCAGGAGCCTAGGCGAATACTATGTCACGGGCATAGACGCTCAGCCTGACGCAGTTTATCTTTTGAGTAAAAATTTCTCGACCATTTTAAAGCTAAATTTGCAAACTCACAAGATTGAGGATGCATATAGCTTTAGCGGAGCGGCAAACGCAAGGGCGCTTGCGGTGAAGGACGGCAAATTTTATGTTTTTTCGCGCGAAGGCAAAGAAAATAAGGTTTTCATATACGATATGAAATAAAGCCCACATTTAAGGAGAAGAGATGCAAAGACGTTCTTTCTTAAAAGGCGCGGGAGCGGCTCTGGCTACGGCGGGAGCCTCTCCAAGCCTATTTGGTATGGAGCAGTTTGAGGTGGATTTTAAACCGAAATCCTATAAAAACGAACAGGGCGTAGAGTATCACTACCTCACCTGTCCTAGAAACTGCCGCGACGCCTGTTCGATGATCGCAGAGATCAAAGACGGTAAGATGGTCAGCATCAAGGGCGATCCGAAACACCCTCTAACGCAAGGCACGGTCTGCGTCAAAGGACATACCTACGCGATGCACCTATACAATGCCGATCGTATAATGTATCCGATGAAGCGCGTCGGTAAAAAGTGCGAGGGTAAATGGGAGCGCATCAGCTGGGATCAAGCGCTAAAAGAGATAGCCGCCAAGCTTACCGAGATCAAGGCAAAATACGGCGGCGAGGCACTGACGGAATTTGTCTATTCAGGCAACGAAGGGCATATCTCAAAGACGATCGCGCCGGGAAATTTCTTTGAAAAATACGGCGCTACGAGGCTTGTGCGCAATCCATGCGACTGGCCGCGCTATGCGGGCACGCCGAGCGTCATCGGCACGGATTTTTCAAAAGACGCGCTGGAAGTCGATGAGAGCGATATGTATATCAGCTGGGGCTCAAACGAAGCCTATACGGCGGTGCACTGGATTAGATTTGCCCACCGCGTCAAAAAGCGAGGCGGCAAGATCATCGTCATAAATACGATCAGAATTCCGCTCGCAAACCAGGCCGATATGTTTATCCAGCTAAAGCCTTCAAGCGATCCGGCATTTTGTCTAGCGGTCTGCAAATTTTTGATAGAAGAAGATCTATATGATCATGAATTCGTAGAAAAATATACAACCGGCTTTGAAGATCTAGTACATGAGTGCTCACTCTACACTTATGGCGAACTATCTGAAATGTGCGGAGCAAGCGTCGATCAGATCAAAGTCTTTGCGCGAGAATACGCCCACGCCAAAGCGCCTGCCATTATGCACGGCGACGGCGGTCAAAGACACTTTAACGGAGCAAGGCTAGTGCGCGCGGTTACCTTCTTGCCGGTACTTACGGGCTGCCTTACAAAACTTGGCGGTGGATTATTCTGGGCTTACGTGCATGTAAAGGGCTGCTTTAACTTCGATAACTGCATGCCCGATCTTTCGCCAAAAGGCGCAGAGGGCAAAAAGATAGAGCGCCAGCAGGTAAGCTACGTAGAATTCGGCAAAGGCATCCAAAAGGAAAATCCGACCTATTTGGGTAAGCCGATAAATACGGTCATTCGCGCCTGTATCAACTACAACTCAAATTTGATGGTAACGGCGCCGAATACAAATTTAATCAAAAAGCGCGTGATGGATGACGACTTTTTCTTAGTAGTCATTGATCCTTATGATACCGACACCTGCGATTACGCGGACTACGTATTGCCAGGCGTTACCTTTATGGAGAGCGAGGATATTCAAAACGATCAAATTTCGGGCTATGTCTGCTACAACGCCCAAAGCGTCAAGCCGCTGGGCGAAGCCAAGACGAATTTGGAATTTTTTAACGCTCTAGCCAAGGCGATGGGATATGCCGAGGAGTGCTTCGACTGGGATAGCGAGACGGTTTGCAGAAGGTTTTTGGATACGGAATTTGCCAAAAAGCAAAATATCACCTACGAAAAGCTAAAGAGCGTGGGCTGGATCAAGCCGTTTAGGACTCCTGAGACGATGAAAGATCAGTTTCCTTACTACCCTTATGCGCCGAAGGACAAGCTGGTATTCGGCACTAAAAGCGGCAAGTGCGAGCTCTACTCCGAATCTTTCAAGGACGCAGGCTATCACCCGGTGATCGATCTTGACGACGATTGGGATTACTACGAAAAACATAAAAATTTCGGCAAAGATTATTTGAAAAAATATCCACTTTATTTTATGACACCGGGCACGCAGCTTCAGGATAACTCAAACTGGGGTAATATGCCTTACATCCTAAAACGCGTCATCGTAAAGGGCAACGCCGAGCTATTTATGACGCGCGAGGATATGCTGGCGCGCGGTATCAAAGAGGGCGATACGGTCGAGGCTACGAATGAAAAGGGCACGGCGATATTTACGGCGGTTGAGACTAATCAGATGCAGCCGGGCATCGTCTATGCATGGAATAATATCTGGGTCAAAGTCACCAAGTCTCGCACGGGAGCAAACATCCTTTGCTCGGACGGAGTGAGCGATTTGGGCAACGGATCGACCTATACCGCAAGCTTTTGCGAAGTGCGAAAAGCTGCAAAACAGGAGGCATAAAATGAAACGAAAACAAGGATTTTTATTTGATTACAACTTTTGTATAGGTTGTAAGGCGTGTGAAATTTCATGTCAGGTCTATCATAACCAAGACCCAGATATCAACTGGCGCCACGTCGATATGATGCTCATACATGAAGACGAGATCGAAAAGGAAATTTTCATCTCGCATTCGTGCCATCACTGCGATGAGCCTGCATGTATGGACGTCTGCCCCGTGGGAGCTTACATTAAGCTTGAAAACGGCATAGTTCAGCCGCTGCACGATAAATGTATCGGTTGTGGGTACTGCATCGTAGCCTGTCCTTACGGCTCTATAACCAAAGGCAAAGACGGCAAAGCGCAAAAATGCAACCTCTGTGCCGAGAAGCTCGAGCTCGGCGAGGAGCCTGCATGCGTGGCGGGCTGCCCTTGCGACGTGCTAAAGCTGGTCGATAGCGATGTGAGCGATAGCGCGGGGATGGAGAAAGAGATGCCTGGCTTTAAGCGCTTTTTTACTAAGCCGAACATCCGCTTCTATCCTCGTATGAAGCGCAACGAGTTTATCCACTAAGGATAAAAAGATGCGTAATTTAAAGCAGAGTCTTTGCGTCGAGGACTTTCTGAGGCAGGTATTTTTGGTGCCTCTTACCGGTGAAAATTTGGACGAGCTTTTAAATTTGACGCAGGATTTTACGCCTAAGCTTAAAGAGCATAAATTTATCCTCGAATTTGCCAAATGCAAAAGCGAGCCAAGCTTAATCGATGAAATTCGCTACGAATTCAATAGGCTCTTCGTAGGCCCTAAGCGCCCCAAAGCCGAGCCTTACGAGTCGGTGTATTTCGACTATCAAACGATGTTTGGGGCAAAGACGATGCAGGTGCGAAGCTTTTACGAGAGCTCGGGGCTAAAACTCGAGGATGTGCAGCTTGATAAATTTCCCGACGATTTCATCGGATACGAGCTGCAATATCTTTATTTTCTAAGTTTTAGCGCGCTAAAGGCGGAAGATGAGGCTAAATTTAACGAAATTTTGCGTAAAAAGGCGGAATTTATCGCCGCTCATCCGTCACAGTGGTTTTGCGAATTTGCCGCTCGCTGCGACGAGCACGCAAACTTAGACCTTTGGAAGAGTTTCGGGAGCTTTTTAAATCTCTACTTAAATAGTGAGATGGATGCGCTGAAAAGTGCGCTAAAAGATCCTGAAATTTTTAAAAATTTAAAGGAATGACGATGGTACAGACGACTTGGGGATGGCTCATAGTCATCTATTTGTTTTTAGGCGGTCTAGGCGCCGGGGCATTTTTGTGCTCGGCTTTGGCTTACAAGGGCTTTTTGGGTTCATTAAACGAGAGGTTTTATAAATTCGGCTTTTTGCTCGCGCCCGTTGCGGTAATAGTAGGAACCGCGCTTTTGCTGCTTGACTTGGCGCCGAGCGCTGCGATAAATCCTCTTAAAATTTTACAGCTCTATACGCGCCCGGTTT
>CAUQPS010000051.1:0-11899 GCA_963520005.1 uncultured Campylobacter sp.
GGTGCCAGAAGCTTCATAGACGCAAACCCCGCGGTAAAAGCGAGGATTTTGAGCGGCGAAATCTACTATCTGGGCGATAGTCTAACGAGCGCCGAGGTTAAATTTGCGCCCGAATACTTTCACGATTTTTTAAAATTTATAATGGAGCAGGTCCCCGAACACCACTATTTTTTCAGTCCTGCCACGCGCTGGCTCCTGCTGGTTGCGATGGAGAAATACGTGGAATTTGCGGTTTTAGATTAGCGTTTGGATCCGCGAAAATTTGCGAAATTTTACTTCGCCTGTGCCGCGCGAGTTCGGGGCGAGCTGCGGCCTGCTATGGCGGGGCGGAAGAGGAGTGAAAGATCACTTGAAATTTATCGACCGCAATGATCGTGCCGCGGTGACGTGAAATTTAAACGGGCGCTACGTTCGCAAATTAGCCCTTGCCTAGCTTGATACGTGCCCTAAAATCGGGCATGATCTGCGCGATAAGCGCGTAAAAATCCGCTCCGTGGTTTGCATGGATGAGATGCGCGAGCTCGTGCAGCACGACGTATTCGACGAAGCGCCGATCCCGCTCTATCAGGCTTAGCGAGAAGTTGAGATAGCCCTTAGCGTGGTTGCAGCTGCCCCAGCGCGTCTGCATTTTGCGCACCCGCACCCGCGCGATCTTGCGGTCTATCCGTGGGGAAAATTTCTCGATATAGCGCAGATAAAGCTCAAGCGCAAAGGCCTTTTTAAACGCCGCAAACTCGCCCTCACTCTCGCAAAAGATCACGTCTCGTGACATAAAAATTTTATCTTTAAATTTAGAGCTTTGGATAAAATTTTTGATCGTAAAATCGGGCTCGTCGGGCTCCTCGGCTTGCGCGCTTTGCGCTACATTTTGCGGCACATTTTCGCTCGCAGATTTTGAAATTTTTTCGCTCATGAGCGGAATTTCCTCACTCGCGACAGAGCTAAAATTTGAAATTTCACCGCTTGCAGCGGGTCTAAAATTTGAAATTTCTTCACCCGCGATAAGTTTAAATTTTAAAATTTCGCCCTTTGCGGCAGGATCAAATTTTAAAATTTCTCTGCTCGCAGCGGAGTTAAATTTACCTGCATCACTACTTTGTGGAATGTACCCGTCCGAGTTAAATTTTAAAATTTCGCCGCAGGATTGCTTGCGGACATTTTGTGACCCCGTATCTATAAATCCGCCGCTTTGTCGCATTTCGCTCTGTTGCGCGAGCCCTTGCGCTGCATCGCCAGGTAGGTTAAATTTCAAATTCTCGCTTGCCGCATCACTTTGCAAGGTGCGCCCACCCGAGTGAAATTTTAAAATTTCACTTTCCATGGCGCCGCCCGCACCGTCATTCATGCCGCCTGCGGCATTGTTTGCGTTGCCGCTCACATTGACGCCGCTACCGCTTATGCTTGTGCCGCTTTGTAAATGAGCTGAATTTACGTCGCCTGCGTCGTCGCCCGCATCGCCATTCGCCCAGTTCACGCAGCCCCGCATACCGCTATCGCCTAAACTTTCATCCGCACCGCAGTTTGTACCGGGCCCGACCTCGCGGCTAAATTTCAGCTTGTAAATTTTGCCTAAAATTCTAACCTGATCGCTCGCTAGTAGCTTGCTTCGCAGCCGCTCTAGCGTTTGGCGGATCCAGCTTCCGTGCTTTAGGATGAAGCTTTCTGCCTGCGCCGCGGTGTAGGAGCGCGGTACGCTGACGCTGATCTCGCAGTCCTTGCTAATGCGGATGCGCGCGTATTTCATCCGCTTAAAACGCAGACTGATCGGCAGGCCCAGCAAATTTAGACTAACTTTTTGCTCTGCCATTTTTTACTTATCCATCGCGCCGTGTTAGCGCTGCCGCGCAGCCACTCGTCACAGAAAAACCCGATCCAAACGCCCAAAATTCCATACCCCAAATGAATACCCAAAAGCCAGCCCACGGGGATCGAGACGCCCCACATAAAGATTACGCCCATCGCAAAGGGAAACCTCGCGTCGCCGCTTGCGCGCAGGGCGTTTACGAAGACGATATTAAGCGTCCGTCCGAACTCAAGCCCCAGCGTGAGGTAAAAAAGCGGCCGCATGACCTGCTTGTGCGCCTCGCTTAGGCTCAGTAGCTCCATAATCTGCTCGCGCGCTAAAAACACGATCGCGACGAAAAGCGCCGTCGCCCCAAGGCCAAAGCGCAGCGCGGTAAAAGTGTGTCGGTACGCCTCCTGCGGCTTAGCGGCGCCTACGAGGCGGCCTACGATGACTTCGTTTGCCATGCTGATCGCGCTTCCGCCGAAGAAGATGAATGATGAAATTTGAAAATAGATCGTCTGCACGGTAAGGCTCGCCTCGCCCATGCTCGCGACGAAGGCGAAGGCGACCAGATACTGCACGATCCACAACATGTTTTCGCCCGCGCTTGGAAGCCCTACGGATAGAATTTTACGCACCGTGGCGAGCTTGATCTTTAAAAACATCGTGAGGTAAAATTTTATCTTTAGCACCTTCGTGATGATAAGAAAGAATAAAAATACGCCGATCATGCGCCCCGCGATCGTGCTTACGCCGATGCCCTCAAGCCCGTAGTACGGCAGTCCGAACGGCCGAAAGAGCACGACGTAGTTGCCCGCGAGGGTCACTAAATTCATCACTACGGAGACCGCGATGATGAAATTTGCGTATCCGTAGACGCGCACGATGGCGCTAAGCACGATCGCGACGGCGTCTATCGCAAAGACGATGCTGATAACCTTAAGATAGATCGCGCTTTCGCTCAAAAGCTCGGCGGGCACCTGCAGCGCGTGCAGCAAAAACGGCGCACAGCTAAAGACGAAAACGCCGCTGCAAAGTCCCACGAGCGCGTTAAATGCGATGCTCGTGTGGATTGCGCGCATGGCTAGGACTTTGTTTTTCGCTCCGAGCGCCTGCGCTACGAGTACCGAGCAGCCCACGGCTAGAAAGCCGAAAACGGTGATGAAGAGCAAAAATATCTCGTTGCCCGCCCCCAGCGCGCCTACTAGCGAGACGTCTACGCGCGAGATCATGTAGGTGTTGATAAACGTGGTCACGAGGCGCAAAAACATATCGATGTAGATTGCGAGCGAGAGCCTGAGTAGCGAGATTTCTTTCATATTTTGCCTTTATTTGTGGGAAATTGTAGCCGAAAATTCTTTTAGGTTTGCTTTTGCGTAGGGGGCGGGCGGGGTTGTTTTACACACCGCGCATAGAATTAGAATTTACGGCGCCGTTCGCAAATATGCGGTGATTTAGCGCGGATGAGTGGTTTTTTTCTTTGGCGCTGCGGCGGCGGCGAATGAGTGGTTTTGATAAACTGAGCGCGGAATTTAAACGCAGATGTTTTTAAACGAGCGTTAAGCTATCTCAATAAATTTTGCTTAAATATCGCTAGGATAACGATTGTATCGTTGGGTTCATCTATTAGATATGGGATTACGAAACCCTTAAATAAAAAATCTCTAATTCTATCATCGTCAAAGCTTTTTGATCTACGAAATTTATACGGCATAAAGCCAAGCTCGCCTGCTCGCGCAAAAAGCTCGTTTTTAAAATTTTCCGCCGCATCCTCTGAGTGCTCTGCGATAAATTCTACTATCTTGCTAAGCTGCGCACGAAATCTTTTAGACTGGATTATTTTCAATTTTTCCAGCCCTTGCCTAGCTCCTCGAAGCCGCTTAGATCGCCGTTTGCGTATGATTTTAAATCTGCATCCATTCCGTTTTTTATCTCGTCGTAACTTTCGCCGGATTTAAACTCCGATAGAATCATTTCTAAATTTTTCTCGCCGCTTAGAGTGATCTGTGCGGATGGATCGATTTTTAAAAAAAGCTTCTTAAAAGTTTCGAGAGTATCGCGATCGACGCCGCTTTGGATCTGCATAGTGATCATTTTGGCTCCTTAAATTTTAGCGATTATAGCAGCTCATAGCTAAATTTAAAATTTCAACCGTTTTAGAGCCAAAGCTCATAAAATTTTAAAATTTATGCTCGCTAGATCGAATTTCGCTTCCTCATGTGGACCGTAAAGTGCTCCGACGAGTCCTTAAAACCGCACTTTTGTAGAAATTCTCCGGCACCTTCAGCCTTGTGTAGAGGGGTCACGACAAAGGTGGTGGTGTGCGCAAAGCGTTTATTAAAGGCATTCACGAGCGCCGTGCCGATACCGCGCCTTTGATAATCCTTATGAACTATCACGCAGTAAAGATAGCTCGTAGCGAAGTTGTCGCGGTCGCAAAACGCCTCCAGCACCCCCACGGTCTTGCCCTGCGTTTTGGCGATCGCCACGTAATCATAGGTGCGCCACACCCTGTATGTTTCGTGCGGCGGCACAGAGGCTGCGTTTTGCTCCGTATCCCAGCCGATCGAGACCATTATTTCATCTAGATCGCCAGGCTTAAAATCGGCGGAATTTTCTAAAATTTCAAACTCCATCTTCGCTCCTTAATTGAAATAGCTTTTCAAATCGCAAGTATATCGCCGCAGCTTTAAAACGGCATTAAATATCATTTAGCGGCTCTTTCGGCGAGGTTTAAATTTTAAAATTTAAAGGTGCGGCAGGGCGCTGTGCGTAAATTTAAACCCGAATCTAAAATTCTAACCATTTACCGCAATTTGATATAAACTCGGCAAAATTTTCCCAAGGATCCCCGATGCAAACGCTTGACTTTCACGTCCATCTGCTAAGCAAGGAGGTGCGCTTCGACCGCCCTTACGACAGGCTCGCGCTGCGCCTTTTCGGCAGGCGCTTCGGCATAGACGTATCGCGCGCGATCAAAGAGCCATACGAGGCCTACGTGGACGCTCTGCTCGGCGGGCTTAGAGCTTCGAAATACGTTAAAAAGGCGGTGCTTTTCGGTGTGGATGCTAAATTTAGCGACGCGGGCGAGCTAATCCATCGCGATAAGACCGTCTGCGCGGACAACGACAGCGTGTTTGAAATTTATCAAAAAAACCCTGATCTCATCGTGCCGTTTTTTAGTATCAATCCGAAGCGATCGGACGCGCTAGATGAGATCGATCGCTGCTTTGAGCTCGGATTTAAGGGGGCGAAATTTTTACAAAATTATTGGGATCTGGATACGAGGCTGCCTCGCTACGTGCCGTATTTTGAAAAGCTCGCCAAACTCGGCTTGCCGCTAGTGATCCATGTCGGCAACGAAAGCTCGGTGCCGAGCTCGCGCCGCTACGAGGCGCTGGAGATGATCTACGCGCCGCTTGAGTTGGGAGTCACGACGGTGTGCGCGCACATGGCGATTAACTACGAGTATTCGCATATTTTTCGTGCGCTTTCGCGCCGTCCGCGAAATTTCGGACACGATTATTTCGCGCTTCTGGCGCTTTTGCGCACGCACAAAAACCTCTATGCCGACGTTTCCGCGCTAATGACGCCGGTGCGCGCGAAAGCCCTGCCGCATCTGGCGAGCCAAACGGACGTACACTCGCGCCTGCTTTACGCTTCGGACTTTCCGGTGCCGTATTCTGCGATATACAACACCTACGATCTGCGCCTGTCGCAGCGTATCGCGCTGCATAAAGAGCCCAACCCTTTCGATCGCAACGCGCGCGGACTGCTCGCGTATTTCGGCGAGGATAGCGAGCTGTGGAGCAACTACAAAAAAATTCTGCCCTTTGCGTAGGCGGTAAAATTCGATGAAATTTAAGAGGCGGGCGTGAATTTTATAAAATATTTTTTCTCGGAAATTTTTAGGTTATTTAAACTCGCTATAAGCGCCGCGCTTGTGTTAGCTGTGGGGGTTTTTAATCTACAAATTTTTCTTTGCGGAGCCAGATTTGGCGGAAAATTACGAGCAAAATCGCGTTCAAATTTTATCCCTGCGCGATTTTGCACGCGAGATAAAGCCCGAGGGAGTTTCTTTTGACGTCCGTTTCGATAACGACGAGGTCTCAAGCATGAGAGCCGTGAATAAAGACAAAAACCAAAGTGCGAGTTTTTATAGTATAGACGAAAAGACGAACGAGCGCGCTGTTTTAAAAATCCTAGGCTGGGATTTTGGGACTTTTAATGAACTTAAAGCCAAAACAAAAAGCGCAAATGCCGTGGGTGTAAGTATCTGGGAGGGCGAGGGCGAAACCGCTATTTATTACAAAGACGGGTTTGTCTCGGAATTTTACGAGATTTTCGGGGGTCCTGCGAGCGAGGCGGCGAAAAAAGACTACGAGATCGGCTGTGATGATAGATTTGCCGCAGACGGCGTGGTGATGGCGCGCGACGGAGGCGCTACTACGGGCTTTATATGCGTGGATCGTGACGGCTACGGTATCAAACGCAGATAAATTTTACAGCGGTTTTGGATGAAATTTTAGTGGGAATTTTTGTAGGAATTTTTACCCTTGTTGCGGATATTTTGCGAGAATTTTTTGCTGTTATTGCGAATATTTTAGGGTTGTTGAAAATATTTCGCAGCGCCCGTTTTATCGAGCCTGTCGTTTAATTGCTCGCTCGACGCTAAATTTTAAAATTTAAACCGAGCGGCGTGTATCGTAGCGTCAAAGCGTTCTTCAGCACAGCGCAAATTTTGAAATTTCAGCGGTAAATTTGGCTCGTAGGTGCACTAAATGAAACGGTGAAATCATACGTGGCGACGCACCGCTTTAAATTTAGCTCACAGGCGCGCTAATCCTAGCCGTGAGACGATTTGCTTCAAATTTTATAATGACGGCTCGCTTGAAATTTTAAACCACTAGCACAATCTGCAAAATTTAGCGGCGCCTGCCTGAAATTTGCATTGTACCGCGCCGCCTATGCCGCATTGATGCCGCATCGTATGATTTACGCTCAAACGATATCGCACTTATCAAAGCCGCTAAAATACCAACTACGCGCTGTTCTATTCGCGCTGCATCGCGATACACCATTCTTGCCACACCGCTCACGCTGTAAAATTTCAACGTAGGTTTGTTTTAAATTTCATTGTATCGCACAAAAAACCGTTGCGCGAGAAATTCTAGCGGCAGCTCGCTTTAAATTTACGCTTCATGCCGCTTCACGGCTCGTCTATTTCAATCTATCGCCGCTCTTGTTCTGTCGCGCCGTGAAATTTTAAATTTCCCCCGAATTTTAGGAATTTACGAGGCTTAAAATCGCCTTTGAAATTCTTGCGATCTCATCTTGCATATACCCGCCCGGATTTTGCTCAAACTCCGCTCTTGCGCTCGCACTGCGGCATTTTGCGATGAAATTTCGCGCCGTCTCGCCGCAAAGTGCTCCGCGCGGATTTTTCGGGTTCATCTCGGCCTCGCCCAAGGACACGTAGACGTGCGCCAGCCCCCTTTGCGGCGAGTGCGCGGCGACAAAGGCGTCAAAGCCGTTGAACCAAAACGACGCCGAGACGCAGGCGATCTTTTGAAATTTATCGCTAGCAAACGCCGCATACGCGCTAAAAAGCCCCGCCAGCGAGTATCCCGCGCACGCTCGCCACGCAGGTTTTCCCACGCCGAATACGTGCCGCTCGATACGTGGGATCAGCTATTTTTCTAAGTGCGCCGCGCCGCTGCCTGCGAAATCGCGCACCCCCTTAAACGGCGACTTTGCCGCCCACGGGCTGAGCTTATCGCCCCACTGCGCCTCGTTTAGATAGATCGCTGCAAGCACGAAATCCGCGCCGCTTTGTCGCGAGACGAGCTCGTAAATTTCGCCCGTGCCGGTCGCGCCAAACTCCAAGGCGTGCAGGTAGATGATCGGCACGGCACCCAAGCGGGGAGAGGCGGTTTGTGCGGACGCGGTGAGCGCTGTATTCTGCATCGATGACGCGGACGAAATCGAGTCGATAGCCGCTGTAAATTCTGGTCTAGTATCTAGCACGAACGACGTATCAGGCGAGCAATGCGGGGCGAAAATTTCTACGCGCAGGCCGTTAAATTCCAAACTTTGCATCGCTAAAGCCTTAAAAGTTATTAAAATTTAATAGAATTTTGTGTAAAATCATTAAATTTAACACTAGAGGAACTTAAAATTGGCTTTGATCGAGCTTATCGATGTTACGAAAAAATTCGGCTCTCACGTCGTTTTAGACGGCGTAAATTTCGCACTGGACGCTAACGAGCGCGTCGCTGTGATCGGCAAAAATGGCGGCGGCAAGTCCACGCTGATGAAGATAATTGCGGGTCTGTGCGAGATCGATGAGGGGCGTGTGATCACTCAAAACGGGCTAAACATCCAGATGCTCGCTCAAACGCCTAAATTTGACGAAAATCTCTCGGTCAAAGACGCGCTGCGACGGGAGCTAGCCGAAATTTACGCCGCCCTTAGCGAATACGACGCGATCTCGAGCAAGATCGCCGCACAGCCCGAAAACAAGGAGCTTTTGGCGCGCCAAGACGAGCTGATTAAATTTATCGAGGCCAAGGACGGCTGGCAGATCGATAATAAGATCGAGCAGGTGCTGCAAAATTTCGGGCTTAAAATTTACGAAAACCGCTCCGTCTGCACGCTTAGCGGCGGCGAAATTCGTCGCGTGGCGCTGGGCGCGCTGGTGCTTAAAAAGCCCGACGTGCTGCTGCTGGACGAGCCCACGAACCACCTTGACGTCTATATGGTGAAATTTCTAGAGGATATGCTGCTTAGCTCGAAGCAGACCATCGTTTTTATTAGTCACGATCGCTATTTCATCGACCGCTTGGCGACGCGCAGTATCGAGCTCGAAGAGGGTAAAATTTCAAATTTCGACGGCGGATACGAGAACTATCTGAGGCGCAAGCAGGAGATGCTTGCTTCGCTCGAGAAGTCCCACGAGACGCTGCTTAAACAGCTACGCGCCGAGGAGGAGTGGCTGCACCGCGGCGTAAAGGCGCGCCTAAAGCGCAACGAAGGGCGCAAGGCGCGTATTATGCAGATGAGGCAGGATGCGAAGAAAAATCCGGGCGCGATCCGTCGCGTGCGGCTCGAGCTGGAGCGCGCGAGTAGGAGCTTTAACGGCACGGGCGGCGACAATCGCAAAAAGATGCTTTTTGAATGCACGAATATCGGTAAAATTTTAAACGGCAAGGTGCTTTTTAAAGGCTTTTCGGCGCGGGTTTTGCAGGGCGAGCGTATCGGTATCGTAGGCGCTAACGGCGCGGGCAAAAGCACTCTGCTTAAAATTCTACTCGGCCGCAGCAAGATCGATGCGGGCGAGATCAAACGCGGCGAGATCAGGATCGGCTACTTCGATCAGACCCGCAGCGGCATCACGGACGATAAAAGCATAATCGAAATTTTCTGCCCCAACGGCGGCGATCACATAAGCGTCCGCGGCAGCTACATGCACGTCTATGGGTATTTGAAAAATTTCTTGTTTCCGAAGGAGTTTTTAGATAAGCCCGTCGGCGTTCTTAGCGGCGGTGAAAAGAACCGCCTGGCGCTTGCTAAGCTCTTTACCGAGCAGTACGATTGCTTGATTTTGGACGAGCCGACGAACGATCTTGATATCGCAACGATCAATATTTTGGAGGATTATCTGCTAAGCTTCGAAGGCGCGGTAATCATCGTAAGCCACGATCGCTATTTCATCGATAAGATTACAAATAAGCTTTGGGTTTTTGAAAAAAACGGCGTTATCGATCAAATTCAAATGCCGTATTCGCAGTATCTGGAGTTTGAAGACGAGATGGCGGAGATTGATCAGATCGAGGCCGACGCTGGCGCGAGCGCGAGCGCAGAGGAGAGTGGTCGCGAAAATAAAAAGGAGAAAACGAGCGCCGCGAAGCTTAGTTACAAACAGAATAAAATTTTAGAGGAGTATCCCGCTAAGATCGAGGCTATCGAGGCGCGCATAAAGGAGCTAAATCACGCGCTCTCGACGCCTGAAATTTATCAAAAGCTCGGTATGCAGGGGCTTTTTGAAGAACTTGAAGAAAAAAGAGGAACATTAAACAATATGGAAAATGAATATTACGAAGTACTCTCGCTCGCCGAAAGCCTAAAGTAGGCGCGATGGTTTGGTTTTTGATCTTTTTATACGCGCTTTACACGATTTATAAAATTTCGCTCGATCTGCTCGAGTTAAGTTTCATCCGCGCCAAGCTAAAAGAGCCTGCAGTGGTGCTTAGCGAGGAGGATTATCGCAAGGCGGGCGAGGTCGGCGCGGTAAATTTAAAATTTAATATATTTTCGCACTGCTTTTCTTTTGCGGTGGCGCTTATTTGGATACTTGCGGGCGCTGGCGCGTTACAGCGCGCGATATATGATCTAGCTGGCGACGGGATTTTTGCGCAGAGCTGCTTTGTGACGGCGTTTTTAATCATCGGCGGCGCGATATCGCTTCCGCTTGAGATTTACAAAACCTTCGTCAAAGACAGACGCCTAGGCTTTTCCACGATAACGCCCGCCGTTTTCGTAAAAGACTCGCTAAAATCGCTCGTACTCACGCTAATTTTCGGCTTCGCGGTAGCCTCTGCGCTTGTTTTTTGCGTAAATAGCCTGGGCGCGCACTGGTGGGTCTGGGGCTTTTTGCTAAGCTTCGGCATAGTTTTACTGATAAATTTAATCTATCCGACCGTTATCGCGCCGCTGTTTAATAAGATGCAGCCGCTAGAGCACGGCGAGCTAAAAGAACGCATAGAGGGGCTTTTGCAGCGCTGCGGCTTTAAAAGTAGCGGCGTTTTTACGATCGACGCGAGCAAGCGCGACAAGCGCCTAAACGCCTATTTCGGCGGCTTCGGCGCGACGAAAAAGGTCGTGCTTTTCGACACGCTCATAGAGAAGCTTAGCGAGGATGAAATTTTAGCCGTTTTAGGGCACGAGCTCGGGCATTTCAAACACGGCGACATTTTGAAAGGCTTAGCGCTTAGCTTCGTGCTTTTGGGCGCGACGTTCGCGGTATTCGGAAACCTCCCTGCAGGGGTGTTCGGCGCGCTAGGACTTAACGCGGACGGCGGCGCGACGCTGGTTTTTATGATTTTGTTTGCGCCGATTTTGCATGCGTTTTTTGAGCCGGTGATCTCCAAGTTTAGCCGTATGCACGAATTTAGCGCGGACCGACATGGCGCGAGCATGCAGGATAAAAAGAGCATGATCGGCGCGCTAAAGAAGCTGGGCAGCGAAAACAAGGCGTTTCCGCTCGCTCATAAAATTTACGCCGCGGTGTATCATTCGCACCCAAGCCTGTATGAGCGCATAAGAGAGCTTGATGAGGATCGCTGAGGCGCTAAGATGGGGCTTGGGGCAGTGCGGCTCAAAATATGTCGCGCGCGAAATTTTAAAGCTTTGCGAGCGACTTAGTGACGAACAGCTCGTGCTAAGATGCTCGGAAGAGCTCGCGCATGAAGCGGAATTTCGCGCCAAGATAGCCGAGTTCAAAGACGGCCGCCCGCTTGAATACATCACGCAAAGCTGCGAGTTTATGGGCTTTAAATTTTACGTCGACGAGCGGGTGCTGATACCGCGCTGCGAGACCGAAATTTTGGTAAAAAAAGCTCTTACTTTGGCGCAAGGCTTGAGCGAGCCGCGCATTTGCGAGATCGGCACGGGCAGCGGTATAATCGCTATCTGTTTAAAAAAGCTGCTTCCTTCTTGCCGCATCACGGCCAGCGACATTAGCGCTGATGCGCTTGAGGTGGCGCGCGCAAACGCCGCAAGCTTAGGCGCGGACGTCGAGTTTCTGCGCTGCGCCTATGCAGATGAGATCGCGGGTGAGTTTGATCTCATCGTCTCAAATCCGCCCTACATCGCAAACTCCTACGCATTGGATGCGCGCGTGCTGCAAGAGCCGAAACGGGCGCTGTTTGGCGGCGAGAAGGGGGATGAAATTTTAAAACGCATCGTGCTGATCGCCGCACGGCGCGCAAAATTTCTAGCCTGCGAAATGGGCTACGATCAAAAGCAGAGCTTGTCGGAGTTTTTGCGCGAGCAGGGCTTTAGGGCGGAATTTTACAAAGATTTGGCGCAGTTTGATCGCGGATTCGTCGCGCG
>CAUQPS010000052.1:0-11472 GCA_963520005.1 uncultured Campylobacter sp.
TTAGCTTTTACATGACGGGGCTAAAGATAATAGGCGCGAGCAGGGCGAGCATGATAGCGTGCATCGAGCCTGTAAGCGCTGCGGCGTTTGCCTATTTTTGGCTGGGGACGGAGTTCGTGTTTCTTGATTTTGCGGGCTTTACGCTCATTATCTCGTGCATATTTTTGCTGGCTAAAGATAGAAAAAAGGCGTAAATTTGGAGGAGAGATGATCTATTTGGCGCAGACCGATACGACGGCTGGATTTTTGAGCAAGGATTTTCGCGAGATAAACGCGCTAAAACGCCGAGCGGCAGACAAACCCTGCCTCATAACGACGGCGAAACTTAGCGAGCTAAAAAATCTCGCTCGCGTGCCCGATAAATTTAAAAATTTAGTGCGCCGCGCGAGAAAAACGACGTTTTTATATCCGAACGCCAAGGCCGTGCGCGTCGTAAAAGGGTGCGCTCACGAGGAGTTTTTGAGGCAATTTGACTGGCTTTATTCTAGCAGCGCAAATTTAAACGGACAAAACTTCGACGAAACCTGGGCGAGGGCGGCGGCGGATCAGGTCGTGGATCAAAATTTCAGCCAAAACGCAAGCTCGAAAATCTATAAAATTTCAAAAACTAAAATTTTGCGGATTAGATAGAGCTGTATTCAAAATTCACGTGCAAAGAGCGCTCAAAAAGAGGCGCTAGTTTATAAATTTAAGCGACTGTAAATTTAAATGGCTCTTATAAATTTCACCTAGCCATAAAATTTCGTCACATATAAACAGCGCAAATACCGTCTGAAATTTTAAAAAAAATCGCGAAAAGATCACGGCAGACTCGTCGAAAAATCATATAAAAAGCTGTAAATCCCCCCCCACTGCCTTCAAGTAATAAAATTCCTGCCGTTTTCGAAGCCGCAAAATTTCGCTATTGCTAGCTTTGAATGAAATTCTATCGCCAAATACTCTCGATCAAAATTTTAACTCGGGCGAGCTAAGATTGTCGCTAGAAATTCTCGCATCCCGAGTGCTCTGGATCAAAATTTTAGTGATCGGGCATTGCCGCTGCTGGTTTTTATCCGAGCCTCTACACACCTTTTTGATCGAAGCTTCACCGACGCCGCTTCTACCTTTGATTAAAATTCTATCTTGTGAAAACAGCTTCTCTGACGCCGCTAAAATCAAAATTTCGCTGCTGCGCCAATAGTTTTAATAAAATTCAGCCGCCGCTTCCGCCGATACCTATTCAATTAAAATTTTATCGCGGCTGCTGCAAGTAGTTTGCGATCAAAATTCTATCATCGCCGATTGTATATCAAAAGCCCTGCCGCCGCTGCCTCACCGCCACCTCCGCCACTACTGCCCTATCTCCACCGCAGCCGCCACAGCAAGCGCTGCAAAGTCGTCCTCGTAGCTCACGCCTCCAAGCTACCAAAGCTACGTACAAAGCGCAAGCGCATCGCCGCCATTGCTGCGCCACGACGACAGATCCGCGATAAAATTTCCGCGCCGCGCAGTGTGTCAAGCCAAACGCTGCAAATTTTAAAATTTAAACCGCCTCTCGCCGCGCGACACCGATAAATTCCAACCGATAAATTCCAACCGATAAATTCCAACCGATAAATTCCAACCGATAAATTCCAACCGATAAATCCCAACCGATAAATCCCAACCGATAAATTCCGCTAGCTAGTCCATCATTTCCGCATAAATCATAAATTTCCATAAATTTAACGCCGCCTTTCTTGCTTTATATTAAAATTTCGCTAAAATTACCGCATTAAATTTGAGGCGCAAACGGAGCTTAAGCTTAAACCGCTTGCGGGCAAATTAAATCCATTCAAGGAGCTTTTATGAGCGGTGTTGCGTTAATCATCTGCTTCGCCATAGCGGTCGTCGTGATGATTTTTTTGATCTCCAAAGCAGGCGTTCACCCGTTTTTGGCGCTAATGCTTATCTCCCTGGCGCTCGCGATTGTCGCGGGCATACCGCTAGCCAAGATCCCCGCGATTATCGGCGACGGATTCAGCGGCACGTTTAAGAGTATCGGTATCGTCATAATCTTCGGCGCGCTCATCGGCACCGTGCTCGAAAAGACGGGCGCAGCGCTCAAACTCGCCGATATGGTCGTAAACGTAGTCGGGCAAAAGCGCCCCGAGCTTGCGATGCTCATAATGGGCTGGATCGTGGGTATCCCCGTATTTTGCGACAGCGGCTTCGTCGTATTAAATCCGATCCGAGAAGCGATCAGCAAAAAAATCGGCGAAAATCCGGTCGCTCTGGCAGTAGCGCTCTCCGGCGGACTCTACGCCTCGCACGTATTCATCCCGCCGACTCCCGGACCGATCGCCGCAGCAGGTGCCGTAGGTCTAGGCGGCAATCTACTGCTCGTAATCGCAATGGGCGCGGTAGTGTCCTTGCCGGTGCTGATCGCCACATACTTTTTTTCTAAAAAGGTCGCCAAAAGCGTCCATATAAGTGAGGCTGAAGCAAATGAAGTCATCGCCAAAAGCTACGACGATCTGCTTAAACAATACGGCAAATTGCCGGGCGGATTTTTAAGCTTAGCCCCTATTTTGGTACCGATCCTATTTATGGCGCTGGGCTCCGTCGCCAAGATCCTAAAAGTAGGCGGATTTGCGGGCGAAATTTCACAATTTTTAGGAAATCCTATCATCGCGCTAGCCTTAGGCGTAGTTTTTGCGGTATTTTTACTCGTGCAAACCGGCAAACTAGGCAAATTTAACGAGATCACCAACGAATCCTTAAAAATCGTAGGCCCGATCCTCTTCATCACCGCAGCGGGCGGAGTGCTAGGCAAGGTCATCACCGACGCCGGCTTCGTAACCTACATCAAGGACAATGCGACCGCGATTAAAGCCGCGGGGATTTTCTTCCCATTCTTAATCTCGGCAGTCCTAAAAACAGCGCAAGGAAGCTCCACCGTTGCGATCATCACCACAGCTTCGATTATGGGCGCATTTAACGCGGACGGCTCACTGATGCAGGTACTGGGCTTCACCTCCGAAATGTCCGGCGCACTCGTAGTAATGGCGATCGCAGCAGGTGCGATGACGGTTTCGCACGCTAACGACAGCTACTTCTGGGTCGTTACGAATTTCAGCAAGATGAATCCGCAGCAAGGCTACCGCACTCAAACCATGCTAACCCTAATTATGGGCATTACGGGTATGATCAGCGTGTGGGTTTTGTCGCTGTTTTTGATCTAGGTTAGCTTATTCTAGCCGCTACCGCGCTAAATCAGTGCGGAGTGCAATACGCGGCATCTACTATCGGCTAGCTACAAAAATTCTTTAAATTTACGTAGCTAGCCGTACCGCGCAAATGCTATAGGACATTAAAATTTCGCTTAACGGAGTTTTAAATTTACACAGAAAGCCTCAAGGGGTAAAATTTTAAAATTTAGCCGAAATTCTGTGGCTTACAGAATTCTAAAATTCCACGACATGAAATTTTAGAATTTGCCCCATAAATTCGGCAACGAGATTTTAAAATTCTACTCTTGCTTCAGTCTTGTCATCGTAAATTTAGCCTACGCGCTGTAAAATTCCAAAATTTTAAAATACCAGCTAAAGGAAAAATATGAAAGTTTTGGTCGCGATCGACTCGTTTAAGGGCTCTCTTAGTTCGCTTGAGGCGGGCAACGCCGTAAAATCAGGCATCGAAAAGCTAGGTTGCGAAGTGCTCGTCAAACCTATCGCAGATGGCGGCGAAGGAAGCGTTGAAGCCCTTGCCGACGCGCTAAAAGCCAGGTTCATGGACGTCATCGTAGCAAACCCGTTAGGCGAAAAAACGCCCGCGCGCTACGCCTTAAAAGGCGAGCTAGGCATCTTAGAAATGGCGTCCGCATCGGGTCTGCCGCTCATCGAAAAATCGCGCCGCAACCCGCTAAAAACGAGCACCTACGGCTTTGGCGAAATGATAGCGCATGCGATCGCACACGGCGCGCGAAAGTTTATCATCGGCATCGGCGGAAGTGCTACAAATGACGCAGGTATGGGGATGCTACGCGCGCTTGGTTTTAAATTTAAAGATGCGAATGGCGTAGAGCTTGCGGGAGCGGGCGAGGATCTGATTAAACTCGCCACGATAGATTGCACTTCGGTGCTGCTACATCTTAAAGAGTGTGAGTTTCTCATCGCCTGCGACGTGGATAATCCGCTTTTTGGCGAAAACGGCGCGGCATATATTTACGCTCCGCAAAAGGGTGCGGATGCAGCGATGGTAAAGCAGCTCGATGCAGGGCTTATCAATTTCGCAAGCGTCGTAAGCAAACATCTTGGACGCGAGCTTTGGAATAGCCCAGGAACAGGAGCCGCCGGCGGGCTGGGCTTTGGCTTCGTGAGCTTTCTAAACGCGACGCTTAAGCCGGGCATCGACATCATCACCGAAGAGATCGGACTAGAGCGTGATATGAAAGGCGCCGAGCTCGTCATCACAGGCGAAGGAAGGCTCGATTTTCAAAGCTCGATGGGCAAAACCCCCTGCGGTGTCGCAAAGATTGCCGCTTCCTACGGCGTGCCCGTAATCGCGCTAGCAGGCGGTATCTCGCCCTGTGCCGGTGGCTGTAACGAGCGAGGCATAGGCGCATTTTTTTGCATCCTAAACGAACCGATGAGCCTTGAGCGCGCGATGGAAAAAGAGACCGCAACACAAAATTTAGCCCGCGTCGCCGAACAAGCGGTGAGATTGTTTATGCTCGGACGCGGCGCGAAATAGAGCTTTTGGGCTGAAATTTTAAGGCGCGGACGCTAAAACTTGCAGAGAGTGCGGCGAGCGCGGGCAAGGGATACGGCGCGGCGACGGCTCGCAGCAGACAAGCACGACAAAGTGCGGCAGGAGGCGAGCACGTTGAAGAAGCGAAAATTTTATGCAGGATAGATTTGTGTGCTTTAAAGACACGGCGTGATCTTGACGCAGATGGGGTGACGCGCAGCTTACAAGGCACAAAAATATACGCTAAGAAGCAGACGAGAACCTACAACGATGGACGTTGGTAAAGCGGCGGCTTGCGGCAAGAGGATACGGGCTATGACGCGCATGCGCGGCAAGCAAATATCACGCACCTCGCGGTGAGCGGCAGAATTTCATCCGCCGCAAACCGCGGTAAGCGGATAAATTTTGCATTAAAACGTAGCTTTGCTGAAATTCTAGCGCATTTGAAGATACGAAGTGATCGGATGAGAGTTAAGACGGCGGGCGGCTCGGCGGTGACATAGCGGCGTGAAATTTTACGGCGCAAAAATTTATTTTGCCGCGCGTTATATACGCAAGGCGCGATCTAAAACTCATTTTCCAATCAAGCGGTTCGCGAACCCTCGCAATACATAACCTCAAGGCATGATTAAGACAGACAGAATTTTAAAATTTAACCGCTGTATTCGTAGCCTATGAGATTTGCAACGTAAATTTAAAAGCAGCGATCCGCCTTATAAAATTCCGTTTCGAATTTTAGTCCGCGATATGTCGTCCTTTTTGAGGCGGAAAAGTCAGCTCAATCGCAAAATCGCGCTTCTTGCAAAGATGGCGTTCCCAAGCAGCGGTGCATTACTTCGCCGCTCGCAAAGCCCGTCAGTCTTCCAATGATGCTTTGATGAGAGGCGGGCTGCGTCTGCGTAATTCGTATTATTTAAGATCGCGGATTTGCTTATCGCTAAATTTAGTGCATATGAGGTCGTCGTACGCCACTATGGTAGGAGTGGGCTTGCGTTTAAATTTGCTCCGATCGCGCTGTGTTTTGCGATAAAAATTTATGAAATTTCATTTTCGATCGGCGCCGCAAAATTTTATAAAGCTCCATTTTAAAATTTGCGGCACAGGCGCATACCGACCAGGTTCAAGCTAAAATCAAAATTCCAAGCGGCGAATGCGGCAAGGCTCGCGTGCTCAGCATATCTGCGGCGACGGTGCGGGCGCGCCAAATTTATCGCTTTTAGGACGCAAAAGACGGGCAGGCGCGGGCAAAATTTATTGATTTTAGAGTTTAAAGCATCGAATTCGCGCGTCTAGGCTAAATTTTAAATTTAAAGCGCGCGATTCTTCGGACGCATCCGCGCGACTGCGAGCGCTCATAAAAGTCACTCGAAGCAAGGTTGTAAAACCGCGAGCGGGCGCAAAATTTATCGCCGCAAAAATCAAAGCCGCGAAAGCAAAAAGGCTCCGCGAGCGCTCGCTGCCGCACCCGCCCGAGCAAATTAAAATCGCATGATCCGCCTAGCCGGCATACATGGAGGGCGCTGCTGCGGGCATCTGCACTTAAATCCGGTGTGATCGCAATGCGATTTAAAACCGCGCCTGCTTAAATTCGCGCCGTTTCGGTTCGCTCGCAATCACATCTCGCCGCAGTAGCGTTTTAAATTTGCACCGCCACGATTTGTGCGCATTCAATCGCTACGGCAAGGGTAAAATTTCAAAATCCAGGTCCATACGCGCCGATTTGCCCGCCAAAATCGCTCGGATCGAATTTACGCTACCGCAATCCGCACAGATTAAAGCGCCGCCGCTTAAAAGCGCAAATTTTACCCATCAAACGGCGGCGCGAAATTTCGCTAAAATTTCATCTTTTAATTCGGCGCGCGATTTATAAAATTTCGCCCTCGCCCCGCCCAGAAATCTGCGGCTTAGGCAGCGCCAGGCTCTTTGCGGTTTTGCTAAAAAGTATCAGATCCTCGGTGCTTTGTACGCTCCACGGCAGCCGCGAGAGCGCAAATTTGAAAATTTCAAAGCAGGAAACGGCGTCGCTAAATGCGCGGTGGTGGACGTTTTGCACGCCTAAAAGCTCTTTTAGCGAGCCAAGGCCGTATCTTTGCGCCTCGATCGTGCGGCGCGCGAGCTCGACGGTGCAGAGCCTGCGATTTAAAAGCATCCCGAAGCCGCATTTTTGCAGGCTCGCGTCGATGAAGCCGTAGTCAAATTTGACGTTGTGCGCCACAAAAACGCTATCGCCTAAAAACAGTCTAAATCGCTCTAGCACGCTAGCTAGCGGCGGCGCACCCACCAGATCGTCCGCGCAGATCCCCGTAAGCTCCGTGATATTTTCGGGCACGACGGGCGCGTACACGAAGCTCTCGAAGCGATCCAGCTCCTGCGTACCGCGCGTTTTTATCGCGCCGATTTCGATGATCTGTCCGTTTGAGAGCCCGCCGTTCGTCTCGATATCCACGAAGCAAAAAATTTCATCCGAAATGTCCGTCTCACGGGTTTTGAGTGTGATTTTGCCGCTATCTAGCTTTATTATATCTATGCCCAGCGCCCGCCACATCGAGAGGTCTTTGGGCTCGAAAAGCTCGGTAATTTCGGCAATATCGCTTGCTTTAGCAACAAAATCGTGATAATTTATGCTCTTTTGAGCCAGTAAATTTATGAGATTTTCGATTCTATGCGTCAAAATTTTACCCCTGTGCCGCGCCTAAATTTTAAGCGCACGGATCGCCTCTGCGTAGTCGTTTGAAGAAAATATGTAGTTGCCCGCCACCACGACGTCGGCGCCCGCTTCGTCGATATCTGCGATATTCAGCCCGTTTACGCCGCCGTCGACCTCGATGAGGCATTTTGCGCCTTTACGATCGATCAGCTCGCGCAGCTGCTTAATTTTCTCAAGCGCCGAGGGGATAAATTTCTGTCCGCCGAAACCTGGATTAACGCTCATTAAAAGCACCATATCGACCTCGCCCAAGATAAACTCCAGCGCGCTAAGCGGGGTGTGCGGATTTAGCACGACCGCGGGCGAGGCGCCGCTGCGGCGTATGTGATCTATGAGGCGCAGCGGATGGGTCTCCTCCTCGATGTGGAAGCTAAGAAATTTCGGCTTTAGCGGCAAAAAAAGATCGACGAAAAACGGCACGTTTTTGACCATCAAATGGATATCTAAAGGCTTGCTGCTCGCCTTTGCCGCGGCGCTTACTACGAGCGGTCCGATCGTGAGATTGGGTACGAAATGCCCGTCCATCACATCTACGTGAATGAGATCGGCGCCCGCTTCGCAGACTGCGCGAATTTCATCGCCTAGCCTTCCGAAATCCGCCGATAAAATGCTGGGTGCGACATACATTAAAATTCCTTTAAAATTTCAAGATTCGGAATTTTACTTAGTTTTGTCATAAATTTCGCTAAATTTAAACCGCAGCGGATTTTAAGCATAATTTGAAATTTTTTCGCTATAATCGCCATTTATTTTAATCATCAAGGATTTATTATGGCAAGAAGATGCGCAATCACCGGCAAAGGTGCGATGGTAGGAAACAATGTCAGCCACGCAAATAACAGGACCAAAAAGAAATTCCAGGTCAATCTACGCACCATCCGCGTTCAGCTAGAAGACGGCTCAACCAGACGAATCAAAGTCGCCGCCTCAACTCTACGAACTATGAAAAAACAATCAAAATAACCTCTTAAAGAGGAATTTATGTCTATTTTGGACAAGATCAAGCGATTCCTCGACTGGTCCGGCTCGACTAAGCCGGACATCAACCTCTACACAGAAATTTACGACCAGCTACGTCCTTTTCGCTTACCGCTGATAACCATCGTATTGATGATGCTAATCGGCACATTAGGCTATGTCTTTATAGCGGGCTTTTCGCTCGTAGACGCCTTTTATCAAGCAGGCATGACCTTCACGACGGTAGGCTTTACCGAAGTAGCGCCGATATCGCCCGCGGGTAGAATTTTTACCGTCTTATTCATCCTCATGGGCTTTGGAACCTTTTCGTTTTGCCTGGGCGTCGTCGTAGAGGTCATAAAAAACGGCAAACTTCAAAATTTACTTAGGGAGCAACGAATGATCAACAACATCGCAAGGCTCAAAAACCACTACATTATCTGTTACAACAACATCTACTGCGCCGAGCTTGCCAAGCAGTTTCGCGAAAATCATCTGCCTTTTGTCGTGATCGACCCCGATCCCGCTCTAGCCAAAATCGCCGAGGAAAACCGCTATCCATATTTCATCGTAGGCGAACCGCACGTAGAAACTACGATGCTAAAAGCGCATCTGTCATCTGCAAAATCCGTCATCACGCTAAGTCCGAATTTAGCCGATAATATCGCAATAATCTCGCTGGTGCGCCTATACGAAAAGGAGCTTGGTCGCATCACCCCCTACTTCATCATGGCAAATAGCGATGATGACAGCGACACGCAGAGGCTAAAAAAACTCGGCGCAAATTCTATCGTCTCACCCTCTAAGCTCGCCGCACAAAGGCTCTCTGCGATCAGCGTGCGCCCTGATATGGAAAACATTTTGGAGCGATTTTTGTATAAAAAAGACTCGCTTATCGATATCGAGGAGATTGCGGTGCCCGATTTTTCGTGGATCCGCTTCAAGCGCCTAAAAGAAACTCGCCTGCGCGATTTTACAAACGCCGACGTCGTGGGAATCAAAGAGCCCAACAGCCGCTTCATCCCGATGCCAGATGGCGACTACCTCATCGGTACTGGGGTGAAATTTTTAGTCATTGGCACAGCAGAGGGCATCCGCAACACTAAAAAACTCATCCGCAGCAAATACAAGCCACAGGAGATGAGATATGTTTAAAATAACTAAGCTCGAGAGCGGCTTACAAAATGTCGAGGGCTTTTATTTTGACGGCGTAAATTCGGGCTTTAAAAAAGAGGGAAACGATCTGGGATTTATCCGCGCGGATGAGCCCTTTGCCGTAAGCGCGATCTTTACGAGCAATAAATTTCAAGCCGCGCCGATTAGGCATTTCAAAAGGGCGCAGGAGCGCGCGGGCGGGGAGCTTAAAACAAATTTTATTCTCGTAAATTCTAAAAACGCAAACTCGATGACCGGGGAGCAAGGCGTCGCGGACATCGATGAAATTTTTAGTGAGCTTGGCAAAAAAATCCCTCTGATAAACCCCGTTATGAGCTCGACCGGCGTCATCGGATACCGCCTTAAAAAGGAAAAAATTATCGCCGCCGCGCAAAATTTTAACCTCTCAGCGCGAAACTCGGACGCCCTAGCCACCGCCATTATGACGACAGATACGATAAAAAAGGAGCTTGCGTATGAAATTTCTTTAGAAAACGGCGAGAAATTTCATATAGCAGCCGTTTGCAAGGGCGCAGGCATGATCAATCCTGCGCTTGCGACCATGCTCTGCTTCATTCTAACCGATGCACAAATCCCGCGCGCTGATATGGACGAGCTGCTAAAAAAGGCGGCGGAGCAGAGTTTCAACACCGTAAGCGTCGACGGCGATACCTCCACCAACGATACGATTATGCTCTGCAGCAGCGCTAAATGCGCTTACGACAAAAATGCTTTCGCCTCCACGCTAAACGCCCTGACGCGCGAGCTTGCGCTGATGCTGGTAAAAGACGGCGAAGGCGCAACCAAGCTAGTGCGATTTAGGGTAAGCGGTGCCGCAAACGCCGAAGACGCTCGCAGGGCGGCGAAGGCGCTAAGCAATTCGCCGCTTGTTAAAACGGCGATCTTCGGCGAAGATCCGAATTGGGGTCGCATAGCCTCGACCATAGGCGCCTGCGGTATCGGATGCGATGAAGAAAAGCTGCGCATCAAATACGACGATGTGCTGCTTTATGATGCGCAAAATCGCGAACTGGACGCCGCACGCGAGGCCGCGGCTCACGCCGTAATGCAGCAAAAAAGCTTTACGATCTGGTGCGATTTGGGGCTCGGAGAGGACGAGTTTAGCGCATACGGCTGCGATCTTAGCTACGACTACGTAAAAATCAACGCCGATTATAGATCATAAAGATTCACAGCTCGCTTCATAACCTAAAAATCTCGTCTCGAAAATAGCGAATAGCGGCAGGGCTTTAAAGCTCTGTACTTAATATTTTATAATTTAAATTTGCCTGTTTTAAATTTTTAAAGACTAAAATTTCATCTCTTAAAATTTGGAATTTCATCCGCTAAACTCAGTCTAAATTTGATAGCTGAAATTAGGTTTTAAGCGCTTTATTGATATACTTGAATAAATTTTTTAAAGGAGTAAAGCATGTTTCATGAGTACAGAGATTTAATCACTGAGTTAAAAGGCAAAAACGCGCGATTTGATTCGCTTTTTGAGAAGCACGACGAGCTGGATCACAAGATCGCCGACGCACAAGCCGGCAGAGTGCATATGAGCGATCTGGAGATCGATGCGATGAAGAAAGAAAAGCTTCGCATAAAAGATGAGCTAGGCAGCTTGCTAGCGCAATATAAAGCCGAAAAGGCAGATAAATAAAGTTGCTTGCGGCGAAATTAAGATGCAGCAGAGTGCTAGCAAGGTTAATTTCGCCGCTAAGCTTTAATCCGCGTTTAGAATTTTTTAATCGCAATAAGTTTAGCCGCTTAAATTTGCCGCGCGCGATAAATAAAAACAGCGCGCCAAAACAAGTTAAAATTTATACCGCACACCCCACTATATTGACACCGCTAAATAATTTTTACGTATCGCTACATCACTGCATATACCAACAATGCGGTACTAGCGCAATCAAATATAATTCGTTACGGCTCTCTAT
>CAUQPS010000053.1:0-11254 GCA_963520005.1 uncultured Campylobacter sp.
TAAGCGTGAATTACGCGCACGTAAATTTTAAAGATGGGCTAGTAAGCGCAGCAGTGCTAATCCATGCTCTAACCGAATGCGGAGAGGTCATGGATTTTAGCGGTAGTGAGTGCGTCCTTCCGCTAACGCATAAAGCCCTAAAAAAGGCGATCGAGGCTTTAAAATTTCTGCAGCCAGACGCCAAAGAGGGCGCGCACAAAAATCTACAGGTGCTGCTTGCGGTTAAAGAGGCGATGAAATCGGACGAGCACGCGAGCTTTTGCGCTAGTTTCATCTTTGAGGATGCCACGCCAAAAAGTGTCGAGAGTGTTTATCTCAAGCTTTATGTGCTCTCGCTAAATCTCTGCGAGCCGCGCACGCTCAATCTAGACGGCGCATTTAGCGTACTTCCGAACGTCGCATGGGACGAAAACGCCCGCCCGATCGAGCTTTGGTGGCTGCGTGAAAACGAAATCCATTTAAAAATGCAAGGCCGCTATCCGCGTATCATCAGCGTCGATAAATTTCCGCGCTACCTAAGCCACGTCGTACCGCCGCAAAACGTGCGGATTTTAGACGATGCGAAAGTGCGTTTGGGTGCGCATATCTCCGCGGGTACGACCGTGATGCCGGGTGCTGCGTATGTGAATTTCAACGCAGGCACGATCGGCAGCGTTATGATCGAGGGGCGCGTCAGTAGCTCGGTCGTCGTGGGCGAGGGCAGCGACATAGGCGGCGGCGCGTCGATTTTGGGCGTGCTAAGTGGCACCAACGGCAATGCTGTGAGCATCGGCAAGCACTGCTTGCTGGGCGCAAACTCCGTAACGGGCATTCCGCTAGGCGACCGCTGCATCGTGGATGCCGGTATTGCGGTACTTGAGGGCACGAAGGTTTTTATCGCACAAAAGGATCGCGAGGCGCTAGCAGCGCTAAATCCAGGCTTTGCGTTCGATCGTGAAATTTATAAAGGGCTTGAGCTTGCCGGGCTTAGCGGTCTGCACTTCCGCCAAAACAGCCAAAGCGGGCAGATTACGGCAAGCGTTAGCAAGCGCGCGATCAAACTAAATGCGGAACTGCATTAAATTTATAAATTTAAACGGCGGGCGCGGATTGGCTGGAGCTTTTCAAAGCTGTGTTAAATCTATAACTTAAACGGCGAGTTTGAAAAAGATACGGACGATCTCGCCGCACGCCGCTTTGAGCGAGCGCATGCGATCCGTCGCAAAAATTTCCGCTCATAGAATTTAACGCGGAATTTAAAGAATTTTTGCCGCGATTTAAAAATCTCTAGCGGTGATTTATGGAATTTACGCCGCTATTTTAACGTAAGTAATTTTGGCGGCTCGCGGATTTTTGCCGCGCAGAGGATTCTTAAATTTTAAAAATAGATTGAATTTAAAATTTTAATATGATAGATTTCAAATAAAATTAGGAGGCTAAAATGAAAAAATTTATACTCGCCCTGTTTGGCGTATTTATCTGCAACGCGGCGCTTGCGGGAGATGTAGATGCCGATGCCGAGCGCTGCAAGGCTTTGGCGGACGCCGTAAATGGGCACAGTCACCCCGCGACTAAAAATATGGAGTTGGGCGCGGCTACATGCGAGGGCGATAAATTTGTAATTCCCACGATTCTAAAAAATGAAATTTGGGACAAAGTAGATCCCAAAATCAAGCAAAATTTTGAAAGCATTTTGCGCGCTAACAGGCAAAAGGACGTCTGCGCGATGATGAAAGCGGGCGGTCTAAATCGCATAGGCGTACGAGAATTTCTGCAAAGCGGCGAAAAAATCGCCGATCTGACCTACACGCGCAGCGATTGCGGCTTGGAATAAAATTTCAAAGGAAATAAATAATGGAAGTGCCTCAAGCGGCGTATAGCAGGGATAAAATCATCGTTCGCACCGGTGCGATCGGTATCATTTCAAATGTAATTTTAGCGGCGTTTAAGGGCGTCGTGGGGCTGATTTCGGGCTCGATCGCGATCGTGCTTGATGCCGTAAATAACCTAAGCGACGCGCTTTCTTCCGTCATTACGATCGTGGGCGTGCACCTTGCTAGCAAGCAGCCCGATCGCGCACACCCCTTCGGACACGGCAGGATTGAGTATCTAAGCGCGATCGTAATCGCCGTCATCATCCTCTACACCGGCGGCGTCTCGCTCGTCGAATCGATCAAAAAGATCATTCATCCGCAAGCGGCGAATTATAATGCGGTTTCGCTCATCATCATCGCCGTAGCGGTCGCGGCGAAATTTAGCCTGGGGCTTTACACGCAAAAGACGGGCGAGCGCGTGAACTCGGACTCGCTCATCGCTAGCGGCGTGGACGCCAAATACGACGCGCTCGTATCGCTAGCTACCCTCGTAGCGGCCTTAATTTCGCTTATTTTCGGACTGAGCTTGGAAGCGTATCTGGGCGCGATAATTTCAGCTCTTCTAATCAAAACGGCGTATGAAATTCTGCGCGATACTATCAGCAAGCTTTTGGGTTCGCGTCCGAGCCTAGAGCTGACGAATGAAATTTACGACGTCGTGCGCGGCTTTGAGGGCGTCATCGGCGCGTATGATCTGATGTTTCATGACTACGGGCCCGATAAAATGGTAGGTTCGGTGCATATCGAGGTCGCGAGTGACACGACCGCGGCACAGATCGACGCTCTTACGCGCCGCATCCAAAACGCCGTTTTTGCGAAATTTAATATCATCCTAGACACCGTAGGAATTTACGCGTTTAACAGGAACGATCCGCGCGCCGCCGAGATCTACGAGCATATCAAGCAGATGGCGTTTTCGCATGAGTTCGTCTCGCAGATACATGGGTTTTATCTCGACGAGGAAAAGCGCTCGATCAGCTTCGATGTTATCGTCGATTTCGCAGCGCCCGATATGGAGGCGACGTTTCGCGCTGTGTGCAAGCAGGTGCGCGCGGCGTATCCGAACTACACGCTCATCATCACTCGCGATAGCGATTACAGCGGTTAAAATTTAAATTGCTCTAGCGATTTAAATTTAATCGTGCCCCCCGCCTTCGGCGAAATTTCAGAATTTTAAGCTACAATAGGAGAAATTTATCGCGGCATTAAGAAACGTGAAGCGGCGCAAAAGCCGCAATAAATCGCGAGATAAAATTTGCGCGCAAAACCTAGCAGAAGCCCGCGCGCAAGGCAACGCAAAGAGAAATTTAAAAGGAAAAATATGGTTGAAATCAAAGATTTAACGATGCGCTTTGGCAAACAGCTACTTTTTGAAAACGTAAATTTAAGCCTCGATAAGGGCAGGCGCTACGGCCTCATCGGCGCAAACGGCGCGGGCAAATCGACGCTACTTAAAATTTTAAGCGGACAGATCGAAGCAAGCAGCGGCGAAATTTTAATACAAAGCGGGCTTAAAATCGGTGTTTTGGGGCAGGATCAATTCGCCTTTGAAAGTTTCAGCGTCAAAGACGCCGTGCTTTACGGCAACAAGCGCCTTTATGACGCCGTGCGCGAAAAGACGCAGCTTTACGAAGCGGGCGAGTTTAACGACGAGATAAACGAGCGCCTCGGCGAGCTTGAGATGATCTGCGCCGAGGAGGATCCCGCCTACGAATACGAAACGCGGATCGAGAAAATTTTAAGTTCGCTGGGGATCAATGATTTCGATAAAAAGATGAGCGAGATCGAGACGAGCGATAAATTTAAGGTTCTTCTCGCGCAAGTGCTCTTCCCGCGCCCCGACGTGCTGTTTTTGGACGAGCCGACGAACAACCTCGATATCGACGCCATTTCGTGGCTCGAGTTTGAGCTAAATCGCCACACGGGCACGCTCGTAGTCATCAGCCACGACCGCCACTTTTTAAACCGCGTCTGCACGGACATCCTAGACGTTGATTTTAGGCGTGTACGCGAATTTAGCGGCAATTACGACGACTGGTTCATCGCGTCCAATCTCGCCCTCAAACAGGCGCAGTTTGAGCGCGAGAAAAAGCTCAAAGAGAAGGCGGAGCTTGAAAAATTTATCGCTCGCTTTAGCGCCAACGCAAGCAAAGCAAAGCAGGCAACGAGCCGTCAAAAACAGCTTGATAAACTCGATCTTAGCGAGCTTGCGACCTCTTCGCGCAGAGAGCCTAGCATTTTATTCAAGCCCGCGCGCGAGATCGGCAATGAAATTTTAGAGCTAAGCGGCGTGGATATGAGCTTCGGCGAGGTCGAAATTCTGAAAAATTTTAATCTCAAGCTCGCTCACGGCGATAAGATCGGCATTATCGGGCGAAACGGCGTGGGCAAAAGCACGCTTTGCAAGATCATCATGGGCGAGCTCGCGCCTCTTAGCGGCAAGGTTCACATGGGCGCCACGATCGAGCCCGGGTACTTCGCGCAGGATACGAATAATAAAATTTCGGGCGAGCTTAAGCTCTACGAATATTTGCAGAGCCCGCAGAATAGGGATCTGGATGAAATTCGCAAATGCCTTGGGCGCATGCTTTTTAGCGGCACGGAGCAAGAAAAAAGCGTGGGCAGCCTAAGCGGCGGCGAGAAACACCGCGTGATGCTAAGCAAGCTAATGCTGCAACGCCCGAACCTGCTGGTACTCGATGAGCCTAACAACCACCTTGATCTTGAGGCGATCATCGCTCTGGGAGAGGCGCTGTATAATTTCACGGGCTGCGCGATCTGCGTGAGCCACGACCGCGAGCTTATCGACGCGTTTGCAAATAGAATTTTGCACCTCAAAGGAGACGGCGAAATCGTCGATTTTAGGGGTACTTACGAGGAGTATCGCGAGAGCTTGGGAGCGAGCGATGATTGAGATCTGCGTAAACGGCGAGCGGCTGCAATTGGCGCAGGATATGAGCGTGAGCGAGTTTTTACGCCGGCGCGGACACGATCTACGCCTAGTAGCGCTCGAGCGCGACGGCGAAATTTTAAAAAAAGAGGCGTGGGAGCGCACGCAAATCTCAAGCGGCAAAAAATATGAGATCGTCGAGTTCGTAGGCGGCGGCTGAGATCGGAGCTTTGAATTATGTTAAGATTATAGCGGCTGGGGTTTAAACCTGCGCGGAGGCTGCTAAGGAAGCCGCTAAATTTTAAGCGGCGTAGTGACACAGCGGCTGGGGCTTAAATTTGCACGCGCGTCGTTAAAATTTAGGCGATACGGCGGAGCGAAGACATAGCGCGTTTGGGTTTTTAAATTTATGAGTAAGCCGCGGTAGCCTGGCGCCTGCGGTGAGCTTTAAATTTCGCGAGTGAACTAAGCCGCGGCGGCAGGACGTAGGAGTTTTAAAATTCGCTTTGCGGCGATAGAGTTTAAATTTTTATTGCGGCGAGCGCTAATTTGCGTCGCCGGCTGCGGCGACTGGGCGTGGAGTTGTAAACTGCGCCGCCGCAAGATTGAGCGTATGGCTTTAAAATTTATGCCGAAGTTGTGGAGTTTGAGTGCGAGGTTTTAAAAATTTATCCCGAGATCTCTGCCGTCGTGCACGCTGCTATGTATGCTGCTGCGTGCCGTTTTTTCGTCGGTTCGGTTCGGCTTGAAATTTTAAATTTAGCCGCAGCGCGGATTTATTCGGGCGTTTTAGCGACTTTAAATTTAACCGACAAGTGTAGGGATTAGCGCGCTAAATTTGGCGGATTTGGCTTGCGCTGTGTTTTCGTACAGAGGCTCTACGATGACGTCGTATTGGTCGAATGCAATGCGCGCAGGTGGCCGAAACATTACATGTAAAAGCAGGATGAAATTTGTAAATTAAAATCGCGTGCGATGCGCCAGGTACGTCCGCTTGCGCCGTAATTCGCGCGAGCGTTTGCGCAGTGCGCCGCAGCTGTGTAGATATCTGTCGCAACCGCGCCGCAATACCGCATCAATGCGCGCTATGTTCGCGCAGATGCAAGGCGCCGCGCGCAAGTTTAAATTTGCGCGATAAATTTAAACGGCAAAAAGATAAAATTTAGGATCAAAATGCAGATAAAATTAAACGGCAAAGCTTACGAAACGGGCGCGAGCGATCTTGAGGGGCTGAAGCGCGAGGTTAAATTTAGCGGCGAGATCGCCGTGATAAACGGCTATGCGAGCACGCAAAACTGCGAGCTGAAGGCGGGCGATGAGCTCTTTTTGCTCGCGCGCGGTGCTGATCTGGCGCCGCAGGAGCTTCGCGCGCTGATGCTTGCTCGCAACGCCCCTGCCGTAAACGAGGCGCTGCAAGGCTCGCGCGTGGCGATCTGCGGGCTCGGCGGGCTCGGCTCCAACGTCGCGATCTTGCTTGCGCGCGCGGGTGTGGGCGAGCTCTTTTTGATCGACTTCGACGTCGTCGAGCCGACTAACCTAAACCGCCAACAGTACGAGATCGGCGATCTTTACAAGCCAAAAACGGCCGCTCTGCGCGAAAAAATCGCGCGCATAAACCCGTTCGTGCGCGTGCAAACCTTAAATGAGCGACTTACCGCGCAAAACGTAGTCGAAATTTTAAAAAACGAGCGTATAATTTGCGAGTGCTTCGACGACGCGGCGGCGAAAGCGATGCTTTTCGACGCGCTCGGCGGCACGGATCGCTTTTTGATCTGCGCTAGCGGCATGGCGGGCAGCGGCGGCGCCAACGAGATCCGCACAGCACGGCTCGGCAAAAACGTCTTCGTCTGCGGCGACCGCAAAAGCGCCGCGGCTCAAGGCGTAGGGCTGCTCGCTCCGCGCGTGGCGATCTGCGCCGCACATCAGGCAAATGTCGCGCTTAGGCTGATTTTGGGCGAGGAGGGCTAAGCCTGGCGCTAATCGCGTGCCTAGGCATTTTTAAATTTACGCGCCTTTGTGTATTGTCGCTAAATTTAAGCCTCGCGCGATTGTTTTTGAGAAGCAAAGAGCGTTTCGGCGGGCATACAGCGTGTTTAAAAGCGGTATAAAATTTACTGCGCGCCGAGTAAAATTAGCCGCGAGATCTAAATTTAAACGACGAAATTTAAAGCATTTGCCGTGTGCAGCTCGCGGGTAAGTAGAATTTTAAAATTTATTCGGCGCGAGCAAGCTGCTTTTGAACATAGGATTTAAAATTTCGTGCAGCAAAGCGAGCCGCAGTCTGCGCGTTAAATTTTAAAATTTTTGTGTCGTGGCTAAAATTTGACGGAAAATTTTAGGTTTCGATGCGGCGTCGTGCGGCGCGTTAAAATAGCGATAGAAGCAAGACGCACAATCTGTACCGCAATTTCGCGCCGTGTATAATGCGCCAGTGCGCAAGTGCCGATATGCGCCATTTGCGCCGCGCATAAAACGAAATTTAAACTAAAGAGGATAGAATGAACGATAAACTGATCTTAGGCGGCAAGGAGTTTAGCTCGCGCCTTATAATGGGCTCGGGCAAGTTTGATCACGCGATGATCGACGCCTGCGTGCGGCATGCGGGCTGCGAGATCGTCACGCTCGCGCTGCGCCGCGTGAACGAAAGCAAGAGCCGCAATATCTTGGATTTCATCCCCAGCGGCGTCACGCTGCTGCCGAATACCAGCGGCGCGCGAAACGCCGAGGAAGCGCTGCGGATCGCACGGCTCGCGCGCGAGCTGGGCTGCGGTGACTTCGTAAAGATTGAGATCATAGGCGACAGCAAATACCTTCTGCCCGACAACGCCGAGACGATCAAGGCCTGCGAGGCCCTGGCGCGCGAGGGTTTCGTGCCGCTTGCCTACATGCACGCCGATCTGTGCGTCGCTCGCGATTTGGTAAGCGCAGGGGCCGCCGCCGTGATGCCGCTAGCAGCGCCGATCGGCTCCAATCGCGGGCTGATGATGCGCGGGATGATCGAAATTTTGCTGGGCGAAATCGACGTGCCGATCATCGTAGATGCGGGGCTCGGCGCGCCTAGCGAGGCCTGCGAGGCGATGCAGATGGGCTGCGCTGCGGTGATGGTAAATACGGCGATCGCCACGAGCGGGGATCTGGCGTTGATGGCGCGGGCGTTTGCGCTCGGCGTGCAGGCGGGGCGCGATGCCTATCTGGCGGGGCTAGGCGCCGTTTGCAAAACAGCCTGCGCAAGCTCGCCGCTAACTGGATTTTTGAGGTAGCGGTTAGAATTTTAAGCGCAGTTTGGTTGCGCGAGCTGTGTTTTTTTTGCGCGGAATTTGCATTTCTTGGGTTTGTACGGATATATATCGCACAAGGTTTTTGCGCCATGTGAGTTAAATTCCAGCGTGCTTTGTTAAGCCCCATGCCGAACGATATAAATTCCACACTTCGCTAGGCGTCTTAAAGTGCTGCGGCGAAAAGCAATTTGACAGCGGTGTAACGCGAGACAAGCTCGGCGATGAAATTTTAAAATTTCATCGCGCCAAGTAGCCCGATTAAGAGGAGCTAGATCGATCAGCGGGCTATTTTAGTATGTCGTATTTGTCGCAGTATTCTCGCAAATAGTCTTTTTCATAGTCGAATAGCGGCTGATCCTTTTTGCCCATTTCGCAGGCTTTTTGATAGTATTGCGCCGCCCTTGCTCTGTCGCCGTCGGCTTCAAGGACTGAAGCGAAATTCCCGCACGCTATCCAACTATCTGCATCGCAGGCTCTTCTGGCATATCCCATAGCTCGCGTCATATCCATTTTAACTCCTTTGCCATGCGCATACATACGACCTAAATTGTTGCAGCCGTCCGCAAGTCCGCCGTCGCAAGCTTTATTATATAGTTCGACAGCCTTTTTATAATCTTTTTTCCCCCCTTTGCCATTATCATACATCCATCCCAAATCCGAGCAAGCAGCATAAACATTTTCGTCGCAAACTTTTTTGTAAAAATAGAGCGTCTTTTTATAATCCCTATCGGATGCGTTTCCCCCATATTTGGTCGGATTTTTATAAAGAGCACCGGCGGCACCGCAAGCTTCAAAGTTGCCTGCTTCACAATTTTGCTCAAATTGTTTAACTTGCTCTTTAAAAGTTATACTAAAAGCCAAAGAGCCCAACAGAGCCAAATCTAAGATGATTTTTTTCATCGTTTCTCCTTTAAAATTTTTCGTATTATTTCATTTTTAATCGTCAGATATTGTCATTTTAGATAGTTAAAATTTTATTTGTCTCCTTGCTTTTAAAAAATTTCACAGAAGTATACCCCCCCTTAATAATCACTAAAATTTAAAATGCGAACGTGGCGCTCCGTTTTAAAATTTTTTTACCGAAATCCTGCTAAAATGCACCTTTAGACCAAATGATGAGAAATTTGCGCGGCGAGAATTTTCGCACAAAGGCGCGCCGCGTAGAATTTAATAAAATTTAAAAGGAAAATTTTAGAGATGATGGGGACCGGCTATCTAGCGGGCATGGAGGATATCGGAAGCGAGATGATGCAGAGCACGCTTGCTCTGCGCGAGGGTTTTTGCGAGGAGGCGAGCGAGGCTGACGTGCGAAGGGCGATCGGCGCGAAAAACAGAAGTCTGCGCGATTTTGTAGCGCTACTTAGCGTGCAAGCTGGCGAGCATTTGGAGCAGATCGCGCAAGCCGCAGCGCGCGAAAAAGCGGCGCATTTTGGCAGCAACATCGCCGTTTTCACGCCGATTTACATCTCAAACTACTGCGACAATCTCTGCGTTTACTGCGGCTTTAACTGCAAAAACAAAATCGCGCGCGCAAGGCTCGATGAGGCGCAGCTAAAGGCGGAGTTTGAGGCGATCGCGGCAAGCGGGCTAGAAGAAATTTTAATCCTCACCGGAGAGAGCGAGAAAAACAGCCCCGTGCGCTACATCGGGCGCGCCTGCGAGCTCGCGCGGCAGTATTTTAAGGTAATCGGCGTCGAAATTTATCCGCTAAACTCTGTCGATTACGCCTATCTGCACGCTTGCGGCGTCGATTTCGTCACCGTTTTTCAAGAAACCTACGACCCCGCGCGCTACGCGCAGCTGCATCTTGCGGGCAACAAGCGCGTTTTTGCGTATCGTTTCGCAGCTCAAGAGCGCGCGATTAGAGGCGGTATGCGCGGCGTGGGCTTTGCGGCGCTTTTGGGGCTCGGAGACTTCCGCCGCGATGCTTTTGCGACGGGCGTGCACGCGTGGCTGCTTCAGCGCAAGTACCCGCGCGCCGAGATTGCCTTTTCGGTACCGCGCCTGTGCCCGATCATCAACAACGACAAAATAAACCCGAAAGACGTCGGCGAGCGCGAGCTGCTGCAGGTGATGTGCGCGTATCGGCTGCTGCTGCCAAGTGCGCAGATCACGATCTCCACGCGCGAGAGGGCGGGCTTCCGCGACAACGCGATCAGGATCGCGGCGAGTAAAATTTCGGCGGGCGTGAGCGTGGGTATCGGCGGGCACAGCGAGCAGAGGGGCGACGAGCAGTTCGAGATCAGCGACGCGCGCAGCGTAAGCGAGGTCTGCGAGGCGATCCGCGGCGGCGGGCTGCAGCCGCTGATGAGCGAGTATATCTATGTGTGAGGCACGAAATTTTGCCGCGTGTACGGATGAAATTTATGGCGCCGGACGCGAGATTTACAGCGTCGGGTTCGAGGATAAATTTCGCGCCACCCGGTGCGGAAATAAAATTTATGGCGTAAAATACTACGCCGAATTTTACAGCGCCGTATGCCGAGATAAAATTTATGGCGTCATGACGGATGATAAAATTTTCTACGCCGCATTAGCGGGTGCGGGAAATTTTGAGTTACAAAATGCGCGTGTAAATTTAAGACCTAGGAACACATACGCGGATTTAAAATTTAAAGGTAGCGCAAATTTCGAGCCCGCGGGTGACGTAAATTTTAAATTTAAAAACGGCGCGAGCTTCGGGTTCTTATGCCGCGGCAACGCGAGGTCGCTAAAATCGAGGAGTTGGGCGAACGCTTTGAGTTTTAGCGCTGCGGCGGAAATTTCAGCCCTTGTTTCGGCGGGCGAAATTTTAGTCTCCGTATGGCCGGGCAAAATTTTAAGCCTCGATACCTCGGCGAAGGATCCTGCTTCCGATGAGGCGGCGCAGGATTTGATCTCAAACGATGCGATAGGAATTTTGTGCGCCGCGGAGACGATGAAATTTTTAGCTCTTGATGAAAGGGTGAAATTTTTGCGATGCGGCGCGACGAAAATTTCAAACCCTAAAGACGCTGCAGAAATTTCAGCTTCTACAAAGGCGGCCGGAATGTTAAGTTTTAGCGCGGCGGCGGGTGTTTCGGCCTCCGTCCTGACGAGAGAAATTTTAAGCTCTAGCGCTACGAGCAAAATTTTAGGTTTGAATGTCGCGCCGCGCACGGGAGTGGATGCCGGGCTAAAGGGGGCAGGCGCATGCAGGATTTAGAGCTTGCTTCGCGCATTACGATCATCACAAATCGCGCGCTCTGCGGCGG
>CAUQPS010000054.1:0-11113 GCA_963520005.1 uncultured Campylobacter sp.
CAGCAGATTGCGGAATTTATCGCTAGAAACGAAATTTTCGAGACTAAAAGCGCTTATTTTTATCCCGGAGTTATTAACTCTAGCGGCTTTATCGAAGGCGTAGTAAAAAAAGAGAAACTGCAAAAAAGCCTTGCTGAAGGCTTTAGCAAGCTAAAGGAAAAAGCAGGCGCGCAAGATAGCAACGATACGGACGAGCCGGATCCTACTAAAATTTTCCCGGAAGATTTTGCTTTTCGCTATGACTACACTATCAAGCATAGCGTAAAAAACGCTGCGGATGGATTTGAGAGCGATGGAATTTTAACGATTAAGACGCCATATTACGCAGAGCCTTGCAAGAAGCTGTTTAAGACTGACGCGCCGCTTAGCACGCATCTAAACTACGGACCTACAGAGGTTAAATTTAGCGCAAAGCTAGCCGATATAAATGTACTCGAAGATGGTGGAATGGGACGTCTTGCAGGCCTTAGCCTAAACGGCACGAGCGATATGAGCGGCAAAACGATAAAAGCCTTGGGCTTTAAAATCGGTGAAATTTTTATAGACGACGGCAAGGATTCGGGTCTTGATATAAAGGATCTTATCTATGAGGCAAACTTTAAAAACGGTATCCAAGATCTAGACGATAATATAACTAAGCTCTTTTTGAATGACATAGATTTTGCAGGCAGCACAAAAGAGCTCGTCGTAACTGTAGATAAGCAGCGCTTCGTCGTAGTTACGGATATGAGCACGGAAGGTAGCTACCGCGTAAAAGATGGAATTTTAAATTTCAACGAAAGCGATAAAGCCCAAAGCTTAAAGATCGCCGATGTGCTAGTGCGAAACATCCATTTAGGCGTCGATACCAGCTTTAGCGCCGCACTTTTCGAAAAATATCTGTCTGTTATCTCAAATCCACAAGAAGGCGAAAAATTAGCGGAAAATAAAGAGCTTTTTATGAAGCTGCTAAAAGATGATATGAAAATCAACGTGAATGATTTTTCGTTTGAAAATAGCCTCGGCAAGAAATTTGCTTTTAACGCAAGCGCGCTATTAGGCGGCTACATCGATGAGACGCAGCTTTTTAAGCGTATGAGCTTGGATGGCAAAGCTACGATAAATACGACCATCACGGACTTCCTATCGCCTTATGACAGCTTGCGCGATTTTGCGCCGATGGCGGAAGTTTACGGCTCGCAGTTTCTTAAGCCAGACGGAGATGGAGTTAAGATGGAGTTTAGCTTCGATAAGGCAAGTAACTCTATGATCTTAAACGGAAAGCCTATCCCGCTACCGCACAACTAAATTTTTAAGCTTTGCGAGCAAATTTTAAATCCGCTTGCAAAGCTCTTTTTGTTTTCCTACTTTTTCGGCGCAGAATTTCGCAAAACTCCGCGCAAATTTTTACCTGCAGAATTCCGCAGCGGCGCCATAAAATTCCACTCGAATTTTACCGTATCATTGCCGCCCGCTTCGCTAAATTTTAAAACTTACAAGCCAAAATCCCATATTTACAATGACAGATAGGCTTAAGAAATTTTGGCTATAATGCGCGCTTTTGCAGCGCAGCTAGCGTAAATTTAAAAGACGGCGGATTTGAGGCATTTATTACGCCGCCTCTTTTGACGACGTATTTTATATTGGGAAACTAACGCTAAATTTGCATTTTTAAATTTCAAGGAACGATATGAAAGTAATCAAACGCAACGGCAGAACCGAGGAACTTGATGTAAGCAAGATCAAAAAATATACGAGCGAGGCAGTGGAGGGGCTGGAAAACGTAAGCCTTAGCGAGCTTGAGGTGGACGCAAAGATCCAGTTTCGAGATATGATCACCACCGAAGAGATCCAACAAACCCTCATCAAAACCGCAGTAGAGAAGATCGACGTGGACCGCCCGAACTGGACCTTCGTCGCCGCGCGGTTATTTTTATACGATCTATATCATAAAGTAACGGGCTTTAGCGGCTACAACAGCCTAAAAGATTACTTCGCTCGCGGCGAGGCGGCGGGTCGCATAATGCTTGGCTTAAAGGAAAAATACGATCTAGAGGATCTAAATTCTTACTTGCAGCCGCAGCGCGATTTGCAGTTTAATTACCTCGGCATCAAAACGCTTTACGATCGCTACCTCATCAAGGATAAAAGCGGCGCACCGATCGAGCTTCCGCAGCAGATGTTTATGGCGATCGCGATGTTCCTTGCACAAAACGAGCTTGATTGCCAGAGCTGGGCGAAGAAATTTTACGATCTCATATCTAAATTTGAAGTCATGCTCGCGACCCCTACGCTTTCAAACGCCCGCACGACGCGCCATCAGCTAAGCAGCTGCTACGTGGGTTCTACGCCCGATAATATCGAGGGAATTTTCGATAGTTACAAAGAGATGGCGCTTCTGAGCAAATTCGGCGGCGGTATCGGCTGGGACTGGTGCAAGGTGCGCGCGATGGGCGGCAGCATCGACGGACATAAAAACGCTGCGGGCGGCATCATCCCGTTTTTAAAGATTACCAACGACATCGCAGTCGCCGTCGATCAGCTAGGCACGCGCAAGGGCGCTATCGCCGTGTATATCGAGCCGTGGCATATGGACGTGAGCGACTTCCTCGATCTGCGCAAAAACTCGGGCGAGGAGAGGCGCCGCGCGCATGAAATTTTCCCCGCGCTGTGGATAAACGATCTGTTTATGAAAAGGCTTCAAAGCGGCGGCAAATGGACGCTCTTCGATCCTGCAGAAGTAAGCGATCTGAGCGATCTATATGGCGCGGAATTTCAGGCGCGCTACGAGCAGTACGAGGCCGATGATAAAATTTCAAAATCCACCATTCTGGCAAAGGAGCTTTGGAAGAAAATTTTAACGAGCTATTTTGAGACCGGAATGCCGTTTTTATGCTTCAAAGATAACGCCAACCGAATCAATCCAAACGCGCATCAAGGCTTAATCAGGAGCTCAAATTTATGCACCGAGATCTTTCAAAACACGGCGCCGAACCACTACAAAATCAAAGTCGTTTTCGCTGACGGCAGCGAGAGGCTGTTTGAGGAAAACGAAGATGTGGCGACCGACGCGGGCATCGTAAAAAAGGCGAAAAAGATCACAGCGCTAGACACGCTGGGCGGCAAAGAAATTTTTATCGTGGAAAAAGGCTGCGACGAGGGTGCGACGGCGGTTTGCAACCTCGCGAGCGTAAATTTAAGCAAAATCAACAGCCGCGAGGAGATAGCTCGCGTGATGCCGATCGCCGTACGAATGCTCGACAACGTCATTGATCTAAATTTTTACCCGCACGCCAAGGTCAAACACACCAATCTAAAAACCCGCGCGATAGGGCTCGGCGTAATGGGCGAAGCACAGATGCTGGCCGAGCGCGGCGTGAAGTGGGGCAGCTACGAGCACTTCGAGCTGATCGATAGGATAATGGAAAACGTGAGCTTTAACGCGATCAAGGCAAGTTCAAATTTAGCCGTAGAAAAGGGCAAATACCCTGATTTTGCTGGCTCGAAGTGGAGCGAAGGAATTTTCCCGATCGATTTAGCGAACGAAAACGCCAAAGCGCTCGTTAAGCGCGGCGGACTTTTTGAGCAGAGCAGCTGTGATTGGGACGGATTGCGCGAGAAAGTAAAGCGCGACGGCATGCGAAACGGATATCTGATGGCGATCGCGCCGACATCGAGTATCAGCATACTCGTAGGCACCACGCAGACGATCGAGCCGGTGTATAAGCGCAAATGGTTCGAACACAACCTAAGCGGCATGATCCCGGTCGTCGTGCCGAATTTAAGCCCGAAAACGTGGCAGGCATACGTACCTGCATACGAGCTCGATCAGCGCCTGCTCGTAAAAGCGGGCGCCATCCGCCAAAAATGGATCGATCAAGGTCAGAGCCTAAATATCTTCATGAGCCTAGACAAAGCTAGCGGCGGCTATCTGAGCGAAATTTACACGCTTGCGTGGCAGCTGGGGCTAAAATCGACCTACTACCTGCGCTCCGAAAGCCCAGATAGCGAGAAGCTAAACAACGTCGCGGATCGCTCAATCGAGTGCGAGGGGTGTCAGTAAAATACGGCGGCGCTATGGTTTAATATAAAATTTGAAAAATTTTGAAATTTTTAAGAGCCGCTATAAAATTTTTGTAAAATTTAAGCGGCTCAGGTCGATAGCAAAGCGAAAGTGCTTATTAAAGAATTCTTTGCCTTTCGAAGTAGTTTGATTTAATAATAGACGCAAAAAGCGCAGCCTTCGCAAGAACCAAATTACTTCAATAGCGCTCGGTTAAATTAAAAGCGTAGATTATTCTACCTGCCCGAGCTTTTTGAGATAGGCAAAAATTTTAGCGATCTCGATCATTTTATTTAGGCTTTCGAGCAGCTTCGCGCTTTGCGAGCTCGGCGCGGATTTGAAAATTTCGCTATTTTCAACGCCGATTACAAGGCTGTTTTCGCCCAGATAGAGCTCGGTTTTGCCGAACAAATTTACGGTGATTGTCTGCATATTTTCTAAAATTTTTTTGTTTTGCAAAAATGCGGCGGCGGCGGGATTGTTAAGATAAACATCAAACGATGCGCTTAGGTGCGGGCTGTCTTTAAGTAGCTTCAGATCCGATGCGCCGAAGATGAACTCTCCGCGCGGCACGACTAAAATTTTACTATCAAAAGTCTCGCTAAAATCAAATTTTGCAAAAAGCCCGTCAAAGATCGCCGTATCGTCCTTCTTTTTAAGATGCAAAATTTTATCCAGCTCAAATACCCGATTTTCTCTGTTTTTATCGAAATCGCGACTTAGGCAGATGTCGCCGATTTTTATACCAAATTCGGGCGTCTTGCCCACTATTGCGTGCTTGCAAGTGCATAAATTTGCCTCTTTGCGGAGCGGATTTTTGTAAATTTCATCTAGCAAAAACGCGCCGAAGGGCTGAAAGGTAAGGCGCAGCTCCTTTGCGATCCAGAGCAGAAATTCATTTTTAAAAGCCTCTTCGCTGAGTGTTTCAAATTTACGCGAAATGCGCACGGCTAGGTATTTGTAAGCAGGATAAGCAAGAGCTAGCAGCACTAATAAAAACAGGAATGAGAAATCTCCGAAATCCTTGCGCATAGCAATAAACAGCGCCAGCACTACCACTGCTACACCGCCGCGCGCCTTCCAAAGCGCCACATTGCGCGCTCCATCTAGTTTTTGCTTTTTTAATTCGTAAGAAACAAGGCTCATCGCTATCCCCGTGAGTGAAATTTGACGCTCATTATAGCGAAAAATGGGATTAAATCAAGCCATATGATAAGCGCGTCGCTATTTATAAGGTACGTTTTTAAATAGCTCAAAAGCATAGAAATCGCCGTCTTTTTCTCTGCACTTAACGATATCTCCGTATTTAAATTCTAAAATTTCATCCAGTTCGGATTCAAATTTCGTCGTATCGGTAATTTTAAAAATATATTGCGCGATTTGAGCAGCCTTTACCGGGCGCCATACGTTAATATCTTCATTCAAAATTTTTATAAAAATTTCTCTATCGGTCGCGCTCGCCATATTAAATCTTTCTGCCCGGTTATCTAAAATTCTTTCTGCCTAGCCACAATTTAAGATATTTTAATATGGGTCTTAAATAATCATTAGTAGCATTGGCTTTAAAGGTGCTCGCGTCTGATTCTATCAAATACCAGCTATATCCGTCATCCTTTAAAATATTCATTTTGCGATGTTTGACCTCAGCGTTTGCATCCGATATCTCTATATCCAGTACTTTATTTGCGATATTCATCTGTACCGATAGGTTAGAGCTTAGATCATATATGAAACGATTAAAATCTTTGATGATATGCGTATTATATACGTCATTAATCATCTCGGCTCTTCTCTTCCAAAAAATTTCCTCCTCTATCGGATCTTCGTCAATAAGCTTTCCATAATGATCCGCGTCTGCTATGAGCTCTTCGTAAGATACGATAAAACATCCAAAATATCCCCTATGCATTCCAAATATCCAATTCGTAGGCACCGTTTCATCGATTACTTGAAAATATTTAGTACTAAATTGACTCCAATACCAAATTCCTTCATACGGTAATATACAATAATGCATCTCCCCATTTATATATTGAATGCCATAAACAAAATAGGTTCTGTTTAATCCCAGATACTCATGCTCGTCTTCTTTTATACATTTTACAATCATTTAAAATCATCCTTAAATTTGAAATCGTCTACGGCTTCTATGATAGGCGGTTCTTTTTTATCGCCTATTATACTATTTCTAACAAGTTCTGTAAAAAATTCTTTGTTTTTGGATTTGTTGATTGTCTCTTTTATAGCATTGAAGGATAATTTTAAATTATTTAAATTGCTGTCTATAATGCAAAAGCCGTTTTCTCACACAATGATATTATGCCCCTTAATACGGCTTCGTACTCGGATCTAAAATCGATACGAAACGTAACGGACTCTATTATATTATTAGCATCAAAAAGTACCTCTAAGCGGTTGCTGTTTTTGCTTACGTATAGATCCATTTCGTTAGACCAAGATTTTTCAGGCTTTAATAGGTGCGAAATTTCAGAAAATATCTCTTTTTTGATCTTTGCTTTTTTCCAATACTTATCGTCTTCAAAGAGCTTTATATTGCCACATTGCCGGTCGTATTGCAGATCGTATGTACCGCTTTTAGGTAGAATAAAAAACTCACATTGCTAAATTGCCATATCCTCTTTCCTCAAATATTTTCATTATAAAATTTTAAAAGTAATACACATAGCAGCCTCGGTCATCGTATATATCAAATAAAATCGAAAATTTTTCTTTATTGTTTATGGCTAACTGAACTCTAATGTTCAAAGAGGGCTCTTTTGCCAGCTCAAAATTAAAATGGCGTAGCAGTACGGATCTCAAAAAATTTGGATCAAGCGTCCTTTCTTTTATAAAGATAACGCCCGCTCTGGCGCCGTTTTTATAAGGCTTGGCTTTTATGTATTGCCCCTTCATATTTTCAAGAAGATATTCTTCTATTTTCTTATCTCTTTCCCAAAAAAGAATTTTATAAACTACGCTATCTAAGTGGCTTGCTTTTGAAATTAAAAACATAACTAGCCTGATTTTGGCCTCTACATCGATATTTTCAAAATCTATTCTTGATCTTGCTATGCCCCTTTTATTTCTACTTATTTTTCTAAATTCTATATCGAAATTAGTGGGGTCTATAATGCTTTTTATCATTGCTACCGCCTTTAAAAACCTTTCGCTGCGTGATACTATACAAGCTCGCTTTAAAATCCTTATCTACTTTTTCCATTTAAATTTAAATCTCTTTCGCTTCATTTTTATAAAATTTTCCAGTTGCTTATCGGTAAAATTTAAAATTTCTTTTCGATTTTGTAAATTTACATAAGTGTGCCTTATATCGCAATTACCGACAAAGGCGGCTTCCCAGTTATTAATTAGCCAACTCGAGCTTATCGCATATTCCCGTCCTTTATTCGAGCGCATTTTATCGCTATAGCCAATAGGCGCAAACATACCGGAATAAAACCCCTCCAGATAGGGTAGTCTCGGGCATCCTTCCGTATCGGTTGCGACGATAAATTTTATCTTTCGATCATATGGACGAAAAGCCTTGTGACACTCTATAATATCTCCATTTTTTAGATCGTCTTTGAATTCTAAAAATTTATAAGTAAATTTTGCAGGAATTTTATCATTTATCCTTTTGTATTCGGCTAAAAAACTATCGTAATAAGAAAATATGCTTATATTTCTGGACGGCTCGGTATTACATATAAAATCTAAATTCTCCAATATCCACTTTTTAGAAATCAGACCATTATTATTTTTCGCATTAGCTTCGGGTGGCAATACTATAAACTCCCTCGAATTATCGCCGTTTATACGTAGCAGATTATTCCAGCTACAAAATAAAAACCACCTTTGACCGATCTGCAGTATATCGCCCTCCGCGAAAATTTCTCTAAAATTATTAATCGAAAATTTCCTTCTACCTCTTACGGGTATTATCTTTTTATAATTTCTTTTCATGATCTTTCTTCTGTTTTATTATTAAATCGCGGCACACTCGCTAAATTCCTAAATGCAAAATATATAAATCGTTTTTAATTGCCGAATCGATTAGTTCCAATAGGCCGTCTAATTGCTCGATAACCGAGGATTTATTTAGCGCGCAGTTTTTATCAAAAACAATCTGCTCATCCGCGCCAAAGAAAAGCGACCTCCAAGAGCATATTATATCTCTAAATTTAACTTTATCTTCTATCCAGTTATAGCCATAGTAATTTAGACCTTTTTTCAAATTTACCTCATCGTTCCATGTGGTTTGCACCCACTCAAGAGAGTACGAAATATGAAGTATCAGAACATCGCTAATTACTACGCAATGCTCTTTAGAGAAGATATTTTCTTTTGTCTTTTTGAGTAAAAATTCATGTTTAGGCATATGGCTCCTTATTGTTTTAAAATATGACTTTAATAAAGCCCGATCTAGCTATTCGCCAAATTTCATCCAGGCTGCGGCGTATCCTTGTGTTTCATCTCTAAAATATTTGCTAATTATCTTATATTCGCCTTCTTTCGCAATATTTATAATTGTCTCAATAAAGCCGGTGCAAAACGCCGTGCCAATATATTCGTTTTCGCTTGCCGCTCCCTTTTCCACAAAATCGAAAATTTCATTTCTTGTCTTTTCGTCCAAATCATCAAAAATTTTAATCGTAGTTTCTGCAAAAGATGCAAGCAGCCACAATAAGCTAGGTATGTACTCCATATCGAAAGGAAATATCTGCTCTTGATAGGCGCTAAAATACGCCCTGTTTTTCTCTATAAAGAAATAGATATATTCCTCATACTTGCCCAAATCGATCTCTATTAAGCGCATTTGCCAATCCTTATAAAATTCCATCACAATACTTTTCTCCAAAATTTTATAGCGCTTTTTATCTCCTTTTCAAAATGTTTGAATGGTATATAAATTTCTTCTTGCTCATAGGGTTTTAACTTTTTATATTTCTTGGAATGCGTAATTCTCGCAATATCTTCATAATTTTTTTGCAAAAAATCTATGATTATTTTTACCTCATCTCTGCTAAATTGTTTCGCTCTCGCCCGCCGCATAGGCGGTGTAAATGCTTGAATGAACATATCCTCTATAACCTCCTCATCGCCGAAGCGCTCGTAAAAATCAATAAAATCCAGGATATAATACCTGAAAGCATAGTCATTAAAGACACTCAAGTCTCCCGATAAAAGTTTGATCGTGCTATGGTCTAAATCACACAGATCTTTACCGCACAAATCTTGCTCGACAAGCTCATCCTTTTGTACAGGATTTGTTATAATTTCCGGCTTTTGCAGTTTAAGCCGCGCCTTTAGCGCTTTTATTCTATTCGATAAGTTCATTTTGTTCTTCTTTTTAGAAAGCATAGAATTTGAGCTTGGCTTATAATACTCTTTTACTCTTATCAGATATATCAAATACAGGATCAATCCTATGATAAGTAGTAGTTGCATAATGACGGACTGGGTTGTAGCTACGACATAAACTTTGCCTCCGCGATAACCGCCTTCCGTTAATAGTTTATGAAAATTTAGAGACGATAGGATAATAAAAAATATCGTCATTACAATTCTTACCGGTTTCATGGTTTTAAATTATCCTTATATGAAATTCCAAGGACGGTTTGTCGCCTTTTGCCCAATCAAAGTCCAAGAATTTCATCGATAAATACGTCTCGCTCAAGATTCAAATTTATCCATCTAGGCAATATATGTCGTTGTCCAAATCCACATTATTATCTGCTAATAGTTTCAGTAAATTTGCATCATAATATAGACTGGGCAAGCTATTATAACTGTAAACTACGACTCTTAGCAGCTTTTTCACACCTTGTAATTTTATACTCTTTGCGACATTTATATCTGCTAAAAATTTTTTAATTAGATCTTCCGCAAAAGGTATATCATAAAATTTTTCCTCTATGCTAAATCCAAAATTTTTATATTTTAAAATAAAGCCTTTTTTAAAATCTCCTTTGCGCCAGGCTTTTGTTGCGGATATGCCGCTGCTGCTTATCGTTTCAGATAGATCACTATCGCTTTCGATCGATAGTATTAGAATTACTTTGTTGTCTTTCAAAATCGCTCCTAAAATCTTTTATATCCTATCTACGCACATATTGTCATTCAGTTTGACACACATTTTATATTTATCAGAATATGAGCAAAAACCAACATATTCTGTATTGGAAGTTAAAAATTTCATTTGGACACCCGCCCGGGGCTAATGACCGGGCAGTATGCAAAATCGTCTCCGTTTCTAGCGCGATAATTGGTGATATATTCGATCGCTACTTCGAATGCATTGTCATCTTCCGATTTAATACTCCAGCTATCGTATGTGATTATGGGCTTATTGCCGCTTAGGCGATATACATCCCCTCCGACGATAAGCATATCTCTATCTCTTGCGATTTTTAGCACCTCCATTACATCGTCAAATCTCCAAGCGATTCCATAAATTCCGTACTCCTCCCTTAAGCGTATACCACGCTCCAGCAGATCCTGGCACGATATTTACGTAATCTTCATCTATAAACGCCGCGCCATCTTCTTCAACTGACACAATCTCTCCTTTCATTAAAATTTAATTTATTACAAAGACTTTTCTATATCATTTATTAGGCGATGAAGTGTTTCGAGACGACTAGAATCCGGATCATTTTGTTTTAAAATTCTAAAATATCACTATACTTTATCGTATTTATATCGCGCTCGTCAAAAGATGGAGGTATATATTTTTCGTTCATCTTAATGATTTTTGCGATATAGCTCTCGCTTATGCCGTTTTTTGGTTTTTTTGTGCGATATATGCGCCAAAGGGCTTTTAGACGATATCATTGCTCTTTCTGTAAAACTGACCTAATAGGTTTTAACTAACCTAATAAACAACTGAATTATTCTAAAACAATTATAACATAAAAAGAAACAAAAATAATTAAAATTACTAAAAAGCCCTAGATATAGGTATTTAAAGGAAGTAAAAGAGATTTAAAAGAAGTAACTAAAACTTAAAAATAGCTTAAATGGTGGAGTTAAGCGGGATCGAACCGCCGACCTCTTGAATGCCATTCAAGCGCT
>CAUQPS010000055.1:0-11011 GCA_963520005.1 uncultured Campylobacter sp.
TCGGTGCGAAACAGAATTGTGATTATACAAGAGCGATGCTTAAAGGGGGCTGAATAGGAAAGATTTTAAACTAAATAAATTTTATGTTCGGCATGTGCTATAACTTCGCCGATGATAGCGCTACTAGCGTAGCCTGCGTTTTTTAAATTTACAAGCGCTCGCGCCGCGTCCTTTTCCGCTACGGCAAGCAGAAGTCCGCCGCTGGTTTGTGCGTCGCAAAGCGTTATGTCCGGCTCGGAATCGACACCAGGCACGATAAATTTTAAATTTTTATAGCTTCCGGCGGGGATCAGCCCCTCTTCAAGGCATCTGAGGGCGCTTTTTAAAAGCGGAATTTTGCTAGGATAAATTTTAAAACTCACGTTCCCGTTTATCATCTCAAGCGCGTGTCCAAGCAGACCAAAGCCCGTTACGTCGGTTGCGGCATGTATTTTTAAGCCTGCTAGCGCGCCCACGGCATAAAGATTTAACAAAATCATACTCTCTATCGCGTCACGAAATTCTTCAAATTTAAGAAATTTCGCCTTGATAGCCGTAGCGATAATGCCCGTGCCAAGAGGTTTTGTTAGGATTAACACGTCGCCTTCGCGCGCAGTGTTATTGCTCCAAAATTTACGCGGATTTACGCGCCCCGTGACGCTAAGTCCGTAATAAATTTCGGGAGTAGAAATGGTGTGGCCGCCCACCAAGACCCCTCCGCACTCTTTGATTTTGTCTTTACCGCCGCGCAGAATTTCGCGCAGAATTTCGTTTGAGAAATGACAATCGTCAAAACCCACGATGTTTAGGGCGTTTATTACTTCGCCGCCCATTGCAAATACGTCGCTTAGGGAGTTTGCCGCCGCGATCTGTCCGAAGATAAACGGATCGTCCACCAAAGGAGTGATAAAATCGAGCGTCTGCACGAGCGCAAGATCATCGCTTATGCGAAATACGCTCGCATCTTCGTTGCTGCAGGTGGACGAAAGCAGGCTCGCATTGGGCTCGATTAAATTTCCAAGATTTTCGGTTAGACCCGCCGGGTCAAGCTTGGCGGCTCAACCAGCGGCTGCAATAAATTTCGTGAGGTTAAAATCTCTGTAGATCATAGTTTGATTACTTCGTATTTTGATAGGACATCCATGATTTCGTATGCGTTTGAAATCTCGCCAATTGCGAGCTTATCGACCAGTTTGTAGCCCTCCAGACAGCTTCCGCAGCTTAAAATTTCAACTCCCGCTTCGTTTAGTTTTTTAATCGCTTCGAAGCATTCGTGGCCGCGGTTGGTCGTTATGTGCACGGCGTTGTTTACGCAGATGATCTTTACGGGCTTTTCGCCTAGGTTTAGCGCCGCGCCTAAAAATTTAGCAAGCAAGCTCTTTCCGATCGGGCCGCTTCCGCACTGCTCCTCGTTTAGAAATATCACTTTGCCTCTTTTTGGCACTGTGACGTCACAATAAATATCGTCGATACTTTCATCTTTAAGCTCGTCCGTTTTTACGGTTTTTATAAGCGTGTCGGCGCCCGCTTGTGAAATTTGCGCCTCGAAGCCATTTTTAGCCAAAAAGCGTTTTATGTTTTCGCGCGGCGCTACGTCGTTTACTAAAATTTCTAAACTCTCTGCGATTTTTAGCTCTCCGAGGGCCTTTTTAGTGCGCAAAAGCGGTTCCGGGCAATTTAAATTGCGACAATCTAGTTGCATATGTAATCCTTAAAAATAAAAATTCTTTGAACCTCAAAGCTAATGCGAGCCGCACGCAAGCAGGCCCGCATAAAATTTACCCAAGTTATAAGCGCGGGTACTTCGCTTCAAATTGCGATTTAGCGATCTGCCCCTTATCCAGCAGCTCGCGATACCAGTAGTGGTGAAGTACATAAACTTCCTCCTCCGGCTTGTGTCCATCAATCATCGAGTGGATGGCGCCGCTGATCGCAAAGACCGCCATATAGATATGCACGAGCAAAAACACCGCGCAGACCGCGCCCAAAAAATTATGAATAATCGCGCTTGCTCTTAAAATTTCGATCTGGCTCATACCTAGCGCGCTTCTCATCGCAGGGATATCGTAGTCTAGGAAAAACATCGACGCGCCCGTAGCTATCATCACTATACCGCCTAAAGTCGCGACCCAAAACCACGCCTTTTGACCGGCGTTAAATTTACCCGCAGGGATCGCGCGCTTCTTTTTGCTTAAATAACCGCCCACGATCATCATCCATCTGATATCGTAAGCTCGCGGCAGCATGCGCCAAAACCATAGTAAAAACATAGGCACGACGGAGATGGCAAAGGCTATCGTAGCTAGCCCGTGAGCGTTTTTACAAAACCTCACGAAAGCGCCGCCGCCGAATTCCTCGCCAAACATCATAATCAAGCCTGTCGGAACCTAAATCGCCCACGCCACGGCCGCTACGAGATGATATAATCGCTCAAATTTATTAAATGCGTAGATCGGCTTGCCCGCGTGATGATCGAAGTGCTTCGGCCCTATGATCGCGTAGTGTCCGATAAAAGCCACGATTGCGCCCAAAACCGCACCCAGCGCCAACCAAGCAAAAAAGCCCGAGCTTTGCAGATGTCCTTGAAATTGCAGAAAAATCGGGCCGAAGCTATTGCCGTAGCTATCGATGTTTTCAAGCCTTGCATTGCCCCAAACATCGCTATTTCCCTGCACGATATCGGCATATTTTTTCTCCTCAGCCTGCGCATAAATACAGGCGAAAAGCGCGAGAAACAATCTTTTCATGGATTTCCTTAGATATAAGATTCGGGTTGATTATATCATTTTTTGCAAAAAATTTTCTTACAAAGTAAAATTACATTTTTGCATTAAGTGCGGAGCTAGTTTCGCCTCGCGTACTCATCGTAGCCAAATTTTTTGATTGCCAAAACCTCTCCGCGCTCGTCCACCAGAACAAGATCGGGCAGCTTGATGCCGTTAAAGGTCGTGTTTTTCACGATCGTGTAGTGGATCTGATCTTCAAAAACCACCCGATCGCCGATGTTTAGCGGCGCGTCAAATTTATACTCGGGCTGCCCGCTCTCAAGTCCCACGACGTCGCCTGCGAGGCAGGTATTTCCGCCGAAGCGATAGCTAAATTTACCGCTCTTGCTCTCGCCGCGCACCGCAGGACGATACGGCATCAGCACGGTATCGGGCATATGAGCTTCAGCGGAAGCGTCTAAAATAGCGATTTTAGCGCCGTTTTCTACTATGTCAAGCACGCTAGCGACCAAATATCCGCACTCCCAGCCTACCGCCTCGCCCGGCTCGAGATAAATTTCGACTCCATATTTTTCGCGAAATTTTTTAATTAAATTTATCAGCAGCTCTACGTCGTAGCCTGCGCGCGTGATGTGATGACCACCTCCGAAATTTAGCCACTTTAGGGCTCTAAAATACTTGCTAAATTTTGCCTCGAAAACCTCGAGCACCCGCTCTAGGCTCTGAGCGCTCTCTTCGCACAGCGCGTGAAAATGTAGCCCAGAGATGCCGCGCAAAAACTCGCCGTCTTGCAAGATCGCCCGCTGCAGCGCCTCAAGGCTCATCCCTAGCCTGCTAAAGCTGCCGCACGGATTGTAAGCGTCTTTGGGCGCGAAGGAGGTCTGCGGATTTAGCCGCAGTCCGCACGATGCTCCCGCAGAGAGCGCCTTTGCGCGATATTTTTGCCACTGCGCGGCGCTATTGAACACGACGTGGTTTGAAATTTTTAAGATTTCATCCAAATCATCCTCTTTGAACGCAGGCGAGTATGTGTGGATTTCGCCGTTTTTGATAAATTCCGCGGCAAATTTTGCCTCGTGCAGACCGCTGCAAGTGGCGCCCCAGAGGTATCTGTCAACGTAAGGCATCGCGAAGCTAAACGCAAAGCCTTTTAGTGCGCATAGAATTTTTGCACCGCTTCGCTCGCCCACGCCGCGTAAAATTTCTAAATTTTTTACCAATTTTTGCTCCTCGCATACGTAAGCGGGGGTCGAAATTTCATCGATTTTCATCGTTTTTCCTCATTAAATTTTTACGCAATTATATAAAATTTTATGAATTTTTAGTTAAAATCGCCCAATCTTTAAAAAAGGATAAAAATGATAGAGGTAGAATTCTTAGGGCCGATCGGACGCGAGCCCCTGCGCCTAAACGCAAACTCCTTGCAGGAGGTAAAAGCAGAGCTGCAAAAGGACGAAAGCCTGCGAGAGTGGCTCGCAAACTGCGCCGTAGCGGTAAACGATAAGATGATTTATGATGCGAATTTTGCGCTTAAATCCGGCGATCGCGTGAGCCTTCTGCCTCCCGTTTGCGGCGGCTAAGCTTGGGGGCGGCGATGAGCGAGGCTAAATTTAATCCAGAAATTTTAAGCGGGATCGAGCCTGAAATTTATGAGGGCAGCTTGGACGTAGATGCGATTTTATCGCGTTGGTACGCTAAATTTAAGGACGCAAATTGCGGTGCGTTCATTACTTTCGTGGGCATCGTGCGCGACGAGGGCGGCATCTGCGCGTTAAGCTTCGATATCTACGAGCCGATTTTGCGGACTTGGTTCGAAGCGTGGCAGCAAAAGGCCGCGGCACAGGGCGCATTCGTGCTTTTTGCACATTCAAACGGGGGCGTGCCGATCCACGAAAGCTCCTACGTCGCAGGCGTCGTAAGCCCGCAGCGCAAGGTCGCTCTGGCGCTCATAAACGAGTTTGTGGAGGATTTCAAGGCGGCCGCGCCGATCTGGAAATACGACGTAAAGGGCGGCAAAATCGAGGGCGGCAAAGTAGTAGGCGGGAAGAGGATCTACGCGGCGGATCGCTCGCAGAGAGTAAAAGGCGCGGGGCTTTTGGGCTAAATTTATTATTCGAGTCTTAATTCAAAACTAGTGAAGTTACGTTTAAGTTGTTTTATAATTCTCTTATGGATTTGATCTTATATTTCCAATTATCAATAAATTCTATTTTATCTTTTAAAACACATGAATCGGTAGGTAGCCACCCATCTGGCATCCACCTACCGAACTTTTTATTATAATACTTCCGTACTACCCTTTTCTTCCTGTCATTATACAAGCTACACCATATCTTATATCGGGGGCCTTTGTAACCGACGTTTCTCGCATTTTTTATATCTTTGCAAGCTGTTGCCAGGTAATATATTTTTTATCATACTCTGACGCTGCCTTGGAATAATCCGGCTTAGTTTTTCTAGGAAAAATTTCAATAATGAAATAGTTAAAATTAATTCTTCCGTCGATTCTGCCGCGAATATTGCTCTCAATAATATCAATCCACTTACCAATTGTATTTACGCTTTTCACTAAATCTCTAGTAATAAGAACTGCAGCGGAATTACCATTTCTAATATAGCTAATATATTCTGCATCATATTTATGATTATTTACAATATTATCAGCCGTTGTTTTTACTCCATATAAAATTCAGTTATTACAAAATTTACTTAAAAATCTATTCAAACGAAAATATTAAAATTTAAACACGCTCTTAGCTTCAGTGATACGCTCGCCAAGGCTCGTAGCGGTATCTTCACCGCTTGACGCGCACCTAAAGATCGGCTCAAGCACCTCGGCAAAAAAGCCGTTTAGCCCCTCCTGCATGATCTGCGCATTGTTTTGATAGCGTGCTAGCCCCATAAATATGCCGTGTCCGATCGCACCGAGGCCCTTTGCCTCATCGGCGATAAATTTATTCAGTGCCTTGCAAACCGCAACGACCGCGCTTGCATTTACGATCTCGCGATCTCTTAAATAATCCTCAAGCGCGCCGTAATCGCACTCGCATCTGATCCATCTAAACGCCTTTGCAATCGACGGCGAAACGCATTTGTGCTCATTTAGAGTGCATAGGACGTATAAATTTTTAGGCACCGCAAAATATGAGCGACCGTCCTTTAAAACGACGCTAGCGCGCGCTTTTTCGCTCTCTTCAAAGCCGTCGATTACATGGGAGTTTTTCGTGCGGATCAGCGAAAGCTCGTCATTCTCGTCGTAGCGGCGATCCAAAAGTACCGCAGCCTCGCCTAAAATTTTATCCAAGCTCGCGGCACTTACATTGTCGATCAGAAAATAATACTCACCCTTCGGATCGTTTAACGCCTCTTTGCAAAGCACCTTAAACTCGCCGTCGATAAAACTTTCGCCGTAAAATCCATCTATAAAATCGCGATATTCAAAGCCTTCGTGCAGACAAACGTAGCGGAAATTTTTTGCCGCAAGCTTCTTTTCGGTGATCAAAGATCGCAGCCTGCGAGTTTTGCCCGTGCCGATCGCGCCGTAAAATATCGTATTTTTAGCGACCTCTTCGCTTTTGTAATTTTTGACGTATTCGAAAAATAGCGACGAATACACGATTCTGGCCGCGCCCACGACATCCTGCGGATACGGGGTAAATTCCGCGATAAATCGCGAACTTACTTCGTAAAATTCTTCGAAAATTTCAACCTTTTCGTCGTAGAGCAAGGATAAAATTTGCGCGGTTTCATCGCGATAAACGAGCGTCGGAAACTCATCATTGCACTGCGCAAATATGCTAGCTAGCAGATAGAGCTTTTCGCGCGAAATTTGCGCGAAATCGCCGTCCTCGGCAAGTCCTAAATTTAGCATCCCGTCGTCGCTTAGGTAGCTATCGATCAGATAGAAATTATCGGCATTTATCGCGGATTTTAAAAATTCCATCAGCACGAAGGGTTGATTATGCAGCGCGACGTCGAAAAAATCGATCGCCAAAGCGCTATCCACCGCCGTAAGAAGCCTGTAAAGCTCGTCGTAGAAATTGACTAGCTTTTGTTTGAAAATATCGCGCGCGGTGCGCTCCTGCGAATAGCTATTGAAATTTTTGACGATATTTTCGATGAAAACATAAAGCGAGACGATGTTTTTATCCTCGCCGCTAAGCACGCTATCTACGCTTTTTACGGCATTTTTAGGAAACAGCTCCTTTTTGCCGACGATACGGTCTTTGAAAGCGAAATCATAATAAAACGCGCTGATATTGGAATCAAAATACTGATCCATAAAGAAATACTCGGCGTGCGCGAACTTCTCGCCCAAAGATAAAATTTTGCAACTTCTAAGATTGCCGTCGCTGAGATTTATATATAAAGTTTGCAAAAACTCGTTCTCGGTCTCATCAAAGCTTGCGAGGCAGCGCTTTATCTCGCCTAAATACTTTGAAATCGCGGTTTGTTTTTTAAGCCAGAATTGGTTTTTGTTGTGATTTTTCCAGCTGACGACCAGCGACTCTATCTTTTCCTTGCTAAAATCTTGCATGACTCATCCTTGTAAGATTAAAATTGTGTATTGTACTTGAATTTAAATAAATAATTAATAAAACTCTGATCTCGCGAAGGAGCGCGAAAGCAAAATTCTATTAAATTTACGCGCCCGGGGCGATAGGAAATTTTAAAATTTACTGCGCGCCAGATCTATCCGCGACCCTGCACCAGCGGGACGAATTCGCAGGCGCCAAGTTCCTCTTCTTTGATCTCGCTTGGCGAAATTTTACTAAATCTAACGATCTTTTGCGAGCCGCCTCTATTCATCGGAGCAACCAAAATTCCTCCGTCCGCAAGCTGCGCAAACAGCCGCTCGTCGATCCGCTCGGCGCACGCGGAAAGCAATATCCTATCGAAAGGAGCAAAATTTTTCCACCCCGCGTTGCCGTCGTCGTGGCGCAGGCTGATATTTGAAATCCCGAGATTTGCAAAGTGCCTTTTCGCCTCGCCCACCAGCCGTTCGACGCGCTCTACAGCAAAGACGCGGTGAACCATCCTGCTTAAAATCGCCGCTTGATAGCCGCTGCCGCAGCCGATCTCTAAAATTTTCTCGACCTTCGGATCCACGCTTAGCGCCATCGTCATGCGCGCGACCGTCAGCGGCGAGCTGATCCACTGGCTGGCCAAAATGGGCTGCGCATTAAGGCTGAAAGCGTGCGCGCCGAGCGGGGCAAACTCGCTTCTAGCGACGCTGCAAAACGCTTCAAAAAGCGCCGGATTTAAACTCACCTGTTCGGCGATATCATTCGCCATCTTTTCGCAGCGAAGCCGCTCTAGCGAGACCATAGCGCGCTCCCGCCCGGCCAGGCGTTAAATTTAAAGCCGCAGAAATTTTCGCTCCGCTTAAATTCGGGGCCGCTAAAATTTTTAAAAATGTCTTCAAAGAGCCTACGCTGTATCGAAAGAGCATGAACTGCGTTTTTTGGATACATAACGCAGCTAAATTTTAAAAATTTTATCGATAAAGCGCTTTCTGCGCTCATCGCACGTCCGTGCCGCGCCGGACAAGTATCTGCAAAGTATCTGTGCTGCGATGCGGCAAAGCAAAATTTTAAACCGCAAAATCCGCTAAAAATCATCGAAACTCAAGCTTCCTTTGCTGTAGTTCGTGACCTTGCTCTCGAAAAAATTGCTCTTCTGATCGTTAAATTTAGAAAAATCATCGACCCATTTTATCGGGTGTTTCGCGCCGTATCGTTTCTCAAGCCCGATGGCAAGCAGGCGCTGATCGACCAGGTAGTGGATGTATTCTTCGATGATGTCGTCCGTAAAGCCCATGATTTGATTATCCGTGATGTATTTGCCCCAATCGATCTCTAGGTTTCCCGCCGTCTCGAACATCTCGTAAATTTTATCCACGTTGCGTTTGTTAAACAGATCGGCGCGCTCTTTGCGGACGGAATTTATCATGTTTTGAAAGAGCAGCAGATGCGTGATCTCGTCGCGCTGTATGAAGCGGATCATCTGCGCGCTGCCTAGCATCTTGCCCGCACGCGCGAGCGCATAGATCGACGTAAAGCCGCTGTAGAAGTAGATCCCCTCTAAAATTTGATTCGCCACCATCGCTAGCAGCAGCTTATCGTCGCTAACCTCGCCCGCAAGCTCCTCATAGACGCTTGAGATGTAGTCGTTTTTCCTACGAAGCATATCGTCGTGCTTCTCCATCTCGTAAATCAGATCGGTGTTTTCACAGATCGCCTCGACCATGACGGCGTAGGATTTGCTATGGTTGGCCTCCTCGTAGGCTTGGCGCGCGAGCACGGCGTTGATCTCCGGAGCCGTGATGTAGGGATTGATATTATCGGCAAGATTGTTAGTCTGAAAGCTATCCATCGATATCAGCTGGCTCCATACGAGATCGTACATCCGCTTCTCGGCGCTTGTGAGATTGAAGTTATAATCGCGCACGTCGTCGGTGGTATCGACCTCTTTAGGAAACCAGGTGTTGGCCTCCATCAGATCCCAAAGTTTCAGCGCCCATTGATATTTCGCCTTGGTAAAATTTAAAATTCCCTGCGGATTGCCGCCGAAGACCTTGCGATCGGTAAGGGTCTCGTCGGAGAAGGGGTTGTAGATTTTTTTTCTATCCATTTTTTGCCTTTTTAAAAATTTCGGCGTATTTTAGCCAAAGCAAGCTAAATTTACCTTTTGTTTTGGAGCGGCCTGCCTGCACGGCGTGAAATTTTACGGGGAGCAAATTTGCGCAGTATAAATTTTAAACGCTTGATAAACATAGAATTTTACGCCGCAGACGGAGCGAAATTTAAACATAGCAAGCGGCGGCAAGGTAAATTTTAAAGCTTCCCGTAAGGCGAAATTTATCGCGGCGCAATATATGCCGGACAATGCGCGCGCTAAAAAAATTTCATCGTGACAAGACGCGCGCGATGGCGTAAATTTAATCAAAATTTCGAAGTTCGATCTTTAGATCGGTGTGGATTTTACTCGGATCAAAGCTCGCAAGCGGCGCGCTTAAATTGCCGAAATTATCGCCGGTAGGCAGGAAGTTTTGCAGATAATAAACGCCGCGATAACCCTCGCTGTATAGAATTTGCGCCATCCGCTCGACCTTCGCTTCGTTTAAAAAATCGGCATGCACGGTCGTGCGCACCTCAAATTTAAAATTTTGCCGCAGCAAAAGCCTAAGAGTTTGCAAAAATTTATCGTATAAACTTGACTTCGTAATAAGTTCAAAATCCCGCCGCGGCGCCTTAAAATCAAGTGCGATACAATCGATCAGCCCCAAACTTAGCGCCTCTTCGATCTTTTGCGGATTTGAGCCGTTGGTATCTACTTTGAGCAAAAAGCCGCGCCGCTTAACTTCGTGCGCCAGCGGGATAAAATCGCTCGCACAGGTGCATTCGCCGCCGCTAAATACGATGCCCTGAAGCTTGCCCGCGCGCGCATCCAAAAAGCGCAGAAACTCTTCGTTTGAAATTTTACCCCATGAAGTAACGATTTGTGGGTTGTAGCAGTAATTGCAGCGCATATTGCAGCCGCAAAACCACGCGATCGCAGCGATGTGATCGGCAAAATCAAGCATCGTAAACGGCGTGATCTCATAAATCTGCGCATTACGCAGGTTTAAGGCTTGCGGCGGCTTCGTATGCGTTTGTTGCATTTGGCCGGTAGCGGCGACTAGGCGATCTGCTTTTTGTCTTTTTTCTCTTCAAAAAAGACGCGCTCTTTGTGTTCGCCCTTCTTTCCGATATTAAAGCTCTCTACTGGGCGTAAATAGCCCATCACTCTTGTGTAAACGACGCATTTTGTGCGTTTTGCTTCTAACTCTTTTGGAAATTCCATTCTCCATCCTTTCATTAAGATTAAAATTTAAATCGCTATTTAGGCGCCCTTGCTCTGCTGCTTGGCCTTATATTCCGCGAGCAGTTCCTCGTCGCATTTAGGGCAGTATTCATGCTCGCCGCTGATGTAGCCGTGCTTATGACAGACGCTGAAAATCGGCGTGATCGTGATATAAGGAAGCTTGTAGTTTTGCACTACGCTTTTTACGAGCTGTTTGCACGCCTGAGCCGAGCTTATGCGCTCCTTCATATACAGATGCAGCACCGTGCCGCCGGTATAGGAGCTTTGCAGCTCGTCCTGCATCGCCAGAGCCTCAAACGGATCGCTTCCGAAATTTGCCGGAAGCTGCGTAGAATTGGTGTAGTATATGTTTTTATCAAACCCCGCTTGAAACAAATCACCGAACCCAAACAACACCACAAACCCCAACCCAAACCAACAACCCACCCCACACGACACAA
>CAUQPS010000056.1:0-10759 GCA_963520005.1 uncultured Campylobacter sp.
CCGTCTTGCCCTAGAACTTTGGCTCTAAAATTCTTTACTTCATCGTTAAATCTGGTTTTATTCAGGCCGGACGGCATAAATCTACAAATTTCAGAGTAAGGCATTTCAATAAATTTGGCATTTTCAACATAGCCCATCTGCTTTGCATACCAGCAGATCGTAAAGAAAATATCATAATCCCTAGCCGTGAAATTAACCGGGAACAACACAGAGTTCATTTTGTTTCGAAAGACAAGCGTGCCGCTCTTTTCGGCTTTAACAACTCTACTGGCTTTTAACACGAAATCACCTTCCTCAAAATAGAAAGAAATTTCACTCATGTCTATACCTCGCAGTTTAAAGATTTAACTGCTATAATAGAGTAAATTTAATGTGCTGCGACTTAAAATTTATAATTATCCAAGCGACCATAACTGCAAATATCAAATACGGCACGTATATTTGCAGCCTACTGCAATCACATCTTCACACTTTAAAAGTAAAATTTTACGCAAATTCTGTTTAAAATGGATTTAACTTTTTAAATTTAAAAGCAGCGGCATGAAATTTGCGCGGCATCTGAAATTTAAGCGCAGCACAAAAGTGAATGGCGAAAATTTGTGTATTGTTTCGCAATTTCACTCCATATTATATTTCGTCGTGCTAGAGCTAAAATAAAGCCGCTGGCGCCTGAGCTAGCATTTTGTAGGAGTTAAGAAATTTTATTTTGCATTATTTTTGTTGAAAATATATAATTTAATCCAAAATTTATATACACTTCGCTATTATCTCATTTCTAATTTCGCGGCCCACTCGTCTAGTGGTTAGGACGCTGGCCTCTCACGCCGGTAACAGGAGTTCAAATCTCCTGTGGGTCACCATTTCGTTGCTTAAAATCAATTAAAATTTTCTAGAATTCAGTTGCCTGCCCTTGAAATTTAAGACCTCATTTGATTTTGTAGTATGTTGATTAAAATTTCATCATATTTTTTTATCTAGGCTAATTGCTCTAGAATTAAAGTCGCGCGAATTAAAATTTAGATCAAATTGTAAAATTCACGGCTAAATTCCGCTGCTTATATTTTTTAGCGCGCCGCTGACCGCTTTTGGCTATGGCTGCATCGGCTAAATCCTACCGCTGCCTATATTTTCCAGATTGCGTAACCTGTTCCAGTTTTGTTCGTTTTGTAAATTTCTCATATTTTGTCGCTGTTGCATCTGCCCCAGCTGCTGCTGCGATTGCTGTTGCATTAGGCTTTGCTGCGTGGCGATATACCTCTCCTGCGCTCTTTGCTGGGCTTGCGCGCTATTCTTTGCGAATAAATTAAGCGTATCTTGCGACGCTGCTTGCTCTTGCGCCGCACGCGCGACTTCGGCGTCAATCTTTTGTCGCTTCGCACAGCGGTTTAGCTGCTCCTTGCTTAGCGGGTTTGCGACATCGCATCTGCTCGCGTCCGCCAAGAATGGAGCCTCCTCGTCGTCCTGCGAGAGCAGCGAACAACCGCCAAGCAACACGACCAAAATCAAGGCAAGGAAAAATTTTAACTTCATAGCAGCCTCTTAAATTTTATCTTTAATTCCCGACCGCCGCTAATCCGCGCCCTTTGCGAGGTTGAACCCGCACTGCGCCACAAGCGCCTTGTCGCTTGCGATGCTATCGCCGGTGGTGGTTAGGAAATTGCCCGTAAGCGCCGAGTTGATGCCGCATCCAAGCGCCGTGCGCACGTGCTCGCCCAAATTTCGCCTACCGCCTGCGAAGCGCAGATACGCGCGCGGCAAGATGAAGCGGTAGATCGCGATCGATTTTAAAATTTCATCGTGTGCTAGCGGCGCGGCGTTTTGCAGCGGAGTACCCTTGATCGGGGTCAGGATATTGATCGGCACGGAGCTAACGCCCAGCTCTCGCAGCTGCAGCGCCATATCGATGCGATCCTCCATGCCCTCGCCCAGTCCAAAAATCCCGCCGCTACATACGTCAAGCCCTACGGCGCGGCAGTTTTGTATCGTTTGGATGCGATCGTCGTAGCTGTGCGTCGTGCAGATCTGCGGATAAAATTTACGCGAAGTCTCGAGATTGTGATGATAGGTCTGCACGCCGCTAGCTTTAAGCAGCGCCAGCGCGGGCTTTGAAGCGATCCCCAGCGAGGCGCACAGATGCAGTCGCGTCTTACTTCGCAGCCGCTCATAGATCGCGCAGTATGCCCCTAGATCGGAGCTTTTTTGAGAAATTCCGCGCCCGCTGGCAACGAGCGAGAAGCGGTGCGTCTGCTCGGCTTCGTTCGCAAGCGCGGCGCTTAGCACCTGCTGCTCGCCCAAAATTCCGTAAATCTCGCAGCCCGTGTTAAAATGCGCCGACTGCGCGCAGTATTTGCAGTCCTCGCTACAGCGCCCCGATTTTACGTTTATGATCGTGCAGAGATTAAATTTATCGCCGCAAAAAGCGCGCCTGATCTCATCCGCCGCCGCAAAAAGCGCACCCAAATCCTCGCATCGCGCCAGCTCTAGCGCCTGCTGCTTTGCAATCTCGCAGCCGCCTATCACGCGATCTTTCAGCTCGGAAATATAAAATTTTTCTATCAATACTTAGCCTTTTTGAAAAAAATGCGTAATTATACAATGCGAAATTTAAAGCAAAGCTCGCGTATGAAATTTTGGCGCAGGAATTTTGCGCTAAAAATTTCACGCGGAATTTTACGCCGTCCGCGTGCCGCTTTTGCACCGTGATTTTTACGGACGGCTCGTCTGTGCGCTTGCGGCGGCGCAAATTAAAATCGCTTCAAAGTTGCGATACGGTAAAATTTTACGCGTATGAAAATACATATCGAGCCGCTATCTGCGACATCCGCGCGCGATTTATCGTTTTGAAATTTTATTTTGGCTAAAATTGCGGCTTTAAATTTAAAGGTAAAAAATGAAATACGACGTTATCGTTGTGGGCGGCGGGCACGCGGGTATCGAGGCAAGCTTAGCCGCCGCAAAAATGGGCGCAAAGACGCTGCTAATTACGATCTTGGCCGAGCAGATCGGCGCTGCGAGCTGTAACCCGGCTATCGGCGGTCTTGCTAAGGGGCATCTGGTAAAGGAGATCGACGCTCTGGGCGGTCAGATGGGGCTTGCGGCGGATGCGTGCGGGCTGCAGTTTAGAATTTTAAACGAGAGCAAGGGCCCTGCGGTGCGCGGCTCGCGCGCTCAGATCGATATGGATGAATACCGCATCTATATGCGAAATTTGCTGCTAAATACGCAGGGGCTGGACGTAAGCCAGGAGATCGCGAGCGAAATTTTAACCTGCGAGCAAGGCAGCGAGCAGCGCATTTGCGGCGTAAAGAGCCATCTTGGCAACGTTTATGAGACCGAGCATCTGATAATCACCGCCGGCACCTTTTTAAACGGGCTAATTCACGTGGGCGAGAACAAGCTGCAAGCGGGGCGCGTGGGCGAGCTAGCGAGCATCGAGCTAGCCGAATCGCTGCGAAGTCTGGGACTGCAAATGGGGCGGCTAAAGACCGGCACCTGCCCGAGGATCGATGCTAAGACGATCGATTTTAGCGTGCTTGAGCGCCAAGACGGCGACGCGGATCCGCGCCCTTTCAGCTTTCGCAGCAAAAATTTTGCGCCGAAGCAGCTTGCCTGCTTCATCGCTTATACGAACGAGCGCACGCATGAGATCATCCGCGAAAATTTCGCCCGCGCGCCGATGTTTACGGGGCAAATTTCAAGCACCGGTCCGCGCTACTGCCCGAGCATCGAGACTAAAATTTATGAGTTTCCAAATCGCGACCGCCACCACGTCTTCGTCGAGCCGCAGACGCGCGAGGCTACGGAGTATTACGTAAACGGGCTTTCTACGAGCCTTCCTTACGACGTGCAGATTGCGTTTCTGCGCACGATCAGAGGCTTTGAAAATGCTAAAATCGTCCGCCCGGGCTATGCGATCGAGTATGATTTTATCGATCCTACCGAGCTTAAACACAGCCTCGAGACCAAAAAGATCCGCGGGCTGTTTTTGGCAGGCCAGATCAACGGCACCACCGGCTACGAAGAGGCCGCGGCGCAGGGGCTGATGGCGGGCATCAACGCCGTGCTTGATTTGCGCGGGCGGCAGCCTTTGATTTTGCGTAGGGATGAGGCGTATATCGGCGTTTTGATCGATGATCTCGTCACCAAGGGCACGAACGAGCCTTACCGAATGTTTACTTCGCGCGCGGAATTTCGCCTGCTGCTGCGCGAGGGCAACGCCGTGCTACGCCTGAGCGAATACGGCCGCGAGATCGGGCTTTTAGACGAGGCGAGCTACGAGCGGGCGAGCAAATTTAAGCTCGATGTGCAGAGCGGAATGGAATTTTTGCTAAAAACGCAGATTACCCCTTCGAAACAGACGCTTAGCCTGCTGCAAAGTATCGGCGCGGAGCCCATTTCACAAAGCTGTAGCTTGCAAAAAATCGTAGCCAAAAGCGGCTTTTCAAAGGCGGGACTGCTCGCTCTGGCGCCGCATTTTGAGGGCTTTAGCGATGAGGTTTTGGATGAAATTTTAACGCAGTGCAAGTATCATTTCTACATCGCGATGCAGCGCGCCGAGGTCGAGAGGATGAAGGGGCTGCTGGGCGTTGCGATCCCGCCGCAGATCGATTTTAGCAAGATCGGAGGGCTTAGCAACGAGATCGTGCAGAAGCTAAATCGCTTTGCGCCGCCGACGCTTTTTGCCGCGAGCGAGATCAGCGGCGTAACGCCCGCCGCGATCGATATTTTGCACATCTACATCAAGCAAAATTTTGGCCTGAAATAACCTGTGGCTTGGCGCAAGAAGGTAAAATTTAAGGCGCTTGCGGTAAATTTTGCTTTTGCGCGTCGCTTTGCGCGGAATTACGTTATATAAACGACAGCGCGTATGCTCTACAAAAAGTACATGATCAAAACGAAATTTTACACAGATTCGCGATGAAATTTCGCGTATGTTTACGGCGCAATCCTGCGCAAATTTGCGGTGGAATTTTGCGCAGCCCCGATAAAATTCCGCTAGAGAAATGAGAACGGATTTAAAATTTAACCGTTTTTTCAAGCGAATTTTGCCACAATTGTGCTCAAATTTCATTGGGGCGAAAGATGAAAAAATATACCAAGCAAATCCTCGCGATGCTCGCGCTAAACGCGATTTACAGTGGCTCGGGGATCTTGATTTTAAGCTTTATCAATAAATATCTACTTGACGGCACCGAAAGAGGCGGGCGCATCATCGCGCTATTTTTCGCGCTCTTGGCGCTATTTCTGCTGCTTTCGGTGCTAAGCCGCATCATGCTTTGCAAGATGGAAAACGACTTCGTATTCGATCTGCGCACTAAGATCATCAAGCAGATCATCGATACGAAGTTCGAGCGCATCGAGGCTGCGTCGAAGGCGAACCTGCTCGCGTCCCTCTCCAGCGATATTTCGCGCCTGACCGAGGGCTTTATGCGCATCTCTGAGCTGATCCAAGGCGCGATGATTGTGCTATTTTGCGGCATCTACGTGCTATACATCGCGCCTATGATGTTTGCGTTTTTGTTCGTCTGGATCGGCGCGCTGATGATTTTCAACCGTTTTTTGATGAAAAAGGTCATGCAAAATTACGATCTGTACCGCCAAAACGAGGACGTTTTGTATAAAAACTACGCCGCGGCGATCGAGGGGCACAAGGAGCTGTCGCTAAGCCTAGCCAAAGCAAAGAGCCTATATGAAAACGACTTTTTGCCCAACGCGCAAAATTTACGCCAAAGCTCGCTGCGAGCCGAGGTTTACGGCGCGTTTGCGAGCAATTTTATGAACGTGATGATGCTCGGCGCGGTGGGGTTCGTGCTTTATTTTGGGCTCAGCGGCGGCAAAGCGGAGCTTGCAAACTCCGTAACGATCGCGCTTACGGTGCTTTTTTTGCGCGCACCTTTGATGATGCTCATATTCTCGCTTCCTAGCGTGCTGCGCGCCAAGATCGCCTACGCAAAGATCAATGAGCTAGGCCTAGATCCATTCGTGCAGGGCTTCGAGCTTGCGCAAATGCAGCCATGGCGCAGCTTGGAGCTTAAAGACGTGGGCTTTTCGTATCCCGGCGGGAAATTCGGCATCAAAGGGGTAGGCTTGCAGCTAAATGCGGGCGAGACGGTGTTTTTAATCGGCGAAAACGGCAGCGGAAAATCGACGCTTTTTATGATTTTAGCCGGCCTTTACACGCCGCAAGCGGGCGAAATTTTAGCCGACGGCGCGGCTCTTAAACCCTCTGATCTGCGCGCCTACAGCAACAACATAAGCGCCGTTTTCAGCGATTTTTATCTCTTCGACTACGCTACTGGCGATGCGGAGACCGCGCGCGAGTGGCTGGCGCTCACGCACCTGAAGGATAAGGTTGAGCTAAAGGGGGCTAAATTTAGCACCACGAGCCTATCTAGTGGGCAGCGCAAGCGTTTGGCGCTCGTAAGCGTGCTGATGGATGGGCGCAAATTTTTGATGCTCGATGAGTTTGCCGCCGATCTCGATCCGCAGTTTCGCGCGGAGTTTTACGAGCGGATTTTGCCCGAGCTGAAATCGCGCGGATACACGATCTTTGCGATCTCGCACGATGATAAATACTTCGGCGCCGCAGATAAAATTTATAAGATGCAAAGAGGCGAAATTTCGCGGATCAAATGAAATTTCATCGCCGCGGATTCCGCCGTCTAAAACGCAGCGCCTCATAGCTCGCGTCATGTTTTGGGCTGCACCTGCCGATCCTGCTTTAAATTTAATCGATGCCCTTTAAATTCCGCCGTGCGCGGCTTGCGGAAAATGTTTTTTGCGTTCACGCTCGCGAGAAATTAATCCAAATTTTTAAACGTAAATTTAAGAATTTCAACTATAATGCGCGCCACAACTTAATCGTAAAGGATGAAAAATGAGAAAAGTTTTAATCGCATGCGCTGTGTTGGCGGCGTTTAGTTCGGCAGCGTTTGCCGCAGACGGCGCTACATTGTATAAAAAATGCGTGGCCTGTCATGGAGCTAACGCCGAGAAGCCTTATCTTGGCGGCAAAGTACCTGCGCTAAATACCCTAAGTAAGGAAGATATTATCGCTAGCCTAAAAGGCTACAAAGACGGCACTCTAGGCGAGGGCAAGGGAAAATTTGGCATGATGGGCGTTATGAAAGGTCAAGCAGCTTCGCTTAACGACGAATCGATCGAAGCGCTAGCCGATTTCATCGTTTCTAAAAAATAATTTCAAACTTCATTCGGCGGGCTTCGCGCTCGCCGAGCTTCACTTAATTTAAAATTTCAAAATTCTACGCTAATATCACGTAAAAATTCCAAAGGCTCATAATGTTTAACGGACTGATCAGAGAGATCGCGCAGGTTGCGAGCTTTAGCGGCGATTCGCTACGGCTGCGCGCAAGATATCGCCCCGCGCTCGGCGATAGCGTCGCGGTAAACGGCGCATGCCTGAGCGTGACGCGGCTTTTTGCGGACGGATTTGCGGTACAGCTTTCTAGCGAGACGGCGAGCGTCATCGCCGTGCAAAACCTGCGCGGCTCGGTGCATATCGAGCCTGCGATGCGGCTAGGCGAGCGCATAGACGGGCATTTGATCCAAGGACACGTCGATGCCGTGGGCGAAATTTATAAAATTTCAAAGCTTGCAAGCGGCGTCGATTTTTTTATCCGTGCGCCGCTGCACATAGCGCCGCTGCTAGCGCCGAAAGGCTCGGTAGCGATCGACGGCGTGAGCCTAACGATCAATGAAGTGCTTGCGGGCGGCGGCACGCACGGGCGAAATTTTAACGGCCAAGGTCTTGACGGCGGAAATTTTACTCACAAAGATCGCGAAGGTTCGCACGGCGCAAATTTTATCGGATCAAGCTTGCGCGGGCAAAATTCTAGCAGCTCAAATTCCATTCGCGAACCAAACTCCTTGGGCGTAAATTTAAAGAGCGAAGCGCAAAGTTGCGCCATTCGCCTTACGATCATCCCGCTCACGCTTAAGGATACGCTCTTTGGAACCTACAAAATCGGGCGCCGCGTAAATATCGAGACCGATCTGCTTGCGCGATACGTCGCGGCGCAGCTGGGATTTGCCGGCGGACAGCTCGTCGGTCGCGGCACTGTTGCGGCGCGTGACGTGAGCGCCGAGGGTGAAAAAGACGAGCTTTCGTGGGACGCGGTGGATAAAATTTTGAGCCTGTATTAGGGCGCCAAGTAGCGCACGATGACTAAAATCGAAATTTGCAGAGAAAATCTTGAGTTTGTATTGGACGGGCATGGCGTGCTAGCGGGCTTTAGCACGCGCGAAGGAGGCGTAAGCGACGGGGTTTACGCGAGCCTAAATTTAGGAGATCACGTAGGCGACGATCCGCAAAACGTCGCGCAAAACCGCGAAATTTTAGCCGCTGCGCTCGGCATCGCGCCGCGAAATTTAAAATTTATGCGCCAGATCCACTCAAACCGCGTTGAAATTTTACGCACAGGTAGCGATGAAATCCAGCCCTGCGACGGGCTCGTGACCGATCTGCGCGGCGTGGCGCTGTGCGTGCTGGTAGCGGACTGCTCGCCAGTGCTGATCGCAGACGAGCGGCGCGGCGTGGTTGCCGCAGTGCATGCGGGGCGCGCGGGCGTGATAGGGCGGATCTGCACCAATGCGATAAATTTGATGAGCGAGCGCTTCGGCTGCGTCGCTGCGGAGCTGAAGGTATTCTTGGGCGCGAATATCAAGGCGAGAAACTACGAACTCGGCGGGTTTGATCTGGGCGAGTTTGAGCGCTACAAAACGCAGGGGTATTTCGATATGAACGCCGCACTTCGCGATGAGCTCGCAGCTGCGGGGGTGCGAAACGTTAAATTCGATCCGCGCTGCACTTTTGAGAGCGAGCGACATTTTTCATACCGAAGAGATGGCGTCACGGGGCGCTTCTGCGGCTTTGTGATGAATGAACTATGCCGATGAAAAGCAAAGCAGGCTATGTAATTTCTCCGTAAAGCCCGCTAAAATTTCTCGAAACGCTATAAAATTTTGACGTAGAAGGCTAAATTTAATCCATCAATCCCAAAATATGCCGCCAAAATAAGCTTTTTAAAAACTCGCCGCTTTCATCGCAACGACTTAAAAATCCGCCTCGCCGCCCAAAACCGAAATATCCGATTTTTATCAAATTTGATGTAAAATGACAATGCGACATCGCAGTCAAAAAAGCCAAAAAACGTAAAATTTACAATCAAAAATCCAAAGCAAAGGAGAAAATATGCTGTTACTTAAAAATGCCGATCTATACGCGCCAGAGCATGTCGGCAGGAGCGACGTTTTGCTCGGCGGAGGTAAAATTTTAGCCGTTTCTAAGGGGCTTGATTTTCGTATCGAGGGACTTGAAATTTACGATCTAGAGGGCAAAATTTTAGCGCCCGGACTCATCGATCAGCACGTGCACATCACGGGCGGCGGAGGCGAGGCGGGCTATCACTCTCGAACGCCCGAAATAACGCTATCTGGGATCATCCGCTACGGCACGACGACAGTCGTAGGCACGCTGGGTACCGACGGGTGCACTAGGAGCCTCGAAAATCTCTACTCAAAGGCCAAGGCGCTTGAATACGAGGGCATTTCGACCTTCATCCACACGGGCTCTTATGCGCTGCCTAGCGTTACATTTACGGGCTCCGTCGCGCGCGATCTGGTGCTCATCGACAAGGTCATCGGCTGTAAGATCGCGATGAGCGACAACCGCGGCAGCTACCCGACCGCGCAGGAGCTCATCAAGACCCTGACGCAGATCCGCATCGGCGGCATGATCTCGAAAAAAGGCGGCGTGCTGCACATACACATGGGCGGGCTAGCGGATAAATTTGACCTGATTTTTAGCGTGATCAAGGATTATTCTTTCCCCGTTAATTACTTTTCGCCGACGCACTGCGCGCGGACGAAGGAACTATTTGACGAGGCGATCAAATTTCAAAAAATGGGCGGCTATATCGACATCACGAGCGGCGGAAGTAAATTTGCCCCGCTTCACGAAGCCATCGCGTATGGGCTAGCTAACGGGTTAAATTTAGAGCGTCTGACGATGAGCTCGGACGGTAACGGCAGCGTGCCTAGATTTTACGAAAACGGCGCGCTGGTTGGCTACGGCTGCGCTTCGTGCGAGACGAATTTAGAGGTCTTGCAAGCCTGCGTCAAGAATAAAATCCTAACCATCCCGCAAGCGCTGAGCAGCATGATGGGCAAAAACGTCGCAAAATACCTAAATCTAGGCGGCAAAGGCGAGATAAAAGTAGGTTTTGACGCCGATTTTGCGGTATTTGACGAAGCCCTAAACCTAGATAGCGTAATCGCGAAAGGGGAGTTTTGCGTGAAAGGGGGCAAGCTCGTGAAAAAGGGATTTTTTGAGTAAAATTTAGAGCGAATTTGCCGTTTTCTTAAATTTCGCGGGCGGTTTGCGCTCGCTAAATTGAATGAATAATTTCGCTCGCGCCTCTTTCGACCACCTCATCTTTACGGCACAAAATTTAACCGCGCAGGGGCCTGGATTATATTAAATTTAGCTTTAATTCAGCTATTTTTAAATATAATCCAACCTTCAATTCACACACACCAATCCTAAAATTTGGTTGCGTTTGTCAAAAACAAATGTTAATGGGTGTGGAGGAGAAACCTAAATTTCGGGGCAACCCACAAGGAGAAAACTCATGGTAACAATGAGAGATTTGCTAGAGTGCGGCGTTCATTTCGGACACCAAACGCGCAGATGGAATCCGAAGATGAAAAAATTCATTTTCGGCGAGAGAAAAGGTATCTA
>CAUQPS010000057.1:0-10684 GCA_963520005.1 uncultured Campylobacter sp.
ATTTAGAGCTTGCTTCGCGCATTACGATCATCACAAATCGCGCGCTCTGCGGCGGTGAGGCGGCACTGCTCGCGCGCATAACGGATTTTGCCGCGGCAGGCGTAAGCGAGATCGTCGTGCGCGAAAAGGATTTAGACGAAGCGGTCTATGCAGCGCTATTTGGTAAAATTTTACGCGCCTGCAAGAGCGGATTTTGTGCGGATATAGCCCGTGCGGGCGGGATTTTTGCAGATGAAGCTTATGCTGCTAAATTTGGCGAGACCCAAGCTTTCGCGGGCGGATTAGACGCGAGCACGACCTGCGCGGATAAAATTTCACTCTACGAGCGCAACGAGGACGAAGTTTCTCGAAAAAAGCTCGATTTGGGCGGCGGCAGGAGCGAGCTTTGCGCGGATACAGCCCGCAAGCACGCCGCTACGGATGAGATTTGGCCTAAAAATTCCGCTCATGTTTTAGATGAAATTTTGTCTGAAAATTTTACTAGCGCTGCAAACTGCGAGAATGATAGCGCGTCGGGCGAGATTTCGCTTCGCGGCGTCGTATGCGAAACAAAACTCGCGACAGAAGGCGTACGGGGCGCAGAAAATGCGGAAAGTATGCAGGGTGTGCAAAGTACAGAAAACGAGAATGATGTGCATAGTGCAAAAAATGCGGAGAGCTCGCGGAGCGCGCAGTACACGGAAAGCTCGGAAAGTATAGAGGGCGTAGAAAATTCACAGAGCGTGAAAGAGGCGGAAAACTCGCAGAGCGCGAAGGGCGCGCAGAGCGCAGAGAGTGCAAGGCGCCTGCCCGCGATCTTTGTGCATAATTTTGCAGATTTTGCGCTGCGGGTGGGCGAGAGAAATTTATGGCTGCCGCTCGGGGTTTTGCGGAGCTTTAGTGCAGCGCGAGGGGCAGAGTTTTTGCGCGCAAATTTCAAAAAACTGATCGCTTCCTGCCACAGCGAGGCGGAGGCGCGCGAGGCGCTGGAGCTGGGCGCGAGCGCGATCTGCCTAAGCCACATCTTCGCGACCGATTGCAAGGCGGGGCTCGCGCCGAAGGGGCTAAATTTGATCCGCGCCGTGCGTGGGTTTTACGGCGGCGAAATTTACGCGCTGGGCGGCATAATGCCGCGCAATTTTGCCTCCGTCCTACGCGCGGGAGCCGACAGGATCGCCGTTATGAGCTCAGCGATGGCGGCGCGGGACGCGAGCGATTTCATAAGAAAATTTAAGAAATGAATCGATCCGAAAATGTGCTCCGTTTCTTTTGTCGCGCCCTTGCTGCCGTCATTTCGCGCATGCGACGCAATGCAAAAATACATCTTTTAATAAAATCAAAAACGCGCGAAACGGGCGCGATTTATTGCGATTTAAGCCCGAAGTTATAAAATACGAGCGATCTAAGCTTAAGGATATTTTTTGGATAAAGTGCGGCTTGAGGAACCTAAAAAGCTTCTAAACGAGGGGCACCAGAACTTAAAGCAAAAGCTTCGAAAAGGCGCTAGCGCTGACATCTTTGACGGTGCGGATTTAAGCGATGCAACGGATCTCAGCTCATTAAATTTAAACGATACAAATTTGAGTAGCAAAAGCTTTAAAAATGCGAATTTTAATCAAACAGACCCCAAATTGCAAGCCAATTATCTTTGCGCCGCAAATTTCCGAGATAGAAATTTAAACGGCACAAATTTAAACTCAAAAGATGAGGTAAAATTTCAAAATTTAAACCCGGGCGGTGTTTCATCGCGGGGTGCTAAAACTCGTGATTACGACAAAGAGCCGTTAGTCATCAAAGACTATATGCCGATCGTAAATATTATAGCTATAGTAGTGTTGCTTTGTTTTGCTATGTCTATAAATTTAGTATTTAATATTCCCTATGATAGAAAAGTCGCGAATATCTTGCTCACTGGACCTTTGGTTGCTAGGGCTCTTAAAGGTTTTTCGCAGCATTACGGAAGAAAATTTATATTTTTAAACTCAAGCATAAAATGTATAAAATCAGGCGAGCAGCTCGTAATGAAATTTGATGAGATTTTATATTTCAAAAAGACTTTCGCATTTTTTTTATGAAAGCGAAACACATAAATATACGGAAACGGAAAGAATCGCAGGAAAAACCTGTCTTGCCATATACGTACTCGCTTATATTTATGGTGCGATATTTGATGACTCTATGATAGTCTTTATAATGTTATTTTGCCGTATGGGAGCGGTTGTATTCATTTTTACACCGCAAATGATTTTTCATCTATTTAAGGGCGGCTTATTTTCATGTAGGTTTGTCGATGCTTTAATTATAGATGCACTTTACAATAAATTTTTTATATTTATACCCACTAATAAAGAATATAACGAGCTTAAAAAATATATGAAATTAAAATTTAATAAAGACCTAGACGCGCCAAATTATCTTTTAAGAGTTAAAAATTTTTAACTCAGACATTTTTCGAATTTACGAAGTCTCATTCCACGAGCCGCGCGCGGATGTCGCCGAAGAGCAGCACGTCCTTTAAAACGGCGCGATCGGCGTAACCGCGCTCGTTTAGGCTCAGGTGCAGTTCGCCTCGGCTGCTCGAAAATATCGGCTGGTTGATGAAAACCACGCAAATCGCCGCAGCCTGCTTATCTGCGCCCGCGCCGTGCCCTTTAAAATTTACGTCCGTTGTGCCGGTTTTCGTGTCTGCTCCGCTAGAGCTTGCGCTTGGTGCTGCGCCGGAGTTTGTATTCGCCTCGCTAGGCGGCGCGACGCCGAGCTCGCTCGCGATATTTGCGGCGGTGCTTCCGCGCGGCCTTTCGATGTCGATCCTTCCGTCAGCGCTTTTTGCGCCCGCGGCTCGGACGAAAAATTTATCGCCCGAGTGCGGGATTTTAGAGAAATTGAAAAACAAACTCAGCAGGTCGTTCGTCGCAAAATAGGGCAAAATTTCATCGCTTACGAGCTGTAGCTCGCCGCCTGCGCCCTTGAACTTTTGAAATTTTATCGTTTTGCGCGCGTAGTCGAAGGCGTAGGTTTTGCGCTCGTTTTTCGTCGTTTTGCCCTTTTTGCGCGAGACCTCGTGGACGTAGAGATCGGGCATCAAAAGCCCCGCCACGATGCGCCCCTTCGAGCGAAAGCTCTCGCGCCTTTGTCCGCTTAAGCTGCCCGCGACGCCCTGCGCAACGGCATCCATGACGATCTCGTAGTGATCGCCCTGCCGCACGAGCCGCGTGTTTGCACTGCCGACCGCGCCGAAAACGCCGAACGAAATCTCATATTTCGCGCTGATCGTCTCGCCAAAAAGCGCGCTCGCGCACAAAATCAAAGTAGCAAAAAATTTCATCCCTATCGTCCTTCCGCTTTGCGACGCCCCATCATAAGGCGCCCGTTAAATTTACGCCCTTCGCGCCGTCCTTAAAACTTGCGCGGGAATTTGCGCCGCGTTCGTCAAATTTACCATAAAAAGCAAAACTCGCGCCGCCCATTTCATTTCTCCATAGCGTGATTATTAAATATCAGCCGCCACCGCTCGCCGTCGTGAAAGGCCGCGCCGTGTGCGCCTAAAGACGCCGACTGTCGCCGCTTTTATATTTATGGCGCATATACGGCTCGGCGCGCGCTTGCCAGAAATCGGAGCGATTTTATATTTCGTGCAGGCTGTTTCATCGCAAAGCGTGCCTGTGAATAAAATCAAAATTTCATATTGCGGCTATGTTTGTACTTTGCGTTAGCCGCTACGCCGCGCCCGTTAAATTTACGCTCTTTGCGCCACCCCATCGCATTGTGCTCGCAAAGCTCGCGCATAAAATTTGCGCCGTTCGTTGCGCTTGCTAGCTTGCACTTCCGTGAGGCGCCGTTTCGTGCCGCAAATACAGCCGCGTCGGTTGCTAGCAAATCCGTTTAAATTTATAAACGGCGCGGGTCAAATTTGTAAATTTAGTCCTTCCAAAGCCACCATTTTAGCTTGGCTTTGTCGGGACGGGGCGTGCTGGCGTAGTAGCAAACCATGCGGTAAACGTAGAGGATGCACCTGTCGCTGCCGCGTCCGAGCGCTAGCAGACAATGCCGCCGAACCCCTCTCCAAGCTTGATGTTATTATTCGGTTCATGCCTGGACTTTTAACAGTTTGTCAAATTATAAGGCTTTACCCAAAACATTCTTAAAATAGTACAAGTATAAAAATTTTGCTACTCATTTTAGAATGCCATTCTCTGTTCCAAAATTGCTAGTATTCTGAGCTAGCATAGTCCAACGACGAGATCTATTGATCCAATAACATATTATTGTTTCATATTAGTTTCCTTTTGATTATTTTTATGTTTATTCTTAAAATTTATTAAATGTTATTCTTTATTTTTAAAATCTTAATATCATTTTTGTTATTTTTTATATTAAAATTTTTTATTATGTATTGTTGTGTCTCTGGTGACCAATAAATTTTAAGATATTTTTTTGCCCTAGTGATCGCTGTATAAAAAATATTGTGCGAGATATTTTCTTCAATCTCTCTCGTAATCACTATTTTTACGCTATCATACTCCAAGCCTTGTGACTTATGAATAGAAATAGCATAAGCCAATACAAATGGAATTTTTTCAGTATCACCATCATTATCTGTATTTATATTTTTATCTACACTAAAACCAACAATAGATTTATTATCATTTTTAGAAATAAGCTCTAAGCCAGCAGTAAAAACATGACCGTCTTCAAAAATTTTATCGACTTCTACCTCAAAATAGAGTTCATTTTCTTCTGTTTTATCTATAATTTTTGTTATTTTTCCCTTTAAATTATTGTGTAAATCGCTTATAAAAAAATTATTATCCACAAATAAAATAGGATCTTCTACTTTAAATTCAAAATTTCCGATTTCAAAAGATTGATTTTTATTTACTATTTGCAAAAATTTATTAATATTATTTACCCCATAAAGACCATCGTAATTCAAACAAAGCACAATTTCATCATCATGTTCTTTATTAAAAATTTCATCATTCTTTTCATCTAAGTTTAGAGAATATTTCCCCCATGTGCAAAATTCTGTTATTTCATTGTAGTCGTTTTTAAAATTTCTAACACTCTCCCAAAATTTTAACAACTCATCAACATTAGTTCTGTACGGCTTTTTAAGCTCAAACACGCAACGTTTTGGTAAAAAATCTCTTGCTATATTAAACCAGGTACCATATTGTATAGCTTCTATTTGATACGTATCTCCGACTAAAATTAGTTGTTTAAATTTGGCTTTTTCTAATATCTTTACCATATCGGCATTACTAACAGTGCTACACTCATCAATAAAAAGCAACTCGCATTCAATGTCCTGATTTCTGTCACTTAAAAATTTTTTAATAGTCTTTGTATTGGCATTATTTGAATTATCGACTTTCGTTTTTAGATTTTCTATAGCTGGATTTGTTTGGGCTAGAAAAATTTGCTTTTGAGACTTATATAAATTTGAAATATAGTTTATTAAAGTCGATTTTCCGGTTCCAGCAGCTCCATAGATAAAAGCAACTTTTGATTTTAAAAAAATCTTCTTCATGACATCTATTTTTACTTCGTCATCTATATACTTTTTGCAGTCTCCTATCTTGGACGCAATAAATTTATCGTAGTCAATTATGCCATTTTGAGACAACTGTTTTAATTTTGTAAGAATTTTTATTACATTTTTCTCATATTCTTTAATGTAATAATTTCCATTCCAATTACAAATTTCCCGATCTTTATGTTCTTTATAAAGTAAGTTGTTAAAAATCCGAATCAAATTATCCAAATTATTAAAATGAGCTACTAACTCGTCTTTTTTTGTATATAAAACTCCATTGTCTTGGGTATTTTGAATTATAAATCTAGCCAGAAACTCGTGCTCTCTATTTTTATACTCAATGCATTCAAGCAAGTCCGATATTTTTGGATTGTGTCCGCACAGACTTGAAATAAAGGGCATATCGTCAAAAGGAATGCTTCCATACTTTAAATACAAATTATGTAATTTGCAATTTCTATTATCATTTATTAAGCCTGTCGCATAATTAGATTTTGGTTTTGAAATTTGTTCTTTTATAATTTTGTTATTCATTTTATAGAGTAAATATCTTAAAACATTGGAACCTTTGAAATTATTTAAACAAGTCTCTCTACATTTATTTAAGATATTTAGAAAAAATGTCTGTATATGTCCACTACTAATTTCTTGTTCAAATTTAACATATTCACTGTCTTCAAAATAAATGATATCAAGTAAATTGCAGCTATTTCTTGTAATATAGTCATTAATCCTCTGTGCTTCAGTGCTTGAACCAAAATTGCTAACCGTTTTTGTAAAAATCTTAGCAAAATTTTCAAATTCGCATGGTCTTATCGACACTACAATATCCGATATAAGCAGAATAGGCATACTCTTATTTTGAATAAATATATTGGTTTTATCAAGTACTGCTTTTATTGCATAATTACCATTTATGCTTGTTTTACTAAAAGCCACTATGCGGCTAAATTTACTAACATTATCCGTAGCGTTGGTTAAAGTAATCTCATAAATAATTTCTTCTTTTATAAAAACGGGCTTGATTTTCCAAACATAATACCTATTTTTATTGCTCTTATTTGAACTTAACTTAAAATCTTCAAATTTATTTAGCTCTAATAGAATTTTCTCATAATACTCGTCTAAATTCTTATCTAGTCCTAATGGAAACTTATGTAAATTATTAAGGATTTTTAAATTAAATTTTTTTATACAAAGTTTTTTTAAACGCAACATGTATTCATAATATTTTAACATCAATCGTTCTGAATTATTCTTATCATGTGTATAGTGAGATTCTGATATCTGAAGTAAATTATGAAATTTTATTATGAATCTAAATTCGTTGCTTATACTAGCTACTCTGCTTGGTATTGACGGTATTTTTTTCTTTGCTTCTTCTAGGCTTATGTTGTCATCTAATCCATTAAGACATAGATTTATATACATCGAACAATGTTCTATTAAATTTCTAAGCTGAGGAAGAATATCTTGTGACAAAAAACCACGATCTTTGAGTTTCGAATTGTTATCTATATTTTTACAAATATGTTCATCAATGGCTTTTATTTGATCTAAAATTTTCATAATTTCTCCTTATAACTTAGAAATATTATTAAAAATATGTCGGAAAGCTTTTCGCGCTTATTTTCCTTTATTAAAACACTGCTTTTATAACTCATAAATTTGCCTTAAAATCTGCTCGCAAATTTCGCGAGGATCGGCGCTTTGATAGATCGGACGACCTACCACGATAAAATCAGCCTCTGCCTCGCGCGCGACGCACAGATCCGCCACTCGCTTTTGATCTGCCGCACTCTCGCCAAAAGGCCTCACGCCCGGGCAGAGCGTAATAAAATTTGCGTTCGTGGCGTCCTTTATCAGGCGGCTCTCGAACGCCGAGCAGACCATGCCGTCAAGCCCAGCTTCATAGCTCATCACGCTAAATTTGCGCACGGCACCGCTTAAATTTTGCTCGTAAACCGCACTAAATTCCGCCTGATCAAAGCTCGTTAGCGCAGAGACCGCAAGCACTAGCGGGCGCGAACCGAGCCTGCCCAGTCGCTGCATAACCGTAGCCATCGCGCGTTTGCCGCTGCTTGCGTGCACGTTTATCATATCTACGCCAAGCTTAGCGATCTCCTCGGCGGCGTCCGCCATCGTATTTGGGATATCATAAAGCTTTAGATCGAGGAAAATTTTAAAATTTCCAATCTTTTTTAGCCCTTCGATAAAACTCGCCCCGTCGCGCAAATAGGCGCGTAAGCCCACTTTGAGCCAAATTTTATCCGAAAAATCCGCAAGCCCCTCCGCCAGCTGCAAGCACTGCTGTTTCGAGCCCAGATCAAGCGCGACGCAGAGCTTCACCGTTTATCCTTGCCGCGTACCGCGCCTTTGTTGCCCGCAGATCTTTTCGAGACGACGCCTCTGCCGCCCGCAGATTTTTTCGGCGCGGTAGAGATTTTGCGCCCCGCGCTACTTTTGGGCGCAGTATTTTTACCCGCAGCGCTCTTTTTCGGTGCTGCGCTTTTGCCGACTTTGAAATTTCTATCAGCGCTCTCTTTTTTCGGCGCGGCGTCTTTGCCTCGTTCGCCTGCCTTAAAATTTTTACTTCGTTCGCCCGTTTTGAAATTTTTGCCCGTTTTCTCCGTCTTAAATTTATCTCCGGCCTTAAAATTTCCCTCCGTTTTAAATTTTTTGCTTGCGATGGATTTTTTGGCGGGCGCACTGCGAGTTTTCAAATTAGCGGGCTTTTTAGACGGTCTGCTTCTGCTTGCCGTAGAATTTTTCGGCGCGCCGCCCCTTTTTGCCTTAGTAAAATTTTCCGTCTCGCCACCCGTGCCTGCGGGGATGAAATTTTTCGCCGCAACGTTGCTGTCTGAAATAGCGGAATTTTTCGCCGCAGCGGGCTTGGAATTTTCGCTTGTCGCTGTGGATAGCTCGGAATTTACGCCTTCCGCCGTATTCGGCTTGGAAATTTTATCCGTCGCGGTATTTACGGGGCTATCTTTTAGCGCGTCCAGCACGCCATTTATAAATTTGGACGAGATGCCAAGCTCTTTGGCGGAGTTGATCGCTTCGTTGATGACGATGCCCGCGTCCGTGTCCGTAAAGCGCAACTCATACGCCCCGAGCCGCAGTACCGCGCGTTCCAGAGCCGAAATTTCGGAAAGCTTGAATTCCTTTAAATTTTCATCTATCAGCGCATCGACCGCGGCGAGATTCTCGCTAGCGCCGCGCAGAAGCGTCAGCGTCCAGTTGCGCTGCTCGTTGCGAATGCGCTTTTCTTCCAGATATTCGTCCGCAAAGTCCTCGCTGCCGCCATTCATATCTTTAGAGTAAAGCAGCGAGATCGCAGCGAGCCTGGCTTGGTGTCTGGTGGCCATTTTACGCCTTTATGTTGCGAAATAGACTTAGAAGCTCGATCGCGCCACTCATCGCTTCAAAGCCCTTGTTGCCAGCCTTCGCGCCTGCACGCTCGATCGCTTGCTCGATATTATCGGTAGTCAGCACGCCGAAGGTTACGGGAGCGCCGTATTTTAGCATGGTGTTCGCGATGCCTTTGCTTACCTCGGCGCTTACGTAGTCAAAATGCGGTGTAGAGCCGCGGATAACCGCCCCTAGGCAGACGACGGCGTCGTAGAGCTTGGAAGCTAGCGCCTTTTCAAGCGCGAGCGGGATCTCAAAAGCGCCAGGAACAAGCATCAGGCTTAAATTTTCCTCCTTGCCGCCGTGGCGCAAAAATGCATCGTGCGCCCCTTCGACTAGGCGATCGGTGATGATGTGGTTGAAGCGGGCGTTGATGATTAGAATTTTTTCGCTGCCCTTAAGAGCAAGCAAGCCTTCGATGATTTTCATGTTTTTCCTTTGCGTTAAATTTAGCGCTAAGCTTAGCTAAATTCGCCAAAATTCTAAATTAATTTCAGCATCACGGCGCTTGAAATTATGAGAAATAACAGGTGCTTTGCGCGCAGAAATTTTCTCGCGGCGGACGAATATGCCCAGCATCACGGCGCCGATCGTGCGTACTAGCAGCGCGCTTAAGTCCGTAAGCCCAGCCGCACTCAAAAAGCGCTCCGACGAGGACAGAAGCAAAGCCTTTGGTGTTCATAAACCGCCTAAATTTTAAATTTGAAGCGCGATTATAACAGGAACGAGCTAGATTGAAATTTATCTTAAAATTAATCCTAAATAATAAATTTTATTAATCATTTAGAAATTTTAGGATATAATCATTTCAAATCATTTCAAGGAGAGAAAGATGTTTAAACTTAGAGAGTTGCCGTTCGATGCGGCGCACAACGCGGTCGTAAGCAAAGAAACCTGTGATTATCATCACGGCAAGCACCATGCGACTTACGTGGCAAATTTAAATAAACTCACCGAATCGGGAGAGTTTGCAGGCAAGGGGCTTTACGAGATCGTAACGGCTGCTAGCGGCGGGCTTTTTAACAACGCCGCGCAGGTTTACAACCACGATTTTTACTGGGATTGCATCGCAAAGCCCAGCGAGCCATCTGTAGAGCTAAAATCGGCGCTGGCGAAAAATTTCGCGGATTTTAAAAGCGAGTTTTTGGCTGCTGCTACGGCGCATTTTGGCTCGGGCTGGGTGTGGCTCGCTTACGATCCGAAATCAGGTAAGCTTTGCATCAAAGCGACTCAAAACGCCGCTACGCCGGTGAGCGAGGGGCTCGTACCGCTTCTAGTCGTGGACGTTTGGGAGCATGCGTATTACATCGATGAGCACAATGCGCGTCCGAAATATTTGGAGAAATTCTACGCGGGCATCAACTGGGAGTTCGTCTCAAGCGCCTATGAATGGGCAAAAAAAGAGGGTCTCGGCTCGGTGAAATTTTACATCGATGAGCTTCACGGCAGAGATTAAATTTTAAAATTTAAGCGGACGCGGCGATACAAAGATCTGGGTCCGTCGCGCTCGCTTGCGTAAATTTTAAATTGCGCGGGCACGCACAAACGGAAGCGGCGCTACCCGCAGAGCTAAAATCCGTTTAAACGCATAAATCCGAGTAGAGCGGATACGGCTCGCGTAGTACACAAAGCTGAAATCTCTTAAGCGCTCGTAGGTCGCTGTGGATTAGCTGCGGACACGGCGCGAATAGGGCAGCACTCACTATTCGTAGCACCGAAATCGCTTAAACGTGCCGCATGTTCGCCATGGACGCAGAT
>CAUQPS010000058.1:0-10527 GCA_963520005.1 uncultured Campylobacter sp.
GGCGGAAAAATAAAATTTCCCGCACCGAAAAACATCGCAAATAGCGTAAGCGATATCGTCAAAAACTGGCTTCTACTAAGCTTGCCCTTCATCTTAAACCTTCTTTAAATAAAGTGAAATTTGTATTATAGTTATAAATGTTTAAAACATATTTAAATTTAGCTCAAATTTAGCCGCAAATCCTCCCTCTCGTGATTTTTGATCCCGCAAACAGCGCACGAGGAGGCTAAAATTTTAAAAATTTTAAGTATAATTTCGCAAAGCGTGGGCTAAATTTAAGCAAAAATGAGCGAGGATAAAAATGGCGAAGATTAAAACCACGATTTTTGAGTGTCAGCACTGCGGCAATCAGCAAAGCAGATGGCTCGGCAGATGCCCCGACTGCGGCGCGTTTGATAGCTTCGTCGAGCTCAAGCCCGCTCAGATCAAAGCGTTAAAAGAGATCGAGGGCGAGCTTGCCCGCGCCTCATCCGCAAGCGCCAAAGCGATCAGTGAGATACAGATCGAGCAAATTTCACGCATCGACACCAAAGATAGCGAGCTAAATTTAGTCCTCGGAGGCGGCGTCGTAGAGGGCTCGCTCGTGCTAATCGGCGGCAGCCCCGGCATCGGAAAATCTACGCTACTGCTTAAGATCGCGGCAAATTTAGCAAGCGGCGGCCGCGCAGTGCTCTACGTAAGCGGCGAGGAGAGCGCTAGTCAGATCAAAATGCGTGCGCAGCGGCTAGGCGCGATAAGCGAGCGGTTGTTTTTGCTCACCGAGATAAATCTAAGCGCCGTGCTCGACGAAGTAGAGCGCAGGGATTATAAGTTTATCGTCATCGACAGCATCCAGACGCTTTTTAGCGACAAGGCCCCGTCTGCGCCGGGCTCGATCACGCAGGTGCGCGAGATCACCTTCGAGCTGATGCGACTTGCCAAAGCGCGCGGAATTTCAATCTTCATCATCGGCCACATCACCAAAGAAGGCTCGATCGCAGGCCCGCGCATATTAGAGCATATGGTGGACGTAGTGCTGTATTTCGAGGGCGATGCGAGCAAGCAACTTAGAATTTTACGCGGTTTTAAAAACCGCTTCGGGGCTACGAGCGAGGTGGGGATTTTCGAGATGGGACCGCACGGACTCGTAAGCGCAAAGGATGTCGCGAGTAAATTTTTCACCCGCGGCAAGGCGGTAAGCGGCTCGGCGATCACGATCACGATGGAGGGCACGCGCGCGCTCGTCGTGGAGATCCAAGCGCTCGTGTGCGAGAGCGGCTACCCCAAGCGCAGCGCCACGGGCTTTGATAAAAACCGCCTCGATATGCTTCTAGCGCTACTTGATCGCAAGCTTGAGATCGGGCTTGGCGGATACGACGTCTTCGTAAACGTAAGTGGCGGCGTAAAGATCACCGAAACGGCGTGCGATCTCGCCGTCGTCGCAGCGATAGTAAGTAGCTTCAAAAACCGCCCGATCAGCAAAGAGAGCGTCTTCATCGGCGAGGTGAGCCTAAACGGCGAGATCAGAGAGATCTTCAACCTCGATGCGCGCCTGAAAGAAGCCTCGATGCAGAAATTTAAAAACGCGATCGTCCCGATGAAGCCGCAAAACGCGCAGGGACTTAAAATTTTTCACGCTACTGAGATCACGCAAATTTTAGATTGGATGTGAGGCAGAGTGCTTCTTAGCTTCGGTTTAGCAGAGGGCGCGAATGGGCGAAAATGAGTTTTGAGCGGCAAAGGGCGCGTTGCTTTTGCATGGGCGCAGTGAAGGGCGCAAGTGCGCCGCTTTTTGCATGGCCCACAAGCAAGCGCAAATGAGCTTGATCGCTAAGGCGCGATTTTTGGAATTTCACGTATCGTAGCGGTTCAAAAATTCGTTTGAGCTTTAAAACGGCTCGGCGACGGTGCGGTTAAAATTTAATCATTCGCGCCGCATCCCAGGCCAATACAAGGCGAGCGCTTTGCGGCGCAAATTTTAAAATTTTGCCGCAATGCGGCGCAAAGCTAAGCCCGATAGGTCCTTGCGTCGCGTAAAATTCTATCGCGGCGCGTAGGACGTATCTCATAGGGCTGAGAGCCGATAAAATTTTAGCGGCGCCAAGCTCTCATGCGCGGGCGCGACGCGGATACCGCAAGCAAAGTATCGCGCGCCGAGCCGAATGAGCGCTGCTGCGACACGCTGCAACCTAGGGGGCTTGCTAACGAGACGCTACGCAAGCCAAAGCGCACAGGTCCGCCTCACGTAGCCAAAAGACAAAGCCTACAAGGCGGCAAGATAGCAACGCAGCGAGAGCGCGATGAAATTTTAACGCAGACTGCATAAGCTGTCGGCAAAGCCTAATTCTACGGACAGGCTCCGCGGATAAAATTTCGCAAATCTAGCGTGGATAAAATTTTATAAAATTTAAATGGAAAGGTGCGTATGAGCCCAAACGTAATCGTCAAATTCGTCATTTTGTTTTTCATCAGGGCGCAAAGCTTAAACGTCAAATTTAGCAAGCTCGACGCCGTCGTATCGCGCGCGTACGCCAAATATGGGGTGCTGTTTAAGCTAAGCGTGCCGCTACTTGCCGTAGCATCGGCATTTGCGCTGTTTAATCTGTACGATTTTGCCAAAGCCAACTACGCGCTGACACTCTTTTTGCTCGCTTTGGGCTCGCCTCTGCTTGCGTATAGCTTTTTTAAGGCGATAAAATCGGCGATGACCTTCGCGCTCTTTGTGATCCCCTTTGCGGCGGTGTTTGCGATCATCGCGGTGACGGGCGCGGAAAAGCTTGATAACTCGCTAAATTTCAACATCGTCTTTCCGCTGTTTTTCACCCTCGTGTGGTTTGCGATGTCAGTGATCGCCGATGAGGACGTGGCGCAGATCATGAATAAGATCGTATCGAAGCTCTCCACGCTTTTTGTGACGATTTTCATCCTTTACAACTACGAGACGCTGCACGGGATTTTAACCGCGGGCGCGGGAGGGTATCGCGCGGGCAGCGACGAACTAAACGCGCTTGATCTAGTGTTTATGACGATTAGATTTTTCACGCTGCCTTCGATTTTTACGTTGATGATTTTTGAGATCAAAGATTATCTTTTTATCAGATACGACGCGTTCGTGCAGGCACAGCAGGAGCGTATGGAGGATTTAAAAAATTCCAAGGGCTCGGAGTAAAATTTTAAAGCTTAGCTCAATCTGATTTTGTGCGCCGTAAATGCTCGCAAATACCAAAGATTGCGACTGCCGTGTGCATGCTGGCTTAGGCGCGGCGGCGGGACTAATAAAATTTGAAATGAGATTTTAGGACAAAATTTTAAAACGGATTTTAATGACGCACTGGTTATGTGTGGGTTAGAATTTAAAGCCGCAAAGCTTCAAATCCTAACCCGCATCAAATTTAAAATTCTAAAAGAAGCTGTATATGTCGTCTAAAAGGAAGTATTTTTTATCGACGGTGCCTTTGTAGAAAGGCTCAAAAGTATCGTTATACGCCTTTTTGAAAAAGCCCTCTTTGCTAAGCGAGATGAGCGCTTGATTGACGGCTTCTGCGAGATCTGCGTTACCCTTTTGCATCGCGATACCCAAAAATACATTCTCGCCGAGGCTTTTGATATTGACTTCGACGCTAGGATCTGCGACCGGATAGACCATCACGAATAGATTATCGTCGCACGCGCCGTCGATCTCGCCACTTTTTAGCCGTTTATAGCAATCAGAGGAATTTTTGCAATACACTAGATTGTAGCCGCCGTCCTTTTGCATAAACGCTTCGCCCGTCGAGCCGCGAATGACGCCTACTTTCTTACCTCGTAGATCGCTCATTTTTTGGATATTGTCGCTTTTTCTGGTTAAAACTCCGGAATTTACGGAAAGATAGGGCATCGAAAACTCATAATTTTTCTTTCTCTCCTCAGTAACGCTTGCAGCCGCGATAAGCATATCCGCCTGATTATTTTGAATGGACGGAAAGCGCGCTTGCGCTGATACCGGTATTAGCTCGATCCTACCGCCGGTATCGCCTAAAATTTTGCCTCCGATTGCATTAGCAAGCTCTACGTCAAAGCCCTCAAAGCCGTTATCCGTAACTCTACTAAATGGAGGCTCGTTTTCATAAACAGCGATACGAATGACTTTACTCTGCTTTATTTGGCTTAAAGAATTCGCAAGCGCAAAGATGCAAGATAGAAGAATTAAAAACAGTGATTTTTTCATTTTAAATTCCTTTTTTATTAAAAAAAGCTGTAAAGATCGTCGAGTAGGAAATATTTTTTATCGACGGTGCCTTTATAGAAAGATTCGAAAGTATCCTCGTAAGCCTTTTTGAAAAAGCCCTCTTTGCTAAGCGCAATCAAGCCTTTGTTGATCGCTTCTAGCAGCTCCGCATTACCCTTTTGCACCGCGACGCCCAAGAATACATTATCGCCTAAATTTTTTATATTGACCTCGACTGCAGGATCTACGATCGGATAGACCATTACAAAAAGGTTGTTGTTGCAATACCCATCGATCTCGCCGCTTTTTAATCTCCTGTAGCAATCGACCGAATCGTTGCAGTAGGAAACATTATAACCGCCGTCCTTTTTGATATATGCCTCGCCGGTGGTCTTGCGGATGACGCCGATCTTTTTGCCCATCAGATCACCTATTTTGTGAATATTTGAGTCTTTTTTCGTTAAAATTCCCAAATTTACCGTAAAATACGGCATCGAAAAATCCACGCTGCCTTTACGCTCTTCAGTGATACTTGCAGCCGCGATTATCATATCTGCCTGATTGTTTTGCAGCATCGGAAAACGCACTTCGTTTGTTACCGGTATGAGCTCGATACGACCGCCGCTGTTACCGAAAATTTTACCGGCTAGCGCATTGGCAAGCTCGACCTCAAATCCCTCAAAGCCTTTCTCGCTCGACTTACTAAAAGGCGGCTCGTTTTCATAGACGCCCACTCTGATAACCTTGCTTTGATTGATTTCACTCAAAGAATTCGCAAATGTAAAAATGACCGACAATAGAATAAGAAAAAATGACTTTTTCGTAACTTCCTCCTTGAATTTTAAATTTTTCGTAATTGTAATGTAAATTTTCTTAAAATTTCATTTTACTAGAACCGAAACTATTCCCTAAATTGCGAGCTTAGCGATAAAATTTCGCAACTAAAATTTCTAAGCATAATGATAGAGGCTTTTTAAATTTTGCTGCCTTGCGCCAAGCTCCGCCTGCTCTCATTAAATTTTAGCGCTTCGCTTAAATTCTGTGCGTCTATTAGTGCTGCAAAAATAGCACGCCGCTGCGAAATTCTATGGAATTTTATAAATTCTGCAACGACGCGTTAGTAAAATCTTACAATCTAAACCAAGCTCGCAAAGTCGGACAAAATAGCAAGGCTATGCAAGCCTTTTAAAATTTTACCTGACGTATAGCGCACAGCTCTATGCTTACTGCAAGCAAACACAGGCGAGCTGTATCGGCTATACCCGCCTAAAATAAGCTATAAAGATCATCCAGCAAGAAATATTTTTTCTCCGCAGTACCCTTGTAATACGGCTCGATAGTCTCGTCATAGGTCTTTTTCATAAAGCCGTTCTTACTTAGCTTGACTAGCTCGCCGTTTAAGAACTCAAGCAGATCCTTATTGCCCTTAGAAACCGCAATGCCTAAGAAATCCGAAACGCCTAAATTCTTGATATTTACCTCGGTGTCGCTGTCGATGACGGCATAAGCTAAAACTATCAGATTATCCGTCGCATATCCGATGCCCTTACCGTCCTTTAGCATTTTATAGCATTCATTTGCAGTGGCGCAATTTATGATTTCAAAGCCCTCTTTTCTAAAATACGCTTCGCCCGTAGTTCCGGTTTCTGCGATGATCGGCTTGTCGTGCAGATCCGATACAGTCTTGATCCTATCGCCGGCGCGGGTTAGCACGCCGATATTTACTGCAAAATACGGCGTCGTAAAATCGACCACCTGCTTACGCTCATTTGTGATCGTAAAGGTCGCAAGCACCATATCTACTTTATTTTCTTCCAACACTTTTAAACGCTCACTAGCCTTTACGGGCACGAATTCCACCTTGCCCGCCTTGCCACCGAATATATCTTTTGATAGCGCCTCGGCTAGAGTAACCTCAAATCCTTGAAATTTGCCGTCTTCAAATTTACTAAAAGGCGGTTGCGCCTCAAATACGCCTACGCGCACACTGCCCGATTGCCTAATCTCAGATAGGGTATTTGCCACTACACTACTTGTAAATAGCAATAAAATTCCCAAAATTATCTTTTTCATATCGTTCCTTTAATTACAATGATTAGCCTAGCCGCGCATCTGCGTCGCTTCGGCAAGCCCTCTTAAGCCGGTCGTATATTATTCGCTCACTTCTCCTTTCGACATTTTTTAAAATTTCTTTACTTTGAAATTTTGCGGCGCATTTTACGCAAATTTCATTTAAAATACATTTAATCTGCGCCGTGATTTAGATCCCAATCGATCTCTCCCAGACCGTGCGCGCGCAGATATTCGTTGCATCTGCTAAAATGCCTGCAGCCAAAAAACGCCCCTCCTGCAAGCGGACTGGGGTGCGCGGCGGTTAAAATGAGATGCCTCTGCGCATCGATCAGCGCCGATTTGGCTTTGGCGAAATTTCCCCACAGCATAAAGACCAAATTTTGCCGCCTCGCGCTTAAAATTTTAATCACGGCGTCGGTGAAAATTTGCCAGCCGAAGCCGCTGTGCGAGTTCGCGCGGTTTGCGCCCACGCTAAGGCTCGCATTAAGTAGCAGCACGCCCTGCTTCGCCCAGTAGCTCAGATCGCCGCTAGCAGGCTCGCTGATACCCAGATCGCTTTTAATCTCTTTGTAGATATTTACGAGGCTGGGCGGAATTCGCACGCCGTGCGGCACCGAAAAGCTAAGCCCCATCGCCTGATGCGCGCCATGGTAGGGATCCTGCCCCAAAATCACCGCGCGCACCCGCTCAAACGGGGTGAGATTGAAGGCGTTAAAGATCAAATTTCCCGGCGGATAGACGATCTCTCGCGCCTTTGCAGCGAGCAGATTTTCTTTGATCCTCGCAAAATACTCGCTTAAAAATTCATCCCTAAGCGCCTCTTTCCAGCCGCTCTCGATCCTCACGTCGTCTAAGTTTATCTGCATGCTAGCCCTTTAAGCTTTAATGAATTAACGCCATAATTTTACAATAAATTTTAAAAATAGTATCGCTCGCACGCGCCGCTGCAATCAAAGGCGGATCGCCCGCGCCGCAACCGATCCCGCCGATTTATAGGCGCAGCTACACGATCACGATCAAAAGCGCCATAAAAAACAGCATGGCAATCGTCTTTTTATTATCGTTAAGCAGAGTCCGCGGGTAAAAAGCAAACAAAATCGCGTAGGCAAAAAGCACGATTGCGAACTCCCACGGGTTATTATCTCTGAATTTTAACCTATAAATAATCGCCGCCACGAAAGATATATGCGAAAGTAGCGATAAAATTTGAGCCGGTTTCATTCTGTCTTTGCGATCTCCTACTTTATGTAAAACCCACTATATCGTTATTTTATCTACTTTGATAAATGTCCGTAAGACTAAAGTCCAATTTTTCAAATTTTTAAATTTTATCCCAAAAGCTTTTAAATTTAGTTCGCAACGTTATATTAATCGACCATAAGTATATTTAGCGCACGCTATTAATACCCCATTTTATTTATTTGAACTATATTAAGTTCCGGATAAAAAATAACCTCGTGATCATAATCGCTCGGTTGCCCCCATTCATGCTCTTTTTTGTGCCATATTCGCCTTTTATCGTTGACTATTGCCGTTATATTTAAATTTTTGATCGAACCATATATCAAATACTCCCGACTGCCGGCATAATGATAAGACGGCATCGCCCACGATAGTTTAAATTCATGCAAATTTGTAGTTTCAGCTATGCAATCGGACTTGGAAACAAACTCGTAACCCTCTTGCAGCATTTTTTGTTGCGTCAAAATAAAAGGCTTATCCGCCTTTATAAAATGCGCGTAACAGATACAAGTCTGTATTTTTTCACTACACGATAAAGGAGGACTTTTTTTGCGATAGATAAGCAAAGTTTCTCCTTTCGTATTTGTTAAGGCTTCAAATTTAGCCAAATTTTTATTTTCTATATATGAAAAATCCGTATTAAGGGGTGAAAATAGAAAAGCTATAAATAAAACAAACAATATCAATGCTGCGAGTATGACGATCTTGATGGCTTTCCACAATGTTTTAAATATCTTTACTGCTTGCATTATAATCTGCCCCCTCTCTATTTTAAAATTTACTGCGGTATTTATAAACTGCGCCACCGATCTTAGCGACTTTAAAATTTCATCGTACGAGCTTGCCTCTAAGGCTGTAATAAGGATAATCCATCGCCGCAGCGGCAGCCTCTCGCGCCTGTACGCCCGCGAATTTTTCGATCACGCAAAGTCCAAGTTCTATGGAGCTGCTCACGCCGCCTGCGGTGATGATCTCGCCTCCTGCGGGCAGACTCTCGCATACGAGCCGCTCGTGCACCACATCCGCGCAGTAAGGCGCCAGCAGATCGTAGCAAAACGGATGCGTGGTCGCGCGCCTACCGCGCAAAAACCCCGCTGCGCCCAGAAGCAGCGAACCGGTGCAAACGCTAAACTTATACTTCGCATCGCGCGCGGTTGCGAGCCACGAGATGAAGCCAGCATCGTCCCTCAGGCGGCGCGTCGCCATACCGCCGGGCACAAAAACCGCATCAAAGCCACCTAGATCCGTCGTGATCTCGCCCATATCGATCGTAAGGCCGCCGCTATCCGAAACCTGCCGCTCGCGCGAGCAAAACCTCATCTCAAGCTGCGGGTGGATGGCTTTGAGCCTTAGCATACAATCGTAAAATCCCACAAAATCGAGGTGTGTCTGTCCGCCAAACATCACAAGCGCTAGATTTTTCATAATCCGTCCTTTAAATTTATCGCTCGCCATAGCAACCTTTAGGTTTGCCGCCGCTGCAATTCTCAGCGTCGCAAGTCGCAAAAATGCGCGGCAGCTAAATTTTGATACCGCAGGCTACCCAAAAAACCCGCTCAAATAAATTTTAAATTTTACTCGCGTTAAAAATTTGCAGAAATTTTACCGCATACTAGCGGAATTTTAAAATTTAAAAGCGGTTAAAATTTTGCGCGTTTTTTATTCCGCTTTATTCAGACTTGCAAAAGCCCGCAAGCCTGCATAGTGTAGCCTTTTTGAAACATTCTCAAATTCCAAATTCCAAACCCCCTCGTCATATTTCCATTCAAACGGCGTTTTGTAGTTTTCGTAAATTTTACGAGCCTGCTCATTTACCTCTTTGATGAGCTCCGCGATATTCAAAGCCTTGCCGGCCTCGCTCATCATCAAATGCCAGTTATCCAAATCGGCGGGGTCGTCGGTGTGAATGGATTTCTCTCGCGGCAGATAATACACAAAATCGCCCGTATCAAAGGGAAATAAAGTATGGCACAGCGCAATGCCGTAAATATCTTGAGCAAATACGGTCGGAAGCTGCTCGTCCGAATAGCCAAAAGTAGAAACATATAAAAAGCTACGCAAAATGCTCGCTAAATTTCTGCAAACCGGCGCAAAGGCGTATCTGCATGCCTGCTGCGTTAAGGCGCCGTTTCGAATAAAACTTATGGCACTATCGATCTCTTTTCTTCTTGCTTGCACGTATTTTATCTTTTTAAATCGCCAAGCTTGCATCAACTCTAAAGAATTGTCGATAACTCGCAAATGCTTGTCTCTTTTTTCATCTGCCGTGCCGTTTAGCTCCGCGATCCTCGCAGCGGCTTGCCTCCAAAACGGAATCAGAGTTTTTACCCATCCTAAGTAGCTCAGATAAAGCGCGTTCGGCTCCTCTTTTTCAAAAGCCGCTCTCATCTGCGTAAGTTTTATCATCGCAAGCCCCTTATATCAAAATTTTATCCCGCGCGCTACCCCTCGTCCTGCATCTTCTCTCCGCTAGCCATGCAGCTTTGGAATATAAATTTATGCTCCTGCGGCAGCGCTTCGTAAATTTTACTCGCAAGCTCGCGGATCTCCCAAAGTGCCGCCTTGCTAGAGCGCAAAGCGAGGAAGTTTTGCAAACTGCGTGCGTTTATGCTCCAGCTAAGCTCGCTCTTGTAGCACTCGGGCAGGCAGTATTTGGCGATATCAAGGCTGATTGGGCTTTGTAAGATTACGCGCAGATTTTCAAGAGCCGCGATACTTGCGTTATCGACCGCTTCGTTGCCGGTAAGCACGATGTATCGCGCGGCATTTTCGAAATCCCCTTGCGCGAAGCTACCCTCGCCGCGCAATTCTTTGAGAGTGTAGCGCGTGGATTTTACGCTAAGGCTTGCTAGGCGGTGGCGTGCCAGCTCCTGAAGCAGCGCGCGAGAGATGCCGCTGATGTAGAAGTTGTAGTAGAGGTGTTCGAGCGTGCTTGAGTGCTTGAGCTGATTGCCGACGCGGTCTATTAGCGCTAGGTCTTTGGCGCCGCCGCAATCGCCGCGCTCAAAGCTCTGCCAGCAGGTGCG
>CAUQPS010000059.1:0-10413 GCA_963520005.1 uncultured Campylobacter sp.
GCGAGGCGCAGCTGCGCTATCTAGCCACTTTCATCGAAAATCAAAACGTAAATATCATCGCCGCACCCAAATACGCAAGCGAGCGGCTGAGCTTTAACGAGGATGAAATTTTGCGCACTCTTTCGCGCCGTCCGCAGCGCACGAGCGACGTGGAGGCGATGTTTGACGAAAAAAGCGCACAGCTTTTAAAGCGTCTTGCGGATGCGGGTAAGGTTGTTTTCAGAGACGGTTTTTATAAAATCGCCAAGAAATAGCGGCGGAATTGCGAGGTAGAATTTCGTTTCGTAATTTAATGGCAAAATTTTATCGAGATTTCACATGTGGAATTTTCGTCCAAATTTTTAATAGGTGAAATTTTATGTAAATAACCCGTCATGATGTGATGAAATAATAGGGCGCGTAATCCAGATTTAAAATTCTGCAAAGAATAAATTTAATCGGCGAAAATTCTAATGGCAAAAATGCAAGCGCAAATGCTTCGGCTAAAGAAAATTCCGATATCAAAAAAATATAATTCTAAAAATTCTTGTGCGCAGAATTCTAACGGTGAAGATTAGAATGACGAAAATTCTATATGATAAAAAATAAAGCTACGTTAAGATTTAAAAATTTCGCTGCCTGTCCGCGCTCTTTTTGGATTCGTCTAAGGCTCACGCGAGCAGGTTGCGGCTATTTGCTGCGCATGTCTTACCGAAGTTATTTGTACCGAAATATCAAGCGCCGACGCGAAGCCGAGCGGAGTGGGTAAAAATTTAAAAAGCCGAAATTTTAAAATCGTGCGGAGATAAATTTAATCCGAAGAAAGCGTTATTCCGTGATTTTGGTGGGCTCGCCGAATAGTCTATTTATCTCGGAGATCAAAATTTCCTTGCCGTCCTGCGCGCCGTTTGCGAGCTCGGCGAGGCCTGCCTTGGTGGCGCGCACGCTCTTGCTCGCATCGCGGGGCTTTGCGGCGTAGTTTTGCGGATCGGTGGATCTTAACAGATCGTCCTTTTCCCCGCCGTCATCTCCTGAAGAAATTTCGGAATTTTGCAGCTTGGAATTTGAAGCGGAATTTTGCGAATTGGAATTCGTCGCGGAATTTCGCTGTGCAGAATTTTGCATCGTAGAATTTTTCAAATTTTGCTGCTTGGAATTTCTTACCGCATCCGTTTGCAATTTTGCGGCTTGCGCCTCATTTGCGGCGGAATTTATTTGCGGCGCACAGCTCTGCTCGCTTTCTTGCACGCCTGCTTGCGTAGATTCTGGATTATCTTGCATGCTGCTAGAGGTGGGGCTTTCAGTAAAATTTTGTGACGCGGAATTTGCAGGGCTTTGTGAGGTTGAATTTCTCGGGCGCGCAGTATCGGCGCCGGATTCGGAAGCCGCGCCTTGCGTAAAATTCTTGCTTTGCGTAGCGGTTACGTCGCGTGCGGAATTCCGATCGCGCTCGCTCTGGGTGGGATCATCGCCGTTTTGCGGCGTGCCTTGCTCGATCTTGATGGCCGCGCTCTCGCCGAAAAGCGATTTTAGCACGCTATTTATCGCTCGCGAGCCCTTGCGCAGGTACTCTCTGTCCTGCCCCTGCGCGTGCGAGAGCAGATACAGCGTGCCGCGCTCGAGCTTTAAAAATTCCACGCACTTGCTAAATTTCTCGCCCAGATCGTAATCGCGGTCGTAAATTTTGGCTAAAAAATTCTCGTAAATTTCATTTTGAGCGCCCGTTTTGATGAAAGAGTTAGAATTTTGCGCCTGTGCCGCTGCGCCCGGTTTGATCTCGCCGCCCGCGTCAGGGCTCTGTTTTGCCGCACCGCCCGCACCGGAGTTTTGTGCCGAGCTTGCGGGACGTTTTGCGCTCGCCGTAAAGCTAGGCACGCCGCTTGTCGCGCTACCCCGGTCGCTCGGTACAAAAGCCGTGCTGTCCGGCTCGCTATTTGGCGCAAATGACGCGCTTTGGTTGGAATTTGACCTGAAATTCGGCGCGGAGCTTTGCGCGTTTAAATTAGGCGCCGAAGCAAAAGCATAGCCCTCGCCTTGATCCAGCGATCTGCCGACCTCTATGAGCTCGTCGATTTCGCGCAGATTTACCGCCTCCATCATCATAAAAATCATCATAGAAATTGCATAGGTATTGTCCGGGCTGATGGCGAGCATGCTCTTAGCGCCCGCTAAAATGCGGAAAAACCGCTCGTACATCAGCAGGCTAAATTTCGCGTCGCGGCGCAGGAATTTATCCTTTAAATTTGCGATCATCTCGTCGATTATCGTCTCGGCATTGTAGTTTTCGACCTCTTTGATGATCTCGATCGCGCCCGCGCGGTCCTGGCGCAGCACGATGTCTAAAATTTCGCCGATTTTGGCGGGATCGAGCAAGCCCAACATATCGGCGATCGCGCGCTGCGTGATGCCTTCGCGGCTAAAGATAATCGCCTGATCGAGGAGCGTGAGCGTGTCTCGTAGCGAGCCAGAGCCGCTGCGAGCTAGAATTTCAAGCGCGCCCTCTTCGTAAGCGATGTTTTCGGTTTTTAAAATTTGCTCTAGATGCGCTACGACGGCGCTTTTAGCGATCGGCTTAAAGCGAAAGTGCTGCGTGCGCGATAGCACGGTGACTGGAAGCTTGAGCGGATCTGTGGTCGCAAGGATAAATTTTACGTAGCTAGGCGGCTCCTCAAGCGTCTTTAAAAGCGCGTTGGAGGCCTCTTTGGTGAGCATATGTACCTCGTCGATGATGAAAATTTTAAAGCGCGCGCTTGCGGGATGATACTTCGTCTGCTCGATGAGCTCGCGGATATCGTCGATCTTGCGGTGGCTGGCGGCATCCATCTCGATGATGTCGATGTGGCGCCCCTCATTTGCCATTACGCAGTTATCGCAGATCTCGCACGGCTTGCCGGTAGGGCCTTTATCACATAAAAGCGCTTTGGCAAAAATCCTAGCCGTCGAGGTTTTGCCGCTGCCGCGAAGTCCGCTGAAAAGATATGCGTGGCTCAGCCTGCCCGAATCCAGCGCGTGTGCGAGGCTTTTGGCGACGGCGTCTTGACCGATGAGCTGATCGAAGCTTTTGGGTCTGTATTTTAAAGCGAGTGCTTGCAAAATTTCTCCTTTGATCTTACAATGATACAAAAAAATCTATAAATTTTAAATTTAGTGCTACAATGCGCCCGAATTTCAGAAAAAGGATAAAAATGAAAAAATTTTTAATCGGCGTCTTTGCGCTATTTTTTGTCGCCTGCTCGCAAACCAGCAGCGTCATCAGCCTAAATCCGTATCTTTCTAAGGCCGATCAGACCGTAAGCGGCAAGTCCGTAAATATCAACGCGATCAACGATCAGCGCGAAAATCAGATGGTAATCGCCGTCATCAACGATAACGACGGCAAGCTGGTCGATGAGGTGCTTTTGAAAAACAATCTCTCGGCGTGGTTCGACAAGGCTTTGCGCGCGGAGCTTGAGGCTCGCGGCGTAAGGATCGATCCTGCAAGCCCGAATATTGTAACCGTAAATATTAGAAGCATCTCGGCAGCGATCAACGGCTACTCGAAGGAAAATATGAGCGCAAGAGGCGAGATCGCGATCTCTATCGTGCAGGGCAACAAAACTACGACCAAACGCGTTTCGCAGGATCAGAGCCAATTTACCGCGCTTCGCACGGCTAGATCGCTTAATCCTTTTGTGCAAAGCTTGCTTGGCGACATCGTCAAAAAATCCGCCGATCAAATCATCTTGACGCTTTAGATGCGCTGCGTAAATTGCGGCGCGTTTAGCCTGCGCACGATCTGCGCCGCCTGCGCCGCAAATTTAGCCGAATGCCGCCTAGGCATGCGGCAGGTGGAGGGCTTTAGCGTATTTTACTACTACGGCTACTCCGAAATTCGAGAGCTTATACTTTCTAAACATCACGAATACGGCGCTGCGGTGCTTGCGCGCATAGCCTCTTTAAGTCTAGCGAAATTCCCGCTTCATCTGCAACGCGAAATTTCAGCAAATCCGCAAAATTACGAAGCATTTAAAACGGGCAGAATTTTTAAATTTAACGCCGTGCCGCTGGATGATGACGCTCGCAGCGGCTATTCGCACACGGCGATCTTAGCTCGCGCGCTAAAAAGCGCGCTAATTGAGCCAAAATTTCGCTGCCTGCGCGCGCAAAACCGCGTCAAATACACTGGGCAGAGTTTGGAATTTCGCCTAAAGCACAAGCGAAATTTTAAAATTCTAACTCCGCCGAAATTCCCCGTGATCCTAGTAGACGACATCATCACCTCGGGCCTTAGCATGCTGCAAGCGCGCGAGAGCTTGATCGATGGCGGCTTTATGCCCGTGTGCGGCTTGGTTTTAGCTAATGCAAAAGAATAATTCGCTATAATCGCGCTTTAAAATTTAAAAGGATATTTATGCAATCAAATATGTTTGAAAATCAGGAGATCATCGATATCGACGTCGAAGAATCGATCAAGACGAGCTATCTTGATTACTCGATGAGCGTTATCATCGGTCGTGCGCTGCCGGACGCCAGAGACGGTCTAAAGCCAGTGCATAGGCGAATTTTATATGCGATGAACGATCTTGGCGTGGGCTCTCGCCAGCCATACAAAAAATCCGCCCGTATCGTAGGCGACGTCATTGGTAAATACCATCCGCACGGCGATACCGCTGTTTACGATGCGCTCGTGCGAATGGCGCAGAGCTTTTCGATGAGAATTCCTTCCGTCGACGGTCAAGGCAACTTCGGTTCGATCGACGGCGACGGAGCGGCAGCGATGAGATACACTGAAGCACGTATGACGCCACTAGCCGAGGAGCTGCTAAAAGACTTAGATAAAGAGACGGTCGATTTCGTGCCGAACTACGACGAGAGCTTAAACGAGCCCGATGTTTTGCCTGCGCGCGTGCCGAATTTGCTGCTTAACGGCTCAAGCGGAATCGCCGTAGGAATGGCGACGAATATCCCGCCGCATAGCTTAGATGAGCTTGTGGGCGGTCTTTTGATACTGCTTGAGAATAAAAACGCAAGCCTAGAGGAGATCATGGGCGAGATCAAGGGTCCCGATTTTCCGACCGGCGGCATAATCTACGGCAAAAAAGGGATCATCGAGGCGTATAAAACGGGCAGAGGGCGCGTTAAAATTCGCGCTAAAACCCATATTGAAAAAAAAGCTAGTAAAGATGTCATCGTAATCGATGAGCTGCCATATCAGACCAATAAGGCGCGCCTCATTGAGCAGATCGCGGATCTCGTAAAGGAAAAGCAGATCGAAGGAATCTCTGAGGTGCGCGACGAGAGCGATCGTGACGGAATTCGCGTAGTAATCGAGCTTAAGCGCGACGCGATGAGCGAGATCGTGCTGAATAATCTATTTAAGCAAACCACGATGGAGGCGACCTTCGGCGTGATAATGCTCGCAATCGACGGCAAGGAGCCGAAGATTTTCACGCTGATAGAGCTTTTGAAGCTGTTTTTGAACCACAGAAAAACCGTCATCATCCGCCGCACAATTTTTGAGCTTCAAAAAGCGCGCGCTAGAGCGCACATCTTAGAGGGCTTAAAGATCGCGCTAGATAATATCGATGAAGTGATTGACGTGATTAGAAATTCCGCCGACACCAACGTCGCGCGCGAAAATTTAATGAGCAGATTCGGCCTTAGCGAGGCGCAATCGGGCGCGATTTTGGATATGAGGCTAAGCCGCTTAACGGGACTTGAGCGCGAAAAGATCGAGGAGGAGCTAAAAGAAATTTTAGCCGAGATAAAGCGGCTTGATGCGATCCTAAAGAGCGAGGAGCTAATCGAAGGCATCATCAAAGATGAGCTTTTGGAGATCAAGGATAAATTTAAATGCCCGCGCATCACCGAAATCGTCGATGACTACGAGGATATCGACATCGAAGATCTAATCGCGAATGAAAATATGGTCGTTACGATCACTCACCGCGGCTATATCAAGCGCGTGCCTAGCAAGACTTACGAGAAGCAAAAGCGCGGCGGCAAGGGGCGCGTGGCGGTCACGACGTATGATGATGACTTCATCGAGAGCTTTTTTACGAGCAATACCCACGACACGCTTATGTTTATCACCGACCGCGGGCAGCTTTATTGGCTTAAAGTCTATAAAATCCCGGAGGGCTCGCGCACCGCAAAGGGCAAGGCGGTAGTAAATTTAATCCAGCTCGGCGCGGACGAAAAGATCATGGCGATCATCCCTACGACCGATTTTGATCCGAGCAAGTCGCTCGTATTTTTCACTCGCAACGGCATCGTAAAACGCACAAATTTAAGCGAGTTTAAAAATATCCGCTCGCTCGGTATCCGCGCTATCAGCCTAGATGAGGACGATACGCTAGTAACCGCTCTCATCGCTCCAAACAGCGCCGAGGAGATGCAAAACTACAAAGGAGGCGCTCTAAGCGGCGACGATCTGGACGGCGGCGAGACTGAAGAAATTCTAGAGCAGACCGAGCAGGATATTTTGGAGGGAAGCGAGAATGAAATTTCAGATGAAATTTCGCAAGACGAGGGCGCGCAAGAGGGCGAGCCGCAAAGCACTAACGAAAATATGCTATTCATCGCTACGAAAAAGGGAATGTGCCTTAAATTTAATCTAAATAAAATTCGCCAGATGGGGCGCATCGCTCGCGGCGTAAAGGGGATTAAATTTAAAGAAAAAGGCGACGAGGTCATCGGCGCCGCGTTTATTTTAAGCGATATGCAAGAAATTTTAAGCGTAAGCCAAAAGGGTATCGGCAAGCGCACGACCGCGAGCGAGTATCGCCTCACAAACCGCGGCGGCAAGGGTGTCATCTGCATGAAGCTCACCAACCGCACGGGCGAGCTCATCGGCGTCGTGATGGTCGATGAGGAGATGGATCTCATGGCGTTAACCACCAGCGGCAAGATGATCCGCGTAGATATGCAAAGCATCCGCAAAGCGGGTCGCAATACCAGCGGCGTCATCGTCGTAAATGTCGAGGGCGACGACGTCGTGAGCATCGCGACCTGCCCGAAAGCCGAGGAGGGCGACGAGGGAGAAGCGGACGAGCTTGCGCAGGATGAAAATTTATTAAATTCAAATTTGGATAGTAAAGATTCGCAGAGCGAGGGCCCTAGCGATGAAATTTTAAAAGGAGGAGAGGATGAGTAGTTACAATATCGCCATCGTAGGCGCTACCGGCGCCGTAGGCGAGGAGATTTTGCGCGTCTTAGACGAGATGAACTTTCCCGTGAAGGACATACTGCCGCTTGCAAGCGCAAAGAGCGCGGGCGAGAAGGTGGAATTTCGCGGCAAAGAATACGTCGTGAGGGAGCTAACGGACAGCACCTTCGACGAAAACGAGATCGACATCGCGTTTTTTAGCGCGGGCGGCTCCATTTCGGCGCATTACGTGCCATTTGCGGCGGCAAGCGGCGCGGTGGTGATCGACAACACGAGCCACTTTCGTATGCAAGAAAATGTCCCGCTCGTCGTGCCTGAGTGCAACCCGCAGGATATAAAGCTATGGGAAGAGACGGGCATCATCTCCAATCCGAACTGCTCGACCATTCAGATGGTTCAAATTTTAAAGCCGCTTGATGATGCGTTTGAAATAGAGCGCGTGGACGTAAGCACCTACCAGGCGACAAGTGGCGCAGGTAAAGAGGGTATGAGCGAGCTTGTGGAGCAGCTGCAGCAGTTTTTCGCTTTTAAACTTGATGAGTGCGAGCCGAAGGTTTTCCCGCATCAGATTGCGATGAATGTCATTCCGCACATCGACGTCTTTTTGGACAACGACTACACCAAAGAAGAGATGAAGATGGTGAACGAAACGCAGAAAATTTTGCATAAAAACTTCGCCGTTTCGGCTACTTGCGTGCGCGTGCCGGTGCTTCGCAGCCACAGCGAGGCGATCACGATAAAATTTAAAAAGGATTTTGAGATTAGCCGCGTGCGCGAAATTTTAAAAAACGCGCCTAGTATCGTGCTTGCAGACGATCCGAGCAAAAACGAATACCCGATGCCGCTGCTTTCGAGCGATACGAACGAAACCTACGTCGGTAGGCTCCGCAGGGACAATTTCGACGATAAAATTTTGCACCTTTGGTGCAGCGCCGATCAGATCCGCGTCGGAGCGGCTACGAACGCCGTGCGCATCGCGCTTCGCTGGATCGATATGCAGCAAGATAAGTAGGATAAATTTAGCAAGGCTGCCGAGTTTTTGTGCGCGGATACGGTCGCGCGCATGATTTCGGCGCCGAGGTCGCGCGAATAAATTTGCAAATCAGCCTAGTTAAAATTTAACGCCGCAAGCTGAAATTTTGCGCCTTTAACCTGGCGCAAAATTTTAAAGACTCAAACGGACGCGATCAAAAGAGATAAATTTATGCAGCTGCAAACGAGTGTAAATTTAAACGAACGCTTCGGCATGGAGCGGTTTTTAAATTTATACGTCCGTTTGCGAAGCGGCTAATCCTGAATTAAAATTTAAGGAAAAAATGAAAGCTATATTTGAAAAATTTTTACTTTGCAGCAAATTTTTAGCCCTCCTGCCAGTGCTTTTTTGTATCGCGGCAGGCGCGGCGATATTTGTGACGGCAAGCTACGAAATCTGTTCGGCGCTCTATAAAATCGTAGAATTTTTTCTAGCTCCGCAGAGAGAGGGAACGCTTTACATCGATATTTTAAGCGAGATAATAACGGCGATCGATCTGTATCTGGTCGCTATCGTGCTGCTAATCTTCGTATTTGGAATTTACGAGCTCTTTATCGACGAGTTTGTGGATCTAAATTTACAAGTTTTAAAGATTGCCTCGCTCGAGGAGCTGAAGCACAAACTCGGCAGCGTCATCATAATGGTGCTCGTAGTGGATTTTTTCAAGAGAATTTTGCACGCCGATTTTACTACCTCTTTGGATATGCTTTTGCTCGCAGGGGCTATCTTCGCGGTTTGTTTGGCTTTGTATATTTTGAGTAAATTTAAAGGATAAAAATGGTTTTCATCGACGCATGCTTCGGCAAAGAGACCCCATACACGCCCATTTGGATGATGCGCCAGGCGGGGCGCTACCTGCCGCAATACATGGCGGTGCGCGAGAGGGCGGGCGATTTTTTGAGCCTGTGCCGCGACTACCGCGCCGCTAGCGAGGTGACAATCCAGCCCGTGGAGATTTTGGGCGTCGATGCGGCGATTTTATTTAGCGATATTTTGGTCGTGCCGATGCAGATGGGGATGGATCTGCGCTTCGAAGCGGGCGAAGGACCGCGCTTTAGTGATCCGATCCGCTCCCAGGGCGATCTGGCGCGCCTTGATCCGCAAAAGGCCGCAGCGGAGCTCGGATATGTTTATGATACGATCTCGCTTACTCGCTCACACCTTGCCGCGGATAAAGCTCTCATCGGCTTTTGCGGCGCGCCGTGGACGATCGCTACCTATATGATCGAGGGCGGAGGTAGTAAAAATTACGCCGTTTGCAAAAGGATGCTCTACGAAAATCCGCAGCTTCTGCATGAAATTTTGCGCCTCGTTACGGAGGCGACGAAGCTTTATCTGGCACGCCAGATCGGCTCGGGCGTCGATGCGGTGCAGATCTTCGATAGCTGGGCGGGCGCGCTGGAGCCGAGCGCATACGAGGAGTTCGGCTGGCGATACATCTTGGAAATCACGGAATTTTTAAAGGCGAAATTCCCGGATATCCCGCTCATCGTCTTTGCCAAGGGCACGGGCGCGCAGATGTCGCGGCTGAGTGGTATCGCGACGCAGCGCGGCGCGGCGAGCTTTGACGTATGGGGCGTGGATTGGAGCACTCCGATCGGGCTTGCGTGCGAGCAGCTCGGGGGCAAATTTACGCTTCAGGGCAACCTGGAGCCGATGCGGTTATACGACCGCGGCGCGATAGAATCGGGCGTGCGCGAGATTTTAGCAGCGATGAAGGGTGCTGCGCATATCTTTAATCTAGGCCATGGAATTTTGCCCGACGTGAGCGTGCAAAACGCCAAATATCTGGTGGATCTGGTGCACGAGCTAAGTGCACGCTAAAACTTTATTTTGCGAGAGCTCGCTTGCAGCTCGCCGCTGTGAAATTTCATAGAGCCGTAGTTTAAAATTTTGCTCGCTTGAGTCGCTTGCTTTGCTTCTGCACGATCTTTTCCGCTGCCCATAAATTTTAAATTTTGCACCGCTTTCACGCCGCTAAAACAGCTTGCGGAACGCAAAGCTTTAAAATTTTAAAATTCTACGCCGTTTTGCGCGGCGGTATCGCTAAATTTTAAAATTTAGCCTAAATTTGAAATTTTATGCCGCTTTTACATTAAGCGAGGCTTAAAATTTTACGCGCTATGTATGTGGCGGCGTAAAATACCGCGAGCTTGCGAGTTTAAATTTAGCCCGCATATTAAATTTATGGCTCCACGTCCCAAATTTAAGGATAAATTCAAAACTCTAAGTTTAAAATTTTGCCGTAGCGGGG
>CAUQPS010000060.1:0-10326 GCA_963520005.1 uncultured Campylobacter sp.
CGATAAAGCCGCTTGAGTTGCTATCTCCGGGATAAAATTTAGCGCTTTTAGTCTCGAAAATTTCGTTTCTAGCGATAAATTCCGCAATCTGCTGCTCAATCGCCGCGCTGGCACTCTTGCCGACCGCACCGTCAACCGTTTTGGTTATGCTATCGTTTACACTTTTAGCTACTCCCGTTTTAGCGTCCTTCGTCGCCACAAAAACGCCCACTATAAGCGCTACGATGAGCACTAAAGCCGCGATGATCTTTTTCATCATCTCTCCTTTAAATTTAAAATTTATTTGGGTCGTATTTTGCCGTAAATTTCTAAAATTTTCAAATTCTAGCTTAGTGTGCTTTAACCTAAAAGAAGTTATAATCGCGGCATTAATATCAAAATTTAGGAAAACTTATGGCAAAACAAACGAAATATATTTTCGTCACCGGCGGAGTGCTGAGCTCGCTGGGTAAGGGCATTGCGGCGGCGTCGATCGCGACGCTTTTAAAGCACGCTGGGCTTAAAGTGCGCATCCTAAAGGCGGATCCTTATATCAACGTCGATCCGGGCACCATGAGTCCGCTGGAGCACGGAGAGGTTTTCGTCACCGACGACGGCGCGGAGACCGATCTGGATTTGGGGCACTACGAGCGGTTCTTGGATGAAAATTTAAGCCAAGACAACAACTTCACCACGGGCAAAGTTTACAGCTCCGTCATCGAAAAGGAGCGCAGAGGCGATTATCTGGGCAAGACGATACAGGTGATCCCTCACATCGTAGGCGAGATCGTGCGCCGCATAAAAAAGGCGGGCGAGGGCAACGACGTGCTGATCGTCGAGATCGGAGGCACCGTAGGCGACATCGAGGGGCTGCCATTTTTAGAGGCGATCCGCGCGATGAGAGTGGAGCTTGGTAGGGTAAATACGATGAATATCCACCTCACGCTCGTGCCTTTCATCAAGGTAGCGGGCGAGCTCAAAACTAAGCCTACGCAGCACAGCGTAGGAGAACTGCGCCGCATCGGCATCAGCCCTGATATGATAATCTGCCGCTCCGAAATGCCGCTAAATCGCGCGCTAAAAGATAAGATCGCGCTAAGCTGCGGCGTGGATAAAAACTGCGTCATCGAAAGCCCCGATAGCGCGAGCATCTATCAGATCCCACTTGCGTTTTTGAAGCAGGATATTTTAACGCCGATTGCGGAGACTTTAAGCCTAAACAAGCTCGAAGTCGATATGAGCAACTGGGATAGCCTTGTTAAGCGCGTCATCGTGCCTACGAACGAAACCACGATCGCCTTCGTCGGCAAATATATCGATCTAAAAGAAAGCTACAAATCTCTCACCGAGGGGATCATCCACGCAGGCGCGACGCTTGATACGCGGATAAGCTTAAAGTGGGTAGATAGCGAAAAAATTGAAGCAAGCAATGTGGATGAAATTTTCCGCGACGTAAACGGAATTTTGGTCGCAGGAGGCTTTGGCTCGCGCGGGATAGAGGGTAAAATTTTAGCCATAAACTACGCACGGGTGCATAAGGTGCCGTTTTTGGGCATCTGCCTGGGGATGCAGCTTGCGATGGTGGAGTTTGCGCGCAATGTTTTAAAATTAAAGAACGCTAACTCCTCGGAATTTGACCCTCAGACCGAAGATCCGGTGATCTACCTCATCGACAGCTTCATCGACGCGAGCGGCAAAAAGCAGATCCGCACGCATAAATCCCCTATGGGCGGCACTATGCGGCTGGGCGGCTATGACTGCGATGTCAAAAAGGGCTCGCTTTTGGGTAAAATTTACGGTGAGCAAAAAACCATCCGCGAGCGCCACCGCCACCGCTACGAAGCCAATCCGAAGTACCGCGCCGATTTTGAAAAGCACGGTCTTATCGTCTGCGGCGAGAGCGACGGGCTTATCGAAGCGGTCGAGCTAAAAAACCATCCGTTTTTTCTGGGCGTGCAGTTTCACCCGGAATTTACCAGCCGTCTAGTGCGCCCAAATCCTGCTATTTTGGGCTTTATTGAAGCATCTATAAAAAATGCTAGGTAAAAATGAGATAAGGGAAATTCTAAAATCGAGATTTGCGAACGATCGGCATACTAAAATTTCTGAAATTCCCTTACCCTGCGATCTGAAAGATACCTATAAGGCGGCTTTGCGCATAAAAACTGCCATCGAAGAAAACCAACGCATAGCCGTAGTCGGCGATTACGACGTCGACGGTATCGTAAGCACCGTTATAATGAGCGATTTTTTCAATCAAATAGGCGCGGAGTACGTCATTAAGATCCCAAACCGCTTCACCGACGGATACGGGCTAAACAGCGAGATCATCGAGGAGCTGCAGGACGTAGATCTCATCATTACGGTAGATAACGGCACCTCCGCTACGGAAGCTGCCGAAATTTGCGCTCAAAAGGGGATCGATCTCATCATCACCGATCACCACATGCCCCCGCCCGTACTACCGCGAGCTTATGCGATAATCAATCCGAAGCAGCCTGACTGCACCTTCCCAAATATCGAAATTTGCGGCGCGCAGGTAGCGTGGTATCTCGTAGGCGCGCTAAAAGAAACCCTCGGCGTGAACTACGATATGGCAAGCTCGATGGATATCCTCATCATCGCCATAATCGCCGATATGATGGAGCTGCGCGATATGAACCGCGCGCTTTTACGCTTCGGCATCAAGCGGCTAAATAGTTCAAATCGCGCCTGCTTCAAGGCGATTAAGGAGCACTATTTTAAAAAGCACTTCGAATTCGACGATATCAGCTACACGATCGCGCCGCTAATCAACTGCACGGGGCGGATGGACGATGCGACGATGTCGTATAACTTCTTATGCGCCAAAAATATCAGAGAGGCAAACCACTACCTAGAGACGATAAATTCCATCAACAACTCGCGCAAAGAGGAGGAGAAGAGCCTCTACGACGAGATCGTAAAAAGCGTCGATCCGAGCGACAACGTCATCGTCGTGTGGGGTCCGCAGTGGCACGAAGGCATCATCGGTATCGTCGCAAGCCGCTTAAGCAAGACCTACAAAAAGCCCGCGATCGTCTTTAGCGTAAGCGACTCGCGCGCCAAAGGAAGCGCGCGCAGCATCGGTAAATTTGACATTTTAGAGCTAATCTCCTCGCAAAGCGAAATTTTAACGACCTTCGGCGGGCACAAGGGCGCTGCGGGCGTGGGGATCGATCCTGCGCTACTTCAGGAGTTTAAGCGGCGCGTAAATGAGCGCATAACGCCTAAGGATCTGAGCGATTTTAGCGCGCAAGACGATCTGCTGGGCGAGCTAGACGCGTCGCAGATAGATTTCGAGCTGCTTGAAATTTTAGAATTTTACGAGCCGTACGGGCAGAAAAATCCGCGCCCGCTCTTTTGCATCAAAGGTGCGCGCGCCCGCAATATCAGGGAGATCGGCAAGGAGGGCAAGCATATCAAAATGGCGCTTGACAAAAACGGCGGCAGCGTCGAGGCGCTGTTTTTCAACTACGACTTTTTGCCGCGCGCGGGCGAGCGAGTGGACGCAATCTTTACGATTAGTAAAAACAACTTCCGCGGCACGATCACGCCCGAGCTCATCATCAAGGAGCTGGTCCCGAGCGAGAGCTAAATTTTAAAATTTAAAGCGGACTTCGCGTGCATTTCGCGTAGGGCACGGCCTTTAAATTTAACCCTCGATCTATGAGCTAGGCCGTGCATTGCGCACTCGGCGGGTTTGCCCTGCTATAGCGCTCGTCTGCCCTACTCGCCCGATATGTATTGCACGCCTGGCGCATTGCCCTATTACAGCGCCTATCTGCTCGACTAGCTTGGCGCGCATTTGCGTGCTCGGCGCGACTTTGAAAAATTTAACGCGCGAGCTATGGATTTGACTTGCGATGCGAGCTCAAGCGTGCGATTTCGGGGCTCGGCTCGGCGCGCAAACGCGATGCGTTATTTTCAGCTCCCGCACGGTTTGCAAACTCGGCGAAATTTTTGGGCACGGTAAAAGTAGAATTTAAACGTTTCTAAATTTTAAAATTTTTCGAGGATGAGCGGGAGCGGTCTGAAACAGACAGAAAGGCCCTGCAAATGGAATTTCAGATAGAATTTTATGAAGCGGCGGGCGGGCTAAATTTTAAAATTTGACCCGCCTTTAAGCTTAGAGGCTAAAAAACCACGACTAAAAACCACTTAAACGGCGCGGGTGCCGAAATCGCGTGCGGCAAGCCCGCGGGCATTACAATGCTTTGCCCCGCTTTTACGCGGTGTTTCTGCCCGTCGATCGTGAAATCGCCCTCGCCCTCAAGCACGTAAACGAACGCGTCGCCGTCGGATTTGTGCGAGCTGATCTCCTCGCCGCCGTCGAAGGCGAAAAGCGTCATATTCAGCGCAGGATTTTGCGCGAGGGTGCGCGAAATCACCTTATGAGGGGCCACTTCGACTAGCGAAGCAAGCTCTACGGCCTTGGCGGCGTCAATATTTTTGATGTGTTGCATAAGCTCTCCTTGAAATGAAATTTGATCGATTTTAGCTAAAATTTAGCAAGCCCGCTTTGATGATCATCAATCCGGATCCGCGCTGAAAGGATTTTTCAGAAAGATCGGAACGAAGCTTATCAGATATAGCGCGACCGCGGCGATGAAAAGCGCCGAGGGGATCATCACGTATAAAACAAAGCTCTCGCCAGCAAAAACGGCTCTTAAACCTCCCGCGAGCAGAGCCAAAACGAGCGCCGCGCGGCTTAGGCGCGGAAAATTTAGCGGCGAAATTCCACTGTGGCGCTGTCCGGCGATCATCCCTACGAAAAGTATCGCTCCGTAGATATAGCAGATCGCGATGACGTGTAGCGGCGCGGCAGCGTACCCCCCGCGTATCAGCTCCCAGCCCAGCCACGCATAGCCCGCCGCGCACGCAGCCTGCAACGCGTAGTAAAACGCCATATAGTGGCGGCTTAAAATTTCGGCGTAGTGCAGCTCGCGAAGCTTCGCCAAAAACAAAAACCCGATGCCAAGCGCGACAAACCCGCACGTCGCCTCGCTTAAAAATGGGCTCGCGAGCGCTAAAGCGAAGGCGAGGAAAGCGGCTAAATTTTTGTAGATAAAATTTGGAATAAAAACGGCGTCGCTTAGCCCCGCCTCTCTTAGCGCTTCGTTGCCGATGACGACGCTTATGCGGTAACTTACGACGGCGATTGCCGCGACGTTGATATGCACGAAGCTAAGCAAAAACTTCTCATCCCCGCTCGCGCCATAGGCGGCAGAGCAGGCGCAAAACGCCGCTAATACCGCTAGGATGCTAAAATTATTCGAGTTTTTATCTAGCCACAAAAGCCATGCCGCAAAGATGAAAAATATCGCCCAAAACAGCCCCACAATCGCCGCTGCGAGCCGTAAATTTAAAAAGCTTGCGATAAAAGCTGCGATCAGGCAGGCGGCAAAAGCAAGCGAGACGGGCTTTAGCGAGCCCTCGAAGTTCGTCCAATCGGGCAGCGCGGTAAGCAAAAACGCCGCGTAGATGCACGAAGGCGCCAAAAATAGAAAGTAAAACTTATGAGCGCTGACATAATCGATCGCCAGCGCATCGGGCGCTAAAAAGCTAAGCGCGCCCAGCGCCGCAAAAAAGCAGGCGCAAAGAACGAAGGCGCGCATCGGATGGGAGAAAAAATTCCTCGCGCGCTCATCTTTAAATTTAGGCGCGTAAAAGCCTAGCCGCTGCGCCGGGCATGGCTCGGAATTCTGCGGCGAAACGGACTCTGCTTGATTTTGCGTGGAATTAGCTTTGGAATTCCGATCGGAATTTTTAGAGCTTTGCGAGAAGTTCTGAACAGAATTTGGTTCGGCGCTTCCGCCGTTTTGTGAGAAATCCCACGCGAAATTTTGATTTTTAAAGCTTTGCGCGGAAGTGGGTTTGGAGTTTTGACTTTGATCTGAATTCTTGGCGCTTTGTAAGAAGCTTAGCGGGAAATTCCGTTCGGAATTTTTAATGTTTTGCGAGAAACTCGCCTCGGAATTTGGCTTGGCGCTTCTGCCGCCTTGCGAAAAACCCTGAGTAGAATTTTGATCGTAGCTTTTACTGTTTTGTGAGAAGTCCTGCGCGAGGTTTTGATTTTTGAAGCTTTGTGCAGGCTCGGCCTCTCTATCGCGAGCGGAATTCCAAAAATTTTGTATAAAATTTAAAGCGGAAATTTTGAAATTTCGCGCGGGCTCAGTTTCTAAGCTCCAAGTAAAATCTTTAAAATTTTCTGCAAAATCGGAGGCGAAACGTTTAAAATTTTGTGCGGCTTCCCAGCCTCTGTGCCGGAGGCCAGACCCGCACGGTATGCCAGCCGCGCTCTCAAAGTAGGATCTGCGCGGCGCGAGAATTTTACTTTCAAAGCCTAGTCTGCGCAGCATACAGCTCTCGCGCCCAAAACTCGTCAAATTGCGCGGCTCGGCGCTCTTCTTGGTACCTTCGCCTGCGCGGATTTGCTTTTTTAAATTTGCAAATTGCAGCGCGGCAAGGTCAAATTTATTAAAATTTACGGAGCCAAAATTCTTAAAATCGCGCGCGTCATGTAAATTTAAAAAATTCCGCACCACGCAATGCGCGCCGAAAGCGGAATTTTGCTCGCTACCTAGTCCACTTGCATCGCAAAACAGCGAGCGGCAGGCGCTCAAAACGGCTTTTTGAGCGCTGAACTGCGCGCTCAATCCGCATACATCAAAACCGCAACGTAGAAAGGCGTCTCGGTTCGCGCCAAATTCGCGGCACAAATGGACGCTCTGCTTCGTGCCAACGCGCCGTAAGCAAACACCTGCATTGAAATTGCGCTGCGAGCGGACGCTCATACTAGATTGCAAACGGCCGCTCGTGCTAGAGCTGCGTCGCAAACGAGCGCTCTCGCTGGGATCGCGGCGTGAGTGGACATCTCGGTTCGCGCCAAATTTGCAGTACAAATGGACGCCCTGCTTAGCGTTAATGCGCCGTAAGCAAGCGCTCACGCTAGAGCCGCAGTATGTATCTCTGCTAAATTGCGCTAAATTTCGCGCTGCAAAATCGCAGCACACTGCGCCGTTCAAGAGCACGCTCACGCTATAATCGCAGTTCGCACGGCTGCGCAGTTCGTATTTCGGTGTGATAAAACGGCAGTGCCCCGTATCCTGTAAGAGGCTGTGTCTGCCCGCGCCGACATCGATACATCCAGAACCCCGCAAAAGCTCGCGCCTGCGCGCATCCAGATCGTAGCGCCAGGTGCCCCGAAAAAGCCCATCTATGCGAGCGCTGAGGTCGTCGCAGCTAGCACCCGACAAATGCCCGTATCTGCCCACGCCCGGATCACAATATGTACCAAAACCTCGTTCATACGCGTCTAGGCCGCAACGTAAGTTTAAATTTCGTGCGGAACCTCCCTGCTTGCGCGCATTAAAGATAAAATTTCTACTCATAATAGCTCACTCCTCCAAACTGCTCGCTTACCACGCGCTCTTCGTACCGCTCGTCGCGCGCACTTAGCGGCTCATCTAGGCTCACGACGCGCCTAAGCCCCATCCCTTTGGGCTCAAGCTCGATGATCTCGTGGCTTAGGCGTGCAGCTTCGAAGCGGTCGTGGGTCACCAAAAGGCAGGCAAGCCCCTCGTGCTCGATCTTTGAGACTAAAATTTCGATCAGCACGCCGCGCAGATCGCGATCCAGACCTACAAACGGCTCATCAAGCAGCGCCAGATCGCAGCCGCTAAGGATAGTTCGCAAAAAAGCCGTACGCTTTTGCATTCCGCCGCTTAGCTCGCGCGGGAATTTGTTCAGATCGCTCGGGCTTAGCCCGATCTTTGCGGCGAGGGCGTAAATTTCGTTCGCGCCCGCAGGGCTAAAAATTTCGATATTTTTAAGCGCCGTGAGGTTCGGCAGCAGGCGATTTTCTTGAAACAAAAAGCTGATTTTCTTAAAGCCGTTTTCGATCTGCCCGCTTTTTTTATCCTCCAGCCCGCAAACCAGCCGCAAAAGCGAGGTCTTGCCGCAGCCGCTGGGGCCAAAAAGCGTCTTTACTTCGCCCGCGTGCAGCCGCAGCGAAAAATCTGAAATTATAACGTCGCGCAAAATTTCGTAGCGCAGATTTGAAATTTTTAGCATCATCTGCTCCACGGCATCAGTAAAATTTCAAGCGGCTTGGTCACGAGATAATCGAAAAGCGCCGTAAAGGCTATGACCAGGCACACGTAGGCCATGACCTCGACCGTATCGATATTTACGCGCGCTTCGGCGATCTTTGCGCCGATGCCGTCGTTCGCGCCTAAAAGTTCCGCCATTACAAGTACCTTCGCGCCGTTGCTGACCGCGACGTAGATCGCAGGGAGCAGTCGTTCGATTAGATGCGGCGCGTAGAGGTAGCGCAGTTTTTTTAAAATTGAGCTTTTGTAGCTGTCGAAAAGCTCGGTGTATTCGGTACTCACGCTAGCCATCGCCTGCGCCGCGGACGCAAAAGTCATCGGCGCGACGACGATAACGACGGTAAAAAGCACGCTTGTATCGCCGAAATGAAACCAAAATATCGCAAGCACGATCCAGACGATGGGCGGCGTCGAAAGAAGCACGGTAATTAGCGGGTTTAAAAAGGCTCGCAGGCTTTTGAAATATCCCGCCGCAAGCCCGCTGCAAATCCCCGCAAAAAGCGCGAGGAAGGTGCCTACAAGCGCACGTTTAAGCGACAGAGCTAGATCGTTTGCGGCGAAATTTTTTAAAATTTCGCACGCTTTAGAAAAAACCGCCGCGGGCTGGGGAAGAATGAGCGGCCCGCAAGCCTCGCTCGCCACCTGCCAAAGGGCTATGAAAAAGCACACCGCCCCCAAGCTCGCAAAGCCGCCCCACAGATAGTCTATGACGTAAAACGCGGGGTTTTGAGCTTTGCGAATTTTATCGATTTTTAGCATAGAAAAAACTCGTCCTTAGGCATCGCGCCGCCGAGGAGCTTGGGGTTAAATTCCATCAAAATTTCATAAAATTTCAAAAGCTCGTCCTTGATCTCACTAGGCTTTTTGACGCACAAATTCGACGTATCGATGCTCATAAATATCGCAGGCGGCGGCGCAGGGAAGAAATTCGTCCCGATCGCCGCGGCGCTTTGTTTGTTCGCTTTGATCCACGCAAGCGCGTCTGTCAAATCGGCGTTTAAAATTTCAAAATCCGCCTTTTTCGCGGCGTAAAAATCGGTATCGGCGATGATGCCTGCTTGCGGGATGATGGGCTTTACCGAAAACGCTTGCGCCCACATATCACTTAAATTTGCCCCTCGCTGTACGTCGATGCCCGATACTTTGCCCTTTAAGATCATGGCGCTTGCTAGCGGCTCGACCGTGATCGCGACGTCGTAGTCCTTGGCCAAAAACAGCTGCGCGCTCTCTGCGGGGCTAGCGGTGTAGTCGATGTTTAGCCCGCTAATGCTCTGCTTTTTCGCTATGGCTCGCACGATGATGTCTAGCATGTCGTTTTTAAAAGGCATGACGATCTTTTTGCCCTTCAGCTGCGCAAATTCCGTTATCTTCTCGCCCTTGCTCATCACGAAATTTAGCCCCTCGGTGAGGATATTTACCATGCCGATCTTGCGCCCCTGATTTGCGAGGTTCACCCCCACGTTGCTAGGGCTCATCATGACCTTGTACTCGCCGTTTGCCACGCCTGCGCGCAGCTGATCGGGATCGCGCCAAAGCTCAAGCTTTGCGTCGTATTTTTTGCCGATCTGCCCCTGCATGCACGCAACGCCTATGATGAGACTAGGCATCGCGGGCGCGCCGTAGATAATGAAGGCTTCCTTCGCAAAAAGAGGGCTAGCAAGCCCGCTAGCCGCCAACGCAGACGTTAGTTTTAAGAAATTTCTTCTTTGCATCTTTTCCTCTTTTCATTCCTGCCAAACGGCAAGATTTTGATAATCGATGTGCAATTATATCAAAAATAGGAGTGATTCGGTTTGATTAAGCTCAATAGTCCGGTTTTAAATTTTAATGCGCTAAAATTTAAAACGCCCGCAGCGGTAAAATTTTATGCTAAAATGGAGAAAATTTCAATTCAAGGACACAAAATGAGAAGCGACATCATCAAAAAAGGCTATACGCGCGCGCCGCACAGAAGCTTGCTAAGAGCGACCGGGTTAAAGGACGAGGACTTTGAAAAGCCCTTCATCGGCGTGGCAAATAGCTTCATAGAGATCATCCCGGGGCACTTTTTCCTCAACAAATACTCCGAAATTTTAAAAGACGAGATCCGTAAAAACGGCTGCGTACCCTTTGAGTTTAACTGTATCGGCGTGGACGACGGCATCGCGATGGGGCATAGCGGGATGCTTTACAGCCTGCCTAGCCGCGAGCTGATCGCAAACTCGATCGAAACGGT
>CAUQPS010000061.1:0-9817 GCA_963520005.1 uncultured Campylobacter sp.
TCGCGGCAAGCTCTGGTATGATATCGGGCGCTTTGTCTATGTCCCGCTGGCGCTACTTTTATGTATAATCGCGCTTAGTATGCATATTTCGTTTTAAATTAAAATTTCGCTAGATTTAGCATTAATAGTATTCTCTCATAATGGAGTTTTAGCAAACCACACTTATAAATCATTGCATTATCCATATAAATAATGTATAATGCAGTCAAAAAGGAGATAATATGACGCGATCTATAAACGTAAATTTTAGAATGGATGCCGAACTTAAAAAAGGGTTGGAGGAAGTATGCTCTGAAATGGGGCTAAATTTAACTACTGCTTTTACAATATTTGCTAAAAAAGTATTGCAAGAACGCAAAATTCCTTTCGAGTTGACGGCAGATCCCTTTTACAGCCACGAAAATTTATCTCATCTTAAGTGCTCTTTTGACGAATTAAAGGAAAATAGCGGGATTGAGCACGATTTGTTAGAAGCGGATCAATGAAAAAAATCTGGTCGCAAGAAGCTTGGAAAGATTATCTGTATTGGCAGGAAAATGATAAAAATATCCTAAAGCGCATAAATAAGTTAATCCTAGATATAGAGCGTAACGGCTACGATTGTATAGGCAAACCCGAAGCGCTAAAGGGCAATTTGTCGGGGCTTTATAGCGTTAGAATAGATGGAAAAAATCGGCTCGTATTTAGGATATCTAATGGCGCCATAGAAATAGCTCCGTGTAAAACTCACTATGGAGATAAGTAAAATACGTACAAAAGCATCAATATCAAAGCGGTAGTATTTATCCTAAAATAAAAACTTTCACACCAAAAAAAGGCGTAGAATTTTAAAATTTTATCTTATTTTATGGCTTAAAATTTTGAAATTCAGTCTAGATTTAAGACAGTAAATTTCAAAATTTTACCTTGGCTGTTAAAAAGAAATTTCGTCGTTAAATTTAACAATAGAAATTACTTTTTAGTAAATGCCGTATCTACAAAAGAGTATTATGAGCTGCTGCAATATTTCAAGGCGCTAAACGTAAAAATAGAAGATCGGACCGACTTTATACCGCAGGCTCAAAATAGCGGCTATTTCACCGATAAAAACGAAATTTACAGCGACGATTTTAGTGATACACAAATTCCGAAGAAGAATTTTAAATGGAAGCTTAGGCGATTTTTTAGTTTAGATTGAAATTTTAGTCCAAACGGCAAGTTCTTAAATTTAGCGAGAATTTCACGAGCAAATAGAGAGTAGGACGGCGAGGCAAATATTGCTTGCTGTTATCTCCAGCCTGCCACAGCTCAAAGTTACGATAAATCAAATCAACTCAGTCATCACTACAAGCGCAAGGCTATAAAATTTAAATCAGCTCCGTGACCTATCGTTGAAGTCGCGAGGCTGTAGCAAGCAAATTGGTCCCGATACACAGCCGCGACTATATAAAGCCGCGGCAAGTCGAAATTGATATGCCTCGCCGTAGCAAAACCACGGCGAGTTTGGCTAAAGCCTGTAGAGGATCGGCGTATCTAGTCCAAGCCAGCAATGAGCCAGTCTTAAAACCTAAACCACTCCCAATCCCTACTTCGCCCCTTTAGGCGGCATAAACGCGGTTAGTTTGATATCCTCGCCCGCCTTATGTTTATAAAGCTCGATATTTACTAACGCCGTGTGAGAGATGTTGCCATTGGCAAGCTCGCTCGTAGGAAGATCGATAGTAAGCACGTTCGGATTTCCGTTTTTGCAAAGCCCTTCGGCATTAGGATCGTACCATGCGCCTTCGAATATCTGCACCACGCCGCGCATTATGTCGTCGCTTACGTTGGCTCCTGCTAAAATTTCTCCGCGAGCGTTATAGACGCGCACCAGATCGCCCTGTTTGATACCGAGCTCCTTAGCGTCCTCGGTATTTATTAGTACCGGCTCTCGATCCGCGACGGCGTATCTCTTGCGATTTGAAGTGTTGCTCTGCTGCGAATGTAAGCGGTCATACGGATGGATGCTAAGCAAGTGGAATTTCGCAGGTTTATCCTTCATCCCGAGCCACTCGACGGGCTCGAACCACATCGGATGCGCGCCGCAGTCTTTGTAGTTCATAGCGGCGATCGTATCGGAGTAAATTTCAATCAGCCCGCTAGGCGTTCCCAAAGCCTCCAAAACGGGATCATTTCTAAAATCTTCAAACGTCACGTACGCAGCACTCTCTGGCGTTTCGTAAAATTCCGTCGGCTCGTTTTTCTCCCACCACTGCTCAAAGCTCGGCATCTGTATGCCCAAAGCGGTGTTTGCATTCACGGCGCTCGCCGCCCCTTCGTAAAATTCTTTGATCCAATCCATCTCCGTTTTGCCACCGTCCGTATAGACTTCGGCAAGCCCGTCGGCATAAGCCTTGCAAAGGTCGGTAAAAATTTGATAATCATCCTTCGCGCCGTGCTGCTTGGCGACGACCTGCTTCATAGGAATGATATGCATATTGGAATAGTCCCCGCTCATCGTGATGTCGTTACGCTCATACTCTGTCGTGGTCGGAAATACGATGTCCGCCATCTTCGCGGTCGGCGTCCAGTAAATTTCATTCACTACGATGGTGCGCGGCTTGCGCCAAGCCTTGATATTGGTGTTGGTGTCTTGATGATGCACGATAGGATTTCCGCCGACCCAGTAGATGAAGTCAATCTTTGGATAAGTGATCTTTGCGCCATTCGCGTCGATCGTCTTGCCCGGATTTAGTAGCGCGTCCGCGATACGAGCTAGAGGGAAAGCGACCTTCGCCGTATTTACTAACCATGCTTGAGTAGCTTCGTCGCCTTGCTTCTGATCCTGCGCAAGCCCTAAAAATTTGCCGTCCTTAACGACGCCGACGCTCGCCGCGTTCATTCCGCCGATCACGCCGCCCGCGCAGGTAGGTGCGCCGCCGTTAGCGTAGTGGTAGCTAAAGCCAAAGCCGCCTCCTGCAAGTCCAATCTGCCCTAGCATCGCGCACAAAGTCACGATCATCCAGTGCGCCTGCTCGCCATGATGAGCGCGCTGGATACCCCAACCCGCCATTATCATCGTGCGGTTTTCGTAAAATTTTATCGCAAGCTCTTTTATCACGTCCGCGCTAATGCCGCAAATTTCACTAGCCCACTCGGGCGTCTTAGCCACGCCGTCGCTCTGCCCCGTGAGGTACGGCACGAATTTTTCAAAGCCCACGGTGTAGTTTTGCAAAAATTCCTTATCGTACTTGCCCTGCGAGTAGAGATGCTGCGCCATGCCTAGCATCATCGCTACGTCGGTGTTCGGGCGAGGGGCGATCCATCGCGCTTTACCCTCGAAATACTTGCCGCTTACGGTTTTGATCGGATCGATGATGATGATCTCTTTGTCACTGTTTTTTAGCTGCTCGAAATACTTAAATCCCTGCTCGTCAGAGCTCGTCCACGCCACGCGAAGCGTAGAGATCGGATTGAGCCCCCAAAAGACCACTACTTTGGAATTTTCAAGCACCACCGGCCACGAGGTTTGCTGCTCATAGACCTGATTTGAGCCCGTTACGTGCGGCATTATTACCTGCGCCGCTCCCGTAGAATAGTCGCCCGTGACGCCCGTAAAGCCGCCGCTTAAGTTCATAAATCTATGAAGCAGCGTCCTTGAGACGTGCACGTTGCCCGTGCTCTGCCAGCCGTAGCTGCCCGCAAACACCGAGTCCGCGCCCTTTTGCTCACGCGTCTTTTTAAGCTCGCGCGCGACGAGTTTGATCGCATCTTCATATTTTACCTCGACCCATTCGTCAAGTCCGCGAAGCTCCGGCTTAGGATTATCGGGATCGGCGAGATATGATTTTCGCACCATCGGCGCTTTGATCCGCGTGTTATAAACGAGATCCGCCATCGTATTTTGAAGCGTATTTGGAATTTTAGAGGTGATCTTCCACGGCGCGGATTTTACGATCTTGCCATTTTTAACGCTCGCTTTTAAAATTCCCCACCGTGCCGCGGTTAAAATTTCGCCGTTTTTCTTAAGCGCGGTGAGTTTATCCGCCGCAAGCGTCGAGCTTGGGATGAGCGGAAGCGCCGAGAGCGTCGCTCCGAGCTTTAAAAAATTTCGTCTTTTCATTTCATATCCTTTAAATTTACGTCCTTGGAGTGCTTTTGCAGATACTGCACCACCGTCCAGCTCTCATCCTTGCTAATCGGCGTGCGCGAAAGCATCGATTTGATGTAGCCCGGCCATCTGTTTGCTTCGTAGCTAGCCGGCTGGTGCAGAGCGTGACAGACGCTACACGAGGCTTCAAATTTTTCCTTAGCGCCCGCGAAAATTTTATCCACGTCGCCGCTTAGCGAGCCCTCGTCGGTGTAGGCGGTTATTTTAACCTTATTAAAGCCGTCCTCTTCGCCCAAGCTCTCGCTTTGAAATTTAGCCTGCTTCGAAAACGCCACCGCGATTATGCGCGCTTTAGGCGTGAAATAAATAACGTTCGGCGCCTTTGGATTTTGATAGCCCGTGAGCGAAAATTTCACCACTCCGTCCTTAACCTCCAAGACCTCTATGGCGTTTGTGGGCAGCAGCCTGCCGTCCTTATGCGACAAATCGCCGCTTACGCTTACCTGCTTTAGCACCGTGCCGTAAAGCGTCTCGCCCGCCTTAACCTCGGCGCCAGCGTAGCTTGCGATCGCAGCCGTAAGAGCCGCCGCAGCCGCAATAGAATTTAAAAACTTCATGCTTATCCTTTCTTAAAATTTTAAAAACTTCTCGTAAATCTTCCGTATAAAAAGCCCGCAAACATCACGGCTAAAACCGCTGTGAATGCTGCAAACGCTACTTGCGCGCACTGCGCCGCGTCCGCAAATTTAATGCTCGGCACCAGATAAAATCCCTCGCCGTAAAATCCGCCAAAAAAACTCTGCACATCGCTAAGCGCGGTGCCTGCGGGAAAAGACGGGGTGCCCGTGCAGCTTGCAGGGCGAAATAGCTCCGGCAGCAGGCTATCAAGCGGCGCCGCAAAAGGAAATGCGGGCGCTGCGAGGCAATTTGAGGTATCTGCGGCGGGGTGCGGCACAGAGCTTTGTAAATAGCCGTATATCGCGCCCGCAAATCCGAGCGCGTAAGCAATGAACCTTGCTATGAAGCCAAACGGCAGCAGCAAGCCGATGAGCGCGCCCACGCCAGCTACGGCAAAGCCCAGACGCACGAGGGTACTCGTCTGAGTAGGCGACATAAAAAGGCAGCGCTGAAAGAAAAAATACGATACCGCAAAATAGCCTGCGCTTATTACAAAGAGCCAAAACCACGGCGTAGCGGTATTTTGCCACGCGTAAATCTTTAAGATCAATCTATTCAAGATCTCCTCCGTCTTATAAAGCACTTAAGAGCAATCTCTAATCTCAAGGCTTAAATTTATGAGGAAATTATAGCAACAAAATATAAAAATTTAGGGGCCCGCGCTGCCCTAGATATCGGAGTTTTATGCACTTTAAGCTTCGCGTATAAAATTCCAATTTTAAAATTTGACGCTCTTTGCGCGGCGGCAAAACGTTTTTGAGATATGAAATTAAAATGGTAGATTTTATAAAATTTTATCTTTATTCGGGCCCGTTTTGAGGAAAAATAAAATTTTGATCCGAAGTAGGCGGTTTTTTCTCGCTCTCACGCCGCTTTTTAAAAAACGAGTGGGCGCAGGGCAGAAAGGAGAGCGGGACAAGACGAGATGCGGCAGAACGGGGCTCGGTGCGGTAAAATAGAATAAAGCTAGCGGCGCGGCACAAATTTTAAAATCATGCGCGCTTAAAATTGTGATCGCTCGAAGTTGCGCTCGATCAAAACAGCCCGTGATCGAAATTTACGCCTTACGATAGCGCAGCGCAGCAAATTTAAAATTTGAGGCCGCCAAAAAGCCGCTGCATAAATCCTGCGACTAAATTTTATCCGTTTAATTCGCCCTGCCGTGAGCCCGTTTAAATTCAAACTCTCTGCGCCCGAGATACTGCGCGCTTGGGATGAAATGAAGAAAAGGACGGTTCTGCGTCAAATTCGAAAAACTATTCCCGCGTGCTAAAGTCGGTTTGGTAAATCAAACCGACAAGATCGATTCTAAATGAAGGCGGCGAGAAAAGGAGGCGATTCTGCGCCACAGATCAAAACCATAAATACGCATAGGCGGGAGATAAAGAGGGCAGCGGCGCGGATCGATTTTGCGCGCGAACGCGTAGGGGCGCACGCAGTGTTATCTCGCAGTAGAATTCTACGGATTTGATCTCGCGCATAAAGGGCGAGATCAAGCCTAAATACCCGCGCAAGGGTAAATTTTACGCAAGTCGGGCAAAACCGATCTTATGCAAAGCTAAATCGCGGATTTTAGCGCTTCAAATTTAGCGTCTTGCTCAGCTAGAAGCTGTCCTTTCTCATCACGCGAGACGTAAATTTTGAAAATATTCTCGCCCGCTTTGTCGTAAAAGCCTACGAATTTCGAGAGCATTCCCATGAAAGTCTGCGTCACGAGGATGATTTTATCGATATCATCCGTCTTTAGATGGCCCGCTAAAATGCCCAGCCCGTGCGCCTCATCACCGTTTGCGCCCATGCCGAAATTATAATATCCGCGCGCGCTCTTGCCGCTTGGGATTTTGGTTTTAAACTCGATGATGAAGCTAGGCGTATTTTTTACAAAAAGCACCTCGCCCCAGCTCTCAAGCTCCCTAATGACCTCGCAGAATTTATCGCCGCCCGCGCTCTTTCCGAAGCGCTCGGGCAGATTTAGCAGTACGTCGATCTCATTCGCGCCCAGCTCCTTGCAGATCTGCGCGATCGAAATTTTAGGATTTTGCGCAAACAGCGCCTCGATTCTCTCTTTCATTTTCATCCTTTCTAAAATAAAATTTTAAGAGCCATTATAATATAAAAATTCTAAGTTACAGATAACGGCAATCAATTAAAGAGGATTTCCAAAGCTTATTCTAAGAAAAATTTAGCGCTACAAAGTGCTTATGCGTAGAATTTTAAACGACAATACAAAGAATTTTATCTGCACGGAATTTTAGAATTCTAAAATTCCGCAAAGCTTTAGAGCTTTATCATAGCGGATCGTATCCGAAGCGATTGGACCCACTATCGCCGCGCTGCACGAAAAATACAAGCAGCACTATCCAACCCACAAATGATACCAAAAGCCCGATATCGCCGAAAAAAGCACCCACGATCGGCGTTAGAATAAGCAGAAAAAACCAGCCGCTTCTATCAGTGTCATGTAATCGCCTGACTGATACAGCGATGGCTGGCACGAGCATAGCCAGCTGAAAAAGCGCATCTATAATGCCGATTTCTTGATGGACGATTTTGCCGGCTATTATTTGATTGTACCCTATCGTAGTGCCTAAAACGCCATCTATCAAGCTCAAAACAATCCCGCCAAGCACGGTAAATAGAAAAAACCACCAGTACTCCGACCTTGATGCTCGCCCGCTAAATGCGGCGTATTTTTGCTTTACGCAAGTTTGCACAGACTCCATAAAAGTCATTTTAAACTCCTTTTTTAAAATAATGTAGGATTATACTAATCGCCCCTTAAATTTAAATACCTAAAACTCCCGCCTATTCATCTGCCTTACGTGATACGCCAGATTCGCTAGATTGTAGCCACCTTTTGAAGCGGCAACCTCTCTAGTGCCATAAACCGCCGAAACATTTAGAATTACCGAAGCTAACCACCCTATGGCAAATACTAAGGCAAAAAGCTGCGAGTCAAGCGCTATCAAGACTAGAGTTACTATCTCCGTAGCTGCAATAACATAAAACGCTCTTAGATAGTTTTTCTCTCCGCTGCAATCATAAAGCTCTTTACTAACTAGCAGCTGATAGATAAGATATACCGCTGTGCATACACAATAAATGCTTATCATAAAAACTGATGGATTAAACAATTCAAATCCTACAAATATAGTGCTTACTGCGCTTATAGCCGAGGAAACCCCGACTAGCACGGCGTTTGATAGCAGATCCGTGCTGCGTATTGCCCGCGCTAAAAAATATAGCCCCACAGCTAGGCATATCATAGATATAAGTCCGACGCCCTCCAACGCGCCCACTTTATCTACATTCTTGATATATCTGCCTACCGCATTTAACGCCTCAAGCCCAAATGCTATGTAAAGGGTAGTTTTGGCAGTAGATAGATTTTCGCTCTGCTCTTTAGCGTCATCCGCATAAACATACAGGATTGCTCCCGCGCCTACGGATACATTTAGCTTTCGCACCATTTCAGGCAACCTAAAAAAGTCGCTAACAAGCCAAATCAAAAATAAAACATTGGGCACCGAGAAAATAACCATAAAATGAAAAAAGCCCTGTTCTATATCTTTTAGGTCTGATGCTTGCACGCCTAAATCCGGACGAGACGAGTTTACAAGCGCCAACAGATCGTTACCTTCTATACTCGTCCACATGACAGCAACCACTACTAAAAAAAGCCAGATGAGAAATGGCAGCCCGCCTAAAAGCTGAAAAATCGCGGAGATTATACGCCCAAGATAAAATCTATGCGCGCCGAAAGGTCCTAGGAACATATAAAATACGTAGGCCTTATTTAGATCGTAAGCCCTAGCTGAGCTTTGCGTAGAGCTAATTCTATCGGAATTTGAGGAAGCTGAATTTTGCCAAGTGGAATTCTGTCCTGCGAAATTCTGCGAGCTCGCAGTATCTTCGGTAGAATTCAAGCCTTTGGCGTTAGAATCTTGCTCGCTAGAGCCTGTCACGACGGAATCTCGCAAAATAGAATTTTCTTCATCCAAGCCTTGAGCTGCAAAAGTTAAATTTTGCTCCGCAGAATTTTGTGGTGTGAAATTATGTTTTGTAAAAGTGGAATTTTGCTCTATAGTATCATCCGCCGCAAGAGCTTCTTGCGCTAAATCTAAACTCTCAGATTGCTCCTGTGGTTTCTCGTCCAGAGGCTTTTTCTCTTCGCCACTTTTACGTCTTATACTGGCTAGCGACGCAGGATTGCTGCTGCCGCCCCAAATATCTTCGCCCATCTGCTCTCCTTGATTTTTAAAGCAATTTTACCTGAAATTTAAGGAATTTTTGTATATTCGCCGCTACAAATTCAAAACAAAGGACAAAAATGCCAACAGTAACATTTCAAGGAAAGCCCGTAGAGTTAAGCGGGCAAGAGATAAATCTAGGCGATCGCGCGCCGCAAGTGCGCTTAGTAGCTCAAGATCTAAGCGAAATCGAGATCGCTAGCGGCAAGCACGTGCAAATCATCGTCGCCGTGCCGTCGCTAGATACGCCCGTCTGCGCGACGGAGGCACGCAAGTTCAACGAGCGCGCTGCATCGCTTCCTAACACCGAAGTAATCGTCGTTTCGATGGATTTGCCGTTTGCGATGGGGAGGTTTTGTACGACTGAGGGGATCAAAAATCTACGCGTTGCAAGTGATTTCCGCGATAAGGAATTTTGCCGCCACTACGGCACCCTCATCGCCAGCGGCGCATTGGCAGGTCTTAGCGCCAGAGCAATCTTCGTCATAGATACCGCAGGCGTTGTGGTTTATAAAGAGCTCGTAAGCGATATAGCCTCTGAGCCCGACTACGACGCAGCGCTAGATTTTGCAGAGCTCGTCGCTCGCAACAGCTGCTCTAACTGAGCAAGATAATAGATCCAAGGTTTGGATAATTTTCGCCTCGCTTTAGTTCACTACTTTAAGCAAATTTGCCCTACTGCAAGTAAAAAACGAAGTAGGGCGCTTAAAATTCTACTTCAATTTTACATTTTGATTTTACGCTTTAATTTGTGCTCCAGCGTACGCAAAGCTATTAACGCACTGCGATAGCAAGCGAACGAGCACGAAATTTATAGGAT
>CAUQPS010000062.1:0-9279 GCA_963520005.1 uncultured Campylobacter sp.
ACGCGCCGAATTTATTCGCGCAAAGCCCCATCTGCTCGTCAAATATCGCCTGCGCTGCCGCGTTAAATTGCTTCGCCTGCGCCGAAGCCGCAGCCAGCGCGCCTAGTTTTAAAAAATCTCGTCTTTTCATGATTCTGCCTTAAATTTAAATTTGTTTGTTGGTTTGGTTTAAATTTAGCGGGATTTATGAGGTTGAACTTTGCATCGTTTGCCTTTATAACGTATTACGCGACCTCGCGTCTTAGCGGTAATTTTACGAAATTTAGGCTTAATTTGCCATTTATTTATCGCGTCGCGATGGAATTCTATTAGAGCTAAGCACTAGACAAATTCCGCCGCGACTATTTGGGTTAAAAGCTATACGTAAGGCTTAGATTGAAGGTGCGCGGATCGCCGTAGATCATTCGATTAGAACCGATGCCCTCAAAATAGCGCTTATCGGTTATGTTATCGACGTTTAGCTGCACATCTAGGTTTTTACTCGCTTTGTAGCCTAGCATTACGTTTGCAATCGTGTAGGCTTTCTGCTCGATCCTTCCGTATGGCGAGTCGGAATAAATCTTTGAGCGATACATCGCGCCCGCACCGATTCTAAACGCGCCGATCTCATATTTGGCAAAAAGATTTGCGCTGGTGCGGGATGAGTCGCTGGCGTAGATATTGCCGTCAGCGTCTTTGGCTTTGTAGTGCGCTAGCCCCATGCTTAGGCTTAGCGCATCGGTGATTTTACCGTTTACATCCGCTTCAAAGCCCCTGCTGGTTACTCCGCGACCCTGCCTGTAAGCGTAGGAATTTGTGCCCGTGATATACTCGTCGGTGCGGATGCCGAGCTTATCTTGGATGATCTTAAAAACGCCCAGGCTTGCTTGCATATCGCCGTCAAAATACTCGCCTTTGATACCCGCTTCGTAGTCCTTGCCTTGGATGGGATCAAGATATTTATTGTTTTTGTCCTTGTAGGTTTGAGGTTTAAAAATACTCGTATAACTTGCATAAAGGGTATGATGATCGTCTAAATCATAGGTGATCCCTGCATATGGAGTAATTTCGCGGGTAAAATTTCTATTATCCGCTCCACCTGTAATTTTATATTTATAGTAACTCATCCGCGTTCCCAATAAGAGCTTTAAATCCTCGGTGATTGAGAGTTTATTCGCGGCATAAATTGCTTTTTGAATAGTTCGATCGGCATTATTTTGATCTACATACGGTAGGCGTGGATCTTCAATATGAAGGTCGTTAAAATTTATTCTAGTACGCGCGGCATAAGCAAGGCCTGCTGGAGTATTTCCGTTATTCCAGTAGCTACTTACGTTATCAGATCCTTTTTTGTAAAGATTATACATCGCGCCAAATACAAATTCATGATCTTGTTCGAAAAATTCATAAGGGATATTCACATAGGCGTCGATATTGTGGATATTCTCTTCGCGCTTGTTAGCATAAACGCTAAGATCGGCGACGTTTCCGATGCCGCCAGGGCCTACCCTGCCGCCATAATAGAGCAAATTTGAATCGGTATGAGCGCGACGAAACGAATAACTCAAGCTTAAACTCGCCTCGTTTGAGAAATATTGTTTAAAATCGGCATAAAAATCAAGCGTAGAGATGTCGTATCGCGTCCAGGGTTGAGAGAAAATTTGGTTTTTGCCAAAGTGCGTGCGCGTGCCGTCCGAGTTAAACGCGGGCATTCCGCCCCAGCGCGTGCCATGTCGGCGTAGAGTCTGATAAAATGAGCCAAAGCTCAGCCTTGAATCGTCCGTTACATCGATATCTAATACGCCATAAACGGCGGTATTGCGACGATTGTAATAGTCCATATAAGAGTGCGATCGTTCATGCATAAACGCTAGGCGTCCGCGCACTGAACCGCTTTGATTGAGCGGGCTTTGCACATCGGTTTTAAGCCCGTATTTGTCGTATGAGCCGCCGTTTAGACTTATATAACCTTTTGGGATGGTGGAATCTGCGTGCTTACGGATAAAATTTAAACTCGCGGCAGGATTTCCTGCGCCTGCTAATAATCCGTTCGCGCCCTTTACGACCTCGACGCGCTCATACGGCAGCAAATTTAGATCGTTCGCCCCGAGGCTAAAACCTCCGAAGCTAGGCATCGAATCAAGCAGATAATAATCTATGCTAAATCCGCGCGCCGTAGGATAGAGCCTCTCATCCATACGCCCGCTCGTAATGCCCGCGATATTTCGCATCAGCACCTGATAATCGGTTATCCCCATATCTTTTAGCTTGGCTTCGGTCACCACGGTAAGAGACTGGGGCGTTTCTCTCGCCGTAAGATCGAGCCTGGTGGTACTTTTAACGAGCTTTCTAGCCTCATAATCTCTGTCGTCGCGACGGAGCTTTTGGGTATCTTGTACCTCTATGGTGCCTAAGTCCTCCGGGGTGCTCGCAGTGGCGTTATTTTCCGCATAAAGTGAAGTTAGCATATTTAATGCGACTACGAGCGAAAGAGATGCTTTCTTCATAACTTTCTCCTTTTAGAATTTCTATTCTTTAGGGTTATGTAAAATCCGCAAATGCTTAAAAATAGGGGCGCAAGCCCCGCTAAAAACCATATAAGCTTCGTTATTGCGCCGTATGAGCCCGCATGGGCGCGACGAAAGCCGTCTTGAAGTTTGTCCGAAAAATCCGCATCGTTTATAAAGTCCGCTTTTAAAATTTCGCCTGCATCCGATATCGTGATACGGCTCGCGTAAGGGCTTTGCAGCGGGTTTTGCCCCGTCTCGAAGCCGTATACGGTAAAAGCGCCGCCCAGACAGAGCGGAAAGGCGATATAGGTGGAGCGAAATTCTTTAAATTTAACCGCTATCCGCGCTAAAGCCTCATCTAGCGTCGCAAGATTTTGCACCGCTTTCATGCTTACCGCTCCGTTTGATGCCGCGACGGTGGAATTTTGCTCGGTCTTAAAATTCTGCAAGACCGCGCCGCATGGATTTGCGAGCGGCTTGTAAGTTACCGCCCTTAGCTCCCACCATGCTCCGCTTATAGCTATAGCAAACATTACGGGAGTGCTCGCGACTCCGATTAGGCGGTGAGTGCCGCGCATAAAATATATGGCCCGATCTAGCCTTAGCGAGAATAAGTTTTGCCAAAATTTTTTGTAGATAAAAAAGCCGCTAATGCCGATAAGTAGCGCGCTAAGCCCCACAACGCCTGCAAAAATTCTACCGCCGCGACCTAAAAACAGCTCCGCGTGCAGTTTGTTTATCGCGCCGATAAAGCCATGAGCTCGCGGTATAGACGCGCCTTTTATCTCGCCGTTAAAGGCGTCCAGGTAAATTAGGGCCTGCTTTTGTAGCTTCTGCGAGGAAAGTCTGATTTTATCGGTCTTTGAAGCATCTTGCGCGATGCTCCAGCCCATGATCGCATACTCTTTAAATTTGGAATTTATCTCGGATTGCAGGGTACTAAATTTCATTCTAACGGGGAATTTCGCTATGCTTTCTTGCGTCCTAAACACCTTGTCTTTTAGCAAAACTTCATTGATCTGCTCCGCGTAAACTAAAACCGAGCCGCTTATAGAAATGATTATAAGGGGTATGCAAAATATCAAAGATAGCCACAAATGAAATTTGCGCGAGATTTTGCGAAAGGATTTAGACAAAATTTTCCTTTTTTTGAAAATTATTTTAATTAAGACAGCGTGATTTTAGTGAAAATTGTATTAAAGCATCTTGAAAGTCATTATAATTTTTTAGCTAAAATTTTACGGCGTAAAATTTGTTTGAATGATTTATCTATAGAAATTTTAAAAGCTATTTTAAAATTTTAAGAGCCGAGCGAATATTAAAATTTTCGCGCACAGGAGAGTTTAAATTTAAAGCAAATTTCGGATTTTAAAATTTCAATATCACGCAGGGTCGTGTTTGGGTTGCAGGCGTGGACGATCAACGACTCAAGTGGCTTGCAAATTCCGCACTCGCCAAAAAAACTCTGCGTTGCAGCGGTTAAAATCTTTTATCGCGAAATTTGCAATTACGCGCCGACAAAAAATTTATCTATCAGCGCATATCCCCACAGAGCGGCGTTGAGAAATAGGCTCATCATCACGGCCGTGCTTGCGGTGTCTTTAGCGCCTTTGGCTAGCGGGTGGATTTCGCTCGTGGCAAGATCGACCGCGCGCTCAATGGCGGAGTTTATGCATTCGGTTGTGAACGTAAAGACCGCGCCGAAGATCAAAAATAGATTTAGCACCGCGCCGAAATTCCAAAAAAATAGCGACAGCGCAAGCGGGACGAACACGAAAAGCTCGAGCCTAAAGCTACGCTCGCTGCGAAGCATCTCGGCAAGACCCGCCATAGCGTAGCCCCAGTTGGCAAAAAATCGGTATTTGGGCTGATTGCGCATAATTTTCCTTTAAATTTAGTCAAAATTTCGTATAATCATACCAAAATTTTTAGGCCAAAGGCTAAATTTGAAACTGATTAGTTGGAACGTAAACGGGCTGCGCGCAGTACTCGGCAAAGACGGCTTTGCGTGGCTCGCGGAGCAAAACCCCGATTTTTTGGGCTTACAAGAGATCAAGGTGAGCGAAAAGGACGCTCCGAAAGGGCTTTATGAGCTCGGATTTTCTCAGATCGATCTAAATTCCGCCGCTCGCGCAGGCTATTCGGGCGTGGCGAGCCTGGCGAAATTTAAAAGCGAGACGAGCAAGGCGCTGTTTTTCCCCGACGACGAGGGACGCGTGCTGCAGCACCGCTTCGGCGATGTCGTGCTTTTTAACATCTACTTTCCCAACGGCCAAAAGGACGAGGCGCGGCTAGCCTACAAGATGGAATTTTACGCAAAATTCCTAGCCTACGCGCGCAGTCTTGCGGAGCAGGGGCTCGGGGTGATATTCTGCGGCGACGTGAATACCGCGCACCGCGAGATCGATCTTGCAAACCCCAAAGCAAACTCCAAAACTTCGGGCTTTTTGCCGATCGAGCGGGCGTGGCTTGATGAGGTAGAGGCGGCGGGTTTTGTCGATACCTTCCGCGCCGTGCACGGCGAGCTGCGGGACGCCTACTCGTGGTGGAGCTACCGCTTTAACGCGCGCGCAAAAAACGTAGGCTGGCGGATCGATTATTTTTTCATCTCGGCTAATTTGCGCTCGGGGCTAAAGGACGCTTTCATCCTAAGCGACGTGATGGGTAGCGATCACTGCCCCGTGGGCATCGAGATTGAAATTTAGCCGGGGCAAACTTCGCGCTGCGCGCTTTAATTTACGCGGCTCGCGGATTTGTCACTTGCAGGCGGAGGATTTTTGTAGAAATTTAGCGCTAGCGAGTCCGCGAGGGCTTAATCAGGCAGCGCATAAACGTTGCGCGATAAAATTTTAAATTTAAGGAGAGAAGATGTTGAGCGATATCGAAATAGCAAATGCGGCGAAGCCGGATAAAATTTCAAACGTTGCAAAAAATTTGGGGCTTAGCGAGGATGAGATCGAGCTGTACGGCCACTACAAAGCTAAGCTAAATATCAAGCCGCGCTCGCGCGCTTCGAAGCTTATTTTGGTCACGGCGACCAATCCGACGCCTTTTGGCGAGGGCAAGACTACGACCTCCATCGGTCTAGCCGACGCGCTAAAACGCCTAGGCAAAAGCGTCTGTCTTGCGCTGCGCGAGCCGTCGCTAGGGCCGGTTTTCGGTATCAAAGGCGGGGCTGCGGGCGGCGGGTACTCGCAGCTGGTGCCGATGGACGATCTAAATTTACACTTCAACGGCGATTTTCACGCGATTACCTCCGCAAATAATCTCATTTCGGCGGTTATCGACAACTCGCTGTATCAAGAAAACCCGCTAAAGATCGAGAAAATTCTATGGAAGCGCTGCATGGATATGAACGACCGTGCGCTGCGCCACATCACCGTAGGACAGGGCGGACGCACCGACGGAGTGCAGCGCGAGGACGGCTTTAATATCACCGCGGCTAGCGAGATAATGGCGGTGCTGTGCCTCTCGAACGATCTTGCCGAGCTTAAGGAAAACATCGCAAACATCATGGTCGCCTACGATACGCAGGGAGAGCCGATATATGTGCGCGATCTGGGCTGCGCGGATGCCGTGGCGATCCTGCTAAAAGACGCGATGAAGCCAAATCTCATCCAGAGCCTTGAGCACACGCCCGCGCTCGTGCACGGAGGACCCTTTGCAAATATCGCGCACGGCTGCAACTCCATAATGGCGAGCAAGCTCGCGCTCTCGCTTGCAGATTACGCCGTGACGGAGGCGGGCTTCGGAAGCGAGCTTGGGGCTGAGAAATTTATCGACATCAAGTGCCGCCGCGCGGGCATCGCTCCAGACGCCGCGGTACTGGTTAGCACGATCCGCTCGCTTAAATACAACGGCGGCGCGGAGAAAGAAAATATCGCAAGCCCGGATCTTGCCGCGCTTCAAAGAGGCATCGTAAATTTAGGCGGACATATTGAAATTTTACAAAACTTCGGGCTAAATCCGGTCGTGGCGCTTAATCGCTTTAGCTTCGATAGCGACGGCGAGATCGCTTTCGTACGCGATTACTGCAAGCAGCGCGGCGTGCAGATGGCGATTTGCGAAAATTTCGCCAAAGGAGGCGAGGGCGCGCTTGAGCTAGCCCGTCTCGTAGTAGATGAGTGCGAGCGCGCTAAGGAGCTGAAGTTTGCCTACGAGCTTAGCGACGATACGGCGAGCAAGATCGAAAAGATCGCTACTAAAATTTACGGCGCAAGCGAGGTCGTTTTCGAGCCCGAGGCGCAAAAGGCGCTGCAACATATCAAAGCTTTGGGGCTTGAGCGGCTAAACGTCTGCATCGCAAAGACGCAGTATAGCTTCAGCGATGATGCCAAGGCGCTCGGGCGGGCGCGCGGCTTTAAGCTCAGCGTCAAAGATCTTCAGATCCGCACGGGAGCGGGCTTCATAGTCGCCGTCTGCGGCAAGATAATGCTTATGCCGGGGCTACCGAAGGTACCTAACGCGCTAAATATGAAGATCACTAGCAATGGCGTTATAAGTGGGCTGGCGTGAAATTTTATTTTCGGCGCCCGAAGCCAAAGCCTAAAATTCCGCGCTTGGGCGGTAAAATTTAGCTACGGGCTTCGGTAGCGATAAATTTTGCTTGCAGGTTGCGGCGAGTTTATCGCGCCCCTGTTTTAGTGCGTCATGGTTTTGCTACGCCCCAGTTTTATTGCGCCGGGTTTTAGCCGGTCGAGTTTTGGTTAGTCGGATTAGTCGGATTAGTCGGATTTTAGCGCGCCGAGCTCGGCCTGCGAAATTTCATTAAATTTCGCGCAAGATCTACGCAGAAATTCAGCGCGAAACCCGCGCGGGTTTGGCATTTGAAATTTCGCTCGCAAAATTCCGCGCAAAAACCGAGCCGTCCGTGAGCTTTACAGCTCATCGCGGCGAGATTTAAAATTTCATAACGCGCGAGCTCGTCGTGAAATTTAAAATTTCACGCGGCCGCACATTGCGACATACGCCGCCGCGAGATTTTAAATTTTATGCCGCGCAAGTTTGCAAGCTCGCCGTGAAATTTAAAATTTCATACGGCTGCGAAAGCATTGCGGCGTGTTAGCCGTGCACTGCCGCGAGTTGAATTACGCGGTATCGCAAGCTAAATTTTACGCTCGTGCGTTTGGTCGTGCCGGCGTGAGGTTTGCGGCGCCAAGATTAAATTTTACGCACCGCCGTGCAACGACTGTGGTGGGCACGGATGGATGCTTGATCCGTTCTGCTTGCAAAGGCGCAGGCGGCTATAGTTGCGCGGTAACAGGATTAAATTTTACGAGCTGACACGTCGCGGCATGAATTTTCGCGTCGTGCTGCCCGCTGCGAACTGAATTTGCGTGACGACTGACTATATGCCGCTGCACGCTTGTAAATTAAATTGCACTACACGCGCCCGTCGCCTGATTGTCGCGCGGGATTGAAATTTGCGCGCTGCCCTTGTCATAAAATTTAGATCACTGCACGCCGCGCCATAGCTGTCGTGAAATTTTAAATTGCATGTTGTACGCACGAGCTAGCTGTGAAATTTAAAATTTATGCAGGCGTGGAATTTGCTTCGCGTTATGCCGTATCGCGCATCTTCGCGAGCCAAATTATACGCTGCTGCGGAATTAAAGTCTTGCATGCCCGCTGCTACCACTCGGGCGCCGCATGCCTGGCGGCTCCGTTTTGCGATCCGTTCGCGCCGTATTTGTTGCGATCAGTTACGCGCGTCGCCGCGCCGCAGTGCGAGATTCCGCGTCGAGCTATATTTTAGAGCTTTGATTTGCAGCGAGATTTTACGGCGCGCAATGGCGTTAAATTCTATCCTGCGTGAGATTTTGGAATTTTAAAATTCCCTTTCGCGGTATAATTGTATGAAATGCAAAATTTGCAGGATTTTAATAAAGAAATTTTAAAATTTATGCGGCGCGGCTTTGCGGCGCGTCTGCAAGAAAGGAGCGATCATGGACAAGCTAGATAAAGAGGAGCTTGCAGAGGCGTTTATCGCTAGGCTCAAAGCCTTAGCGCGTAGCGGTGGCGCCGATCTGCGTGAGCTTGATCGCGAGTTTTATGGATTTAGCGTGAGGCTTGGCGTGCGTTATGACTTTGCCGGCAAGTTTAGCGTCTCGCAGATAAGTGGCGGCGAGCGCGCTCAGCTGCATTTCGCTGACGTCGCGCAGTTCGAAGCTCATGCGCGCGAGTGCCTACGCGCGGCAAGCACTGATGCGGAACTAAGCGAGGCCTTTATGCTACGCCTGCGTGCAGATCCCCAAAAAGCTGCTACGAATGCGGATCAGATCATAAAATTTCACGATTTTAAACCCTTTAGCGTTCAGCTGCGTTGCGAGCATTGCGGCGGATCGGGCAGGAGGCGCTGCAAAGCTTGCGAAGGCGCAGGCAAGGCGCCGTGCGCTAACTGCGGCGGGCGCGGTCGCTTGATCTGCCCCGATTGCAAGGGTACCGGTGGCTATAGCCGCGCGGCGTTAAGCTCTACGGACGCTCACGTGCACGATGCTTCTAAGAGCGGTGCCGCAGGCTCTGCGTCAAATTCTATGGGCTATCGCTTCATTCCCTGCGCTAGCTGCGGCGGTAGCGGCTCGCGCATTTGTCCCGCTTGCGGCGGTGCGGGCAGATTGCGTTGCAAAAAGTGCGGCGGTGCGGGTGATTTTCGCTGCGAGCACTGCGATGGGCGCGGGTATTTCACTCGCACCGGCAAAGTATCCGTTTATGCCCGCCCTAGCGTCAGCATAGGCGCTAGCTCGCAGGTTTTCGGGCGCGAGCTGCTGGAGTTTTTATGCAGCAAGGGCGT
>CAUQPS010000063.1:0-9223 GCA_963520005.1 uncultured Campylobacter sp.
AAATACAGGTTCTCGCCGCCCTGAACCTCTATCATCGCCGCCCAGTTAGGGTTTTTACCTACCAGCATGCCGCATACCGGGCATTTAGCGCCTTCCGGCACGACGATCTTTTCGGGCTTTTTCGCTTTTGTATCTTTACCGCTGCTGCCTAAATTTGCCGGCGCATCCCATAGATACAGCGCCGCGGCTTGCAGGTGTTTGTCGTACTCAGGCTCCTTGCTCGCGCCTTTTGCGTCGCAAACATTTTTGAGATGAGCTTTAAGCTCGGAGATGGCTTTGAAGTTTTTCGCTTCGGTTTTAGCGCAGTTTGCTTCGTAAAATTCTTTACCGTGCGCGTAAACGCCGCCCTCACGCTTGGCTTTAATCATCTTATTATCGCCCGCGAAGTCCTGCCCCGCAATCTCGTAGGCTTTGGCAAAGTTCACTATCTCGCCGCCGTTTTCGGCTTGAAATTCTTTAGCGTCGGCTTCGGTTGAGAAGGCGTATTTGCTATTGCGCGTCATCGTGCCTTTAACCTTGCTGCCCACGACGTAAAAGGCTTTATTTACGTCGATTAAATTTAGATTTTTCGTATCGACGACCTGCGCATCGCTTGGAATTTTGCCGCCCGTAATCTCGTACAAGCAGTGCAGAGAAGCTACTTGTTTGCCGTTCCAAACGTGGTTAGTTTTGTAAAATTTAACCAAATTCATTCCGCAAACGGCGCAGTATTCTTTGCCCTCGCCGCTTCCTACAAGCGTAGCCTTGCTAGGATCCACGCTTTGAAACATAGGATTTGCCGGCTTATTAGCCCCGTCCATGGAGGCGCCGCAAACGAGCGCAACAAGCGTAGCCGAAGCCAAAAACGAACGTAAAATCATACTATCTCCTTAAAAATTTGATGTTTTAAATTTACTTACTAATCGAGTTTAAAAATTCCAAATTCTCGCATCCCATCTTGATGCCGCCGTCGCAGCTTTTTTTGAAAAACTCTTTTGCTTTGGCGTTATCAGACTTCACTCCTTTTCCTTCGGCATACATTATGGCTAAGTTATTGCAGCCGTCGAAGTGACCGAGGTTGCACGCCTTTTCATACTGCTGCTTTGCTTGCTTATAATCCTGGTCCACCCCCTGCCCGAAGGCGTATAGATAGCCTAGATTGTTGCAGCCGATACCGATGTCGCCGCCGCAAGCCTTTTCGTAAAAAATTTTAGCCTTTGCGAAGCTTTGCTGCACGCCTTCGCCCTTCAGATACAGATAACCCAGGTTGTTGCAGCCCATCATATCGCCGTAGGTGCAGGCCTTCTCATAAAGGCTCGCCGCTTTAGCAACGTCCTTTGCGAGCCCCGCGCCGTTTGCGTATAAAAGCCCAAGCGAGGTACAGCCTTCGTTATCTTTGCAGGCTTTTTCGTAATAAGCCGCGGCTTTGGTAAAATTTTGATCCGCGCCGTTGCCGCTTTCGTAGATATAGCCTAGATTGTTACACGCAAGCGCAAATTTAGCGCCGCACGCCTTCTCGTAGAGGCTGATCGCTTTTTCGAAATTTTTCTCTACGTTGCCGGTGCCCTCAAAATACAAAACGGCTAGATTATAGCAGCCCGAAGCTTTATTTTCCAAACCGCACGCTCGCTCGTAAATTTCTGCGAGTTTTTTATGATCGCCGCTTTGCTGCGCCTGAATGCCCTCGCTAATAAAGCCCGCATTTGCCGCGGCAGCCAAAACCAGCGCTATTAGAAATTTTTTCAAATTTACTCCTTTATATCGTTTTTACGTCCCTGCCCCTGAAAGCAAGAGCGATTATTAAAATTATCGCCGCTATTATACAATAAAACGGCGCGGGTATCTGCGGCGCATCTCCTGCGGCATAAGAGTGCATGCCGGTGAGGTAAAAATTTACACCGAAATAGGTCATTATGATCGAGCTATACGCGAGCGTCGAGCTTACGCAATAAACGTAGATCGAGCCGAGCTTCGGGATAAGCTTTAGATGCAGTACGATCGCATAGACGATGATCGAGACATACGACCAGGTCTCTTTGCTATCCCAGCCCCAGTATCGCCCCCAGCTCTCATTCGCCCACACGCCGCCGAAGAAATTTCCGAGCGTCAGCATCGAAAGCCCCACGATGAGGCTAATCTCGTTGATCGCCGTTATATATCTGATCTGAGCGTTAAGCCGCTCGCGATTGGCGCTGTTTTTAAGCGCCATCAAAACAAGAGCCAAAAGACCGAGCAGACAGCTAAGCCCTAAAAATCCGTAGCTAGCCGTGATAACCGAGACGTGGATGCTAAGCCAATACGATTTTAGCACCGGCACGAGATTGGTAATCTGCGGATTTACGAAGCTCATATGCGCTACTAGCATCACGATGCTAGCTAGTAAGCAGCTCGCGCTTAGCGTAAGTAGGGACTTTCTAAAAAATATGATCCCCGCAAGCGCCGCCGACCAGCCGATGTAGATCATCGATTCATAGCTATCGCTCCACGGCGCGTGAGCTGCGACGTACCAGCGCAGCGCAAGCGCGAGAGTATGCGCCGCAAAGCTTGTAGCAAAGGCCGCAAATAAAATTTTTTGCGCGAGCGCAAAGCGCTTGCCGCAAAGCGCGCCCAAAAGCGCCAATATTAAAGCTACGCCGCCTAGGATCATATAGCAATAAACAAGCTTTTTGAAAACCGAAGCTTTGTTGTAAAACACCTCGGCCTTGACGCGACTAACGCTTGGAAGAATAGCCGCCGAGGTGGCTCTTTGATAGTTTTTCAGCTCCGCAAGTGCGCCGTCCGCTTTAGCCCAATCATTATCCGAAATTCCATCCTGCAGGCCGTTTAGATAGTCGTTTAACACGCCTTTGATCTGCGGCGCGATCCTATAATCCGCAAAGGCGTCGTTCGGCGAGAGCCATGTGTTTTGCGGGTCGTTCGGCACGGGGATAAATTTAAAAAACACCCCTCTAAAGGTCAGATACGCGATATTTAGCCGCTCGTCGAATTTAATCAGCTCGTTATCGAGTACGCCGCGGCGCGAGGCGCTTTTTTCATTCGCCTCGTCCAGGGCGTGGGCGAGCTTGTAGTTGCCGTTTTCATCAAAGACCGAATTAAAGCTCGCATATCTCTCCTGCGGCGCCAAGCCCAGCATCTTCTTGATCTCGTCGTTTTTAATTTTGATGATCTTTTGATCGCGCCAGAACGCGGGATTTAGGCTCATTCCTAGGATCATCTGCTCGGCGCTTAAACCGTAAAGCCCCTCCGTGCCTGAAATTTTATTTACGATCTCGCTTGCTTCGGTGCTAAGCGGCTTGATCCTGCCCATGTAATCTTGCACCAAAAGCTCTGCGAACGCGCCGTTTGCGTGAACGCGCGAGTTGGCTTTAAGGTTTGCCAGATAGTTTTCATCCGCGGCGCGAAGCTCAATGCTGAAAAAAAGCGGCGCGATTAGAAGCAGCGCGGCAGGCGCGTTATTTTTGATAAATTTAGCTAGCTTTTTAAACCTGCTGCCCGCGGTAAAAAGATTGCCGATAAATCCGACGCAAAGTAAGAAATAGCCGAAATAAGTGGGGATTTTACCAGGATCGCGGTTAAGCTCCAGCACGCTGCCCAGCTCGTCCGTGTCGTAGGAGGATTGAAAGAGCTTAAAGCCGTCAAAGCTTAGCGGGTGGTTCATATAAATTTCATGCTCCCCTGCGCTCTTGCCCTCTTTTAAAATTTCAACGTCGCTGGCGTAGGATGATGGGCTTTGCGAGCCCGGGTAGCGCTCGAGCTTAAATTTCAAAAGCTTTACCGCAAACGGAAGCTCTATGAGTTTCGAGCCCCAGCTTAGCATTATCTCCTCGCCGTCAAAGTTTAAAATTTTGGGTTCACCCAGCCAGCCCGTGCCGCCGCGCAGCTGCGCTTCTTGTTCGCTTCCGCCCTCAAAGCCCGCTTTTACCGCAAGCGTGCCCTGCTCGCCTTTGGGTGCGGGTTTGTAGGAGCCAAATTTGACGATGAAGTTTTTAGAATTTATACTTTGCGTGAAGCTAAAATCGTTATCGCCGATCTGGGATAGATTTAGCGGATGCTCAAACAGCGCGTCTTGCGTGCGGATTTGCAAGTATGGTTTGACGCTCACCATCTCGCTTTCGCTCTCGCCCGCCCTTACGTGCAGCACGCCCTCGGTGCCAAAATAGCGCGTCAGCGCCGCGCCGATAAAGATGACGATAAAAGCAGCGTGCAGGACGAAGGAGCCGAAGCGGCGCCACATTTTGGTTTTAATTATAATGCCGAGCAGGCAAAGCGTCGCAGCACCCATGACGCACTCGTACCAGCGCGCCTCATAGACTAAAATTTTAGCCGTTTGCGTATCGTAAATGCTCTCTAAAAAGGTTGCGACGCCGGCACCTGCGGCTAGGATAAAGAGGAGGCAGAGCGCAAATTTGTAAGAGATGAAAAATTTTAATATTTTTAGCGCGCTCATTAACCCTCCGCAGTTTTACATTATTATATCGTAAGTTTGACCTGCGTATAGTATAAACATTCTAAGAAGTAATACCCCGACAACGCTAGCAAGCGCGCTAACGTAGAACGCAAACGCGGTGTGAGCGATCTTTTTGCCGAGTGCGAAATTTAAAACTAGCGGTACGCAAAAGCCTACGCCTACGACGCCTAGCCAAAAAAGACGCGCGTAAATTCCCTCGCTGAAGGCGACGCTTGAGGCTTTTTGCACATCGCTGCCCGTGATGAGCGAGACGAAAATCATGCCGATTAGTAAAATTTCCATCGCTAAAACCGGCCACTCGACCGCGTGTAAAGTTTTTAGATCGCCGCCGTGCGGGTCAGCTTTAAAGAAAAGCGCGGCTATCAGGCTTGAGCCTGCGATACCCGCAGATAAGCCAGACGCCACAAAAAGCGCAGGCAAAACGGCGGTATTTAGCAAAGGAAAGCGCACGAGCACCGAGATCAAAAATCCCGTGTAAGTGCAGATCGCGACCGCAAAAACAAGCGTAAGCGCAAGAAGCAGCGGGCGAAGCGCGTTTAAAATTTTCATTACGAGCGTGAAAAGCCCTTTTAAAAAAGTAAGTCTGCGCGATAAAAATCCGCTAAGATCAGCTTCAAACGCATAAAGGCAGGCTACGAAGCTAAGCGGGATATAGACGCAAAGCGCCGCCACGCCCACGGACATGACCGACGTGAAGTTATAATTAATCAAAATTTTCCAAAATAAAAGCGGTCGCTCTAAATCGGCTACCAGGCAGACCATACCGAGTAAGATTGCGACGAAAGATAGCAGCGACGCAGCCTTAAACAGCGGCGTGCTTTCGGTTTGCTTTTTATAAAATTTAACAAGGATCGCGACTATCAAAGCGCCGCCGCTCATACCCGCTAGCAAAAGATAAACCGCGATCGGCCAGCCCCACTCCACGCCGTGCGAGAAGGTCGCAGTGAAATTTATAGCTCCGTTCATATCACACCCCCAGTTTTACCGCAGGAATATAGCGCAGGCTCGGCTTCGTGCCGCACTCAGGACGCATACGCAGGCTGTCTTTTACGCGAAGCAGCCTGCTGATGTGCGAGCTCTCGTCGTTTAGATCGCCGAATACGATCGCCTCGTATCTGCACGCCTCGATGCAGGCAGGCTCATGGCCGTCTTTTAAATTCGTATCCAAGCAGAAGTTGCAGCTCTCTGCGGCTTTGGTTTCGTGGTTTATAAAGCGCACGTCGTAAGGACAGGCTACGATGCAGTATTTACAGGCGATGCAATCGTCGGTGTTCATCGTCGTGATGCCGGTTTTTTTGTCCTTGTGACAGGCTTTCGTCGGGCAGACGTTCACGCACGGCGCGTCCTCGCACTGCTGGCAGGAAACCCTAACATAGCGCTTTTCTTTTAAATTTAGCGGATCGGTTTTGTCCTGGATAAAAAGCCTCATCTGGCCTTTCGGAACCAAATTTACCTTTTTACAGGCGATCTCGCAGTCGGTACAGCCGACGCATTTGTTCTGATCGAATATCATGCCGTAATGCGGCTTTTTCAGCTCTTGCTTTTTAGCACTTGCATTTGCGTCTTGCGCGCTTTTATCCGCGCTGTTTTGCGCGAGTAAGCTTGAGGCGATTGCGCCAAGCCCCAAAGAGCCTAGTGCGGCGGATTTTATAAAATTTCTTCTTTGCTTTTGCATATTCTCCTCCGACTAAATTTAAGCAAAACTACTTTGTTTTGTTCGCGTCGTGAAAGCTTTTAGCCTCGCTCTCGCTAAGCTTTTTTGCTGCATCGGCAAGCTCGCCGGGCTTTAAAACTTTTAGTAGTTCGGCTTCAAAAATTACCACAGAACCCGCAGGAATTCTATCTACGTCCACGTTGCCGTAGGCTAAATTACTAGGGATTGTAAATTTATATTTCGAGCCTGTATTCATCAAAAGCAACCCCTCGCGTAATCCGTCGATTAAGCCTATCATAGAAAGATGCGCCGGAATTTTAGATGCGAAAGTATCGTCAAATACGCTACCATTCGTCAAATACGCCTTGTAGTTCATCACTACTACGCTCTCAGGCTTTGGCTTTTCGCCCATGCCTAGCTTTAGAATTTCATATTGAAGACCGGATTTCGTGGTTTTAACGTCCGGATTTTTGGCATTTTTCGCCATAAATTCCTTGCCCGCTTTTAAATTTTTATCAAGCTCCGCTTTGGAATTTGTTTCTACGATCTTATTTAGCTTGTCGGCTCTTTGATTCAAAAGCGCAATAATTTCCTCATCTTTTAGCTTCTGCTGCTTTTTAAGAGCGTCCAAAAACCCCTCTATCACCGCATCTAAGTCGTACTTGACGCCTAATGCGGCTTGTGAATGCAGCTGGTTTGAAACATAGCTTCCGGTAGAAGCTCCGATGCTATAAGATTCTTTTTGTTCTTGCGTAGTTAAATTCGCGCCCAACGCGCAGCTTGCCAAAACAATAGGCAGGAAAATTTTCAGTCTTTTTTGCATACATTTGCCTTTTAAATTTCGGGGCCGCGAGCTTACGCGACCCCAAAAGAATTATAAATTATTATTTAGAATTCTTTGAGCCTCTTTGATATACTCTTTAGCGGCCTCTAGCCTTTGCTTAGTATATTTAAAGCCATGCATTCCCCATGAGCCGTCTTTTTCGATAAGATCGACGGTGTCTTGAGCTTTTTCTATTAGCTCGTAAACGCGAGTTTTGTCGCTGGAGTCAAGCTTTTTAGTCTCAAGGATAGAGTAAATTCCTTGAATACCGATCTTAACTTGCGAGAAGTCGCTCTTAACCGGAGTTTGCCAGCCCATAACCTCATCGTAAACCTGCTTTTGGTTCTTGAAGTGAAGCGTCTCTTTTAGCTCGGAAACGACAGGGCTGTGGCAGCCTTTGGTATCTTGCATATCTTTATCCGCCCAAGATGTTCGTGCGCACGACCACATAAGATCGACGAAATTTCGCCCATCTTTATTTCTTTGGAAGTGCCAATCTTTCGCATCTCTTGGGCCCTTAGCGGCATCGCCTGCGACTAGAGATTTTCTAGCAGGATCTATGTCGATCTTCCAGATGTGCGATCTTCTTTGAGTATCAAATCCCGCGTTGTCTTGGAACTGAATAGCGTAGAAGTTCTCGCAGCTCATCATAAACGGCATGTGGCAAGATGCGCAGGTGTTGTCTTTATGCGTATCAGCTCTTGCAGCGATATAAGCTTGCTCTTGGTGGCAGTCTTTGCACTCTTTTGTGATCTTAGGCTTTGTATAAAACGCGCTCAAATAGCCCTGCTCGGAGTTATAATTTACGCCCTTGACGGTTTTATCGCCAACTACCGGTCCGGTGTTATCGTGCGGATCGTGGCAGGTTACGCAGCGCATACCCTTCTCGTAGTGAGCAGTAAAGTAGGATTGTGAGCCCTCAGAGCCACATCCTGGTCCCATAGATTTAAATTTAGAGCTAAGAGATAGATCGGGATTTCCGTTGTTTAGCGGATTAGCACGAGCTAAATCAGGGCTATAGTTAAATCTTTGGTGGCAGCGTTCGCAGTTTGAGGTTCTAAAATTTGTAGCGCCGTCAAGGTGACCGCCCGCTCCATGGCACTCTTCGCAGGTGATACCTTTGGAGATAGTGTGCTTTTGAAGCTCTTTTGCGTTACCCAAAGCAGCATAGAATTCTTTTTTAGTTTTAAAGTCGAATTTGAATGGGTGGCAGACTTCGCAATACGAGCTGTTTGCTTGGAAAAACATCGATTTTTTGTATTTCGCAGCATACGACGCAAGACCTCTTACGTAACCGCCGTTATCGCCGTATTCCTCAAGCGTGCCCGGGAATTCCGGAACAATCTTTTTGATCTTTTTGACCGTCTCATCGTCTAAATTTAACGCCCAAGTCCTTTGGAATTGGTTGCCACCGGCTACGATTTGACCGGTGCCATCTCTTAGCAAGCCGCCCTCTACGTGATAGGTTCCGCGTAGAAGCCACGCATCTACGTAGCCAAATTTTGTCCTTAGGTGTCCCACAGTCGCATAAATTACGTCAGGGGTAATACCTTTTGGAAGGATCGACGCAGTGTCGGGGCTAAATACCGGATCGGTTAGGTTGTTATTAACCTCCGGGTGCTCGCCCGGGAAGCGGATAGTAGTGGCGTGGCGCGATCTGCTCCATGTCTCATACTGCGCAGGGTGGCACTCGCCGCATTTTTCAGGACCTATGAATTTATTCGGAAATTGCAAGGAAGATCCCGCAGGGATTCTATACATCATAGAGCTATAGCCCTTGCCGTCATCTCTTTTACTAGCCTTTGAAAAGTCAAATCCATGCCCTTCCGCAAGCCACTCCAAACCTCGGTCATGTACATCCATCTTGCCGACCGTCTTACCGCCGTATTTGGTAAAAATCGGGTGATTTTTAAATAGCCAGTCATACATCTCTCGCTCTTCTACGACGTAGTCCTGCAAGGATATGACGCCTCTGCTTTGCAACGTGCCCTTAGGATTTGCGATGACGTCGCGCGATTTTTGCGACATTTCCATCTCATGCCCCATGCCTTCATCAGCACAGGCTCCTGCGGCAAAAATGCTAATACAGGCTAGCGCGCCTAGTAGCATCTTATTCCATTTTTTCATGGCTCCTCCTTTGAAAATCGAAATTTTAAATTAGCAAAGTTCTACGCTCGAAATAATATCAACAAAAAAGGGTGAAAAAGGGAGAAATTTAATAAAGTCTAAATTTAACGAAAAGATATCGTAAATATCGCGCCTTCGTCGGAATTCGCAGCGCTTATGCTCCCTCCGTTTT
>CAUQPS010000064.1:0-8851 GCA_963520005.1 uncultured Campylobacter sp.
CTAAAATTCTAAAATTCTAAAATTCTAAAATTCTAAAATTCTAAAATTCTAAAATAAGCCAAATTTGCCATCTTTACGCTTGTAAAGTACGCGCATTTTAGCGTCCATATCATTGAAAACCAAAAACTGATCGGTGCTTTCTTTCAGCTTATTTAGCGCTTCATCAATCTCTAGCGGTTTATAAAGCTCTAGCTCGGTAGGGACGATTTCATCGACCTCGTCGTTTAAATTTGGCTCATTAACGCCGATTGCATTATCTACGGCGTTTTGCTTCATTTCGTCGCGATTTTTGTGAGAATTTACCTTATCGTGGTATCTGCGAAGCACTTTTGAGGCGCGCTCGACGATGAGATCGACGGCAGCGTAGAGATCTTTATCTTTTTGACGCACGACGATAGTATCCTGATGCGCCAAATTTAATGAAAAATCCACCACGAAGCCCTTTTTACCTTGCTTCTCGTCAGCAGAAATTACACAACGCCCTGAGATAATGTCGAGATTATATTTTTCTAGCGTCTCAAATGCATTTTCGACATAATTTTTAATAGCTTCCGTTAGCTCAAACTGCTTACCTACGATATTTAAATTCATCGTCTCTCCTTTGCATTATGGTTTTTGAATAGTACGCCTATGATATGTGATCTGTGGCCTTCCCATAACCGCTACGTTGGATTTTACTACCACGTCTACAAGCGCAGCATGACTTAGAATTTTACCCACACCTCTACCGCTTGGAAGCGCCTCGGACGAACCCTGCCCAAAATTACTATAAGCGACGGTATGATCGGCATCTGCGCCTAGCTGTCTATCAAAATATCCAAATGTCACGGTAATATCAAACATTTTTTCACCCGCATTATTTGACGGGTACGCGAGCCTAATCCTATTTAACGTAGGATTAGTCGTAGCAGTAGCACCTCCATCTTTAAGCTCGGTAGTTAGATACTGATGCTTTTGCATAGCAAGGACGGCCAGCTCCGTAGCGCTCTGAGCTAGCAGTAGCGCCTGCTCCCTGCCTTGGATATTATTGACGTCACGAGCCGTCATAGATGCGATAGATAGTGCCGTAATCGCCGTTGTTGATACAATGATGATAAAAAATATGGCTGCTACTAGAGCAAAACCTTTTTGCATAGTTTTCATTAGTACACCACCTGTGCTTTACAAACGTTTAGATCCAGCTCCGAAGGATCGAAATTTCTGCCGTCGTCTCTCATACATAGCTTAAGCGCAACGGCACCGTTATCATCCTTAAATCTAAATAAGCTCACATCCTCAGCAAGCAATGCGCTGCCAGTATTATTATTGTTATATGAATGTGCATCACCTGCAACGGTGCTCCAAGGACGATAGTTATATTTCAAGAGTAGATTAAAATTCTTACTTAATACATTGCCAGCATTATTTCTCATATATGTTACGACTTGATCCGGAACAATCGCGTAGGCACTATGAGCTATATAATACTGCTCGGAGAATTCCTGCGAGTTATCGTTGTTTGGATTAAGCGGATATTGATTTATCCTGATGGTTTCGCCTTGTATATTACCGCTACCTGCATTGCTAGGTGTGCCTACAGCAATTAGCACACGGTTACTACCGTCTGCTTTAACTGCCCTATCGTAGCCAAAACCTATACCTACGCTAGTAGGTGAAGCATCATTCGTGACGACTTTAAATATAACGGCAACCTGAGTATTATTAGACGGAGTATTATACGCAGTAGCCCTTAAATTTCCAACTATATTAGCCACTTGGGGGAAATCGCTACCTAAAGATACCATATTAAACGCAGCCCTAGTATTTGCGATATAGCCGGCATCTTGTGTACCTGCAGTCCATGTGCTATCTTTTAGCTGAGACATCGACATAAAGCCGCTCCAGCCCGGATTTCTCTGATTTATATTTCTCGTCTCCACGCTTTGGCCGATCCACTCTAGTATGTCGTATTTAGGATCAGTAAGATCGCTAATCGGCACAAACTCGTTTGAGCTAAGCTCTCTGCCTATAGTAGAGCTTTTTATCCTATCTTCTAAGCGATTTGTGATTAGCATCATCGCATTTTGTGTTCTGGCTTCCAGCTGATTTACTGCACGTACATGCACGTAGGATTTGTAGATCTTGGTGTATAGATCAGCACCGAACATCGAGATGATGCCTAACACTACGATAACAAACACAAGCTCTATAAGGGTGAAACCTCTTTTCATCTCGTGCTCCTATCAGTTATATCGTCTAGTAGCGGTTGTCTGGGAACCGACGCCGATATTAGATAAAAATGCCTTTAACACGACCGCTTTGCTGCCATTGCCGTCTCTAGCTACGGCATCGTTTAGATCCACCGCAGCAACCCTAACCATCTTTATATTGGTAACAGCACCATTAGATGGTCGATCGTCAAGAACGCCTCTTATATCGGTACCCTTAGCATAATCTTCCGCAGTAAAAGGCTCTGCTACATAATCTACATCAACATTAATCCTAGTATTGAGGATAAAATCACCCTTGCTACTAGAACCCACCAAATCACCGACTGTTATATCGGTCGTAAATCGGTCGTAGTCATCGATATCGTTATAACGAGCGCCACCAAAAGAAATTCCATTTCTACCAAATTGCTTTTTCGTAGCTGGAGCTTGGGAGCTGATTCCACGCCGACTAGCTTCCGGCAAAATCCCCGGTCTAACTTCCTTGGTACTATTGCCCGAATCATCTACGACTGGAGTTACGGTCAAAATTCTATCCATGCAGCTCGCATCTCCTCCGCACGTAGCATCTGCTGCGTATGCGCTATCCCACTGAGCTTTAGATATACGAGACATAAAAGCTTTAGCGTTATATACAAGCTCCTCTTTGATCGCAAGGGCGTTTAGCTCGGTTGTCTGCGCGACGATACGCGGAATCGCCATCGTCGTGATCGCCAAAATCACGATGGTAAAGACTAGCTCGATTAGAGTAAAACCTTTTTTCATTTTACATCCTTTCTTTAAAATTTTGAAATTACGGAAACGCAAACTTACTCTGCGTTATCGGCGCTAATTATACTATTGTTAAACTTAAATTTAGAATTTATCGCGTAAATTTTTTTGGTTTACAAAGATTTTTAAGCCCGAACGCACAAAAATTTTAAAGAAATTCCATTTTTAAATTTGAACGCAGAATTTAAGCTTGCATTTACTCAAAGACTATAAAATTACGAGCTAAATAAATTCCAAGGATTTTTTATGACAAATCTAAGTAAAATTCTATCCGCTCTCCTATTTATCGCGTTTATCGGCGGCTGCAGCGGCAAGGGCGACGGCGAGCTTTTTAATCTAAGCCCCGAGGCATGGTATTCTAAAATTTTAGAAGATATCAATAACGCTAGCATGGAGGATGCCGAGAAGCACTACACTAGCTTTTCTAGCGAACATATCGCTTCGCCTCTACTTGAGGAGATGACGCTCATTATGGCGTGGGCATTCGTGGAGGATGAAAACTACGAGAAAGCAAACAAATACCTAGACGAATATATCCGCCTCTACGGTACGACGCAGAAGATCGAATACGCGAGATTTCTAAAAATTAGAGCAAATTTTGATTCCTTTAGCCGCCCAAATCGCAATCAAAAGCTAATGCTAAACAGCATCGACGAAATTCGAAAATTTATCGCTGAATACCCGCAGAGCGAGTATCGTCCGCTACTTGAGACGATGCTAACAAAGCTACGCCTTGCCGAGCATCAGCTAAATATCGACATCAAAGACCTTTACCAGCGCACCGACCGCGAAAGTTCTGCCAAAATTTACGAGCAGCGCATCGAAGAATCCCCGCTAAACGGCACCGACGTAATCAAACCGCGCTCGCCTTGGTACCGCGCGATTTTTGAGTAGGAGGAGCGATGCAACTGATGCAAAATACGACATTCCCAAGCGATCTGCCTATCATCGTCGAGGACGAGCTATTTTTATATCCCTTTATGATAGCGCCTCTTTTCATCGGCGACGAGCATAACAAAAAGGCTCTCGATCTAGCCGCCAAAAACGAATCTATGATAATGGTCGTAAGCTCGAAGTCGGAATTTAGCGGCGATAGAAGCTTTGGCGGTATCTATAACGCAGGCGTCGTGGGCTCTGTGATGAGAACCGTACCGCTTCCCGACGGTCGGGTTAAAATTTTATTCCAAGGCGCGCTAAAAGGTAAGATCGTAAAAGAAATTTCGCAAGATCCGCTGGTCGCTACCGTTGATATCATCCACGACGAGCGCGGCAACGACCAGAAATTAGACGCGCTGGTAAGCGTGCTGAAGGAAAAAACCAAGACGCTTAGCACTCTTACGCATTTTTTTCCGAACGATCTGCTAAAGACCATCGACGACGGCACCGACGCCGCGCGCGTTTGCGATCTGATTTTAAGCGCACTGCGGTTAAAAAAGCAGGTAGCCTACTCGTTTTTTACCGAGAGTAATTTGCAAAAGCGCCTTTTCAACCTCATCAACTACATCTCCGACGAGATCGAAGCGCAGAGGCTCGAAAAGGAGATCAAAAGTAAGGTTCATTCCAAGATCGACAAGACAAACAAAGAGTATTTTTTAAAAGAGCAGCTTAAGCAGATCCAAAAGGAGCTCGGAGGCGACGCCGATCGCGATGTCGAGATCGAGGAGTACCGCAAAAAGCTGGAAGCCAAAAAGCCTTATTTGGGCGAAGATGCCTACAAAGAGATCAAAAAGCAGATCGATAAATTTGCCCGCCTCCATCCGGACAGCGCCGATGCGGGGCTCGTGCAAAGCTATCTGGACTGGGTTTTGGAGGTGCCTTTTGAAAAAACCGCCAAGCATAAGATGTCCATCGAGGGCGTTACGACGCAGCTAAATAAAGACCACCACTCACTGCAAAAGCCCAAGGCGCGCATCGAGGAGTATTTCGCGCTAAAGCAGCTTTTGGAGCTTCGCGGTACAAGCGGCAAGAAGAGTAAAGAGGACGGCAAAAACGGCGGCGCGATTTTATGCTTCTACGGCCCTCCCGGCGTAGGCAAAACGAGCCTTGCAAACTCCATCGCGACCGCGCTTAAACGTAAACTTATCCGTATCGCTTTAGGCGGGCTTGAGGACGTAAACGAGCTACGCGGACACCGCCGCACCTATATCGGCGCGATGCCGGGCCGCATCGTGCAAGGCCTCATCGAGGCAAATCAGATGAACCCCGTCATCGTGCTTGATGAGATCGATAAAATTTCAAGCTCATACAAAGGCGATCCGACGGCGGTTCTGCTTGAAATTTTAGACCCCGAACAAAACTCGAGCTTTAGGGATTATTATCTAAATTTCAACATCGATCTTAGCAAGATCATCTTTATCGCCACGGCAAACGACGTATCTCTCATACCCGCGCCGCTGCGCGATAGGATGGAGTTTATCGAGCTTAGCTCATACACGCCGCAGGAGAAATTTCAGATCGCTAAAGACTATCTGATCCCTCAGGAGCTGCAGCGCCACGGCTTAAAATCCGCCGACGTAGCGATCAACCCCGCCGCCCTTTCCGAGATCATCGAAGAGTACACGCGCGAAAGCGGCGTGCGAAACCTGCGCCGCCAGATCGCTGCGATCTTCCGCAAGATCGCGGTTAAAATTTTAAAAGACAAAGATTTTAAAAAAATCGTCGTTACGACGAAAAATTTAAGCGAATTTCTAAATAAAAAGGTTTTCGAGATCGACGAGGTCGAAAAGTGCGATCAAATCGGCATCGTAAACGGGCTTGCGTGGACTGCGGTAGGCGGCGACGTGCTCAAGATCGAAGCGGTCAAGATCAAAGGTAAGGGCGCGATGACGATCACGGGCCAGCTCGGCGACGTGATGAAAGAATCCGCGCAGATCGCCTTTAGCGTCGTAAAGGTGCTTATCGACGAGGGCAAGCTCAAAACGGCTCAAGACGCGAAGAGCAGCGCAACAAAAGCCTCGCGCGCGGGCAGAAACTCCGCATTACGCGCAAATAGCGGTGCGTCTAAAAGCTCAGTGGCACGAAATTTAGGTGCGGAGGAGAATTCCGAGAGCTCGGAGCAGATTTATAATAAATTCGACCTTCACATCCACGTACCCGAGGGCGCGACGCCCAAGGACGGACCGAGCGCGGGCATCACGATGAGCACGGCGATCGCGTCGATTTTAAGCGAGCGCAAGGTGCGCGCAGATCTTGCGATGACGGGCGAAATCACGCTAAGCGGCAAGGTGCTGCCGATCGGCGGGCTTAAGGAGAAGCTCATCGCCGCGCACAAAGCCAAAATCGCCGAAGTGCTGATCCCGCGCAAAAACTACGAGCGCGACCTAGCAGAGATCCCGGACGAGGTGAAAAACGATCTGAAAATAACGCCCGTAGAGCGGATCGAAGAGGTGCTGAAGCTGTCGCTGGTCTAAATTTAAAGTGCCGTTTTAAATTTAGCCGCTTTAGCCGCGCGCTGGAAACTAAGAGTCTGCAGGAGTATCTGAGCGACGAGTGAGGTTAAGAAACTAAAACCGTAAATTCGGACGTCAAATTTAGCCCGCAAAATTTGACGTCCGTAAATTCAGCCAAATTTAGAGGTTAAATTCGCATTCTAAATTTAGCCGAGCGCTACCATAGACTCTGAAATTTTAAAATCCTACCGCATGGCGCACGGAATTTAAAAACTCTTTAGATTCCCGCTTGCGCCGTTTGCGATCAAAATATAAAGCAAGAAAATGATAAGACTAAAAGCAAGATTAAGATTGGTCGCAAGGAAGCTTGAAATCGCCTTTTTTGTTAGCCTGATCGCTTATGTTTTGGCGGCTTTGAGCCTATTTATCGTGCCCGAAGACATCTTGTCCGCTCACGCGGTTTTTAGGGCCTTTACGACGTTTATGGCAGGTTTTTATCCGGCTATAAACGTGGCGCAGACGAAAACCGCCTTTGGCGATGTAGCGGCGTTTCATCTTAGCTATTTATGCTTTTTTATGCCCGTTTGTTTGCTGTTTGCGGGACTTTACGGCGTGGCAAAAGGAGCTACCGGTAGACTCGAGGAAAACAAAAACAACGCCCAGACGCTTTCGCAAGGCATTATTTTATTTGCGCTTATCGTATGCTTTTTGATATTCGGCGGACTTGATGATTTTTTCTCGGGTTATAGCATATGGCACTCTTATCGCCCGACGCGAGAGTTTATAGCACAGGTGAGGCTAGAATTATTTTTATACTATGAAATGATCGGCTTTGGCATTGCGAATTTTTGCGTGATGATGTCGGCGTATCTTATTATACAGATTTATAGGCAGCTGCGGGCCTTTGTTTTGCTTAGGGCTCGCCAAACGGCTGCGTTTTTCGGACGGATATTCAGGTGACGCTAGCCGACTCTTTAAAGCTTGTTTAAATTTGACCGTACTCGTCGATAAATGAGCGCAAATTTAGCTCAAATTTGACGCGTGAAATGCTAAATTTAAACGGCTAAAACCATAAATTTAAGCCGCGCGGCGTATTTGCTTTAGTTTTATTCTGATAAAATTTGCTTGTAGTAGCACTTCTTCTTTATTCGGCGAGTTTGTGAGCCACTCTAGCGCCTCTTTGGCGAGTTTTTCGGATTCTCTTAAATCCTTTTTCGCGCTTAGCCCTTCTAGCAGTTTTGCATTTGCTTTCGCCGTGCTCAAACACAAAAAGTCAAAACATACGCAAAATATGAATAAAATCTATGTGCAGGCGAGATAATGCTAAAAATTTCTGTCGAAATCAGCGCGATATAAAGCGATAAAACACACGCGGGCACAAACACAGCGAGGCTAAATTTAGGGTCTTGCAAGCAAAGGCGCACGGCAAATTTGATAAAAGTGTAAAATTTCGCCAAAATGCCCAAAGCAAAGTATCCTACCGTCATCAAAAACAGCGCTCAAGCACAGTAAAATATAATCATAAAAGTCGTTTCGCCCAAATTTGATCCCTTTTTGTTTTTAAATTTTAGAGTTTTTGTCGTTTAATTCGGCTTAATAAATCCGGCTTCGCGGTATTAACTCCTGCTCAAATTTAACTAGCCCGCAGCCGCGCCCAAACCCCAAATTTAACCCCAGCTTAAGCATAAGCTTATATACTTTGGCTTTAAATTTAAGGCGGCAAATGAGATCTCAGAGCGAATTTTTTGGCGTTTTCATCACGCTTCTTGGCGGCGTATTATGGGGATTTAGCGGGGTTTGCGGGCAGTATCTGTTCACGCAAAAAGGCGTCAGCGCCGACTGGCTCGTGCCCTACCGCCTAGGACTTGCGGGGCTTGCGATGACGGCGTATTGTTTCGCTCGCTCGCCGCGCCTAGCCTTTGCACCGTTAAAAGATCGCGCGCTTTTGCCACAGCTGCTCATCTACGCATTTTTTGGGCTTATGATGACGCAGTATTCGTACTTTTGCGGTATCGAGCTCTCAAACGCCGCCGTCGCGACCGTGATCCAATACTCCGCCCCCGCGCTCATCCTCGCTGTCGTTTGCTTTTTACAGCGGCGCGCGCCTAAAAAAGTCGAGCTCATCGCGCTTATCTTGGCGGTACTGGGCGTCATGCTGCTCGCCACTCACGGCGATCTGGGCTCGCTCGTTATCAGCGCAGAGGCGCTGGTTTGGTGCCTGATTAGCGCGCTTGGCGTCGTGATCTACAGCCTCATCCCCACGAAGCTAAATCAAAAATACCCCGTTCCGTTAAATTTAGGCTGGGGTATGGTTATCGGCGGCGGCGCGCTCGCGCTTTACACGCGGGTTTGGCAGCTAGGCGGCGTGAGCGACGCGGAGGGCTTTGCGGCGCTTGCGGCGGTGGTGATTTTGGGCACGATATGCGCGTTTAGCTTTTACATGACGGGGCTAAAGATAATAGGCGCGAGCAGGGCGAGCATGAT
>CAUQPS010000065.1:0-8754 GCA_963520005.1 uncultured Campylobacter sp.
CCCGTATCCACGCCGATCTCGCGTAAAATTTTAAAACTCGCGTCGCGCATCGCCTGGTATTCTTTATCGGTAAGCGTCAGAGCGGGCGCAACAGTGATACTATCGCCCGTATGCACCCCCATCGGGTCAAAATTTTCGATCGAGCAGACGATGATGCAGTTATCCTTATGATCGCGGATCACCTCCATTTCGAACTCTTTCCATCCAAGCAGGCTCTCTTCGATCAAAATTTCATTTATAGGGCTCACGTCTAGCCCATTTTGCGCGACCTCTTTAAACTCATCGATATTATACGCTACGCCGCTGCCAGCGCCGCCTAGAGTGTAGCTGGCGCGTATAATGAGCGGAAAGCCGATCTCATTCGCCGCAGCCATCGCCTCTTCGATATTGTAAGCGTATTTGGATTTAGGCAGATCCATTCCGATCTTAATCATCGCTTCTTTAAATTTTACCCTATCCTCGCCTTTTTTTATCGCTTCAGGCTTGGCGCCTAGAAATTTTATCCCCGCTAGCTCGCCGCTTTCGTAAGCCTCCATCGCGACGTTTAGCGCGACCTGTCCGCCCATCGTAGGTAGGATCGCATCGACGCCCTCGCGCTTTATGATACGCAAAATGCTCTCTTTGGTGATCGGCTCGATATAGGTAGCATCGGCAAAATCGGGATCGGTCATAATGGTAGCGGGGTTTGAGTTTATTAGCACTACGCGGTATCCGAGGCTCTTTAGCGTCTTGGCAGCCTGCGTGCCGCTGTAATCGAACTCGCACGCTTGACCGATTACGATCGGACCGCTACCGATCAGCAAAATCGTCTTAATATCATCTCTCTTGGGCATCAATTTTCCTTTGTAACGACATACAAAAACGCCGGCATCTCGGAGCTCACGTAGGGCTCTACGACGGCGCTTTTATATAACTTTCCGTTTTGAATTTCTTTAACTTTCCCTACCGGCACGCCAGCAAAAAAAATTCCATCCTTGCCGCTCGTAAAGACCTCATCGCCTACCTTGGGATCGAGCCATTGCGGGATGTATCTAACTACGAGCTCGTTATTTTCGCCGCCTGCGACGCCAGGAATTTGAGCATCTCCTATGAAAACGGAGAAATTGCTCTTTTCGTCGCGCTGTAAGATCGCAAGCGGGCGCCCGTCTTTATTTACTAAAATCCCTGCGGTTTTACCCTCGCTGATGAGGCCGTAAATTTTGTTTGGGTTAAAATTTTCAAAATTTACGAAGAATTTGTTGTAGTCATTTAGATTCGCGTAACTCAACGCCTTTACGAGCTGGACTTTGGGCTCGTAAATGGAGCTATTTTTATCGATCAAAATTTTATTCAGCTCTCCTGCGAACGTACTAAGCAGCATCGCCGATTTTTTTAACTCGGCATTTTCTTCTCGTAGAGCTTTGATCGTCTCTGCCTGGTTAAAATGCTCGTTCACGGCGCTTTTTACCCGATCGCTCACGCCGTAATAAATCTCTAAAATTCCCCCCGCAAAGCCTACGAACTTGCCGTGGATATACGAGCCGAATGTAAGCGAAACGGCTACCAGCAAAACCGCGACGAGGAGGAGTTTGAGATTAGTCATTTGCCGCTTGTTTTAGCGATTTGATCTCTTCTAGGGCTTTTCCCGTGCCGTTTGCGACGCAAAGCAGCGGCTCGTCCGCGACGAAAACCGGAAGCTTTACGGTGTCGCTTAGATATTTATCCAATCCGCGAATGAGCGCGCCGCCGCCCGTTAGTACGACGCCGTTTTCAACGATGTCGGCGGCGACTTCTGGCTGAATGCTCTCTAGCACAAATTTCAGCGCGTCTGCAATCTCTCTGATCGAGTCTTTGATCGCCTCTCTAACGTCCTCGCTCGTAAGATCGACCGAGCTTAAAAGCCCGCTGATCTGGTCTTTCCCTTTGACCGTGTATGTAAGATCTTTTTGCTGTTGCACCGCCGTGCCGATCTTGATCTTAATCTCCTCGGCCGCACGCTCCGAAATAAGCAGGCTATATTTTTCTTTGACGTAATTAACGATGCTCGCGTCGATCTTATCGCCCGCGACGCGGACGGATTTGGCGCTGATGATACCGCCTAAAGAGATGACGCCGATCTCGGTGGTACCGCCGCCGATATCTACGACCAGTGAGCCGCGCGCTTCATTTACCGGAAGCCCCGCACCGATCGCCGCAGCCATCGGCTCTTCGATTAGATAAACTTCGCGCGCACCCGCTATCATCGCGCTTTCGCGCACGGCTTTGCGCTCGACCTGAGTTAGCCCGTACGGTACCGAGATGATGATGCGCGGGCTTACGAAAAAGCGGCGCTTGTGGGTCTTTTCGATAAAATACCTAATCATCTTCTCCGTCATATCAAAATCCGCGATAACGCCGTCCTTCATCGGGCGCACCGCCTCGATATCGCCAGGAGTGCGTCCTAGCATCTCTTTAGCCTCGGCGCCCACGGCGATGATCCTTTGCTTGCCGTAGCGCTCGTTTTGCACCGCGACGACGCTCGGTTCGTTGATGATGATGCCTTTATCTTTTAGCAGCACAAGCGTGTTTGCCGTGCCTAGATCAATACCCATATCCCTAGAAAATAATCCTAGAATCGAATCAAGTAACATTTATCCCCTTTATGCAGTTAAATTTTGTTTTACAAGTATCGGCTTAGAGACGCCGTCTACAACCTCTTTGGAGATGATGACGTCATAGCCCTTAAGCTCAGGCAGATCAAACATAATATCAATCATGATCTCCTCGATTATGCTGCGAAGTCCGCGCGCACCGGTTTTGCGCTTGATCGCAAGGCTCGCGACCTCCATTAGCGCGTCGTCGTCAAATTTTAAATTTGCGCCGTCTATCGCAAAGAGCTTTTGATATTGCTTTAAGATCGCGTTTTTCGGCTCGGTCAAAATTCTAACCATCGCCTTTTCGTCGATCTCATTTAGCGTAGCCACTACATGCAAACGCCCGATGAGCTCGGGAATTATGCCGTAATGCACCAGATCGTCGGCCTCGACCATGTTTAGCAAATTTAAGCTCTCTTTCTTGCTGCGCTTGGTTTGGTTAAACCCCAGCACGTTCTGCCCGATGCGGCGGTTGATGATCTCGTTTAGCCCATCGAACGCGCCGCCGCAGACGAATAGGATATTAGTAGTATCGATCTGAATGAAGTCCTGATTTGGATGCTTGCGACCGCCCTTTGGAGGGATATTTACGACGCTTCCTTCGATGATCTTAAGAAGCGCTTGCTGTACCCCTTCGCCGCTTACGTCGCGCGTGATGCTGCGGTTTTCGCTCATTCGCGCGATCTTATCGATCTCATCTACGAATACGATACCGCGCTGCGCCTTCTCTACGTCGCCGTCCGCGGCTTGTAAAAGGCGGGTGAGGATATTTTCTACGTCCTCGCCGACGTAGCCCGCTTCCGTTAGGCTCGTAGCGTCGCTAATGGCGATCGGCACGTCCAAAAATCGCGCCAAGGTCTGCGCCATAAGCGTCTTGCCGCTGCCAGTAGGGCCGATAAGCAAGATATTTGATTTTGAAATTTCTGTATCGTCACCCTTTGCGTCAGTCTGCCTGAAAATTCTTTTATAGTGGTTGTAAACGCCGACGCTAAAAATTTTCTTAGCACGCTCCTGGCCGATGACGTAGCGGTTGAGAACCTCCATCAGCGCCTTTGGCTTGATAGCCTCGAAATCGATCTCTTTATTTTGATTTTGTATCGCCTCATTTTGGCCCTCGCTGCCGTGGATAGCGGCGTATGCCATATCGATACAATAGCTGCAGATAGCCGCCGTACCGTCGTCGTTAGGATAGATACGACGTCCGTCCGCGCCCGTCTCGCCGCAAAAACTGCACTTATTTGCCATTAAATTTTACCCTTATCTAGCGGAATTCCGCGTTTTGTGTTGATTATAAACTCGCACATCTTGCGCACATTTTGATCGCTCGTTTCGTTTAATAAAATCTGTGCCTGCTCCTTTAAGCCCGTGCCTTGGTTGAATAAAAATTTATACGCCCGATTTATCGTCTCGACCGTCTCTTTATCGAAGCGGCGGCGGATGCCCGTTAAATTTAGCCCACGGATATAGGCGCGATTCCCCTCGGCTAGGCAAAACGGCACCACGTCCTGACTAAGCGCGCTAGCGCCTGCGATCATGCAGCTCTCGCCTATTTGGACGAATTGATGCACGGGGGTAAGTCCGCCGATAACGGCATAATCGCCCATTACGACGTGACCTGCGAGCGTAGCGTTGTTAGCTAAGATTATGTTGCTGCCCAGCACGCAATCGTGAGCGATATGGCAATACGCCATCATAAAGAGATTATCGCCGATGCGCGTAAATCCGTCGCCCTTATGCGAGCCCGAGTTGATCGTGCAAAACTCGTGTATCGTAGCATTTTTGCCAATAATTAGCCCCGTGCGTTCGCCCTCTTCAAAGCTCATATCCTGCGGAATTTCGCCCACGATAGCGTATGAAAAAATTTTAGAGTTCTCGCCGATTTGAGTATCGCCGATGATACGCGCGCCCTGCTTGATCGTGCAGCCGTCCGCGATTTTAGCCTGCGCGCTTACGAAAGCATACGGCTCGATCGTGACCTCAGCTCCGATCTGCGCGCCATCCTCGATGATCGCCGTGTGGTGAACTTTAGCCATCATTTATCCATTATCATCGCTTGAAGTTCAGCCTGTGCGGCCAATGTGGCGCCGTCATTGATGTAGGCTTCGCCCTTTAGCACCCAGATACGTCCGCGGTGTTTAATTACGCTGATGCGATATTCAAGCTTGTCACCGGGGCGGACGGGGTTTCTAAATTTAGCGTTGTCGATACTCATAAAATACACGACCTTATCGCTTAGATCGACGCCGTCTTTCTCCATGCTCTTAAACGCCAGCACGCCGCCTGCCTGCGCTAAGCCCTCGATGATCATAACGCCCGGATAGATCGGGTGCCCCGGAAAGTGGCCCTGAAAGATCTGCTCGTTGTAGGTTACGTTTTTATAGGCCTTGATGCTTTCGCCTATGCTGAGCTCTTCGACGCGATCTATCAGCAAAAACGGAAAACGATGAGGTAGGATGGAGAGAATTTCGTTTATGTCTATCATTATCTGCCTTTATTTAAAAATCTTGCAATTTTATCAAATTCTTACTAAAATTTCCCTAACGTCTAAAAATATGCGCGAGAGCCCGTAAATTTGAACTTTGGCGGCTCTTATCTCATCCGTGACGATGATCGGCGAGAGCGAGCCCGCAGCGCACAGGGCGGCGCGAGCTTTATTTTGGCGCGCAAGACTCGGCGGATTTTTTAGCATCTCAGATACACTTTTGAAATTTGATCTTGAAATTTCGTTAAATTTCGCCAGGCTTAAAATTTTAATCTCTCCCTTATCGCTGCAAAAGATTTCGCACTCTCGCTCCACGCTAAACTTCACGTTTTCGCGCGTAAAATGCGAGCCAAATAGCACAAACGAAGATACCACCTCGCCGTCAAATTTAATCCATGCGCGCAGCAGGCGGTAGTTTAAAAATCTATCGCGCAGCACGCTAAATTTCACTCCATTTTTTTCGAGCGAGCAAAGCTTTTTGTAAAATTTCAATTTCTCCTCTACCGAAGCGGGCAAGATTTGCCGATCGATAGACGACATTAGCTCGTAAATTTCAGCATCGCAGGCTAAGCTTCGCCTCAAATCCTCCGTCAAACTTCCGCCGAAATCCTGCTCGGTCTTTCGCTGATCATTCCGCTGTGCCGCGAGAGCATAGATACAGCCGCAGTAGTTTTGATGATACAGCGCATCCTTTTTCGCAAGCGCAAACTGCTCGTTCGTGCCGCCGTTTTTGCGAAAATCCGGCGCGATAAACTCTAGCCCGTAGCGCTCGCAAATGCGCTGCAGCGAGCCGCAAAGCTGAGAGTGAGATTTTTTGGGACTCATTAAAAGAGTCGTAGTGATTTTGCGCTCGCCTAGGCTTAGCGCGAGCTCGGCCGTTTTTTGCATGCGAAAATCAAAGCAAAACTCGCAGCGCGCGCCCTTTTCGGGCTCGTTTTCAAGCCCGCGCGCGCCCTGTAGCCAGCCTTGAAAATCATACTCGCCCGAGATAAATTTAATCCCCAAATTTTCGCAAACCCGCTTTGAGTCGTGCATTCTAAGAACGTATTCGCCGTAGGGGTGGATATTTGGATCGTAGAAATAGCCTATTAGTGGCTCTTGCGTGAGCTCTTTTAAGCGGCGCAAAAAATAATCGCAATCGACCGAGCAGCAGATGTGAACCAGCAAATTTTAACCCTTTGCACGAAATTTTGGATATAATTTTACGCTATCAAAATTAATGAGCGGAAAAATGAAAAATTTTTTTATAAAACACTGGCGTAAGTTTGCTTTCAGCGTAGGTGGATTTGCGCTGTTTTACGTGCTTGTGGGCTTTTTCGGCGTACCGCTTTTTATCGAAAAGGCGCTGCCTAAAATTTTAGAGGGCAGAGCAAACTTTAGCGTGCAGGACGCCAAATTTAACCCCTTTACCTACGAGCTAAACGTCACAAAGCCGGAGCTTAGCACTTTTAAGCCGCTATTTAGCGCCGATGAGATAAATTTAAAAATCGGTTTTTCAAAGCTTTTTAAAAAGACTCTCGCGGTAGAAATTTTGCACCTAAAATCGCCTAAATTTCACGTCGAGCGTGAACAAAACGGCACCTTCAATTTCGAGCCTCTAATCTCGGAGCAAAAGAGCGAAAGCAAGGATGAAAACTCCAGCTTCAACGTCACGCTGAATAATTTTAAGATCGAGCGCGGCTCTCTGGGCTACGTCGATAACTCCCTGAAAAGGCCGTTTTCGCTCATCTCGACCGATCTAAATTATGAGATCAACGGCTTAAACTTAAAAGACGAAACGATCGGCGAGCACGATCTAAGCGCGGTTTCGCGTACATACGACTCGCTGAGTTTCGATGGAGCCATCGATCTGGCGCCTCTGCGCTTGCACGGCAAAATAGATCTTAAACGGCTGAAAATCGATCCGTTTTGGCTATCGTATCTCGATCCTAGCGGCGTGCGGCTTAAAAACGGCTTTCTTTCCGCCGAGCTGAATTACCGATTGAGCCTTGATGAAAATATAAAATTTGCGCTTGAAAACTCAAAGCTCGAGCTTGAGAGCTTAGAAATTTTGCAAGATCAAAGCTTAATTTCTCTAGGCTCGCTAAAAATCCCGAGATTTAGCCTAAATACGGACGTTTCGGATGAAATTTCAGGCGCAGTAGCGATCCCACAGGTGCTGCTTTCGGACGCAAAATACGATATGAACGAAACTAAAATTTCCACGGGCTTTGAGGGGGCGCAGGTCGCGGATTTTGCGCTGGATTTTAATAAAACTGGGGCAAACTTGCAGCTAAACTCCGCCGTAAAAAGCGTAGATCTAAACCGCTCAAGCCTTGCAAACCCGCTAATTTCGGTCGTTTCAAACGACACTAAAATCACGGAAAATTTCTTGAAATTTAACGCCGAAGGTAACGATACAGCCCTTCATACGGGCTTTGGCGCCTTTAATATCGCAGATACGCAGATTACGCTAGCGCGTAGCGACAAAATTTCACTCGCCGCAACCGAGCTGGGCGCATTTAGCTACGACAAAGAAGGCGCGCAAAACGGCGCAAGTCTGAAGTTTGCTAAAATTTCAAACTCCAAAATCGCAAACAAAAACGGAATTTTTAGCGGATTTGAAAGCTTCGGCGTGCAGGGAGTGAAATTTAACGTCGCGGATCTAAATCTGGACGTGGATAAAATTTTGCTAAACGCGCCGTTTTTCAACTCGGAAGTGGGCGCCGACGGCGCGAAAAGCATAAACGATCTCGCGATCTTAAGCGCGATCTCTAAAAATCACGCGAGCTTTAAAAAAACGGCGAGCGCGGGCGATACAAACCCGGCGGATGTAAACTCTACGACAAGCGGCGCAAATTTAGATTCTAAAAAGCCCTCCAAAAGCCCCGCTTTAAAATTTAAGATCGGCGAAGCCTCCGTAACGGGCGCAAAAGCTAAGATCGGCGAGAGCTTTATCGTTAAAAACAACGTGCACGAGATCAAGGATTTCAGCGCCACGCTAAGCGGGCTAAGCTCGAATTTCGCCGAGCCTTTCGGTATCAAAGCAAGCCTTATCACGGGCGAAATCACCGCTAGCGCGGACGGCAAGGCTAGTATCGCGCCGCTTAACGTAGGCGTGAGCTTCAGCCTAAATGCGCCGAACTTGGGCGTTTTTAACAAATATGCGGCGGAATTTATCACGGGCTCCATCGCAGGCGAGCTCGCTACGCAAGGGCAGCTAAAGCTTTCAAACGCCTTTTCGCTCGAAGCAAAACTATCAGGCAAGGGCTTGGCGTTAAGCTCAGGCAGGGATAAAATTTTCTCTCTTGCGTCGCTAAATGTCGCGCAAATCGCGCTGAGCCCAAACTCCCTCACGCTAAATAAGATCACTCTTGGCTCACCCGCAGCAAATATCTCGCTAAATAAAGACAGGCGTTTAAATTTAACTTCGCTGATAAAGCCCACCGCGCAGCTAAAACAGGCCGCAAATCCCGCCGAAGCTGCGTCTAATAGATCCGCAAAAAACGGGGCGAGCTTTGCGTGGAGCGCAAAAAATATCTCGCTTAGCGGCGGAAGTTTAAGCTTTGCAGACGAGAGCCTGGGGGCGCCCTTTAAACTACGCATCAGCGATATGAAAGCAAGCATCAGCGAGATCAGTCCGAAGCGAGCGGCGGATATTAAGTTTAGCTCGCTCGTAAG
>CAUQPS010000066.1:0-8689 GCA_963520005.1 uncultured Campylobacter sp.
AAAACTAGAAATTTACAAAATCGCTTTATGAAATTTCGCAGCGTCGCGCGGTAAAATTTTAAAATAAACGCCTGAGCGGCAAGGCGGAATTAACGGAATTTTACTTGCCCAATTTGGCTAGGCTTTCTCTTTCAAAGTTTAGCAGCCACGCTTTGGTAGCTACGCCGCCCGCGCCGCTGTATCCGCCGAGCCCGCCCGTAGCTACAACGCGGTGACACGGCACGATGATGGGGATTTTGTTTTTGCCGTTTGCGCCGCCTACTGCGCGGCTTGCGCGCGGTCTGCCGATAGCTCGGGCTAGCTCGCCATATGTTACGATCTCGCCGTAAGGGATCTCTAAAAGCGCACTCCACACGGACTTTTGAAACTGCGTGCCGTTTTGGCTCAGTTTAACGCTAAAGCTCTCAAGCTCGCCCCTAAAATAGGCGCTAAGCTCGTCGGTGCAAAGAGCCAAATTCTTTCTTAAATCGCTAAGCTTTAAATCGCGTCCTTTATCGTCCGCTGCACGCACAAAGCCGAATTTAAGCTCTGCGTCGTATTTTTTAAAGATCTCATCATTGGGCCCGCAGGCGAAGTTTTTGACCCAGTCGATACTGCAAATCCCGATCTCATCATCCCAAATTTCAAGCATTCCGACGGGTGAATTAAAAAAGGCTTTTTGCATCTCAATCCTTTCAAATTTCATCGATTTAACCAAAAAATTTTAAAAAGCGCTTGCTGTGGTACGAGCTAAAGCTCGAAAACGATGGAATTTCATGTGGTAACGCGAATTTTTTAAAATTTATCTGCAAGGCGCCGCAAAGCCTCTACTCAAACCGTACGATGTTTACCAAAACCCCGTCGAAAACATCCTGCTTAAAGAGTTTGATCTCGCGCACGATATCTGCGTTATCGTCGTCGATGACGCCGTTTTTGACGAGGCTGTCCTCGACGAGCTTAAAGATAAAGGCGTGGTTGCTGACGTCGGAGATACCGCTTTTAAATCCCATTTCAAGGCGCACTGGCACGTCGATATGTACGCCGCGCAGATCCTTGGCGATGTAGAGATCGGCGATCGTGCGCACCATTTTTTTCGCCATTTGATAGTTCGACTTGGACGAAAGGATGTCGTTGAGGCCGAAATTTTCCATCAAAAGCGGAATACGAACGCGCGCCAAAACCCCATCTCCCGGCTCGCTTGCGCTCTTTTTCAAAAACGAAATTTTAATCCTGTGCGCGATGCCTATGAAACGCGGCTTAAGCTCGATGAGCCTAGCTCTAGGCGCTTGCGGTAGCGAGATAGGACGCGAAGCGCTTGCAATAGGCAGAGCCAGCGGACGCTCTCGAAGGCTCGCGCGCTCTTTCGTAGGCGCTTTGCGCGCAGGCTTGCCATAGAAATTTACGGGCTTAGCCGCAAAAGTTGATTCGCTCCCAAAAGCAGCAGACGCAGGCTCATCACCAAGCGCCCCCTCCGCCATAGAAGAAGCAAACGTAGAATTCTCACCCGTTAACTCAGGCTGCGCGGATTGCTCAAATTTGGGCACAAATTTATTTCCCGATTGCGGCGGCAAATTTAAAGGGTGCCACTCTTGTGCAGAGATTTTCTGCTCTAAATTTTGCCCGTCGGAATTTTCGGGCGCGCAATTTTGCCCTTCTGCCGAAAACGTGGAATTCTCACCGACGAAATTCTCATCTTGAGGCGCGAATTCCGAGGCATTTTCTGAGGCAAAATTTGCGGCACGGTGTTTAGCGAAATTAGCACTTTGCCCCTTAGAAAAATCGGGGCCTTGAGGCTTGCAATCATTTGCGCACTTTAGATCAAGCACAGAATTTACGTAGGCTAAATTTTTTGATGCAGAGCCTTGCGCCGTAGAATTTTTAATTCGTAAGTCCGCATCCTGCTTTGCTACAAACGAATTTTCGGCTACAAAATTCTTCGTTTGCGCCGTAAAATTAGAATTTTGCGCCTCAAATGCGGAATCTTTCACGAGCGCAGAGCTTTGCGCGGAAATAAAATTTCGCGATGCAGGAATGAAGCTTTGCTCTTTGGCAGAATTCGCAGGCACAGAGCTTTGCGGCATAAATTTTTCACTCCTCGCATTTGCGCTCTCTTCGAAACTAGCGGCGAGCCCCACGCTCATGTCATCCTGCGCAGCGTCATTTTGCAAAATTAAATTCTCGCGCGTCGTATCCCACGCGGTATCTGCGCAAAATTCCGCCCGAGCTGCGCCATAAAATTCTGCTTGCGAAACATCTTGAAATTCTGCCTGCGAAGTAAAGCCTTGCGCACTCTGAGCGCTGCGCGCAGAAAAATCTCGCTCGCCGCGCCTTGCGTTTGTAGCATACGAAGTCTTTGCCAAGCTGCCGCCAGCCTCGGACGAAACCGCGCCCGAATCTCCGCCGCAAAAGCTACCAAAATCGCAGGCGCCGTCAAACTCCGCATAGCCATCTGCCGCGCGGAGACGATCTGCGCGGGCTTTCTTTTTGGGCGTAGAAGAGAGCGTGAGCCTACCTGCAAGCTCGCGTCCGCCGGAGTTTAAAATCCCAAAAATTCTAGCTCTAAAGCGCTCAAACTGCTCGCCACTGAGCGAAATTTTGTCGTTTAGGCTCTGCACGCCGAAGTCTGCGGCGGTAAAATTTACGATCGCTCCGTCCCTACTCGCGACGCGCACACGACCTTTGACCGAGCCTTTTAACTTAAAATCGCTGCCTGCGAGAATTTTTTTCATCAACTCCTTCGGATTGTAGGGCATTTTAGCGCTCGCCAAAAACCACTTCATTAAATTTAGCGACGAAGCTTAGCGGATTGACGCTCACGCCGTTGATCGCGATGCCGAAGTGCAGATGTGGGCCGCTAACTCTACCACTCTCGCCCGAAAGTGCGATTTCATCGCCTTTGTGAACGTGATCGCCAAGCGCCACTTTGATCTCGCTTAGATGATAGTACTGCGAATAGATGCCGCCGCCGTGATCGATCACGACCGAACCGCCCGCGTAGTAGCGGTCTTTGGCGATGACTACGACGCCGTCGTTGGCGGCGCGCACCGCAGTACCTACCGCGGCACGATAATCTGTGCCGCTGTGATAGCTTTTAAGCTCGCCATTAAAGGTGCGGGCATTGCCGAATGCAGAGGTTATTTTGGAGTTTAAAGGTAGCTCAAACGGCGTGGAAAAAAGATAGCGCGGCGTGGTGATCGCATAGATCGCGTTGGCTTCGTCGAGCTCTTTTTTGATACGCGCGGCGGCTTCTTTAGGTGGTTTAACCTTGACCGGAGCAACGCTTAGAGCCTCTTTTTTATACTCGCCCTTTTTCAAAGCGACGATCTGCTCGTGGCTGCCGCTTTGATCTACTATCCGCAGCGCGAAATCTCCCTTAGCGCGGTAGTTTGCCGCCAAAACGGCGATTTTATCGCTAGAATTTGGCGCCTCGATGAGAGGGATTTTCTTTGAGCCAAAGCTCAACTCGGTTGTGCTTTTATCTAATTTTAAGATAATAACGTCACCGTTTACTATGTCTAAAGCGAAAATTTTGATCGCCAAAAGTGCAAAAATAGCTAGAAATTTCATAAATTTTCCAAAATTCGTTATTTTTCATCAATTTTTTGTTAAAAATTAGCTAAAACAAATGAAATTGCTGTTATAATAACGAAAATTCAATTTTAAAAGGATTAAATGATGAAAAAGTTTTTGCTTCTAGCATCTGTTGCACTTTGCGGTCTTTTGCACGCGGACGTCGTGGCAAATCAAGAGGTTATAGCGGCGACTAACGTCGTCAGATCTTTCGTAGCGGCCAATAACTTCGGCACCGATGAGCGCTATCTAACCAGCGCCAAAGCCGTTGCAATACTAACCGACGTAAAACGTTTAGCTGCGGGCGCATCGCTACAATACGGCGATGGAATTTTTAGCGTCAAAGGCGAGAATGGCGAGTGGAGTTCGCCGATTTTTATCAAATATAAAGGCTACGGCGTAGGCTTACAGGCAGGTTACGAGACGAGCGACATCGTGATGATCTTCCATACTACGAAGTCATATCAAGACATTTTTACCGGCACAGACACCCTTGAGATCAATGTAGGTGCCGCAGCAGGCGGCGTAGGTAGAAGAACCGGTCGCGCAACCGATCTACCTGATATTTCTGCATGGATGGTAAGCCCGGGCGAGCAAACAGGCGTCTACCTAGGCGTATCGATCGACAACGGCAGAATCACTATCGACGATCAACTAACTAACGACTTCTATGAGAGAATTTACGACTACGAGGATATCTTAAATGACTCTCCACGCGCGAATAAATACGCAAAAAGATGGAAAGAAGTGATGAGGAAGTATTTTACAAACGGCGAGAAATACGGCGCTAGCAGCAGTGCGGCGATACCTGTAAATCACGTGCAGAAAAAATACCCTGATGGTAAGCCAATCATCTCAAACCGCTCTCCTAGAACTCATGTTAAAGCTACGCGAAGCAAAAAGGCTAAGAAAGCAAAATAAATTATCGAGTCAAGCCCCGCTTATGGGGCTTCTTGCTTTGTCTTTGCGTTGAGTTTGTGCAAGAGCGCCTAGATGTGAAATCGAAGCGCATAGGTTATTTTTAAAAAGATTTATTAATTCTTTATTGAAGTATTTTATTTAATTTTTATGAGTTATTAGATATATAAAGACCGAATAAAATTTTATGAAATTTAACGAAATTTTTATAAAATTTAATCAGTTTTTTATATTTTTATCACTACAATTACAGTTCTTGTCTCGTTAGCTCAGTTGGTAGAGCATCTGACTCTTAATCAGGCGGCCGTAGGTTCGAATCCTACACGGGACACCATTTTTACTGCTCAAATAGATCAAAATTTTATCTACAAATTACCTAAATTTTAAAATAGCTGTCGCTTTTGCAAAATAGGCATTTTAAAATTTCAAAATACGTCAACGCGGAAACGAGGATAAAATTCATCTGCTTTGCGTAAATTTTACATAGTAGTATTCGCGCAAAAGCGGAAAGCGGCAGTGAAATTTATCAGGTAGCGCTATTTTTATGTGTGCTTAAACAATATGATTAACGGCTAATACTTTTCCCGCGATACTACATAATCTTGGTCGTCTCATTAAACTATCACTATTTTTGCATAGTCTTATTTTGCGCAAGCATGCGATGAAATTTCAAAATTTCAAATTTTGCGCCGCAAATTCCTAGCTATTGCCGCGCGCTCGCATTGTTTGTGTATATGTATTTTAATCGTGGCGAAATTGAAACCCGGGCGATTCCAATATCTCGATCGAAGCGCCGTATTAAATTTAAAATTTATCTAAAAAGAAAGAACCTGCCTTAAGGATTCGATAACCGATCAGCTTGCCCCTTCGCGCGCCAAAACGACCTTGAAAGTTTTTAAAATAATTACGATATCGTTCCATATCGACCAGTTTTTCATATACCACGTATCCATGCCGGCCCTGGTCGCAAAATCCACGTCGCTGCGCCCGCTCACCTGCCAAAGCCCCGTAATGCCGGGCTTGACGGCCAGGATGAGATCTGCATATTCGCCCATATCCTTGCGCTCGTATTGCGCGCACGGGCGAGGACCTACGATGCTCATTTCGCCCTTTAGGACGTTGATCAGCTGCGGAAGCTCATCAAGCGAGCTTCTTCGCAAAAAATCGCCCAGCTTCGTGATGCGCGGATCGTGCTCGTATTTGTGATATTTTTCAAAATACTCCACCTCTTGCGGATTTTGCTTGAGATACTGAGCTAAAATTTCATCGCCGTTTTCTTTCATCGAGCGAAATTTCAGACACCCAAACGGCTTGCCGCCAAATCCCATCCTTTGGTGCGAAAAAAATATGCGCCCTGCGGGCTCTTTTAGCTTCATCATCAGCGCGATTACGCCAAAAATCGGTACCAGCAAAGGAAGTGCCAAAATTATAAGCGCCAAATCAAGTCCACGTTTAAGAGCTAAATTTAAAGGGCTTTTCAGAGAATTTCGTATCGCAAAGAGGCTGGTACGCGAGGCAAAAACGCTGTAAATATCTGCCTGCGTAAAATCGTATGAGCGCAGCACGGGGGTGAATAAAATTTCTTTGTTCTTTCTGATATTATGCTCGATAAGCTCGTTCAAGGCTTTCGCATCAAGCCTGCTTCCGCCGATAAATAGCACGTCGTAGTCCCTGCCTAGCGCCCTTACGTATCCCAAATACGCGCTTTCTAAGACGGCGCTCTCAAACTCCTCTCCCTCGCCTAAAATTTTCGCCCTCTTTCGCCATAATCCAAATTTAAAAAGCTTCCTTTTCGTTACGAGCTTAAAAAGCGGCAAAACCACCGCCATAAAGGCAAAGCTCAGAATAAAGCTGGCGCGCGAAAATTCGTAATTAACTTTGATTAAAGCAAGCAACGCAAGGCTTAGCAAAAGCCCCAAAAAGCAGCTTTTTACTAAAATTCTACTCTCGTGCCAAAAATCATACCGCCTCGAATAGATCCCCTGATAAAAAAATAGAAATATCATTATGACGTAGGACGGCGCGAAGCCCTGATACCTGCCAATGTCCAGCAGCGTGCTATCGCCGTAGAGCAGATTTTTAAGCACCACGGCAAGCCCGAAGCAAAGCCAGATGCCGAAAATATCGACAGCCAAGATTATCAAAACGCAGAGTTGCTTTTTCATCCTAGCTCCTATTAAAATCATCTTGCAGGCGCACGATATCGTCCTCGCCGGTGTAGCTGCCGACTTGAGCTTCGATTAGCACGACGGGGATTTTACCCTCGTTTGCGAGGCGATGAACCTCGCCCATCCTAATGAACGTCGATTCATTCTCGCGCAGCAAGAAATTTCGCTCGCCCACGGTCACGGTCGCAGTGCCGCTAACGACGATCCAGTGCTCATTGCGATGGTAGTGCTTTTGCAGCGATAGCCGCTTGCCGGGCTTAACGACTATACGCTTGATCTTGTAGCCGTGCTCATCTTCAAGCACCGTGTAGCTGCCCCACGGGCGGTGCGTCGTTACGTGCATGTGCGCTAGATCGCTATCTCCGAGCCGCTCCACCACCTGCTTTACCTTTTGGGTAGAGCCTTTTTTGCATACGAGCAGGGCGTCCTTAGTATCAACGATAGCGAGATTCTCGACATCTATGGCGGCTACAGTGCGACCCGAGCCGATGATGAGATTGTTTTTAGAATTTAGAGTAATATTTTGCTCGCTTGCAGTGTTGCCGTTCGCGTCTTTAGGCAGCTCGGCGTCTAAGCTATCGAAGCTTCCCAGATCGCTCCAGCCGATGTCTGCGGGCACGACCTTAGCAAGGCTCGTGCGCTCCATAATTGCGTAATCGATGCTATCTGCGGGGATCTCTTGCATATCGCCTAGTTTAATTCTAATCGGATTTTCCGCGTTAGAATTTTCATGCGCGCGAACGCAGGCTTCGTAAATTTCAGGGCTCTGTGCTTTTAGCTCGCCTAAAAATACGCCAGCTTTAAACATAAACATGCCGCTGTTCCAGTAAAAATTCCCCGCCGCTATGTAGCTTTGCGCTGCCGCAAGCTCAGGCTTTTCGTGAAATTTTAACACGTCCTCGCCGCTAGCTTCGATATAGCCGTAGCCCGTATTTGCCTCCGCGGGCTTGATACCGAACGTCACCAAAAACCCCTGCTTTGCAAGCTCGCGCGCGCGTAAGACGCTGTTTTTATACTCCGCCTGATTTCTAATCAGATGATCGCTCGGCGTTACGAAAACGGTCTCCTCAGTCTTTAAGCTCAAACACGCAAGCGCGATCGCAGGAGCCGTATTTCTGCCGACGGGCTCGAGTAGAAATTTCACGCCGCGCGCGCCTAGGGTCTCAAGCTGATCGAGCGCCAAAAAATACTGCTGCTCGTTCGAGACGACGAGCGTGCGCTCGCATAGCGGGGAGTTTCGCTCATAGCTCATCATAAAAAGCGAGCTATCGCTGAAGAGGCGCACGAACTGCTTCGGCATAAGCGTGCGGCTGATGGGCCACAGCCTCGTGCCGCTGCCGCCGCTTAGGATTATATTAGTCATTTAGGCCGTCCTTAAATTCCTCATATTTTTTCTCGACGTAGCTTTTGATCTCGGCCTCAAAGCGCGCGCGCGAAAATTTTAAAGAATTTTCTCTGATTTTTGTAGGCTCAAATTTATCATAATTTTGCTCAAATTTAGCTACGGCGGCGAGTAGCTCTTTCGCGTTTTGCTCCATAAAATACAGCCCGCTCTCGCCATAGCGCACCGTCTCGCGAGCGCCGCCGCGCCCAAAGCAGATCACCGGCGTGCCGCACGCCTGCGCCTCTACGGGCGTGATACCGAAGTCCTCCTCGGCGGCAAAAACGAACGCCTTAGCCCGCCCCATGAGATCCGCCATCGTCTCATCGCTCGCAAAGCCCAAAAGCTCGACGTTTTTACCTGCTTTTGATTTTATTTTTGCCATATCAGGCCCATCGCCGATAACTAGCAGCTTTTTGTCCGTCTGCGAAAACGCCTCGACGATGAGATCGATCTTTTTGTACGGTACCATGCGCGAGGCAGTGAGGTAAAACTCCTCTTTGGCTTCGCGTAGCGTAAATTTATCCACGTCCACGGGCGGATAGATGACGTCGCTAGGCTTGCCGTATGTTTTTTTGATACGGCGCGCGATGTAGCGGCTGTTTGCGACGTAGTGATCCACGCGGTTTGCGGTGCTCGCGTCCCAAAGTCGAATTTTATGTAAAAAATACTT
>CAUQPS010000067.1:0-8241 GCA_963520005.1 uncultured Campylobacter sp.
GCCCTGCATATATTTAATCCCCATCTCTTCTAAGATGATTGAAATTTCGTGGTTTTCTACGTATTCGGCGATGAGCTCGTAGCCCTGCTTGCGCGCGAAATTAGCGATCGTTTCGACGATGGCGCGCGAGTTTTTGTCGTTTGCGATGTTTTTGATGAGCGCTCCGTCGATCTTTATGTAATCCACGTCGAGCGTTAAAATTCTATAGTAGTTGGAGTATCCGCTGCCAAAATCGTCTATCGCGACCTTGCAGCCGTAGTTTTTGGCTACGGCGATGAAGCTGCGTAGGCTCTCGTAATCGTCGAATTCCTCGCTTTCTAAAATTTCAATAAATAAATTTGAAGCATTTGGGCTGGATGCGAGCTTACGCTCTAAAAGCTCCTTGATACCTTCGTTTGCGATGTCAAAATATGAAAGATTTATGCTAAAGCAAGTCCCTGCAAAGCGGTCTAGCAAGCGAAAAGCTTCGTTTATTACGACCTGAGTTAGCGGGATGTAGAGCGAGGTTTGCTTTGCGATATCGATAAACTCACCCGGGCAGCGTGTTTTACCTGAGCGGTCGATTAGACGGATTAGAATTTCATATACTAACGGGACATAGTCGCCGCCTTCGGTGCCGTATGTATTGCCGCTAGGATCGCGGTGGGTGATATCAAATATCGGCTGGACAAGCACAAAGACTTGGTTTTTCTTGATCGCGTTTTGAATGGTGTTGATCATAATCTGGTTTTGAAGATATTTTTCCTCAATCGCATTTGGGCGCGAGTAAAAGCCCACGTGCTCGTTTTTGCTCTGCGCCTCATACATCGCCATAACCGCCTGAAAGACCCTATTTGCGCCGCCCGCTACATCTGCGCGCTCGCTTACGCCCATCGTGATATTTAAAGGCGCGGAGGCAAAGCCCTCGGTGGTATGGAGATTAAAGACCTTGTCGGTGAAATATTTGTTTATGATCTCCACGTCGCGCGCGACATTTAGTCCCTCGTAAAATAGGCAAAACTCATCCGATTGGATGCGAAAGATACTAGCTTTGATCTCATGCGATTCGATACACATCGCAAGCGTACGCGCAAAGGAGCGCAGAATTTCATTCGTCGTCTCCGCCTTGTAAAAAAGCCGCAAATTTGCAAAATTTACGATAGTGATGTAGATCGCTATGCCCGTTTTTTCGGCGTTTATTAGCTCATATAGCGCCGCTTCGTTGCCCTGGCCCGTAAGATGATCGATATAGACTTGATTGTTTAAGCTCTCCTTTGCACTCGCAAGAGCTAGCTTCATAATCTCGCGCTCGCCGATGTCATGAGCGTAAAGCGCATATAGCGGCGGCTTGGATGCAGCAGCGATATTTGCTAGCCTTAGGCTCACGTCGGCTAGTTCGCCGTTTTTACGAAGTAGGCGCGTATCTTTGGCGCTTTTATTTACCATCGCAGGAAGTTCGGTCCCTTTATCTTTGGGCATCAAAACTCCAAGATCGCTCCCTTCTAGCTCGCTTTGTTCGTAGCCGCTTAAGCTAAGCGCGCTTTTATTGGCGTATAAAATTTTAAAGCTCTGATCTGCTAAAACTATCGCTTCGCCTGCTTGCTCGCATAGCGCGCGATAGGGTGCGAGGGCGCGTTTGCTACGCAAAGCATCGGAATTTATGATGTAAGTAAGCAGTAAAAACGACAAAAACACCGCCGTGTAAAGCATCGTCATTTGCATAAACGAGCCGTAGAATTCCTCGCTAGCGTAAGAAAATCGTTCGCGCAGGCTTGCGAAGCGTTCGTTAAGCAACGAGAGATTATCACTTACGATGATATTTTGACGCTCGAAATTCCTTAAAATTTGCCGCGCGATTCCTATAAACGCAGCTTCGTCAGGGCTTGACGCATCTGCGCTTTCTAGCGCGCTTTTTAAAGCAGAGATCTCGGAGCGATTTTTATAGTTAAGCCCTAAAATTTGAGAGTAGAGATTTGCTCTTTGCGCATTTGCGCCGCTGGATAAAAATTTTTGCTGAAGACTTTGAAAAAGGATTAAATTCTGCGAATTTAAAGCCCCAAGCTCGTCCAAAAGCGAAATTTTATAGCTAAAAGCGCTTCCGATCGCGCGCACATCGCCGCTAAGTCCGATTTTATCGATGATTTTGTCTTTTTGCAGAGCTTGCAGCACCTGATAGATACCGCGCATATCGGCATTTGCAATCGAGAAGTCCCTTCTTGTGATCTTTGCATCAAATAATATATTTAGGCGGTTGTCGGCGTTATCGATCAAAGCTAGCTCACGCGAAATCGTGCTAAATCTCGCTACATCTCTTAGCGACGAGAAATAATTCCCGGCGATGATTATGCCCAATATCATAATCCCCGTCATCAAAGCCCACATTATCTTATCTTTCATCCTGCGCCTCCGTCATCTTGCCCTTAAGCGTAGCTAAAAAGCTCATCAAAGCATCAAGCTCCTCATCGCTAAGATCGTATTTTAGCAGATCCTTTGCGATCTGCCGCACCGCAAGACGCAAATCCGTCTGCCCGTTTACGTAAGGTGCGGTTTGCGTGATATTACGCAAGCTAGGCACGCGGCGCAACTCAAATCCATCGGAAGTGAGCCTATGCCTAGGCGCATCCTCCTCTTCCGCGCTTGGGCGAATTTTAGTAAAGCTGCCGGTGCCTAGGCTAACGCCGTTGTGACATGCCGAGCACAGCCGCACAAAAAGCACATATCCGTTATATTCGGCATCATTTAGCTTAACCTCGCCGCGCAAAAATCGATCAAATTTGGAATTTATCGCCGTTTTGGACTTTAAAAATTCCTTCAGCGCATCAATGAAGTTTGCCGTATTCGCCTCGCCGTAAGCACTTTTAAAAGCCTGCTTGTAGGCTAAATTCTTCCTAATAAGCTCTAAAATTCTATCTTCGCTCGCATCAAGTTCGTTCTCGCCAAAAACCGACGCCGCGATCCGCGCTTCAAAGCCCGCGAAATTATAATCGCCCAAGTAGCGATCAAAGTAATAAGAATTTATGAGCGTAGGCACGCGTCCATCGCGCACCGAAGCGCCCGAATCGTTTAGATAGAAGTTGTGGCAGCTCTCGCAGGAGCGGCCTTTGCTGCTAAATCTTACGTCGGTAAAAATTTTTGCACCCAGCCGCGCCTTTTGCGGGTCATATTTAGGCATCTCAAGCGGCGTAAAAAGATTGCCGCAAAGCCCCAAAAGCGGCGCCAGGCTAAATATAAAACAGCTTAAAGCTCGCTTCGATCTCATCGCTTATCATCCCGCCTTTAACCCGCTTTTTCAAAATCTCCTCGATCTCGCGCTCGCTAGCCTCCGCGCCGTCCATATGTAGGTGCCACGCGGCGTTTTGCACCGCTTCTTGCAGACTGCGTTTTTGCTCGCGCCTCTCGGTTAAAATTTCGCTTTTAAATTTGATGTCGCGCGCCCCGAGCAGCGCCTCAAACTTTTCGGCGGCGGTAGCAAGTCTTTTGGCTCCTGTGCCGAAGCGCTCAAACAGCGGCGCCAGCATAGATGAATTGCGCTCGCTCGCCCAATTTAGATAAATTTTTCGCTCGCCCAAAGCCAAAAACGCCTCAAAATCGTGCTCACTTTTTAGCGCGGGGCTCATCGTAAGAAACGCGATGTCAAAAACTGCGGGAATTTTAAAATTTTCGCTCCCTCGGGTTTTGCTCGCAGCGTCTTTTAAATTTAAAGCCCGCGCTTCCTGAGCTTGCACGTTTGAAATTTCACTTTGCGGGTGCGGATAAATTTTAAAATTTTCACCCGCCGCGTTTGCAAAACCATCGCAACTCAGCCACTCGCAAAACTCCGCAAAGCTTAAATTTAATACGTTTTGCAAGCTGATGTCAAACTCCTGCGCGCTGCGCCTTAGCTCGCGCAGCATCCCCTCGGAGCTATCGATCGCCGTGACCTTGGCGCCCAGCGACGCGAGATACAGCGAGTAAACCCCTGTGCCGGCGCCCACGTCGAGCACGCTTTTGCCCGCAAAGCTCACGCCCCAGCCGCGCAGTATCTCAAACACCCGCTTGCCGAAATCCCCTAGCTCGCCGCTAAATTTGGCGTAACTTTCGGACTTTTTATCCCAGCTATTTTCATCTGATTTTTCGCCGATTTTCTCCACCGCTCGCCTTTAAATTTTTTGTAATAATAGCAAAATTTGGCAATTTTTCAGAATTTGGGCTATAATAAATGCTTTCAAAATCTAGGCGAAAGGGCGTTCATGGCGGACGTGACGATAAGAAATTTAAACTTTGCTTACGAAAAACGCGAAATTTTAAAAGATATAAACCTAAGCTACGAGTTGCGCGATTTTTTAGCGATTTTCGGGCCCAACGGCGGCGGCAAAAGCACCCTTTTAAAGCTGCTTTTGGGGCTGCTGCGACCAAGCTCGGGCACGATCGAAATTTTAGGCAGATCGCCCGCGCTTGCCAGGGCGCAAATGGGCTACGTGCCGCAGTTTATAGCGATAAACAAAAGCTTTCCCATAAGCGTGCTCGAAGTCGTTTTAATGGGGCTGATAGATAAGAAAATTTTCGGCTTTTACTCTAAATCCGAGCGCGAGCAAGCCATGCAAGCCTTGGAGCGCGTAGGTATGCAAGACCTTGCAGACTGCCGTATCAGCGAGCTTAGCGGCGGGCAGAGACAGCGCGTTTACATCGCGCGGGCGCTGTGCGCGAAGGCTAAAATTTTACTTCTTGATGAGCCGCTAGCGAGCATCGACACGATGGGGCAGGTTCAAATTTACGAGCTTTTAAAATCCCTAAACGAGAGCGGCTGCGGCATAATTTTAATCAGCCACGACGTGCAGCTTGCACTAAACTACGCAAACCGCGCGCTTTACGTCGCAAACGGCTCGGCGCATACCCACGAGATCGATCCGGGAGGCAGAGCGGAATTTTTAGAGCACCTGCGACGCGAGCACGGGCACTTCTGCGCCGTCGATCTCGCGCTTAACGAATGCTGCTGCAAGGAGGGCGAAAATGGCTGAAATTTTATCTTACGATTTCATGCGAAACGCCCTACTCGGCGGACTTTTGGTCAGTATAGTCTGCGGCGTCGTTGGCTCTTTAGTCGTGATAAATCGCATGAGCTTCATAGCAGGCGGCATCGCACACGGCGCATACGGCGGCATCGGCATCGCGCTATTTTTAGGCATCTCGCCCGTGTTGGGAGCTAGCGTCTTTGCGCTGTTTTTGGGGCTGCTCATCGCCTACGTTACGCTACGAAACACCGAGCGCTTCGACGCTGTAATCGGCGCGATATGGGCATTTGGAATGGCGCTAGGAATAATTTTCGCCGATCTTACGCCTGGATACAAATCCGATCTGATGAGCTTTCTGTTCGGCTCGATCCTAGCGATAAATCATGAAAATTTAATCTTCATAGGCATTTGCGGCACGGCATTTGCGGCGCTTACGGCATGCTTTTACAGACAGTTTTTAGCGATCAGCTTCGATAAGGAATTCGCCCTGCTGCGCGGAGTTAATACGAGCGTCTTTTACTACGTCCTCGTAGTGATGGCGAGCCTCGCGGTGGTCGCGTCGATTCAGATCGTGGGGCTAATCTTGGTGATCTCGCTGATGACGATCCCGCCCTTCATCGCCGAAAAAATTTCAAAAAGCTTAGGCTCGATGATGGCGATAAGCTGCGGGCTATCGACGCTTTTCTGCGCAGCGGGGCTTGTTTTGAGCTTTAAGCTCAATCTAACCAGCGGCGCTTCGATAATCCTAGTCGCCTCGGTCTGCTTTTTCGCAAGCTCGATCTTTAGCAAACTTCGCGCCTAAAAGCCCGCCCAGCTCGCTAAGCAGGATGCCTGCGAGTATCAGCGTCGCGCCTAAAATTTGAAGCGCGCTTAGCTTCTCGCCGAAAGCATACCCCATTATGCCCGCGCTTACGGGCTCCAGCGCGAAAATCAGCACCGTTTTTATCTCGCTTACGCCACGATTTTGCGCCATCGTTTGGATCACAAACGCCGCGACGGTGGCAAAGATCGAGGTTAAAATCAGCGCGAAAACAAAATCAAAACTCGGCGAAAAGATCAAATTCCCAAGTACCTTTATCTCGCCTTCAAATTCCGCATGCGGAGCGAAAACTGCCGCGATCAGCGCACAGACGCAGACGCAGATAAACTGCACGATCACAAAGCCGTAGAGATTGCTTTTGCGCGCGCAGACGCCCGTAAATACGATGTGAAGCGCGTATGCAAACGCCGAAACTAGCGTCAATCGCTCGCCTATGCCAAATCCCACCGCGCCGCTTGCTCCGCTTAAAAAATACAGCCCCAAAAGCGCCACGACCGCACCGCCAAAGGCACTCGCACCGACCTTTTTGCCGAAAAACGCGAGCATTAAAAAGGGCACGATGACGACGTTAAGCCCCAAAATGAACGCCACCGTCGATGATAGTGCATAATCAAGCGCTATGGTTTGGCACGAAAAATCGCAAAACAGCATCAGCCCGCAAAATACGCCCCGCCCTATCGTGCCGCGGTCAAATTTGATGCCGAAGCGCAGACAGGCGAGGTAGGTAAAAATACTCGCCGCCAAAAAGCGCCAAAACAAAAAACTAAAAACGTCGCCGCCATGCAGCGCGCGCTGCACCGGCACGAAGGTACAACCCCAAACGATCGCTACGAAAAGCAGTCCCAAATCCCACAGCCTGCTAGGCGGAGTGGGGTTTTGCGCATGGCTTTGCGCGGAATTAGAATTTTGCCCGAAACTCTGCGCGGAATTCGAGCTTTGCGTAGAATTTAAATTTTTTGCGGAGTTAAAATTCTGCGTAGTATTAAAATTTTGTGAAGTGCCGTGGCTTCGCGCGACGCCATAATTAAAGCTCTGCGGCGCACTAGCGGAGGCCGGATCGTTTACAAGGGTCTCGGTAAAATTTTTCTTTGAGCGTCGCGTATGGGCGGCGGCGAGGCTTTTTGCGGGACTTAAATTTGGATCGTTTACGATGCTTGCACGGCTTAGCGAACTCGCGCTATTTGTGCCGTTGCAAGTAAAATTTTCCACACAATTTAATATAAAATTTCGTCTGAAATTTCTTGCGGAATTTTCGCAAGAATTTATTGTGGGGGCTTTTGCGGAATTTAAAGCTTTGCTTTCGGCGCGGCTCGGAATTTGCGCGGAGTTTAAATTTAGCGCAAGAGCCGCTAAATTTAAAGCAGCTTTTCTTTCTATATTTTTGACGCGCGGAGCGGAATAGAACGCGACGAGACTGCGCGCGGCAAAACCGACCGAGGCACTATTGCGCACAGCAAAACCGGCCAAAGCGGGATAAAATTTTAAATTTCTTTCGCGGATGAAATTTAACTCGGCGGCCGCGTCTTGAAATTTGAAATTTCTTTTGAGGCGGGGAGCGGGAGCAAAATTTATCGCACCGCCGCGCGCTGTATTTTTCGCGCACTCACGCACCCGGTTTGAGATAAAATTTAAAGCGGATTTTGAATTAAAATTTTCCGCGAGCTCTGAGATAGAATTTTTCATAAATTTAAAGTAAAATTTCGCCGAGATCTTGGTGCAGCCGCGCGCCTATCTGATCGTCTTTATGGCGTTTAAAATCGCGCCCGAGTTTTTGCGAAACTCCCTTTCGTTTTTGCTTAAAAAATCAAAGCTTTCGTTGATAAAGGCGCTGCTAAATTCGCTACTAAAATCGTCTCCAGGCTCGCGTCCGATGGCACTTTTAAAACTTTTAGCAAAGCTCGCATCAGTTCCTAGTTCACGTGCCAAAGGGCGAATGATTTCGTAAATTTCATCAAAGGCGTTTGTGCGCAGATAGTGGCTAAATAACACTTCGCCGCTCATTACCGCCTTAGTATCGGCTTCGGACATATCTTTTATTTTAGCCAACACGAGCTTTTTGATCGGCTCTACTGCAAGACTTAGCTTCTTGCTCGCCAGCTTTTGCATATTCTGCACGGCGATGCTTTTTTTGCCCGCGCGCTCGGTAATGAAGCTAGGCAGATCGAGCTCGTAATCCTGCACGCCAGTGCGTTCGTATTCATTTGCAGCGCGTTCGATCAGGGTGCTTAGTGAGTTTTTAAAATTTTTGCTATCGCCCGCGCCCGCACTAAGCATCACGTCCAGCCCCTTTACGGCGACCTCCTCCCAGCTAGCAGTCGCAAATAGTGGCAATAAACAAAAGATTAATTTTTTAAGCAAAGTTTTTTCCTAATTAAAGATTGATTATTTTATTTCGAAAATTTTAATGTATAATCAACGCTTTTATAATACCAAAAGGGCTAAATATGGAGC
>CAUQPS010000068.1:0-7896 GCA_963520005.1 uncultured Campylobacter sp.
TCGTCACCAAAAACGGCGCGCCGCTTACTCAGGCCTACGTCAGCGGCATCGTGGAAAAAATTTTAATGAGCGCGGGCATCCGCAAGGAAAAAAATGGCGCCCACATGCTGCGCCACACCTTCGCGACGATGCTTTACAAAAAGCAAAAGGACCTCGTGCTCGTCCAAGAAGCCCTCGGCCACGCGAGCCTAAATACTTCGCGCATCTACACCCACTTCGACAGCGACAAGCTGCGCCTTGCGGCGAAGGTCGCGGAGGAATTCGAGGAGTGAAATTTTAAAATTTGAGGTAGCGAGAGGCTTGCTTGAGCGAGATTTTTTGGGATTTCGTTTTGAGGCGGCTTTAAAATCGTTTTTTATGAAATTTATTTTCTAAAAAATTAGAATTTTACTTTGAAAAATTCTGAAATTTGTTTTTCATACTCGCATAACAAAGCCATAAAATTCTACCCTGCGTACTTTAGAATTTAACTCATTAACTCGGCAAAATTTAAAATTAACGCGCGAGCCTTAGAGCTTGATCGCAAAAAATCTAAAATTTTATTCTTTTGGAGTATAGAATAATTTACTTTTTAGATTTTCTCATGTGATTTTGCCTAAAATTCCAGATAAATTTAGTGCAAAATTTCATTTAAATTTTGACGATACGGGATTTCATCCGAGGATTTTATAAGCAAAAGGTAATCGACATATTAAGAGGTAGCGGATATAAAATTTATCTGCAAATTCCGCAAGGATGGAATTTCTGATTTAAAATTTCAACCATCGAAATTTTATAGTTTGATTTGCTTCCAAATTCTCATCGCACCGAATTCTCCTTAAAATTTAAAGACGCAAAAGATTGCCACTAAAGTTTGCTGCAAAATTTACCGGCGCGAAGCTTGTTTTGTAAACAGCACAGGAATCATATATAAATTTCTAATAAAATTTAAAAAGATAAAATCATCGGCATGATTATTTTAGATTTATTTTACGACAGAAATCCCGCTCTTGCGAGCAGGATTTCATTTCTTAGGGGGATAAGAAAAGGAGTTTAGGCTAAATAAATTTAGCCCGAGATTTCGTCTAACCACGGAGTCCGCAGCAAAAAGGAGCAAAAAGACGAAATCTCGCGCAAAATTTTAAGCCAAGATTTAAGCGATCGGCTCGCGACAATAAACGAGATTTGCGATGGCTTCAAAAGCTATCGCAAAAACGCCGTGCCGCAAGCATCAAATTAAACTAGCCTTTGTTTTTTGAAATACTCGCGCGGAGCCTTGCAAAGCGGACAGGCGCCCGGGGCTTTCTTACCGCGATGAACGTGGCCGCAGACCTCGCACACCCAAACTTCCTCGTCAAAACTTTCGAAAAAGCCCTCCTCTAGCAGGATCTTTTGAAGCTCGTTGTATTCGCGCTCGTGCTCCTGCTCGACCTTGCCGATAGCGTTAAAAAGGCGCGCAACCTCTTTTTTGCCCTCTTCGGTCGCGATTTTAGCGAAGCTCGGATACATGCTCTCGTGCTCGTAGCGCTCGCCGGCGGCGGCGTCGAGCAGATTTTTATCCATCTTATCAAGCGCTATGCCGGCAGCCGCATGATGTGCCTTTAGCTCGGCTCTAGCGTGCCATTTTTCATTTTCGGCGGCCTCGTAAAAATGTCGCGCAATGGCGTGAAAGCCCGCCTCTTTGGCCAAATCACCGTAAAGATCGTATTTATTGCGCGCTTGGGACTCGCCTGCGAACGCCTTCATTAAATTTACCTGCGTCAGATCCTCGGTTATACATTTCATCGGCTCGCCGCAGCAGCTAAGCGCGCCGCCGCCTACTTTTTGCACCTCGACCTCCGCGCCGCATTTGTCGCATCTATAAGTTTCGTACTGTCTCATTTTAATTCCCTATCAAAATTTTTGGGGAATGATACCACGGCTACTATTAAATTTTACTTAATAAATTTTATTCTTCTCAATAAATTTATGTTTTTGAGAAAATTTCAGCACAAAATTTTCGTCCGAAAAATTTAAACTCAAGCTTTTTACAAAGCAAATGAAATTTCAAGCAAAAGCGCTAGCGACCGATTATCTAAAAATATGAAATTTAGTTTTTTGACTCATTTAGTCTGCAATTTTCAAGGCTAGTCACATCATTGGAAATTTTTTAAAATTTAAAGTTATCTCAAAAATAACTTGCTAATTTTGCCGCGCAGTCTTGTTTACGAGTATATAACAATGCTTAGCAAAAGCAGCTTTAAATGCGTCAACGAGCCGCCCGATTGTAATTATGAAGCGTTAAAAGCATAATTAAGGGTATTGTAGCATTACCATTTTGCCGCTATGATCGGTAATATCTGAGAATTTATGAACGTCAAATTCTAAGCCGCAAATCGAGCAAGGAGGAAATTTATCGATTTCCTTCTCGCCTAAAAGCGAGCAAATTCCGCCTATTGCCGGATTATGTCCAACGATAAATACGCATTCCGCGCTAGCTGCATTAAAATTTTGCATAACATCAGTGCTAGAAATTTCCACATTGTTGCAAGATAGCGCATTCTTTTCGCAAATGCTAGCGGGAATTTTAATGCTCTTGAAAGCAGAATTTTCAGCGTTTGCGTCGCGATGTTTTTCGCTACTCAGACCAACCGTATTGTATTTTTCAACATTCACACTGCACCCAAAAAATCGTTTCTCATCCAAGCTGCGAACAAACCTTGCCAAATCCCATAAGCTTGCGTCGTATAACTCTCGCAATAACGTTACCCTTTTTGTCGCATCCAGCGCATTAGCGATAATTTGCGCCGTATGGAGTGCGCGTATAGCCGAGCTTGTAATAATCAAATCAGGCGCAAGTCCCAAGCTACACAGCTTTTCTCCGAGTTTAATTGCGCAAAGTTCGCCCACTTGGCTTAATGCCCGCTCAAAATCGCTTTTGCCACCGCTTTGCGCCTCGGCATGTCTTATAAAATATATCCGCTTCATCTGCATCCTTTCATAAAATTTTATGTAAAATTTAGCGTTAAATTCTACAAAATTCTAAATTTTTTCTGGATCATACCAAAGCCATAACCGACCACAAATCCCGCTATGTGCGCATACCATGCTACATTTACACCCATTAACATCGGTGCAAAGCTCATTATCAAAATCGCGACAAAAATCCCGCCCGCATTGCGTTCATCAAAATAAGCAATCACGCCTAAAAGCACGCAAATAGCGCCACTAGCGCCTACGATATTGACGATTTCTCCCATACTCATGGCATAACGGATATAAATCAGGCACAAAGCGCCGCTCAGCAGCCCGCCTGCGATGTAAAGTAGCGTAAATTTTATACCACCGAACGCTCGCTCTAAAATCCCGCCAAATTGATATAAAACCGCCATATTCATCGCTAGATGCATCACTCCGCCGTGCATAAAAAATGAACTTAGTAGCTGCCACGGCATCCCCTGGAAAAAATATGGATTAAGCCCGAAAAACAGGTAGGACTTAAAGCCGAAAAAATATTCTAATGCAAATGAAATCACGAAGAATAGGACATTCGCCACAATGATCGCGAGAGTAAATTTGCCTGATTGCATGAAACTCCTTAAATTTTTCACGCATAGTAGCGAAATTTTGATTAAATTAAAGGCGTAGTGTGATTTTATAGGCTCGAGATAAATTATAAATAAGCTAGTATCAAAATTTTGGCAATAGTTTTAGTTGCAAGCGCCTTATCAAAATAGCTGCGCTAAAATTTAAAATTTAGATATAAAGCTTTAAACCAAAATTTTCGTAACAAAATTTAGACTGTAAATCTTTTTTGAAAGTTTTACTGGAATTTATAAAGTTTATCTGACATCAATTAAAAAACAAGCACGTTGCAAATTTAAAAACGATAAAATTGCAGCTATATGAAGCTATTTTGTAGAATTTTATGTAAAATTATAAGTATAATTTCACTAGAAATAACAAAAATTTGAGTTCAAATTAATTCCAAAATAAATTTTAGAGTAATTATTTTAAATGCTTATTATATTGCTTATATTGCGCGTTAAAAATGCTAATTTGATTTGTCGCGATAGTATCAAAGTGAGTTTTTATTGATAAATTTTTACTGCAAGAGCTAAAAGCCACAAAATTTTAAAATTTGATTAGAATTTTAGGAATTTAATAAATTCTGCAAAGCTAGGCCACAGCTAGAATTCCGAGCTAAATTATCTGCAAAATTTTACTTAAAATTTTAGAGCCTAAATCAAACCGCCGCGAATTTTTAAAAGGTCTAGCAAAATTCCATAAAATCTAATAAATTCCAAAAGTTATGAGAAATTTTTTAAAAAATACGGCGAAAGAATTTTAAAAATCCTAATTATTTACTCGTCCGTATCCTGCGAAGCGGTTCGATGCTAGGCAGCTTATGCGGTCTTTGCCACAGCGCACGATATAGCTATTTTCCATCTTTTGCCCTGCTACATGGACGTTTTTCTTATTCAAATTTACGAAGTCTGCTTGATTTCTACCACGAGTATTGTGGACGAATTTCACGCGACCATCAGCATAGATCTCACGCACGATACCGATATGACTGATTTCGTTATTGACCTTGCCTTTGTTAGAACGTAAGGTATTTTGAAAAAACACCAAATCCCCCACTCGCGGCGTATTGCTGAGTAAATTTTTGCGGCTGTAATAATTATATATTGCTTGGGATTTACGTCCGTTTGTGAAGTATTTCGGCAGATCTTTTGAGTTAAAAAATAGATCATCGTATTTATCATTTAGCACGGTGATAAATCCGCTGCAGTCTCCTCCGGCGCGAGTGCCGGTGTAATCGTCCACAGATGCGATTAGCGGGCGGTTAAACTCGCTTCCCGGCACCGAAGTTATTCCCTCTTCATGATCGTTTAAGACATACGCTTGCTGACTGCCGGCAGACGGGGCTTTTGAGGAGCAACCGACCAGCAAAAACGCACCCAAAGCGCAAATAATTAGTTGTTTCATATAAAAATCCTTATAAAATTATGTAACTATTAAATTTGGGCGTAATTTTAGCGCTCAGTGGTAACAAAATGGTAACTTTAAAGCTAAATTCTGTATAATCGCCGAAATTTTACACGGAGAAATCATGCATTATCTACGAATTAACGGGGGCAAAAAACTAAGCGGCAGCGTCAAAATAAGCGGCGCAAAAAACGCCGCATTGCCGCTCATAGCTCTATCTATCCTTTCAAAAAACGAAGTCGTAATTAAAAATTTACCCGCGGTTTCTGATATCCACACGCTAATTCAGCTGCTTTCAAATTTAGGCGCAAAATGTGAGTTTCTTGACGCTAATACCGTCAAAATAGATCCGCGTGAGGTAAACTCGACCAAGGCGATCTACGACATAGTGCGTAAAATGCGCGCTTCGATCTTGGTGCTGGGGCCGCTTTTAGCGCGGTTTAGACACTGCGAGGTAAGCCTTCCGGGGGGCTGCGCGATCGGCGCAAGACCGATTGATCTGCACCTTAGCGCGCTTGAAAAGATGGGCGCGGAGGTTAAGATCGAGCAGGGTTACGTCGTTTGCACCGCAAAAAAGGGGCTTAAGGGCGCGACTATAAATTTTGACAAAATTACCGTCACCGGCACCGAAAATATCGTAATGGCGGCTGCCTTAGCAAGCGGCACCACGCATATCATAAACGCGGCAAAAGAGCCCGAAGTGATCGCCGTTTGCAACGCATTAAAAAGCGCAGGCATCGACATAGAGGGCATTGGCACGAACGAAATCCTCATTAAAGGAAGCGGCGGCGATCTTTTAAGCTTGAACGAAATTTCGATTATTTCTGATCGCATCGAGGCGGGCACCTATCTGTGCGCAGGCGCGATCACGGGCTCTCGCATCACGATCACGCACGCTTGCGCGGCTCATCTTGGCGCAGTGCTTGCAAAATTTGAAGATATGGGTTTTAAATTTGAAATTTCAAACGGTGGCGACGAAATAACGATCCTGCCCGCCTCAAAGATCAAACCCGTAGAGATTATAACGAGCGAATATCCGGGCTTTCCTACCGATATGCAGGCGCAGTTTATGGCGCTGGCGTGTGTAGCCACAGGCGTCAGCACCATCGACGAGAGGCTCTTTGAAAACCGCTTCATGCACGTTAGCGAACTCTCAAGAATGGGCGCAGATATCCGCCTAAACGGACACATCGCGACGATCAGCGGCGGCAAGCTAAACGGCGCGGACGTTATGGCGACCGATCTGCGCGCCAGCTCAGCTCTCGTTTTAGCCGCCCTTGCAGCGCGCGGCGAGAGCAAAATACATAGAATTTACCACCTAGATCGTGGATATGAGAGGCTGGAAGCTAAGCTTGGTGCGCTCGGCGCAGACATACATAGGCTGGAGGAATGAAGACTTCGGAATAAAAATCTTGCGCAAGCAAGCTCGCGGAATTCTACAAGTGATATGTTTTGAAATTTTAAGCAACGCTAGCAGCAAAATAAGGCAAGTTTGAGCCCGTGAAATTTTGCGCACTCATTTGGATAAAATTTTGCTTTGCAAGCTCCGGCAAAACATAGAATTTAAGACTATGTGAGGTCTTAACTATGCGAATTTTAAATGTAAAAATGATAAAAAGGACTTAAAATGATAGGAATAAATGAGGCTATAGATTTGGCTACGGCTAGAATCACATCAAGCAGGCGGAACGAAAAGGTGCCTCTTCCCAGCGCCCTAGGCCGCATTCTTTCTAGCGATATTTCGGCGCTTAAAAACCTACCCTGCTTCGATAATTCGGCGCTTGACGGCTATGCCTACGCGGCAGAATTCAAAGACGAAGAGCTAAAGATCGTAGAGCCTACGATTTTTGCAGGAGACGAAAAATTTTATGAAATCAAGGCTGCGCAAGCGCAAAAGATAATGACCGGCGCGCCAATGCCTGCAGGCGCGGACTCTGTCGCGAGGTTAGAGGATGTAGACGCACAAGGCGGAACTCTAAAAATCCCTGCTTCCGTTCATGCTCACGACGGCTTTCGTAAAAAAGGCGAGGAGGTGCGTGCGGGCGAGCTTTTATTGCGCCGTGGCGAAATTTTAAATCCTGCTAAAATTATGCTTCTTGCCGCGCAAGGAATTTACGAAGTGGATGTTTACGCGCGGCCTAAAATCGCCCTATTTTCCAGCGGAAACGAGCTAAAAGAGCCGTGGCAGAGCGCAAGCGAGCGCGAAATTTATAATGCCAACTCTAGCGGTATTGCTGCATTGCTGCAAAAATACGGCTTGCAAAACGAGTATTTAGGGATTTTAAAGGATGATTTTAGCGCGGTATGTGAGGCGCTAGATGATGCTATACATAAATTTGACGTGCTAATTACCAGCGGCGGAGCAAGTGCTGGGGAGGCGGATTTTATGCAAAGCGCTATGAGTGAACTTGGATTTTTGCAGGTTTTTGATCACATTGATATCAAGCCCGGCCGCCCCAGCAAGTGCTTCGCAAAAGACGGCAAATTCGTCTTTGCAATGGCGGGCAATCCGATGGCTGCTTTCGTGCTTACACGCGCAGTCATACTGCCGATCCTATTTAAGCTTAGCGGCGCAAGCGAGGCTTTTAGCGCAGAAGCGGCGATCTATGCCAAGCTCGCAAGCGATCTGAAGCTAAAAAGCGGCAGAGTAAATTTAACCGTAGGCGCATATGAAGGCGGAGTTTTTACGCCTATGCCGTCGCCTTCGGGGCGCATCAGACCGCTGGCTGCGGCATCGCATTTTTTCTTGGCTGATCCCGAATGCGACAAAGTTCGCGCTGGAGAAATCGTAAAAATTTATGAAATTTAAGCGAGAAATTATTGACAAATGAAAATTTATAGGCTACAATCGGGCTTTATTTTTACCGCATGCGGGAATAGCTCAGTGGTAGAGCGCAACCTTGCCATGGTTGATGTCGCGAGTTCGACTCTCGTTTCCCGCTCCAT
>CAUQPS010000069.1:0-7849 GCA_963520005.1 uncultured Campylobacter sp.
CGCTTTTTTACCTTTTGGACGAGGCGGGCGTGAAATTTGACCTTGCGATCGTGGACTACAACGTCCGCGCGCAAAGCAAGGACGAGGTCGCCTCGGCACGAGACTTGGCAGCCAAATTTAACAAACAAATCTACGTAAAAAGCGCGCGGCTGGGCGCGTCAAATTTCGAGCACGAGGCGCGCGCGGCCAGATACGATTTTTTCGCCGAAATTTGCCGCGAGCGGGGCTATGAAAATTTGATTTTAGCACATCAATTTGACGATAAATTCGAGTGGTTTTTGATGCAGCTTGGGCGCGGTGCAGGGCTTAGCGAGCTACTAGGCATGCAAGAGCTTGAGCCCCGCGATGACTACGTGATCGCTCGTCCGCTTCTAGGCGTGCAAAAGTGCGAACTAGAGCGGTTTTTAAAGGGGCGAAACCTAAAATACTTTACCGACGAAACAAATTTGACGGACCGGTTTAAACGCGGCTTTATTCGCGCTAAATTTAGCGAGCCGTTTTTAAACGAATACTTTGGCGGCGTAAAAAAGAGCTTTGAGTTTTTGGCGGCCGATGCGTTAAGCTTAACTCCTGAAATTTCTAACCCCGCACCTAAAATTTATCTTGTAAAACGAGGCACAAGCGAGCTTCGCGGCGTGGATCTTGCCTGCAAGCGACTAGGGCTCGTGCTAAGCTCGGCGCAGCGAAACGAATGCGCGCGCTGCCTAGAAAACGGCGCCGACTGCGTGCTAGGCGGAAAGGTAGCCGTGGGCGCGGGCAAAAATTTTATTTTTGTGACGCCATATATCAAAGCCGCGATGGACAAGAAATTTAAAGAAGCGTGCAGGCGGCTCGCCGTCCCGCCAATAAACCGCGGATTTTTATTTGCTGAGAGCACGGATTTCGCGCTATTTGAGGAGCTTTTATGAGAGTTTATTTTACCTCCGATCTACACTTCGGCCACGAGCTGGTGCTTAAAAAATATCCCAATTTTAGAAAAGGCGTAAACGTAGCCGAGATGGATGAAAATCTCATCGCCGCTTGGAATGCGCTCGTTACGCCAGAAGATCTCGTCTATAATCTCGGCGATGTGTCCTTTCACAAGGATTTTGCGCACACTTGCGAGTTACTTCGCAGACTAAACGGACGACATTTTTTGGTGCTCGGTAACCACGATGGGCGCATCGCCGCGATGAAAAACGAACTGCTAAGCGGACGCAAGGCGGACGATAATTTTATGTTTGAGCAGATCGTAGGCTACGCCTTTGTGCGCTTATCGCATAAGAGAGCGGCTCTGTCTCACTACCCGATGATCGAGTGGGCAAACTGCCATTATGGCGCACTGATGCTCTACGGTCACCTGCACGCAGATATGGCTGAAGTTTCGGGCAGAGCGCTAAACGTGGGCTTTGATCTGCACGGCAAAATTTTAAGCGAAGACGAGGTGTGGTCGTATCTGAAAGATATCCCGCCCAAGGCCCATCACGCAAGCGAGCTAGAGGGCATTAGCGAGAACGACGATGTGGAGCAAAGGCGGGCTTTGATAGAAAATTTTTTACGCAAAATTAATCGTGATTCGTGAAAAAGACAAAATTTACGGCGCAAGACGGGCCCTTTGCGGCAAATAAGTTTAAATTTAAAAGCGAGCCGTTAAATACGGATGATTTTACCTAGTCAAAATTTCATTATGTAACGCGAGATAAATTTAACAAAACGTAGCCGCGAACGAGCAACCAAATCGTATCAAGCAAGCGCAATCTTGCAAAGATAAAATTTTAAAATTCTGCCTAGGTGCATAGCGAAAATATTTGATCTAGCGGGCTTCCAGCATCGCGATTTTGTTGATGTAATCGGCGAAATTCAGATTTATCAAATTTGTTTTGATGAAGATGCGCGTAAAAATCACATAACCGATCTCGTTGCTAAGCGTGCCGTCTGAGTAGATGAAAACATTAGTGAGAAACTCGCTATTTTCGGATTTGTAGAAGGTCTCGATCTGGAAATTCAAAAGCTCGTAAAATAGCTCGTCAGTATCGCTCATCGCTGCCTGCATCTCCTCGTCGATACGCATTATGTCGGCGTAGAGCACGCGCTCTTGGTTGGCGACGACGAAACATGCGCGGTTATTAAATTTCAGCGCAAACATCGCCATATTTTCAAAATCGCTTTGATTTTTTAGCAAGAAGTATAAAATTTTAAATAAACTGGCGTGCGAGCTAAATTCTATTCCAAAAGCCTCATCCGCCGCCTGTGCACTTGCGCGAGGAAATTCCACTATGAAGCTATCATCGACTTTTTGATAAATGCTATTTTCTTTAATCATATAATCCTCGTTAAAATGCACTCTTTGATTTTCGTCGTCAATCAGCACGCAGGAGATTAAATTTTTATCGCTCAGATCCGCAAAGCCCGCCAGTGAGGTAGCCAGATCATTTTCTTGCGCAATGGGAAAGCGATCGGATTTCTCATCCAAAATTCTTTTGCCAAAGCCCAATTTTCTATAAAAAAACTCGCATGCGTCGACACTTTTAGCGACGCCGAGGAATGATTTTGCTTTAAATAGTGCCATTTTTTCTCCTAAAATCGCAATTATATCGAAACACTATTATTTCAAACTAAAATTTAATGTCCTGCTCAGCGCTTGCAAAAAGCAGTTGCCTGATCGCCTCTTTACCCGCATCGAGGCTAAGCCCAGTTAAATTTAGCGGCGTGCTGAGGCTATAATTTATGCGCGAAAACGGCTTTGGCAACACCATCTCGTCCCAGCTACGAAATTTCCAAAAACTGCTCGCTTCGTAATTTAGCGCGTAAATGTCTAAGTTTAGTCGCTGCGCAAGGATCACGGCTCCGTCGGCGACGCTATGAAACGGGCCGCGCGGCCCATCGGGAGTGATGATGACGTCGGTTCCGCTTTTTATCTCTTTGATCGCACCCATAAGCGCGCGCGCGCCGCCTTTGAAACTGCTGCCACGGATCGCACCGATGCCAAAATGCGAGATCACGCGCGTGATTATCTCGCCGTCTTTGTGATCCGAGATGATGACCTTGGCGCGCCTCTTGCCGAAATCCCGCAACCACCAGCGCCTATATGCAAAGCTCATCATCGCCAGTCTTCCATGCCAAAACACAACGACGCAGGGCTTTTCTGGCAGCTTCGTGGGGGTAAATTTAACCCTGCATGTTAAAAAAATACACCAAATCAGGATAAAAATGAGATATTCAGAGGCGCGGAAAAATAGCCGCTTTTTAAGCGATAACTTGTCCATAAAGCGCCATTCTGGCGGTCTTTTCGATACATACTCTGCGCGTTTTGCCTAGCAGCTCCTCGCTGCCTTGCGCGCAGATTAAAAAATTTGAAAAGCTTCTACCGCACGCGGTGCCACCCTCGCGCAGCTCCTCGAAATATACGTCGAAAATTTTATCTTTTTGCGCTTTTGCGATCTCGTCTAAAATTTTAGCGTGAGCGCTTTGTAGCCTGCTTAATCTTTCGCTTGAAATTTCATCATCAAGCGGCTTTAAATTTGCTGCCGGCGTGAGGGGTCTCGGGCTAAATTTAAAGGAAAAAACCTGCTCGAATCTCACCGCCTCCAATACTTCCATTGTCTCGGCAAAATCCTCCTCGCTCTCGCTAGGATAGCCCACGATGATGTCGGTGCTAATCGCCGCACCTGGGCAACTTTGGCGCAGCTTAAGCGCGCGATCCAGATACCACTGCTTGGTATATCCGCGCTTCATATCGCGCAAAACCTTGCTAGAGCCGCTTTGTAGCGGCATATGCATCGATTTGCAAATTTTAGGATTATTGCAAAAAACGTCCAAAAATTTATCGTCCATATGCAACGGATGCGGGCTGGTAAAGCGAATGCGCTCGATGCCCTCTATCTCGCTAAGTCGCACAAGCAGGTCGCTGAAGTCGATTTTTTCGTGCGCGCTAGAAAAGCGCTTGCCGTAGTTATTGACGTTTTGACCGAGCAGAAATATCTCTTTGGCGCCGCGAGCGGCGGATCTTTCGGCTTCACGCAAGATAATTTGAGCGGGGATCGAAATTTCATCGCCTCTAGTCTGCGGCACGATGCAGTAGGAGCACTTTTTATCGCAGCCGATCATTATGTTTATGAAAGATTTATATGGCGAGCTCGCAAAATCGCCGAATGCAAACTCGCTCTCGTCGTAGTTTATGTCCGTGCTGATAAATTTAGGAGTACGTACGGCTTGTGAAATTTTAGATACGTTTCTGGCACCGAGTACGAAATCCACAAAAGGCGCGCGCTTAAAAATCTCTCCGCCCAGATGGCTTGCGGTACAGCCGCAAACGCCGATTTTGGAGCCCTTTTTTCGCGCCTTATCAAATGCGCCGATCTCGCTAAAAAGCTTATGCACGGGCTTTTCGCGCACGGAGCATGTGTTTATTAAGATCAGATCCGCAATATTTACGTCGTCGGTAATCTCGTAATCTTGCTCTTTTAGCTGCGCGATAATATGCTCGCTATCGCGCACGTTCATCGCGCAACCAAGGGTCTGGATGAAGAGGAGTTTACTCAAAGGATATGCACCTCATACATATACTCGTTTTCGTTCAGCCCGTATCGCACTATGCGCTGATACACGCTAAAACCCTTAGTATCGAAAAAATCCACCAAAGCGGCTAAATCTTTTTGAGAATTTTCTCTATCCAGATAAAATATTTTCTGTCCGCTCTTTTCTACTTGGGCTTGCAAATCCTCGATCTTAACGCTTTTTGGCTTAGAGGCGAGCTCCGTTCTGGCAAGTTTTAGCTGCATGATCTATCCTTTCATTTATCTTTTTGAACCCGCGAGTTTAGCGAAATTTAGATAATAATTCGTTTAAATAAAAATAAAGTCAAAATTCCATATAATACCGCACTTCAAAATTTAAAATCCAAATTTAGTAGCACGAAATCAAATCTTAAGGAAAATTTATGGAAAAAATCACCGACATCATCGAGTCGATTGCAAATGAAAAGGGACTTGAGCCCACAGATGTCAAAGAGCGCGTCAAAACGGCGTTCATCCAGACCGCAAAAAGACTTTTCGGCGAGGAGTATCTCTACGACAGCGAAGTCGATCCGCAGACCAAGCGCGTAAAGCTTTACCAAAAGGTTCACGTCGTAGCAGACGATGATGAGCGGCTCGGCGATCACAACTTCATCGCGCTGAGCGAAGCCAAAAAAATAGGCGAAAACGCGGAGATCGGAGATGAGCTAAGCTACGAAATAAATATAGAAAACCTCGGTCGCACGGCTTCCGGCGTACTGGCTAGAGAGCTAAATTTCCACATCCAAAGGTTGCTTGAAGAGAAAATTTTTGAAAACTATAAAAGCAAGGTGGGCACCCTCACCCACGGCACCGTCACTAAGATCGATCACGACGGCACTACCTACGTAGAGATCGAGGATACGAAGGCCTTTATGCCGCTTAAGAACCGTATCAAGGGCGAAAATTTCAAAGTGGGCGACGTGCTACAAGCCGTCATCAAAAACGTAGCCATCGACAAATCTCACGGTATCAGGCTGGAGCTTTCGCGCACCAGCCCGAAATTCCTAGAAGCCCTACTCGCCGCCGAAGTCCCCGAGATCAAAGACGGCAGCGTCATTATCCAAGCCTGCGCGAGGATTCCGGGCAGGCGCGCTAAGATCGCACTTAGCGCCGTCTCGCCAAACGTCGATCCGGTAGGTGCTACCGTCGGCAAAGGAGGCGCTCGCATTGACGCGGTGAGCAGGTTTTTAAGTAAAAATTTGCAAGACGGAAGCGGCGGCGAGAGCATAGATGCGTTTGAATACTCCGCAAGTCCCGAAATTTTGATCACTCGTGCGATGGCGCCCGCGATCGTAAACTCGGTCAAAATAACGCAGGACGGCAAGGCGATCGTCTATGTAAACCCCGATCAAAAAAGCAAAGCGATCGGCAAAAACGGTCTAAACATCCGCCTCGCCTCGATGCTGTGCGGCTGCGAGATCGAGCTTATCGAAACCGGCTCGGCAAGCGAAAAAAAGGTCTCCAAGGAAGAAGGTCTTAAAAATCTCGAAGCGCTTTTCGGCGAGCTGTAGAGGTGAAGCGCACTTCGCTTTTTAAAATTTTGTAAGTTACGCGCTCTATAAAATTCCATGCCTACCAAATTTTGCAAATTTAGTAACTAGTGGAATTTCATAATTTAGTATTCCACGAAATTCTATATTACGTAAAATTTTACGTCGTTTAGGAATTCTAAAATTTAGCGCCAAAGCAAATTTTGACCGAAATTTTACGGCGCAGAATTCTAAGCTTAAATTTTATTCATTCGCGGATTTGAATTGATGCGATATTTAAATTTACACAGCGCGCAAAATTCCGCCCCAAGTTAAGTCGCGCCTACCGCTCATATAAAATTTCGACGCCGTCGTAGTGCCAAAATGCCTTCGGCGCGAGGTATTCGCCGCCTAAAACGGCTAAGCTTAGCTTAAAATATTGCGGCGAGAATTCCGTGATTTTTGAAATTTCTTGCTCGAGCAGCGTCGTGCAGTAGAGATTCGCTTCGCCGCGAGCTCTTAGCGTAAAACCCTCGCCTACGCGCTTAAGTAAAGAGGCGGCTAGGCGCGCCTTTTGCTCTTCGTTTAAAAATTTCATCCGCGCCGCGCCAAAGTCTCGCGCATGCGCCAAAAACTCCCGCATCGAAACGGCCGCGACGCCGTCTCGCTCGCCCTCGCCCGTTACGGCATGCACTATCACGAGCGAACGCTCGCGCACGATCATGCCTACGTGCGAGTATTTAAAATTTGTTGCGGTTGCGATTATGCGGCTGTCGGTGACGTCGCCCATGCGAAAGACGAGATCGCCCGTGCGTAGATTTGATAAAATTTCATTCGGCACCCGCAGCGGCTCTTTTGCCGTAGGCGCGCGCGTTAGCGTCCAAAGCTCGCCGAATGCGCCTAGGGCGAAGATCAGGCAGACGAGAAGCTTTTTGGCTAAAGCGCAACCTTCCATTTGCCGTCTTTTTTGACGAGCTTAACGCTCTCGGTGCGGTTCGTGCCGTTTTTAAAAGACACGACGACTTTCACGAGCGCCGATTTCTCGTCGCTATTTTGCAGCTCGCCCGAGACGCCTTTTAGCCCGTCGCGCTTGGAAGCCTCCTCCTTGCCGGCACCCGCCATTTGCATTAGCTTGCCGTTTATCATCTGCATAGAGCCGTCGTCCGATCTGTCCTTCTCGGGTATGTCTATAGCATCCACCAAAGTCTTAGAATCGCCCTCGTATAGGGCTCTGATGAAGTCCTCGGCTACGCCTTTCGGGTCGCTGCCGCAGCCCGCTAAAACGAATATCGCGATGAGCGCGAGTAGAAATTTTTTCACAAGCTCTCCTCGTAGAAATTTTGAAATTTTATATATGAGCGGTGAATATTTTTTAAATTTTAACCTTTCTGCTCGGATGGAATTTATATCGCGTTTAGATTTGTGAAAGGCGTATTCGGTCGTGCTTTTGCTGAATTAAAATAGAATTTTGCATTCGAAGGAAAGCTCGTCTTGCCTCGATAAAATTTTATCTTGCTGAAGCGGAATTTTATCGTACTATCTGTGCACCGTGTCTTGCGGCACACCACTCAAACGACGCCCAAACTCATTCAGTAGCGCGTGAGGCAGGCTTTGCTTGTCAGAACTGAAATTTAGCCATATTTTGCGGCTAAAATTTTAAAATTTAATGTCGCCTCCGCCGGATCGATCGCTTGCGATTTAGCTTTTTGCTGCGACGCTCGCGAAATTATAAGGAAATTTTACCTAAATAGGGCTATAATCCAATAATTCATTTCATAAAGGAATATCATGGAGACATGGGCGGTTTGGGCACTCGCATCAGCACTCTTTGCGGCGCTGACTGCG
>CAUQPS010000070.1:0-7725 GCA_963520005.1 uncultured Campylobacter sp.
ATCGTGGAATATTTCATATAGTCGTAAAAAGCATAGTCTTTTATTATTATCGGATCTTTGTCGTAATCCCTAAACTCAACCTCTTTGTTTCTCGTATCCATAACCGCCCGCTTTAGCTAAGATAATATTTTTCTATTTTATCAATATTAATATTTTTTCGAACTAAAAACCATTCTTTTATTTCGTTTAGCCTTTCTGTATCATATACGCAAACTAAATAATTTTTTGCCGATAAAATAGAGCTTAAATAATAAGTATTTTCCTGCTCATAGCACGGATAATCCACTACGATTGCAGAAAAGAATGAAAAATTCTTAAAATTGCCTACAATTAAAAAGTGAAAAAATATTTTCAAAAAGATTGCAGAAAGTATTGAAAAAATGAAGAATAATAAAATTTGCGATGATAGAAACGATAGGGCTGCAATAGAAAAAATTATAATAATATTATAAATGAGGCGACGAACTTTATCGTCGTTGCAATATCCCCAAAATGGTCTGCCTATCACATAATTTAAATGAATATTGTTCGTCCTTCTCTCAGGCTCGCCGTTGTTATAGAAATCTATAGAATTATTCATAAAGTAGATTTTTCGATTATTATTGCTTACGCAGCAGCTATAAATAAGTCTCAATGCTATCGCTATAAACATTCCAAATATAATACTAGAGCCTATTTCCATCATCGATATATGGTGTTTTGAAAAAATTAAATCCCATATGCTTAGAATATATCCGCCCAAAATCATAGGCACGTATAAAAATGTAATTGTAGATATTAGCAGCCTCTCATAATTTTTTACTATTATCGGCTCTTTGTCGTAATCTCTGGCGTTTTGTTTATTATAATTTTCCATTATTTCAAGCCCCTTTGTAAAATAGATCTAAATTTATAATAATTAATTTGATAAAAACCTTTTATACGCGTTGTCTGGCTCTTTCTTCGCGACCTCTTCCCTCGTCATTTTATCCTCCTCATTAGATAAACAAATAATCTTTCTTAACGTTATTTATATTTACGCTTTTTCGTAAAAAATATTCTTTAATTTCATCATAAATATTTTGATTATAGATGTAAACGAGATAATATCTTGGATAAACGGGCTTGTTCCTAAACCATCTGCCATATGAGGGGCGTGCGATCCTAATAAATGGCAGAGCCCTAAACCCTTTTAAATTCCTATTTATAAACAGATAAAGTATAAAATTTAATAAAAATCCGAATAAATATGTAAAAAATACTGCTATAAAAAATATATTCCACCATGTTACGCACATAAAGATAGCAATAAAGTACAAAAATATCTTTTCAGATTTTCCTATCTCATATAAACTTGCCAAGATTCCGATAGAGAAATTTAAAGATAAATCGTTTTCGTCAATTTCGCAGCGTTTTTCAATCAAGCCGTCGCTAATGAATTGTATATATTTGTTTGTAAATTTGATCTCTTGCCTAGGGCGGATTATGGTAAATATAGATATTATAACCGTAGATAGTAAAATAATTAATAAAATAGCAAAATACTGAACTATGTCAATATTATCATGATTTATAAAATTTATAATTAAAAATGCATGTAGCGTAGAGATCGGCAATAATAGGACTAAGAACGAATATACAAAAAACTTTTCATAATTTTTGATTACTATCGGCTCTTTATCATAATCCCTCGCTTTAGAATTATGCCGTAAGGCGCCGCTATCATCCGAGATAAAATTTTGCGGCTCTACGCTGTTTTCGCGGGCAAAATTTCGATCCGTCTCGCTTTCTAAATTTAAAGCATCAGGATCGGAATTTAGGGTTTCAGAATTTGAAGCTTCGAAATTTGAAGATTTATAATTCAAGAATTTAGAATTTGAGACTTCGGAATTCGGGGATTCAAAATTTAGGAATTCAGAATTAGAAATTTCAAAATTAGAGACTTCGGAATTTTTGGTTTCAGAATTCGGGGCTTTAGAATTTTTGCCGTTAAAATTTTGTTCCAAGCCCTGTTTAGGCTCTTGATGCCGCTTTTGTAGTAGCCTTTTTAGTTCCTCAAGCCTGCTTTGATCCATTTGCCGCCTTTAAATTTGATGGACGCGCCATTTTATACCCCCACTACTTAAAGCTCAGTAAATTTTACCGCTCGCCCGCTGCGCGCCGTTTGATCAAAAATTTAGCCCTCATATTTCTGTAGCGATTTTTTATATATTTTCGCGGCAGTGCAGCCTATGCTCAGATATGCTTCAAACTCCTCGCTAGTAAGCCTGCGCGGCTCATTTGCAAGCCTTGCCGCAGCCGCTGTACCCGTCGCACAGCTAGCGCTTGTACCGAAATTCGCTTCATTTACGATCTCGCCTCGTCGGATTCGGTTGCTAAAGCCAGCTGCATGCGCTATTTGCGGCGCACGCCGTAGCGAAAAGTTTAAATTTCGCGTTTGTAGATTTAAAATTTTACCCATGCATTTGCGCGGACCCGCGATAAAATCGCCGTTTTGTATAAGCGTGACGACGGCAGAGCCGAGCGGACCGCTGTCTGTCGAGCCGCTCAAGTCGCCCTCCGAGCCAGGTAAGCGACCCGCGAAACCAGGTAATCCGCCCGCCAAAAGCTCTGCGCCGCTTAGGATGCGTAGGCTTCGTACCAAAATCCCGCCGCCGCTTTGCGGGACGCTGCGAAACGAAATGTCAAAGCCGAAATTGTGAAAAAATATCTCGCCCGCCCGCGATATGCGCTTGTAGGTGTTGCGATCCGCGCCCGTGAAATACGCCTCGATCTCCGCGAAGGCGAATTCCGCGCCGCTTACGCAAAGCACATAGTTTTGCAGCAGATCGCGCATGAAATTTTCGATTTTTGCCTGCGCTCGCTCGGCGTCGAACTGCGCCTGCGGCGGATGGGCACCTAGCCCTGCTTGTGATGGGCGGACATTAAATTTTAAGTATGCTTGCTCGGCATTAAACAGCGGCTCGGCATTAAATTTTAAAATTTCAGCTTGCTGCGCGCCGCTAGAATATGCTTGTTTGCCGCAAAATTCCGCGCCATTTTTTGATTTTAAAAGCTCGCCGTCGCTCCCGTCTCTCACGCTTCCTGCAAGTTTATGATTTTTTGAAGCGAGCTTTAAGCCCGCCGAAACTCCAAACTCCGCCGCGTCGATTTTTGAGAAAAATTTTTCTAAATTTTCATCGCCCAGCATTTTGTTCTTCCGTAGAATTTCCTTCGCGCTTCGTCGTGTCCGCCTTGTTGCCCGTAGTGTCAGCTTCGCCGTTGTTTGCCTCGGCGCGCGTTAAATTTCTCTCGCTATCCGTTACGTTCGTATCGCCTTGCGCTAAATTACCGCCGCCGCTCGTCGTGTTTGCTTCATCGCCCTTTAATTTTGGCGTTTTAAAGCCCCAAATCTCGCAGCGATCCTCGCCAAAGCCCTGGAAATAATATCTCTCGCGTTCGCTCAAGTTTTCTACTCCCTTTTCGCATGTGCGCTTGATATATGCCTGGCTCGGATACATTAGTCGATTTATTGCATGGTCATCGCCGGCATCCGCTTGCTTTACCAACTTGGCAATGCAGGCATCGTCTTCTTCGCCATAGCCCAAAAATACCTCTCTCACATTGCAGCACGAGCTGCTGATTTTTATATATAGGGCGCACAGAATAATAACTCCTACAATTAGCAAAAAAATTTGACTTTTCCTGTCTTTCAATTTCGCTTTATCGCCCGGCATTTAATCCTCCCGTAGAATTTACATCGCGTTTGATCGCGCCTGTTTCATTGCGGACTGTATTCGCACCTTCGCGCGTTAAATTTGCTCTGCTATCCGTTGCGTCCGTATTGCCTTGCGCTAAATTACCGCCGCTACTTGTCGTATTTGCTTTTTCGCCCTTTGATTTGGGCGTTTCAAAGCCCCAAGCTTCGCAGCGATTTTGGATGTAGAGCTCAAAATAATATCTTTCGCGCTCGCCCAAGCTCTCCACTTCCTTTTTGCATGTGCGCTTGATATACGCCTCGTGCGGATATCTTAGCCGATTTGCCGCATATATATTACCCATGTCCGCTCGCTTTATCAGCTTAGCGATGCAAGCGTCATCCTCTTAGTCGTGCCTGCCTGAAAAAAATTCTCTCGCGCTACAATACCCGCCGCTACCGCTTACAAACGCGGCATAAATAATAATAAGCGCCACAGCTAGCACAAAAACATGACTTTTACCGATTTTCAAGCTCGCCTCCTTCGCGATTAAATTTTGATTTTTTCCGCAGATTTACGATTTGCGGACGGATCGTAAACTCGCTTACATTGGACTTCGTGCGCAGAATTTGCAGCGTAAAATTTGCGATCTCCCCCGCGTCCACGAAGCTCGCCTCATCATCTGCGGGCTCGAAGCTCAAATCCTCGTAAAACGGCGTTTTGGTGATGTCCGGGTTGATGCAGCTTACCCTGATCTGCTTGCGCGCCTCCTCGAAAAGACAGAGCAGAAACGCCCGCAGCCCCGCCTTGCTCGCGCTATAAACCGCGCTAAAGCGGCTCGCTCGCAGCGCCTCGATCGAGCTAATGCCGATGATATGGGCGTGGTTGTGCTTTAAATTCGGCAAAAGCGCGCGCGTGATGATGATGTTTGCGGCGAGATTTACGTTTAAAATTTTTAAAATTTCGCTCTCGCTCATCGCTTCAAGCGGCGCAAATTTCGTCGTACCCGCGCATAAAATCAGCGCGTCAATACCTTGCGCCGCAGCCAGCGCCCGGCACTCCTTCGCCAGCGCGTCCATATCCTCGAAGCGCGAGCTTAGCGTTAAAATTTCATAGCCGTTTTGCCGCAAAAGCTCCGCAACCGCGCTGCCGATACCGCCGCTTGCGCCCGTGATCAATGCTTTCATCTTTTCTCCTTTAAATTTTTATGCCGCTTCGGCGCATTAAGCTTGGCGCGCCGAGCAAATTTCGCTGCGCTAAATTTATTACCCGCTGTATTTGCCGCCAAATTTGCGCGGTTTAAACAATCCGCACCGCCGACTTCGCCGGGTAAAATTTTAAATTTAGCCCGCGGCATTTTGCCGCGTCGCCGTTTTGTAAAATTTCATCGCCGCTCGCTGTGCCCGCCCCGCACGATTTATAAAATTTAATTTTATAAAGCCGGGTGCATCGTTAAATTTTAACCGCTCGCTCGCCGCAAATTTCGCGCCGTATTTCTCGGCGCCACATGCGAGCCGATATGCTACGCCGCGACGTCTGCGGCAAACAGCGCGTCTAGCGCTGCCGTATCTTTGCGAAATACGCCGCCTTCATCGCCTCTTCAAAGGCGTCGTTGCTTTCGTACTCGCAGCCCAAAACCTCGCGCCATAGGCTCGCATCCTCCATGCAGAGGTAGAAAAACACTCGCTCGCGCCACGGCGAGAGCGCGTCCGCGGCAAATTTAAAAAGCTCGCGCTTGATCTGCAGCGGGTAGGACAGCTTGCCGTTCGCGTCCGCAAGGGGCATCTGTAAAATTTTGCTCCGCAGCCCGCGCGAGCGCAGCTTTTTTACGACGGGCTTGATGAAGGTAAGCGTGCCGAGCGAAACCATTGCAACATTGCTTGGATCGAAGCGGCGTAGCAGCTGCTCAAAAAGCGCGCCGTAATCGCTTTGCCACCCCTCATACCAAACCATCGGGTGGAGGTGAAAGCCCACCAAAATGCCGCGCGCCGCGAGCGCTTCGGCTGCAGCCAGCCGCGCATCCAGGCTCGCGCTTAGATGCTCCTCGTTCGCTATGATCGCGGGGGTATTTAGCGAAAAGGTGACGATGAGGTTGCGCGGGATCTCACGCTGCAGGAAAAACCGGATATTGTTCGACTTGCTTTTAAGCTCCAAAATCACGTTTTCATGCCGCGCCGCAAAATCGCATAGCGCGCTTAAAATGCCGAAGCGATCGCCCCACATAAGTGAGTCGGAGCTCTGACCCGTGCCGATGTGGTAGCTGTGCGCGGGATCGAGCCGCAGGCGCGCTAAATTTGCCGCGAAATTCTCGTCAAAGCCGATTTTCCCCTGCTTGTAAAAGGAGCCGATCGCGCAATAGGAGCAGTCAAATCCGCACGAATTGACTGCATCGAGCGTCAGCAGATTGCAGCAGCGCGTGTTTTCGCTCGCCACCGGACAGCGACCTAAAGCGATGCGGTCTGCGCGAAAGGAGGAAATTTCAAATTTTTTCGGTGCGTAATCGCTTGTGAAGCTCGCGTATGAATGCGGGCGCGACTTTAGCTCAAGCCAGGCTTCGCGCACGAAATTAAAAATTTGCTCGCCGCTCGGGACTTTCCCCGCTTTATTAAATTTGGCTTTATTAAAATTTAGCTTGCACCGCTCGCTCGCAAGCAGCTCATAAACGGGCGTCTCGTCCCACGCCTCAAAATCGCTCGCAAACTCGGCAAGCTGCTTTTTTTCCTGAAATGAAAAGTGAAATTTATCAAATAGCGCGCCTAAAAACGCGCTCGATCGCTCGCTCAGATTCACGCCAAACTGCGCGCCCAGCTCCTTTTCCGCCTCCGTCATCTTGCTCCGCTTCGTTTAAATTTTGCAAATTATACTTAAATTTCGCGCGCCGTCACTGAAAATCGTTGAAATTTCAGATCACGCCATAGAATAGTCGCTCGAAATAGAAGGCGTAAGCTAGCGTAATAGCGACGTTTAGGATCAAAATTCCGCCGAGTGCGAACTTTTGCGGGATTTTTTTGACGCCCGTTCGGTAGTAATACGGCAGGGCGCAGAAAAACGCGGGCAGCACGAGCAGGGCGATACCTAGCGGCACGCCGCCGATGCCTATCTCCGCACTGCGCACAAATTGCGCCATGGCGGGGAATTTATGAGCGACAAATATAGCCGCTGCAAAAAGTAGCTGCACGCAGACGCAATAAATTAGGTAGCGCACGCCTATTAGAGCGTCTTTTAGCCATAGCCCGATACAGGCAAATGCAAGCAAAAGAGCTAGAAAGATCAACGAGGGCGGATCCGCGAGCAAATCCGCCACGGCATACGCGCAGGCCGCGACGCAAGCGCACGCCAAGAGGGCGAAACATAGATAAGAGCCTTTTATTTTCATCGTTTCTCCTGCGACTCCGCAATACCTTCTAATTCCGCGTCGTATTCGGCGTATGAAGCCAGAATTTCATCTCTCGGCTCGGTTTTTTTTGCATACGTCATCGTGGTTAAATTTTACTCTTTACCGCGGCGCGTATTTGCGGCAGGCGCGCCTTTACGAGCTCATAGACGAAGCTTTTGCAAAGCCGCTCGCCGCCCAAATGATCGCTTACGATCTTCATCATCGCCCACGGCACGCCCGCACGCTCGCAAGCACTAACAAAAAGCGAGCTCTCCATATCGTAAAGCCTGATGCCGCGATTTGCACGCCCGCAGGTAGCGTCTTTTGCCGTGCACGGCGTATTTTGTGTTGCTCGTGCTGCGGTATTCGTCGCAGCGCTGCGCCCACCTACCGCGATTTGTGAGGGTTTTGCGCTCGCTAAATTTTGTGCCTCGACTTGCGTTACGCCTTGTATTGCAGCCTGCGTCGCGTCGCGCGTGAAATTTTTTGTATTTGCTGCGCCGTTCGTCCCTTGCGTTAGGGCTTGTGCGCTTGTCTCGCCGCACGCCTCGATCGCTGCGATATTTGCCTCACCGGTCTGCTCCGCTGCGTTTAAAATTTTAGGCTCGTTTACGCAGATTAAATTTGCCCGCAGCTTACCGTCCAAACTCGCGCCGCAAAATTCCCGCTCGCAAACGTTTTGAAATTTTAGAG
>CAUQPS010000071.1:0-7644 GCA_963520005.1 uncultured Campylobacter sp.
CTAGCGCAATATAAAGCCGAAAAGGCAGATAAATAAAGCTGCTTGCGGCGAAATTAAGATGCAGCAGAGTGCTAGCAAGGTTAATTTCGCCGCCAAGCTTTAATCCGTGTTTAGAATTTTCTAATCGCAATAAGTTTAACCGCTTAAATTTGCCTCGCACGATAAATAAAAACAGTGCGCCAAAACGAGTTAAAATTTACACCGCACGCTTCACCATATTGACACCACTAGATAATTTTTACGCATCGGCTGCATCACTGCATATACCAACAATGCGGTACTAGCGCAATCAAATATAAATTCGTTACGGCTCTCTATCGCCCCTTCCGCTTCCGAAAATATCTCTTGCTGAATGCGTTTTGCGCTACAGAGTAAATTAAAATTTACGCTGTGTCGCCCTGCAGCCTGACTCTTAAATTTTACTTTGCAGCGAGCATTTTTAGAAAATTTCAAATCTTGTGCTTTGATTATTTATAGGCACAATACCCACTTTAAAATTCCGTATTTTGAAGGAATCTGAAATAGCGCTAGAATTTTAAATTCCCGTTCGCGCTAGCCGCGAAATTTCAAATTCGCAGCCTCCAACTAAGCGCTAGTTTATGCTAGAGCCTGCTTTAGTCTCTCCACGGAATTTAGCCAAGCTTACTTATTTTAACCTACTTCATTGAGCTTTAAAAATTTAGATTATTTCTTTGATCGTATCGGATAATACCTGCCGGCACAGAATTACTCAAGCCACCCTATTTGCTATATACGCAATTAAAAGCGGCGCTAGCGCAGAATTTTAATAATATAAGTGTGGTCTGTAAAAGGTGTGAAATTTAATCATAAAATTTTAAGCGCTAAGGATTTGAGATAGAATTTCGCCGCGAAAATCAAATCCTAAAGCTAGCCTAGCCTACTCGAAAACCTTCGCTTCTAAGCCATGTAGCCTTTGCAAGCCGATATCGATATATTCGTTAAGCTTCTCATTATTTTCCAGCAATTTGTCGTAATAGCTCTTGGCTCTCTCTCTAGCGGTCGCATCAGGCTCGATATACTTTAGCCCACTTTTGAAAAATCCTTTGGATTCCACAAAATAGATCGAGTGAATCTTCTCGCAGTGCGATAGCCCTGCTTCAGTGTAGTTTAAAATCGATTCGTACGCGATGTTGCCTAACAGCTCCTGCAACCTATTTGCGGGATTTTTGAAAAACTCGGCAAACTCCTTATACGGCGTAAAAACCTGATCCAGGTTTTTCATCGCATCGCCGTAGATACCCTTTTTCAGGCGAAACATCGTCATTTCTTGAGAACTTACAAACTTCTCTATTGCTTTTATCGTATCGTTTTTATTCACTAAATTTTCCCTTTTAAAATATGAAACGCTCGGATTATATCGTTTGTTTTATAAAAATCCGTTAAAAATCGGTTAAATTTTGCCCTAGCGTTTTAGCTAAGTTTCTTTGAGCGCTTTTTATTAAATTTCCCGCCTCAGCCGCCGCACTTCTCGCACAATCCTCGCACAAGCACACTTTTGACATTTTTTTGTGGCAAAGCTGGCATCGAAATCTCCTCCATTTTATGGCAGCTTTCGCAGACAAAATACGCTTTGGCGCCGTCAGTGAGCTCATAAAAGCTTTTATGATTATTTTCGCTGGTAATTATCAAATTTTTCTCTTCCAAAAGCGCTATATTGCGATATATCGTGGTTTTATTCGCACCCGTTCGTTCTACTAGTTCATCATAGCTTACCGGGCATTTTTTCTCGCTTAGGATCTGCACGATCTGCACTCTAAGCGCCGTAGGAGCTATATCGTGACTCGCTAAAAAATCTTTGGGATCCATTTTACGCCTTTTTTAAAATTTAAGCGATGATAGCGAAATTTAGATAAATTTATATTAAGTTGCAACTAAGTTGCTTTTGATATACTTCCGCAATTTTTTTTTGGAAAGGAATTTTATGAAAAAGCTTATTTTCACGCTTTTAGCAGCTAGTTGCGTAGCATTCGCCAAACCTACGGTCACCACGACCATACTTCCTACGAAGTATTTTGTTGAACAGATCGCAGGCGATACCTTGCAGGTAAATACTATGGTCGGCAAAGGTGCCGATCCGCACACATACGAGCCTAAGCCTTCAGAGATGAAAATGCTAGAAAATAGCGATCTATATTTTGCAGTCGGTATAGAATTTGATGAAGTCTGGCTACCAAAGCTTGCCGCATCGTATCCGAAGATGAAGATAATCCGCACCGAAGATGGCATTACCAAAATGGCTATGGCAGAGCACCACCATCACGATGAACACGATCATAGCGCGCATCACGATGATCACGATCATGACGCGCATCATGAGCATGGTGACAAAGACCACGAGGCGCACGAGCACCATCATCATCACGGCGGCTTAGACCCACATATCTGGCTCGATCCGCAGCTTGTAAAAATTCAAGCTAAAAATATTAAAGACGCGTTAACCAAACAGTATCCTAAGGATGCTAAAATTTACGAAGCAAATTTCGATAAATTTGCTAAAAAGCTTGACGAGCTGGACGCTTACGCAAAGCAAAAATTAGCGGGCGTCAAGGGAAAGAAATTTATGGTTTATCATCCGTCTTGGGGCTATTTCGCACACCGATACGATTTGGAGCAGATCGCAGTCGAAGTGGAGGGCAAAGAGCCTAAGCCTGCGGATTTAGCCGAACTAATCGAGGAAGCCAAAGAGGAAAAGATCAAGGTGATTTTCGTCGCACCGCAGTTTTCCAAAAAGGCAGCGCAAACCATCGCCGCGCAAACGGGCGCAAAGGTGATGGAGATCGATCAGCTACCGCTAGATTGGTACGAGACAATGAAAAAGACGATCGACGTTTTCGGAGAAAATTTGTAGTTGATGAAATTTATTAAAATTTTACTTTTATCCGCGATCTTTAGCTCGCGGATATTTGCGTGCGCTCTGTGCGCCCTATACACGCCTACTGCGCACGTTAGCATTACCCCCGTCGCACAAGACGGCAAGATCGTGAGTCTGCATTTTTCGTGGCTTTTCTCTCAAAATTTTACCGATGTTATAATGCAGACCTACGATATAAATTCCAATGGCAAGCTTGAAAATAGCGAGCTTGCCGAGATAACTAAGGCGATGACCGATTATCTAACCCCCAAAAACTACCTTTGCGAGGCGGAATTTTACGATCAAGCGCCAAAAAACGCAAAACCTGCGCTTAGCAACCTCGTAGGCACGCAGATCAAGGGAAATTTTAAAAACGCAATAAGCCTCGTCAAAAAGGGCAGACTCGTGTTTGAGTTCGATCAAAAGGTCGGCTTCGAGCTGCGCAATAACCGCGTTCTTAAAATTTCCATTAACGACGATCAGGGATTTTTCAATTTCAAAATGCTTGACGACAAGCCCATTAATCTGGGCGAGGGCTTTATAGCGAAGCCTAATTCAAATTTAGCCACCACTTTTATAGAATTTAGCGGCGAAAAGCCAAAGATCGCAGATAAAAAGCCGCCAATTTCAAGCGCGCCAAACTCCGATTTAGCGCAGGATGGTCTTGCATCTAGCCAGCAGAGCCTTGCGAGCTCAGAGGATAAACTTGCGCAAGGCGGGCAAGCTAAACCGAATTCCACCTCGGCGCGCAGATCAAACCAAAGATCCGTCGGCGATATCGTCTCGGAGGCTGCAGCAGAGGCTCAAAAAAACATCGCCGCTTCGGATACTCTCGCGCAGATTAATAAAGCCTCCAAAAAGGACGCGCAGGCAAAAGATGGTCCCGCAAATTCTGCGGCGTCTGTAGATAAAGGCGTGAGCGAAAATTTTGCTGCGATCCGAGACGACTTTTTAAATTCCGCGCATTTTACGCAAAATCTCGCGACGCCGCCCGAGGAGAGTTCTTTAAATTTAGCGCAAAATAACGCGAGCAAAAACGGCGCCGCGTCCGGTAGCGACGAGATTTCAAGCGAGCAGCACAAAGAGGTCTCGCTGGGATTTGTCGCGCAAAAGACGATGGATTTTATGAAAAGTCTCAAAACGGCGTTTCGCGCAAGCAGCGAGCATGCAAGCGCAAGCACGATCCTATGGGTCTTGGCGCTTTCTTTTATATACGGCTTTTTCCACGCGGCAGGCCCTGGACACGCGAAACTGCTAACGGCGAGCTATTTCTTAGCCCATGGCGGCAGCTACGTCAAAGCCTTCGGATTTGCCCTTAAAATCGGGCTTCTGCACGTCCTAGGAGCGCTCGTTTTGGTAAGCGCGAGCATGTTTGTGTTGCAAAACGTTGCAGGCATAGTTTCTGCAAACTCCGCCTCAATCACCACGAAAATTTCGGCGCTTCTGATCATCGTCATAACCGCGCTCATCATCTACGACAAAGCTCGTCGCGTAAGATCGGGCGCCAGCCACGATGCAGGCTGCTCCTGCGCCGCTTGCGCTTCCGTCGCAAAGACCGCAGAGTCGGACGTCAGCTTAAAAAATACGGCATTTGCAAACACCAGGGATTCCGCTCACGCAGCGTCAAAGAGCTATAAATTTTCTAAATTTAGTATTCAAAGCGGCGAATCCGCGCAGTATTTAGATGCTGAAAATTCGGGCACCATAGCAGCAGAGCTAAATTCGAATTTAAATTTAACCGCAAGCCTAGAAGAAAACTCGTCTAGCCAAAACGAGCAAAAACAGACTTTGAATTCTACAAATTCCAAAAACCAAACCTCGTCTCGCTCGCTACAAAATGGCGCGACTGGCGGCGGCGAGAAAGGGCGAGAGTGGCTTATCGCGCTTGCTGCGGCGCTCGTGCCCTGCCCCGGCACGATTCTTATTTTTGTACTTGCCTTCAGCCTCGGAAGCTTCGCACTTAGCGTCGCAAGTGCGCTTTTCATCGGTTTTGGAATGAGCGTCGTGATATTTTTAGCCGCGCTTTTCGGCGCGAAAGCAAACGAGCTAAGCTCGAAGCGGCTCGTTAGCCTGAAGCTTTACGTCGAATTTGCGGGGCTTTTCGTGATGTTTGGGCTCGGGATTTTTATGTATTTCATCTCAGACAGCCTCAGGATACTGTGATCGCAAAATTTGAACGCAAATTTACAAAAGCGGCTCGCGTGAAATATAAGCTTACGCGATACATTAAATTTTAAATCCAGTGCGAATTGTTTTCAGAATAGTAAGATTTTAAAATTTTACGTCGCACGGACTGCGTAAATTAAGCTCCGATCTTGACTATTTAATTATGAGGCGAAATTCGCTCTTTATAAATCACGTTAAATTTTGCTACAATACGGGCGAAATTTTTCTCAAGGATAGATATGTCGCCTTCTTTGCAAGATGCTATTTCACAAACTTTAATCGAGCAAAAAGCGTGCGCTAAAATTTTTAATAGATACCGCTACCTCAGTATAGCCGCCTTTTTTGCGGTCCTGTTCGTATTAGTGTTTCTAAACTGCGTTAAAGCAGACACTCCTCTAATAGAAATTGCCGAATTTTCGAGCGTCTTGATCCTTTTTCATATCTTTTGGATATTTCTTATGCATTGCGCCAGTCAAGAAAGCGAAGCGGAAATTCGCTACTACAAATTTTATAAAGAGATATTCGTCCGCGCCGTAATAAAAGATATAGATGCCGGTTTAAAATACGATCCATATACCGGCATGCAAGAAGAGGAATTTCAAAAATTTAGAATTTATAGGAAATCTAGGATCAAAAGCGAGGATCGGATTACGGGCGTGTACTGCGGGATTAAATTTAGCCTCAGCGAGGTACATAGTAATGGTAGGTTTTACATGAAAACGGATAATCCGCTCATAGCGGCGATTATGTTGATCAAAATATTCTACGATAACTATATGGACTTTGACGGCAACGTACTGATCTGCGAGCTCGCGAAAAAAACCTCGGGTAAAACGATAGTGGTAAGCAGGGAGCTAAACGCCAAGATCTTCGGCGAAAAAGAGATGATGGACGATGTGGATTTTATGCGCGATTTTCGCGTGTTTGCGGATGACAAAGTAGAATCGCGCTATTTGCTAACGCCCGCGTTTATGGAGCGTCTGCGCGAAATAAATCGCGAAACGAGCGGCGAGTTCAGCTTGAGCGCGGTATTTATGGATGAGCGCTTATATCTATTTTTAAACGGTGCGCCCGATCTTTTCGAAACTACGCTTTTTGGTAGGCCCGCTAGCATAGAGCTCGCGTGCGAATACCAAACGCAGATCCGCAAAATTTTAAGTCTAATCGAAACGCTTAAACTCACAAATTAGCAGGACGCATTACAGCTGAAATTTTGTATCGACTAAATTTAGGCCGGGCGGAATTTTCACCGAAGCGCAATTTCGGCAAAACGTAAAATTTAATCAGCGGCGCAATCTCTCGGTAGTTGCCCTAAATTTAATCAGCAATGCAATCTCTCGGTAGCTACCCGAAATTTAAACGGGCGATACGATTAGAGATGAAAGTGCCTGTCGCGCATAAATTTAAAGCAAAAACGCCTTGTCGTGTCTAATAAATAAAATTTGACCGCGTTTTGTATCGCGACGCTTAGCTTTGGATACCGAACTCGCATAGCGGCAAATTTAATCGGCAGCGCCCGCGATGATGAAATTTAAAAGCAAGCTTGAGACGAGAGTTAAATTTAGAGCGCGCGCGGCGTTTTCACAAGCCGTGAGCTAAAGCATATCTGCCTAGAGCATGTCGCAACGTACCGCAAGCGCGACTCTGCACGTACTCAAGTTCCGCCAAAATCCTCGCCGCGCGTTCCCGCATCGCCTCATCAAACGCCGTCATAGGTTGGATTGTAAATTTAAATTATAAAGAATTGGATGAGGCAAAATTTTAAATTTCGCCTCCTAAGAGGAAAAGGATTAAAGCGCCGCGTAGCGCACCATTAGGCAGGTTTGAAGCGCCGCTAGTTTATCGAGCGTGCTTTTTTGCACTTCGGAATCGACCAAAATGACCGCCAAAGCGTCCCCCTCCTCGCCTCTGCCTAAGCGGAAATCCGCGATATTGATGTTCTCGTCGGCTAGGATCGTGCTTACGGATTTGATAACGCCCGGCACGTCGGTGTTTTTGAAGATTATCATCTTGCCTTTCGGCTTAAAATCGGTCTTAAATCCGCCGATATTTACGATACGCTCCTCGCTGCCATCAAATACGGTGCCCGCGACGTTTGAGATCGCTTTGTCGGTCGTAACCTTAACCGCGATCTCGCTTTTATAGACGCTGTTTGCAAGCTCGCCGAAGCTCGTATCGATCCCCTTTTCATCCGCAAGAAATTTTGCATTAACGTAGTTTAGCGAATCGCCCAAAGAATCGTGCAGCGCGCCTACGATGGCAAAAACGAGCATCGATTTTAGATACTGCACCACCTCGCCGCTACCCTCGATGCGAATCGATTTGATCGGGCCTTTGTTGATCTGCGCCGCAAGATAGGCCATTTTGGAGACTAAATTTATATACGGCTCGATACCGCGCGGCAGATCCTCGAGCTTAAGCGGCAAATTTAAAGCGTTTGGATAGTTTAAGCCGCGTGCTGCGCTGATCGCCTGCTCCGCGGCTTCCCTGGCGATATTGCTTTGCGATTCGAGCGTGTTTGCTCCAAGATGCGGAGTCGCGCTCAAATTTTCGATATCCAAAAGCTCATGATCGGTCGCAGGCTCTTTGTCGAAAACGTCGATGCC
>CAUQPS010000072.1:0-7442 GCA_963520005.1 uncultured Campylobacter sp.
TCTCCTTAGAAATTTTTGTTGTAATGCTATAACTTACAACTGATGAGCGAAGTATAATAAAATTTTGTTGTAATATCAAGGGTTACAGCAAAAAATTCCGCAAAATTTGACGCAAATTTTAAAATCAGCTAAAATCCGCGCGATTTTAACCGAAGAATTTTTATTCAAAATAGCACATTTTAAGACCTTTGCGATCAGCCCCCCCCCAACGACGCGCCGAGGCTAGTGGAAGAGTTTAGCAAGTTAAAAGATATAGGCAAGCGCGTAAACGTCGAGTTAGAGGGAGATTTGGCTAAAATTTAAGCGCTTTTTTGTGGTATAATTTAACTAAAATTTGCCCAAAAGCGAGGTCAAAATGTACGAAAATCACGACCACTGCGCGCATTCATACACGTCAAACAAGGTCGTTTTGAGAAATTCCTTCTTTATGATATCCGCTTTTATGCTGGTCGAGGTCGCGGGCGGTTTCGCGACGAACTCGCTCGCCCTGCTCTCAGACGCCGGGCACATGCTATCAGACGCCGCAGCGCTCGGGTTTTCGCTATTTGCGTTTAAATTCGGCGAACGCAAAGGCAATCTGCAAAAGACCTTCGGCTACAGGCGGATCGAAATTTTAGCCGCGACGATAAACGCCGTCACGCTCATCGTCATCGCCGTTTTTATCGTCATTGAGGCGGCGCGGCGCCTGCAAAATCCGCCCGAAGTAGCCACCGCTGGTATGCTCGCCATCAGCACGCTGGGACTTGCTGTAAACATCGTCGTGGCGCTATACATGCTGCGCGGCGGCGACGTGAGAGAAAACGTCAATATGCGCGGCGCCTACCTGCACGTGCTGGGCGACGCTGCGGGCTCGGTGGGCGCGATCGCGGCGGCTTTGGCGATGATGTGCTTTGGCTGGGGCTGGGCGGATGCGGCGGCTAGCCTGCTCGTGGCCGCGCTCATCGTAAAAAGCGGCTGGGGCGTGCTAAAAGAGGGCCTAAATATCCTGATGGAGGGCTCGCCAAAGGGCGTGAGCCTAGACGGGCTCGTTGCGCAGATCAGGGGCGTGGACGGCGTGCTCTCAGTGCATGATCTGCACGTCTGGAGCATAACAAGCGGCGCAAACGCGCTCACGGCTCACGTGGTGGTCAGCGGCGAGCTGAGCGTGCGCGAAGCGGAACGGATCATGGCCGAAATATCACACGAAATGGAGCATCTGGGCATCACGCACACGACGCTGCAGCTTGAGAGCAGCGACAACGAATGCGCTGACGAGCTAATCTGCGAAGTAAGATCAAATGGCGCAGGCGGGCATTTGGGGCATAGTCATTAAATTTTTGGATTTGAAATTTCACTCAATTTAGAATTTAGAATTCCGCTAGGTTTGAAATTTAAAATTTGGCTTGAGTTTTAAATTTTAAATTTGCCCGCGCCGCGAGATTTCGGAATTTTAAAATTTTGAGGTTTCAAATTTTAAAATTCTGTGTCTGTTATGAAATTTTAAATCCATTCGCATAGCGGAATTTTAAAATTTTGCCCCGCGGACGCCATTTCAAAATCAGGCGCCGCGCGAGCAAAATAGTAGAATTTTACGCAGCAGATCGCCGTACCATTCAAAACGGCGCCTATGCGCGTTTGCGGAATTTTAAATTTAACGGAAACGCCTGACTAGCAATCATGGCGAAATTTATCGAACGCACGGAGTGGTTTTAAATTTAGCTAAGCGCTTTCTGTTTTAATAGCACGGAGATGACACAGCGCGCGCTACATTTTTAAATTTAGCCAACATACCGCGCTTCTAAATTTTAAAATTCCGTGCCGCGAATTGAGCTGTAAATCGAGCTGCAAATTTAAACTACGCATCAAAATTTTGGCTAAATTTCACTCATTAAATTTCTCTGCCGATTTGAGCCTGTTAAAAGCAAATTTGACGTATAATCTCGCGAAATTTCAGGGAGCCAAGGTGCGCAAAAACATAAAATACCTAATTTACAAGTTCCTTTTGGGCAATGTCTTTTTGGCGGTTTTTGTGATTTCATTTTACGTTGTTTCGTGGCATATTGAAAATATTTCAAATATCGATGTTATGAGCCTTTTGAAGGGATATTTTTTATTTCCGGGCGATATTCGCCTGCCTTTTACGACGGCGATTCTTGAGCTATTCGCCTTTTACGTCAGCAGCAGTTTGAGCGATTTTTATGTCAAAGGCATCGATCGCAAGCTTAATATTATATTTTTCATCGCCTTTGCGACGATAGGAATTTTAGCGCTTACCGCCGTTACTTATATCATAGTATTCGGTTTTATGCTATTTGGTCTGGATCTGGATAAAAAACTAGTAGCGATATTATCCGCCGTGATATTATTCATAGGCACCTATTCTACGGCATTTTCATTTCGCAAAAGCGATTACGAGCTCGGTAAATTTTTACAAATCGTTAGTCTAAAAAGGCGCTGGAATGCCAACGAAACACTATCGTCTATTTTATTGCTTATAGGTGTAATAATATGGCTAAACTTTATCGTTTTTGAATCTAAATAAAGCTAAGCGCCCCGTTTAATTTTGTCCGTATGCGCTAAATTTAATAGGCATAGATCACCCGCACGGCGCGACAAAATTTTAAGCACGAAATATTTTTTATCAAAATTTAAACCTACGCATTATAATTGCAAGAATTAAAAAGGACGACAATCGGTTATGAAAAAACATATATTAATCGCGATTTTAGGCTTACTTTGCGCCTTTATAGATATTAATTACATAGGTTTTCTTATTGCATTAAATTTGATAGTAGTCTTGGTTTGCGCCGTTTTTCCTTTTATGAAAAAGAATTATATATTTTTTCTACTGCTTGTCGTAAATTTAGCTTTGTATTTGAATAATATCTACACCCCTTTTGAAAAGCCAGAGCTTTGGACTTATAGCATACCTGCGCTGGCAAATGCCACATATGTGCTAGTCGCTTTAGTTTATGCTTCGGGATTTGTCGCTTTTGTCCCGCTTGCAGCATATATCTATTTTTTATATTCGCTCTGCGTTGTTGCTTGCGGCATACGTGAAAAATTTCAAAGCTTACGCTAAATTTGCAATCAAAATTTTAAGCCGCTATTGCGTATAATTTCGCAGAATTTTAAGGATTGCGTATGAAAATATATTTCTACAAATTGCTTTTAGGCATCTTACTGACGGGCATATTCTCGTTCTCGCTCGGCTTTACTTTATCGCACGTAGGTATCATATCGAATGCAGTTTTTGGCGTACCGCTATTGCCCTACGCTTCTTTTAAGGCCGAGCTCGCAAAAGCTATCTTAACGATAATCTCCGCATTTTATATCGCAAATAAAATTATTAATTTTCGCATTTTAGGCATCGATTGCAAGCTAAATTTTATATTTTTCATCGCCTTTGCGACGATAGGCGTGATTATCGTTAGTCTGCTATCTTTATTTATGATCGTCGGCATAATGATATTAAATAAATCAGAAATTGCATTTGCGGCGATGTGCCTATCCCTCGGACCGATTTGGACCGCTTGGCTATTTCATATCAGCGGATACAAACTCGGGGCTTTCTTGCAAAATTGCAGCCCAACGACAAAATCTACGGCAAAAAAATATAACATAGACAAGGCGCTATTGGTCGTCATAATAATAGTAGCGCTGCTGATCCTTATACCGATAATAGCAAAGCTTTTGCAATTTTCATTTTAAAATTTTAAACCAGCCGTAGAATTCGTTCGCTTCCAGGTGCGGATCGCCCGCGCGGGAGATGAAAAGCGGCCGTAGCGCGGCATTTGCTCTAAAATTTCCCGCGTCCCTCATCTGCGCGCTGTAAAAAATAAGCGCGTGGCTCGCAAACTGCGCGAACTCGTCAAACGAACTCGCCCCCGCCTCTATCATCGTGATTTTCGCGCCCGCGGGCAGAGAGCGCGAGACCTCCACCTTGCGCCCTGCGACGCCAAAAAGCGGAATGCTCGCATCAAAATCCGAAAGTGCGCGGCGCGAGCGGATCCACACATCGGGCGTGCGCGGCTTTAGATTTTGCGGCGCAACGCGCGCATCTGGCGCCAGCATATCAGTACTGCCCACCAAAGCGCTAATTTCATCAAACTTAGCCGCACGCACGTCCAGCGTCGGTCTGTCGGCGCGCACGGTCTGTCCGCCTACGCCTATGTAATCGCACACACTGCGCAGCTTGTGCACGAACGCGCGCTGCTTCTCGCTGCCGATCCGCCCATGTACCGCACCGTTTAGCGTGGCGTTGATTTTGATGAAGCAAAAGCCACCCTCGCGCGCCAGATAAAACGGCTCCGCAAGCTCCGCTGCCGCGGCATGGCAAACGTCAAATTTCACCTCTATGCCCCCGCGGCGTAAAATTTCCGCGCCGCCCGCAGCCTGCACATTCGTGTCGCGCGCACCGATTACCACGCGCGATAGCCCAAGCTCCGCCAAAAGCTCGGCGCAAGATGGGGTCCTGCCGCGGTGTGCGCAGGGCTCGAGCGTGACGTAGGCGCAAGCGCCGCGCAAAAGCCCGCCGTGTCGGTTTAAGATGAAATCATAGGTGAAGCTCGGCTGCAAAAGTGCACTTTTTAGAGCCTCTAAGTTTTGAAATTTAACGCCGAATTTGCGGGCGTATTCGCGAGCGAAATCCTGCGCGAAATTTGCGTCCAGATCGCATAGCGCGGCGAAAACGGCGTTTGCCTCGGCATGCAAAAAGCCCGCCTTTTTATGCGCGCCTATACTTAGAACCCTGCCGCTCTTATCCAGAAGCACGCAGCCCACGGCGGGGTTGGGTAGCGTCAGAGCCTGATAGCGCCACGCCGCACGCAGCGCCAAATTCATGTAAAATTCGTCGTTCATACAAAATCCAAAATTTAAATTATCCCGCTCCGCCGCGATCGCTTAGCCAAATTGCGGCTAGTCGGCAACCTTCTCTGCCCGCAACGGATTACGCCTCGGACGCAACCCGCTTGCCCGCCTACGCTCGCCCGCGCCGTACCAGTTCGCCGACTTGCGTTCCAAATACATTTGCTGCTACAAGGCTTCGCTTTAAGCGCCAAATTTACCAGAGTGCAAGCCACGCGCCGTATGCATAGGAGCAAGATTCCGCGCGGGAACAAAACTGCGAAATCTTACCACAGGTTTTAGAATTTTATCCTAAATCGTAAATTTCGCGGCGTCCGTTTCGCGCGCCAAGAATTTTCGCCTATCGCGCAAACGAGTGCCTACCGATAGCGCGCAAACGCTGATTTTGCGAAATAAAATTTTAATGGAGCGCTGGGCAAAACCGCAATCGGGCGCGAATATGAAATTTCAAAAGCCGCGGCTTGATTTCAGCTAAAATTCAGGGGGGGGGGGGGGGGGAATTACACGAATTTTCTTCAAAGGATTAAAATGTCTGAACAACCGACCGTTCAACCCCAATCAAACGTGCTTGGGATACTCTCCATAGTCTTCGCGATTTTAGGGATCTTTTTCCTAGGGATCGTTTTCGTTCCGCTTGCGTTTTTGTGCGCGATCGCCGCAACCTATCAAGCCGTCAAAAAGCAAGCCTCGCTCGTAATAGCGATATTAGCGTGGATCCTTACGATCGTGGGGCTCATGACCTCGCCCGTGCTGCTAGCTACAATCGGCATCTCCGCTTCGTAGCCGCAAACATCCGCGCCGCTTACTCGGTGATTAAAATTTTGCCGGACGAACATTAAAATTCGCCGGTGGATAATCAAACTCTCGCCGGGCGGCTCGCAAACCTCCGCCCGCAGAGTTTTAAGACGTAAATTTATCGCGGAATTTAGCCTTTTGAAATTCTGCGGGCAAAATTTTAAGGCGAAAATTAGCACAGAAATTTTGTATCAAAAATTTACGGGCGGAATTTCAGCGTGGAATTTTATCGCATCCAAAACAGCGCGTAAATTTTAAATTTAGTCGCTTTCGGGCGCGACGTAAAATTCTAAAGCAACGCGTAAGCGTCACGCAAAACTTATCATTTAGCGGCGCAGCGTGAAATTTCAAAGCGCCGCCCGGTGGCGTGAAAATTATCTTTTATCGGCGCGATCTGAAATTTCAAAACAAACAAGCGCGCCGGAATTTTAAAATTTTGCGCCGAGCGCCATGAGAGATCAAAAGCGACCGGTAGCGGCAAATTTTAAAGAAATCTAAAAATTTAACGTGCTCGCGTGCCCATGCGACGCAACAAGGCGGTGCTGCGGGCACGTCCGCGCGAAAGGCTAATATTTATCGAATTTCACTCCGCCCGTAGCCGCACATTCGTACCGATGCCGACAATCGCAAACCTAAGTCGCAAAAAGCTTAGCAACGGCGTTTCGCCGCGGTGCGCATGCGAACAATTGCAACGCGGAAATGCTTTCGTGCGATACGATCAATCTCAACGCAAAAGACTTGCGCGCGGTATGTGTTTTTGAAAGCCGCACCGAATATAGCGCGCCAAATTAAAAAGCGAAGCAAGATGCCGCGAGCCGTGTATCGCTCGCGATAGACGCAATACTTAAAAGCGCGCAAAAAGCAAGGCAAATCCAAATTAGCCTCGCCGCTTTAGCTTAAAAATTTAAGTTCGCGCTTCTTAGGCGCCGCACCCCAAAGCCCTACATGCAAAATTTTAAAAATCCGCGCCGCTACCACTGCACGTAGGTTCGCGCCTTTTTGATCTCGTCAAGTCGCACGCTTACCTCGCCGTCGTCCGTGCGTAGCCTAAGCACGCCGCCTTTGCACTCTAGCGCCTCGCCGCTTAGCTTCTGCCCGTCCGTGCGGCTTAGGCGCACCAGCTCGCCCACGGAGTTTGCGAAATGCCGCGGCTTGCTTAGCTTGCGCTCAAGCCCGGGCGAGCCGACCTCCAGCGTCCATTCGCCCTCAAGCGGCGGCTCCACGTCGAAAATCGGCGAAAGTAGCCGCGATAGCCGCTCGCAGTCGTCTAGGCCCACGCCGCCTGCTTTCGTGATGCTGATGCGATAGATCGTTCTGCCGTTTTCGCTCACCGTCTCCACGTCGTAAAGCTGCACGCCGCACTCGCGCGCCAAAGCCTCTAAATCAACCATTTTTGCGCAGCTCCTCCTCTATTTTGTCAAAAAGATCGTCCATTTTGTTTTGATACTCCAAGCGGTCGTCAAATTTGAAGTGAAACGCGGGGCAGCGGTACCAGCCCTCCGCCTCGGCGCAGAAGTTTTGCAAATATCTCGCCACGCGGCCGAGCTTTTCGAGCACGAATTCCTGCTCGCGCTCGTCGAATGCGTTTTTATCTAAATACACAAACGCGTCGTAGCGCCCGCGCTTGCACTCCACGTCGGTGACGCACAGTCCGCGCAAAAGCTCGTCCTCAAGGCTCGCGAGCGCTTCGGGGATGAGCTGCTTTAGCACGCTTTGCGTGCGCAGTCTTCTGAGTTCGGTCGGATTCATCTTTACCTCGCTATCTTAAATCGCCGCAGATTGCGCGGCGATGGAATTTTATT
>CAUQPS010000073.1:0-7045 GCA_963520005.1 uncultured Campylobacter sp.
TGGGCAAGCTCGGCGCCGCGCTCTCCACGATCCCCGCTCCCGTCATCGGCGGCATCATGCTGCTGCTTTTCGGCATCATCGCTAGCGTGGGCATGGAGACCCTGATCAAAAACGGCGTAGATCTAGCCGAGCCGCGCAATATGATCATCGTCGCGCTCATCTTTGTGTGCGCGATCGGCGGCATGGTGCTGGATTTTGGTGCGATGAGCTTTAGCGGCGTAGGACTTGGCGCGCTCATCGGAATTACGCTAAATTTGGTGCTGCCAAAAACCAAGCATTTTGACGGGTACTAAGTTAAATTTGCGCGGAGCGTGAGTCGTTTCGCGCGGTTACGGGTAAATTTGAGATAAAATTTCGGCGTCAAATTTACCCGTATCTTTCGCCGCCAAATTTACCGCACCTAAATTTTAAAATTTCCCCGCAAACGCTTTTAAATTTCTAACGTTTTAAACTAGCAAGATATATAATTGCCTTATGAAAAAGGCGAATAATTTAAGTAAATTTGATAAAAAGGCGCTAAGGCTGCTCTTTGCGGTACTTTTCGTGCCGCTTTTCGTTTCGCTCGTTTTTATCTATGAGCTATCGGTGTATGATAGCTCGCGCGAGCTGCCCGCAGGCGCGCAAAAGATCGGTAGCAGTGATTACTACAACATCGGCGGCAAAATTTATCTACGCTCTTGGAACCTCGCCCCTTACGAGCTAGAGGGCGGCGCGGACGCGGCGAGCTTTCGTGCGCTTGATACCGGCAGATACTCCTACACAAACGTCGGCATGGACGCTAGTAGCGTATTTTGCGGCGCTCGCAAGATGACGGGGCTGGATCCCGCTCGCACGCAAAAGATCGGCTCCCGCTACTACAGCGACGGACGCGTGAGCTACTTCTGCTCGGACGTCACGCAGCGTACGGGCGGCGCGATAAGCTACATTTACAAAGTATTTTTACATGCATTCGGGCTCTCCAATTGGCCGCAGGAGTATAACTATCCATACGCGAGGCTAGATACTAGCGTGCCTATCTTGCCACTGACCGAGAGCCCTTACGTCGCCACCGACGGCGAGCGGGTATTTTACGAGGGTAAAATTTTAGCGGGTGCGGACGTAAAAAATCTAAAACAGATAAGGCTAAAAACCGTATACGAAGACGGCCCAGGCTCGTCCGCGCACTTTCGCCCGGTCGATCGGTGGCTAAGCGACGGACGTAGCGTCTATGCGGACGGCGAGAGGCTAAATTTCACGCCTAGCGAGCAGATGTATCTCGTGGAGCCAAACGCTGGTATAGAGTTTCTTTGCGATCCCGCTACGGGCGCGGTGCTGATGAACGGCGAGAGATTTGACCCCGCAAACGAGCCTTATACGCCGCTAAATTTTTGGAGCGGACATCAGGAATATATGCTGTTTGCGAGCAAAAACGGCATATTTTATCTAAGCAAGGATAAAATTTTAAATCGTCCGCGCGGCAGCGGCACCGAGGGCCGGCTCAAAGACGCGTTTTGGTACGTGTATTATAAATTTGGCGCAGACGGTAGCCGACTAAGCGCGCTAAAAAGGGCGGGCGATAATCCGTTTAAAGGCGCCGTGCGGCAGATCTCGGAGAAGCTTTTTAAAGACGATGTGGGATTTTACTATCTAAATTTCTACTCGCATAGCATCTACGTCACGGGTCGCAGCGGTAGGCACCTGGATAAGCGGACAAATTTCATCGAGCTGCGAAAGATCACGCTGGATGTGCATGACGAAAACGTAATGGCGCAGATCGCGGACGAGGCGGCGCGAAACCCCGAAATGTCGCAGCAGGTCTTTACCGCGCAGGACGTGGAGTATGAAAACGGCGCAACCTTTTATATGTATTGCCTCGCGGCGGTTTTATTGCTCGGAGCTTGGATTTATAGCTACCTTAAAAAGCGCAGCTTGCGACGCGGTTAAATTTGGCGGTGCGGCGGAAGGTAAATTTAGAGTGAGACAAAAATACCGACATCGTGTTATCCAGCGCACCTTTGGCTAAAGAAGGTAAATTTTAAGAGTGAGACGACGGCACGGCGGAGCAGTAAATTTAAGATAGTATTGCGATTGCCAGCGCAGCAATGCGGCAAAATTTGGGTGCTGCGATTACGAGTACGACAAGTGTAAGTAAAGAGAGACGGCTCTACCATTATTTTTAAAGCGTTCCATTATGGGCAAAGGCATCATGGCGGTGGGATGTGATAAACGGGCCATAAAAGCTACAGGTATTGCATTGTATGTCGGCGCGCAATAATGAGGCGGCGGGAGATAACGGGACTCGGTATAAAGTGGCAAATAAGATGTACAAAGCAAGCTTTGTGGCTTTTGCTTTTTGAGACCTATTTAATTTCGCCGTGCGAGGGTTATTTGAGGCATGGTGAGCTCCACTAAATTTAAAGGCGAAACAGGAAAGACATCGTTTTTGCTTACGACGATGGGCGCGTGCTGAAGTACCGCTTTGGCGGCACACTTTGTTTTAAATTTCATAGCGTCTGTTGGCTTAGGCTCGCGCCGTATATAATTTTAGTGGCAAAACAAGCGTAAAATTCCATGTTGTATTTGCACGGAAGCACGCAAAATAAGGTATTGTGTTAGACCTAGCGAGCGTCGATGTCGTACCGCTTCGGCGAAATTTCATTTTCAGTATTTTTTGTATCTCATTTGTGCTTATATGCTCGAGTGTTGCTGCGGCAAAATTTTATTTGCTAAACGCGCACTGCCTACTTATCGCCACATTTGTTCGCACTGGGCAATTATTGCTTCGTCTATATCTCCTAAGGCGCGCAGCATTTGAATAGTAAAATCAATAAATGCGTTTCCGTTTGCGGTGATCATTTTACCGTCTACTACGGCTTCGCGACTTGTTTGTATAAAGGCACACTCATTTTTGTATTTCGGTAAATTAACGATGTCTGCTAGGCTATTTGCGGTGTGATGGCAGTCATTTAGCGCTCCTGCTGCCGCTAAGAAATACGCCCCGTCGCAAATACCACCTACCACCTTGCTTTGTTGTTTAAATTCCTCTATTAAATTAGCAATTTTTGAGGCGTTTTCGCTAGGCAGCTCGCGCCATGAATTTCTAGCGCCGATTAACACGATTGCCGCGGCATCTGGCGAAATTTCATCTATTGTTAAATCAGGTTTTGCGCGTAAAGCTCCGAACGATACTTTCTCGTTTTTATCGGTTGAGGCATAAAGGATGCTATAGTCCGTGAAATATCGTAGTGCGGGAGCCAGTAGCGAAGCCTCCCAGTCGGCAAAGCCGTCTAAAATAACGATTACTAAAGTTTTCATAAAGTCCCCTTGAATTAACCTACACTACTCAGTTCGGTTTGCATATCAAACTAAGCAAAATCGTAGAATTTATAAAATTTTTTAGAATTCCGCTTTGGATTTAGAACGGAATTCTATGATTTTTCAGGTACGCGCGATAACATCGCTTTAAAAAGCCCCGCCACCTCGGCGTGTCGCTAGATCGCTATATCTGCGTTTCGCTCTAGCTCTCGATATAGGTTTTGAGTTTGCGGCCGATCTTTGGGTGCTTTAGCTTTTTGATCGCCGAGCTTTCGATCTGGCGGACGCGCTCGCGGGTGATATTGAGCTCCTTGCCGATCTCTTCAAGCGTGCGGTCGCTCTCGTCGTCAAGCAGTCCGAATCGCATGCGGATCACCGTGCGCTCGCGGTCGTTGAGCTGTTCTAAGATGTCGTCGATCTGCTCTTTAAGATCGGATTTTAAAATTTGCTCGATCGGCGAAACCGAGCTTTTGTCCTCGACGAAATCGCCGAATTTGCCGTCATCCTCGTTTCCGATCGGCGCTTCTAGGCTGATCGGCTCCTTTGTGATTTTGATGACCTGCTTTACCTTATCGACGCTAAGGCCTACTTCTTGCGCGATGACGTTGATATCGGGCTCCTTGCCGCCTTCTTGCATATATTTGCGCGTGATTTTATTAATTCGATTTATCGTCTCGATCATATGGATCGGGATGCGGATCGTGCGCGCTTGATCGGCGATGGCGCGGCTGATCGCCTGGCGGATCCACCACGTCGCATAGGTCGAAAATTTATAACCGCGCTTGTATTCAAATTTATCCACAGCCTTCATAAGCCCGATATTACCCTCCTGGATGAGGTCTAAAAACGGCAGCCCGCGATTGGTGTAGCGCTTGGCGATGGAGACGACCAGGCGCAGGTTGGACTTCGCCATGCGCGCCTTTGCGTTATCGCTGATGCGCTTGCCGCGCTTGATCTGCTCTAAAATTTCTTTCAGCCGCTCGGGCTCGAGATTAAAGCTTTTTTTGCTTGCCTCTTTTGTCAAAAAGAGCTTTTTTATATCGACATAGGTCGAGACCATCGTAGCTTCCGGCACGCGGGCGATGATGTCGTCTTTGCTAAGCTTCGTGATATCTTTTAGGATTTTTTTGTGATTTTCGCGAAGTTCGGCGCTAAACATCGGCAGCTTGTATTCCAGGCGCTTGAGCTCTTTTTCGAAGCCTTCGTCGCTTTTTAGCGCGGTCTCCATCGATTTTACGATCTCGGTGATGAGCTTGCTGGTTGGCCCCAGATCCATGAGCTTTTCTTTTAAAATTTTCTTTTTAAACGCCAAGTTTAGCTTCGATAAAATTCCCTTGCTCTGCTTAATCGCCTCGGCGTTTTTCTCGGCAAATTTCATCCAGTCTTTTTTGGCTTTTTCAAGAGCCTTGAAGCTTTCGATGACCTTTAGAGCGCGCTTATCGTTCTTTTTGGATCGCCTTTGCTTCGCCTCGTCCTCATCCGTGCTCTCCTCCTCATCATCGTAATCATCCTCCGACAACTCCTCTTCGTCCTCATCTTCACCCTCTTCGTCGCTGTCGTCAAAGCTCTTGAAAAGCTCCTTGACACGGCGTTCGCGGTTGATGAGCGGCTCTTTGTAATCCAAAATGAAATCGATCAGATATGGCACCGAGCAAAACGCGTCGATGATGATGTCCTCGCCGAGCTCGATTTTTTTGCTGATCTCGATCTCTTCTTCTTTCGTTAACAGCGGGATCTGTCCCATTTCGCGCAGATACATCCGCACCGGGCTGTCCGAACGGCTCCACTCCAAAAGCTCAACGTCGCTGGATAGGTCAAACTCCTCGTCCCAGCCCTCATCCAGCAGCTTTTTTTGCGTGGCTTCTTTGAGTTTCGCGTCCTCTAAATTTTTGATTTTGGAGATTTCTGCGGCGGAGATCAGCTCGACGTCAAATTTTTTCGTAAGCGCTTCGACCTTCTTAACGGCCGTCGCGGTGGGAGCCTTGTCAAAAAATTTTATCAGTCTTTCGTAGGTGATGTAGCTTTTTTGATTGTCGTCGAAGAACTGCTCGATGGGCGTTAAGGCGTCTTTTGGGCTCGCCATAAAATCTCCTTGTGTCGTTGTGTATTTGGTTTTGGAAAATTGGATTATACCGAAACGCTCTTTATTTTTGCTTATATACGGCGTGAACTATCTAAATTTAATGATTTTTGAAATTCTAGAAACTAGGCTAAATTTTAAAATTTAGGTTATATTTTTAGCTAAATTTAAGATTACTCTCTAAAATTTCGTGCTTGCAAGATGTAAAACCGGCGCGCCAAAATTTCGCATCCTTTATGCCGCCGATTTAAAATTTAACGCCTCCGCACTTCCTATCTCTGCGCTCTCGCGCTTAAATTTAGCCCCAAATTTCAAGCGAGGAATTCCACCCTCATATCGGAGCGATTGAGCGGATTTTAATAAATTTGTCGGTAAAATCGCGCATCTATTTTAAAATTTAAGGCGGAAATATGGCAAAAGTATGGAAATTCGGCGACGATATCGACACCGACATTATTATCGCGGCGCGCTACCTAAATACCTCCGACGCGGCGGTACTTGCGACGCACATCATGGAGGATGCGGATAGGGATTTTTCGTCCAAAATCGCCAAAGGCGACATCATCGTAGCAGGGAAAAATTTTGGCTGCGGCAGCTCGCGCGAGCACGCTCCGATGGCGCTTAAGGCCGCCGGGATTTCATGCGTGATCGCAAAAAACTTCGCTAGGATTTTTTATCGAAACAGCTTCAATACGGGCTTTTTGATCCTCGAATGTGACGAGACGGATAAGATCGCGCAGGGCGACGAGCTTAGCATCGATCTAAAGGGCGGTGTAATTAAAAATTTAACTCAAAAGACGCAGTATAAATTCGGCGCGATACCGGAGTTTATGCAAAAGCTACTCGACGCGGGCGGAGCGATAAATTACGCAAAAACAAAGATAAATTTGTAAGGAATTTGGATGAAAAAATACGACATATGCGTGATAAAAGGCGACGGAATCGGCCCTGAGATCATCGAAGAAGCAATCAAGGTGCTCGATGCCGTAAGCCATAAATTTAATTTTGAGCTAAATTTTGACTATCGCTTGATGGGCGGCGCGGCAATCGACATTATGGGCGTTCCGCTTCCGGGTGAAACGCTAAATGCCGCTAAATCAAGCGATGCGGTGCTTTTCGGCGCGATCGGTGGTGCTAAATGGGACGGCCTGCCACGCGAACTGCGACCTGAAAGCGGGCTGCTTAAAATCCGCAAAGAGCTTGGAGCTTTTGCAAATCTGCGTCCTGCGATGATTTTTGATGAGTTGATAAACGCTTCGACGCTAAAGCCGGAGATTATCAAAGGCGTCGATATAATGGTGGTGCGCGAGCTTACGGGCGGGATTTATTTCGGGCAGCCGCGCGTTAAAAACGAAAAGGATGCGCTAAATACGATGTGCTACAACGCCGCCGAGATCGAGCGCGTCGCAAAAGTTGCCTTTGAGGCTGCGCTTTTGCGAAACAAAAAGATAACGCTCGTAGATAAGGCCAATGTGCTTGAAACAAGCCAGCTGTGGCGAGAGATCGTAAGTGAGCTAGCCAAAAATTATGCGGGGATAAATTTGGAGTTTATGTACGTTGATAACGCCGCGATGCAGCTCGTTCGAGCGCCTGCGCAGTTTGACGTGATTTTGACAGAGAATTTGTTCGGCGATATTTTAAGCGACGAGGCGAGCATGATCTGCGGCTCGA
>CAUQPS010000074.1:0-6810 GCA_963520005.1 uncultured Campylobacter sp.
CGACGGTGTATGCCATTATATCGGGGCGGAAGCGCTGAAAGCCGTAGCGGATCGCCACGTCGCCGAGCCCACCGCCGCCGACCGTGCCCGCCATTGCCGTAAATCCGATGATGACGATGAGCGTCAGAGTAATCGCGCCGATGATGCTAGGCAGCGCCTCGACGAACATTACTCGAAAGATGATCTGCATCTTGCTCGCGCCGAAGCTCTTCGCCGCCTCGATCACGCCGCTATCGACCTCCAGCAGAGCGCTTTCGATGAGCCGCGCGATAAAGGGCGCCGAGCCGATAGTAAGTGGGACGATCGCCGCGGTGGTGCCGATACTAGTGCCCACAAGAAGCTTCGTAAGCGGAAAGAGCACGATCAGCAAAATTATAAACGGAAAGCTTCGCAGCGTGTTTATCGCGACGTCCAGCACGGCGTAGACGATGCGGTTTTCGCAAAGCCCGCCGCGACGCGTAAGAATAAGCACGATCGCAAGCACGAGCCCCAAAATAAACGCCAAAGCCGTGCTTACGAAGGTCATATACAGCGTCTCCAGCGTCGCATTTAGCAGCAGCTTCGGAATCACTCCGCTAAAAAAATTTTGTATCCACTCTATCATCTTTGTCCTTTCGTTTTCTGCCTGTTTACGCTATATCGAGCTTTTGCGCCGTTTTAAAATTTTTGAAATTTTAAAATTTCGCTGCAGCAAATTTTACGCCTTAAAATTTTAACTCTCGCGCGGCGGTAAATTTTATAAAATTTTTCCGCTTTGAGCCCGTAAATTTAGATGAAATTCTATCTAAATTTAACGCGCAGTCCTTAAAATCAGAGTGTAAAATTTTAAAATTTCAAATCCGCGTGAAATTCCGCCCCGCGTCCTCAAAAAATTTCAAATTTCTTAAATAGTTCTGGCTCATCTTGCACGATGCCGCGCTCTATGAGGCTTGCTACGACTTCGCGGCTGCATAGCGTCTCCTGCGGCCACCGGCGCGTATAGCCCTCCCACTCGTGCTTGCTCGTAGCGTCGATGCAGATGCGATCGTCTTGCGCCACAAACACGTCGCGCAGCGCATCGATGCTATTTACGACGCGCCAAACGCTCATATAGAGGCTGCTCGCGTCATTCCCCGCATCGGTAAAAATCAAAATTTTAAAATGCTCGCTAAATTTTAAAAGCCGCCGCCAGCTCCGCTCTACGAGCTCTTTTTTGTCTATGTTTATCAGCACGAGCGGGTTTTTCGTATCGCAAAAGTGCTGCTTAAGCGCCAAAATATCGGGCTCCTCGTTTTGAAATTTTGCAAGCAGCTCCTCATCGCTTAAAATTTGCGGCGCCTGCGAGCTTAGATCAGTCGTCGCATCGATGCCGAGCTTGCCGCCGAAGCAGGAGTTCGGGCTTGCGTGATCGAGCTGATCGCACACACCCTCGCTAAAAACGAGACTGCGCGCGCCCAGGCGGTTTAGGACGTACTTCGTAAGCGCCTCGTACTCATCTAAGCTCGGCGCATCCTGCGGCACGAAAACGGCGTGTTTTACGAAGCTCATCTGCCCCACGCCCCAAAACGCGTGCATGATCTGTTTGGCGGCGGCGGGGTAGCGCACGGCGATCTTAGCTAAAATCAGATTGTGAAATACGCCGTTTTCGGGCATTTTATAGTCAATCAGATCGGGCGCGCTCGTACGAAACAGCGGCAAAAAGATCCGCTCGGTCGCATACCCCATAAATTTATCCTCAAGCGGCGGCTTACCCACGACGGTGGCGTGAAATACGGGCGCGCGCTTGTGCGTGATCGCGCTAACCTCCATCACAGGGAAGGGCTCTACCGGCGTGTAATATCCCGTGTGATCGCCGAAAGGCCCCTCCGGCTCGCTTATGGCGGGATCGACAAAGCCCTCGATCACGTAGTCCGCGCCCTCTGGAACGTAAATTTCATTCGTAAGCGATTTTACGAGGCGAGCGGGGCTGCGGCGGATGAAGCCGTAAAGTAGCAGCTCAAAAATCCCCTTCGGCAGCGGCGCCTGACCGCACCAGATATAGAGCGGATCGCCGCCGATCGCCACGGATACGGGCATCTTGCGCCCTGCTTTGCGGTATTCGTCGAAAAAGCCAGCGCCGTCTTTGTGTATCTGCCAGTGCATCCCCAAGCGGTCGCGCCCATAAATTTGCAGGCGGTACATGCCGAGATTTTGCGTTTGCGAGTTCAGATCCTTCGTATAAACCTGCCCCATCGTGATAAAGGCGCCGCCGTCACCCTCCCAGGTCTTAAGCACGGGAAGCTCGCCTAAATCGACATCAGCGCCTAGATGCACGACCTGCTGGCACTCGCCGCGACCGCTAAGATGCTTTACAAAAATTTTACGCAGCGTGATTAAGTGCGTCAAAAAATCAAGCTTTTCGCTAAAACTTTGCGGACGTTTCGGCTTTAGCAGGCTCTCAATCTCGGCGGCGATATCGTCAGGTTCGCGACCGAGGATTAAATTTAACGCCTCGAAGGAGCCGAAAATATTGGTTAGCACCGGCGGCATCCGTTTGCCCTGCGCGTTTCGCACATTCGTAAAAAGCAGCGCTTGCGAGTGCTCGCGCTTAACCTCGATATAGCTTGCGTGCGCTATCTCAAGCTCGGTGCTAATCTGCTCCTTTACCTCGCGCAATAGCCCGTTTTCGTAAAGCCTCTTTATCCAAAAATTTCCGTTTAAAATTTCATCAAAGCTCTGCATCCGCTGCCTTTAAAAAAATAGATTTTTTTCTTGCGGTTTTTGATTTAGAAGCTGCAGGATCGCGCTCTTTTCTGCAAAAACCAGCGCGTAATGAAACTCGGGCAGGCTCTTTAGCGCGCTTAGCTTATTGAAGCGAAAGTCGATCTTAGTGCCGTCCAATCGGTCCTCCCAGCTAGCGCAGACGATAATTTTTTCGCGAAATTTTGCCCGCAAAAACTTCGCCTCGCGCGCAAAAAGCTCAGGATCGCTCTCGGCGATAAAGGCGCGGTAGCTTCCGCCAAGCGAGCTAATGTTAAAAAACCTATCCACAAAAATCGGTTCGAAATGGCCGAATGCGCTTAAGCTTTGAAATTTAAAGGGTATGTTTTTGCGCGAGAGATACTCGATCACGCCGCATAGCTCGGGCAAAAACAGCTGCGGAAAGATTAAATTTGAATAATAAAGCCCGCCGAAAACGAAGCTGCTGTAAAATATCGAGCCGCCGTAAAGCAGCCTAAAATCGTCGCTCGCAGGGATCGTGACGGGCGATATTCCGAGGCTTTGCAAAAGATCGCCGTCGGTGGTGAAGTAGGTATTTTTCTCTTTGGCGTTCAGCAGGCTGATGAAAAGCTCGCCCTTGCTGCGCGGCGCAAACATCAAATTTTTCGGTACGCTCGTGTAGCGCAGGATCTCGCTTTGCACCTCGTTTATCAGCACGAAGCCGTGCCGCCACGTCTCGCCCAAAAATTTTATCAGTCGCACCAGCGCCGAGCATAAATTTTCGACCTTGATAAAGGCGATCTCGTCGTTAAGCGGCTTGAAATTGTTATCGAAAATGATCGCGTACGCGCCGTTATCGATCGCGGTGCGCACGTCGCGCTCGTTTGCGCCGAGTGCTATGAAAGCTCCCTTTTTCGCGACCTTTGCAGGCTCGATCGCAAAGCTCTCGACAGCGGAGATCGCAGGATTATTTAGCATCGTTCCGTTTACGATACGGGTTAAATTTAATAAATTTACCATTACGACTTCCCTGCGGCAGAGCTTTTGGCGGACGCGCTCTTTGCGGCGCGACGAGGCTGCTTTGCGATAGATGCGGAGGTTGCGCCGGACGCGGCGGCTTCTTTTGCGACGATTACGGCAGGTGCGGCAGTATTTTTTGCGATGCGGCGAGATTTTACGTTCTGAGAGGCACTTTTAGCCGGTACCCATTTTGCGCTTGGCACGGAAATTTTATTTTGCGCGGCGCTTTTTACGGATGCCGATTTTGCGACAGATGGCGATTTTGCCGTGGATGTAGAGACTAGACCTACTGCGATATTTTTGGCGGTCGATGCGGTTTTTGCTACAGATGCAAGTTTTTTAAGAAGCGGGGATTTTTTTGCGGGTGCGCTTTTTGTCGCTGCGTTTTTTTTAGCAGAGACGCTTTTGAAAAGCAAGGCGTCCTTTTTGATGCTCGTGATAGAAACATCTGCCGTGCGCTTTCTGCACGATGCGGCGCTTGCTTTAGAGCTCTCGCTATCCGCGCTCGCATATTTTTTCGTGCGCTCGTCCGTAAATTTATCGGTGCGTGAAAACGAGCGCACGACCGCGCGCGCGCCGAACTTTGCACATTTTAAAGCGCCGAACTTCGACAGCTCGCAAACGCCAAGCGTTAAAATTTTACGCGCCGCAAATTTTAAAGCAATCCCCGCACCGAGCTTCAGCGCCAAAGGCGCGCCCGCGCAAGCAAGCCCGCCTGCACCGATCTTTGCGGCGAGGGAGGAGCGGTGGTAAAACTTTAAAATTTTATCTGAAGCGCCGCCTTTTTGCGCGCAGAGCCCAGCCGCGCCGTAAATGGCGAGCTTCGAAGCCTTGCGTGCTAGAGCCCTCATCGCTAACCTACGATCGCGCCGTTTTTTACGGGCGCGAGAGTGCTAAGCAGCGTAAGACTGCCGTCCTCAGCGCTTAAAATCATACCCTCGCTGCTATGTTTAAAAATTTTAGCGGGTTTTAAATTTGCCAGCACGCAGATCTGCTTACCGACAAGCGCGGCAGGATCGTAAAATTTCGCGATACCGCTGATGATTTGGCGCGGCCTCTCCTCCCCTAGATCGATCATAAATCGCAACAACTTTTCGCTGCCCTCTATGTTTTCGCACTCCAAAATCGTGCCGACTTTTATAACGCATTTTTTAAAATCATCGATTTTAATCTGCGCTTCGGATGCCGCGCTTTGGGCTTCTTGCGCCGTAGCACTTGAACCAGAAGCGTTTGCGTTTAAGCTTGGCGCGCCTTTTGCGGCGGCGTCTGTGCTCGAACAGCTTGTAGAATTTACAGCGCCGTCCAGTCTATCGTAGTCCGCCTTCGGCATCAGCTCATGATCGATCTTGGTAAAAAGCGGCTCGCACGGCTTGGCCTTAAAATCTAAAATTTCGCCGCGAAGCACTAGCTTTTCATAAATCGGCGTATTGATCTCAAAGCCCAGCGTGTCTGCGATACGTGCCGCCGTCTTCGGCATCGCGGAGCTTAGCAGCACGGCGACTTTAGCCAAAATGTTTGCAACCAATGCGACGAGAGCAAGCGCCTTAGCCTGTTCGCCGTTTTTCATCAAATTCCACGGCTCGTATTTCGCAATCGAAGCGTTCGCAAGAGCAAGCGCCCTCCAAAGCTCCTCTAAGTATCTATTGGTAGCGACCTCCTCAAGCGCGCTAAGTGCGGCGCTCAGATAGGAGTTCGCTTCCTCGATCTCGGCGGTGAAAAATTTCATCACGTCTTTGGAATTTATGACGTAATCCGAGTATTTTGCGCTCATGCCGACGATACGGCTGAGTAGATTTCCAAGCTCGTTGGCAAGCTCAGAATTTACGCGGTTGATGATCGCTTTTTGCGAAAAATCGCCGTCTTGGCCGAACGGTACCTCGCGCAGCAAAAAATACCTAAACTGCTCCAGCCCGTAGGCGTTCGCGACCTCGCGCGGATCTACAACGTTGCCCAGGCTCTTGCTCATCTTTTTGCCGTCTCGCGTCCACCAGCCGTGAGCTGCGATACTGCGCGGCATATTTAGCCCCAGGCTCATCAAAAACGCAGGCCAATAAACGGCGTGAAAGCGCAAAATGTCCTTACCCACGATGTGCAGCGCGTCGCTCCAATACTCCATCCGCTCGCCGCCCGCGCAAAATCCAAGCGAGCTAAGATAATCCATCAGCGCGTCCAGCCAGACGTAAATCACGTGCTTAGGATCGTTTAGCTCGGGCGGAATTTTAATACCCCAATCAAAGCCCGTTCGCGTGATCGAAAGATCCTTTAGCCCGCTTTTTACGAAGCTTATCACCTCATTTTTTTTGCCTAGTGGAAGGATGCACTTTTCATCCTCGTACCATTTTAAAAGCCGCTCTGCGTAGGCGCTAAGCCTGAAAAAATAGCTTTCCTCTTTTAAAATTTTAGTCTTTTTGCCGCAGTCGGGGCAATACTCGCCGTCGATTAGCTGAGCGGAAGGAAAAAAACTCTCGCAGCTTACGCAATAGTTGCCTTCGTATTCGCCCTTATAAATGTCGCCCTTTTCATACATCTTGCGAAATACGTTTTGCACCGCCGCCTCATGCGCGGCATCGGTCGTGCGCGAAAACATATCATAGCTGATGTCAAACTCATCCCACAGGTCTTTAAATTTAGCGCTCACGCCGTCTGCGTACTGCTTTGGGCTCTGGCCGTGCTTAGCTGCGGCCTCCTCGATCTTTTGGCCGTGCTCGTCGGTGCCCGTTTTAAAAAACACCTCGTGCCCTTGCAGGCGGTAAAATCTAGCCATCGTATCGGCGATGATCGTCGTGTATGCGTGACCAATATGCGGGACGTCGTTTACGTAATAAATCGGCGTCATTATGTATTTTTTCATTATTCTCCTTGCGCTTACTTAAATTTGACTAAAAATTTTATTAGTCCTATTGTGCGGCTGTGCCGGTATTAGAATTTAGCGTGTATCTTACGTATCCGGTCTCCGGCTCGATAGTAATACTAGCGGTCTCTCTTGCATCATTAGTAAGTGTAATAACGCACTGGCCCACAAAAAGCCTATCATATGGCACATTAGAGTTCGCTAACTGCCCCATTGGGCGACCGTAAGAATCAAAGGAGATGGTGTGATTGTTTCCATTA
>CAUQPS010000075.1:0-5888 GCA_963520005.1 uncultured Campylobacter sp.
TTTTTACGTCGGATGGGGTTTCAATCCCCTAGATCGGGGAAATTCTAATCAAATTAAAATGAAAAAGTTGTTGTTTGTTGCGAATCACCCGGGTTTCAATCCCCTAGATCGGGGAAATTCTAATCAAATTGTGTGGATGTATCCATACAAAATTCAATGGAGAAAAGTTTCAATCCCCTAGATCGGGGAAATTCTAATCAAATTATAGAAGGGATATTGCTTTCTGATAAGCGTACTCTGTTTCAATCCCCTAGATCGGGGAAATTCTAATCAAATTGAAAAAGGTCTATGTTGTTTTTACGTCGGATGGGGTTTCAATCCCCTAGATCGGGGAAATTCTAATCAAATTGGAGGATAGAGAAGAATTTTACGATGCCTATGAAGATATTTCAATCCCCTAGATCGGGGAAATTCTAATCAAATTCTGGCGTTGCTGCTCACATCGCTCCGATCTTGACTTCGGTGTTTCAATCCCCTAGATCGGGGAAATTCTAATCAAATTAATGACGACAGACGTTAGTGCGCCTGCTCTTTATGTAGTGAAAGTTTCAATCCCCTAGATCGGGGAAATTCTAATCAAATGAAAGCAAGGGAACTTGCTCCTTCTCAATGGTATTGTGTTTCAATCCCCTAGATCGGGGAAATTCTAATCAAATTTTTAAAGGAGAAGAAAATGTTGAAAGTTAATTCAAGTTTCAATCCCCTAGATCGGGGAAATTCTAATCAAATTGTATGAACCTAAGATGTACCATAGTTGGCAATTATGTTTCAATCCCCTAGATCGGGGAAATTCTAATCAAATAGCCCAAAAACCTCACTAAAATTGACAATGAGTTTTTAAAGAACTATTTGCGAACGCCATTATATCACAAAACGCGAAAAAGTCCGAGAAAGGGGCGAAAAATTAATTTCAAATTTCGAGGTTTTTGCTTAGGGCGGGCTTAAAAGTGTGGATTTAAGCGTCTTTGCGCAAGCACAAAAGTCCGAAAATCGAAACGCAAAAATTAAAATTTTAGGCTTTTTCGAATTTCTGCTAAATTTCGTAAACGTAAAAAGCCCTAAAAATGGGACTTTTAAAATAGGCTAAATAGCGGAAGTCCGAGAAAGGGTTTTTGGCGCAAGCGAAATTTGAGTTTTGCGGACATTTTGAAACTTAATAGAATATAAAAGTGCGCTAAATTCGGACTTTTAGAATTTGAAAAAGTCCGAAAATCAAATCCCTAAAAATGGGACTTAGACGTAGGTGCCAGGGGAACGAAAGATCTCGCCTCCGCCTAGGCTCTCGCTTTTAGCCATACAGGTTTTGCAGATGCGGTAGAATAGGACTTTGTCGGTTTTGGGCTCGATTATGCGCGCGATGCGCTGTTTTAGCTTGGCATAAATCCGCTCGGAGACATCTAGCTCAAATACCGAGTAGTTCGCCCGCAGCCCGTAGCTTTCTAGCAAGGCGGCGAGTTTGTTGCGGCGCTTAGTTTTGCAAACGTCGTAGCAGATGATTAAATTCATTGAAATCTCCCGATGAAAGGCTTGTATTTTTCGTTTTGGGTTACGGCGCGTTTTAGCGCGTAGGCTTGCTTATCGATAATATCCTGCGCTTTTAGCTGTTCGCCTCTGTACTGCGTGCAAGCGAAGAGCTTTTCATTTACGTTTTTGGCGATATTTTGCCTGGTCGCGACAGATAGGAGCCCGTCTTTTATCTCGAAGGACTCGTTTTTATTCACCATCGAGATTACGGCGCGATCGACGATGAAGGTGCGAAATTCCTCGATGAGATCGAAGGCGAGAGTGGGCTTTTGCTCATCGAGCGCGTGCAGATAGGACACATGCGGCGACAAACCCGCTGCGGCGATGGATTTTAAAATTTTTGAATAAAGAATCGCGTAGCCGTAGTTTAGGGCGGAATTTACGATGTCGGTAGCGCCCTGCGTCACTCGCGCACTAAAGCCAAACTCGTAGTCGACTGCCTTTGCGATAGCCTGCCAGTAGGAGTTTGCGGCGCTTCCTTCAAAGCCCATAAGCTCGCTTACGCTTGCGGCGCCAGGGACGCGGAGCTTTAAAATTTCTTGCATCGCTTTAATTTCGGTGCCTAAATTTTTATGATATTTGCCTAGATATTTTAGATAGTTGATCTGATTTTTTAGCTTGCCGATGATGAACTGCTGGGCGATGCGGAGCGATTTTTTGGTCGTTAGCAGCGAAATTTGCGAAGCGGCGGTTTTGGGTATGGCGGAATTTGCGCTAACGAGCGTAGCGTAGCTGAGATTTGTCTTTTCGTCGATGAAATTTATGGAAATTTTCTTTTTGGCGCACTCTTTGATGACGGCGGAGCTAAGCGAAATTTGAGCGTTTATGATGATCTGGCTGATTTGATTTATGGGGAATTTGTGCTTGATAGTGCCTTTGCTTTTTAGCACGAGCTTTCCTTGCGACAGAGCGAGGAAGTAAAAAGGCGTCGTGATGTGGATAACGGAGCTTTGCGAGAAGGTTTTTAAATATTCGCGCTTTTTAGCCTCAAGGGCGTTTTGGACGGATTTGACGGCAGGACGCTTGGCGTTTTTGAAGTAGGTTAGAATTTTAGCCTTTCTAGCCGTTTTGCCTAGCTCGTAGGGGAAGTTTAGGTTGATTAAGGCTTCTGCTAGCGTCCGCTTGTCTGCAGTTTTTAGAAATCTACGTATTAGGCTCGTTACGACCTCGCCAAAATGCAAGCAAAACCTATCTTTTTGCGAAGGCGAGAAAAGCTTAAGCGAAATGGCTTTTAGATGATACACATAGGCGTTTAAATTTTCTACGCTTTGGCTTATCACCTGCTTTTTCGCCGAGCTTGCGAGTTTGGCTAGAATACGCTTAAATTTTTCCTCGCCGATAATTAAATTTGCGCCCTTAAAGCTTACGCCTAAAAAGACAAATTCGCTATCTTTGCCGTGGATAGAGGTTTTGGCTTCGTTTAGAGATAATCTTATGGTTTTTAGAAAATCTTTCAAGCGCGCGAGCCCTCTCTCGGCGGCTTCATATGAAACAAAAAACATAACGAAATCATCGGCGTATCTGACGAACTCTACGCCCGAGTTTTCTAAAAATTTATCCATTTGATTTAGGTAGATATTCGAAAGCAGCGGGCTTAGGACGTCTCCTTGATGAACGCCTTTTGCATGAGCGCGGTAATCAAAGCGCTCAAAAATTCCGTTTTTGATCCAAAGCTCAATGAGCCTAATGACACGAGCGTCACGGATATTTGCGCGTAAAATTTCAAGCAGTTTTTCGTGATCGATATTTTCAAAGAAATCTTTGATGTCGGTTTTGACGGCGAAGTCGTAAATTTTAAAAAAATCACGAGCGCGAAAGATCGCGTTAGCATAGGATTTGCCGTTTCGATAAGCATAAGAGCGGTTTGAAAAGCTTTTATCAAAATAGCCTGAAAGCTCGCGAGTGAGGATATTTTGCGCAAATTTATCTTTTAGCGAGGGCACGGCGAGCTTGCGAAGCTCGTCTTTGGCTTCTTTTGGGATAAAGGCTCGTTTTAAGGGCTGCGGCGAATAAGAAAGGCTAAAAATTTCGCTCTTTAGCTCGGCATAAAATTCGCCCGTGCAAATATCATCAGCGCCAAGCCCGTCAAGCCCCAAAGCCGTGCGCTTTAGCCTTTTTAGCGCGTATTCAAAGGCGCCTGCGGTAAAAATATCCTCTAAACTTAGATCAAACATGGCGCCTCCTTATCATTTGCATTTAGCTAGTAAACATCGAGCAAAATGCGCCAATACCGTAATCTGTGGCGAAATTTATCCGCTCCTTGACTCGCGACACAATTTCAATTCCACATCGCAATCCACGGCGAAATTTAAATCCGCGCCACCCTTATCTTGCCCAGTCCGAAAACCGTGCTTTTGCCGACTCCGGTAATTTGAGCCAGTTGCAAAAGCTTTGCCGAGCGCTCATCAAGTCCGAAAACTCGCATCTGTCCGATCACGCCGCCAAATTGCATTTTAGTATGCTGGCGGTTTGAGTAGCGATTGATGTCGTAAAAGCGCAAATCCTGCTCGAAGCGGCGGAATTTTACCTCGAATTTATCTATAGCCTCGCCCGTTATGTTCTCAAATCTCATAGCGATTTGGCGAATAAAGGACTTAAAGTCGATCTCGCGGCGGACGAGGATGTTTTTTTGCTTCATACGAAGCGGAGTAAGAAGCGAAATTTCATAATCGCCCGCAGCAAAATCGGGCGTGAAATTTAATGGCCCAGGCTCATTTGAAAGCAGAAATTTAGGCTCTACGATTTCGCCGTTTAGGGTAAAATTTGAAAATTTAAACTTGCGCCTACTTACCTCAAGCCCGATTTCTTGCATATTTGCAATAGCGATAGCGACGTGAGGCAGGTAGCGCGCGGCATGCTCAAAAAGTAAAATTTTAAAATCAAAGCTCTTTTGATTAAGATTAATATCGAGCCTAAAATTTGGCGTATCCGATACATTTTCAAAAAATTCATTATACGCACATTTGCCGGGGATATCGCACTTCTCGCAGTTTGCGCTTACGAAAGGACAGCTAGCCTTTCTAAGAGCGTATCCAAAAGCACCCCTGATCGCCGAGCCAATAAAAGGATGCGAGGGCTTTAAATCCGTGCCGCAAATGCCTAGCTCTAAATATTTAAGCATGAATGACCTTTTGTATTTTTGAGAAAATTATACTATAAAATGAGCTTTTACATTTTAAGGTGGGTGAAATATGCTTGCAATTGTAAGTTTGATAAGAAATTTTACACAGTAAAAGCATTTAAAATTTGATCGTTTCGGGGATTTTGCTTGCAAAATAAATTTTATACTTTTGCTAATTTTCATTAGGCTCTCTTTAACTTAAACCCATATAAAGAAAGAAGTAGTAAGTTGCAATGAGAACTATGTTTTTGAAAAGTAACGAGCGTAGCGAAGTTAAAAAATAAGTATATAGCCCGTTCAAGAATTTCTGAGGCTAAATTTATAGAAATTCTAAAATACTTCACAGAGGATATAGAAGCATCAAAGATATCAAATTTGACTAAGCGTAAATTTAATGGTGTGCTTGTCAAAATTTGGGTTAGTTTTTAACCCAAATTTTAAAGTCAAGAGTTGTGTAGTGCTGCATCGCTTTTGGCGGTCTACCGAAAAATCACAATTTAAGATTAAAATTTAAAGGTCGGACTTTCGTCCGACCAGTATCAGAAAGGAGGAGTTAAAATATATAGACTGCACCGAGCACGATAAACGCTCTTAGACAAAAGCCGCCCACAAGCACGCCGTATTCGTTATAAACACAGCTTTTTACCTCCTCGCCGCCGTGCGCGCAGACGCTGCCGTCCGCATTCACGCTGCAGCTGCGAAGCATAAATTTGCTTCCCCCCAGCAGCGGCAGGGCAAGCCCAAGCACGACAAAGCCTATCCAAAACATCGGCGCAAGCGAGCCGCTGACTATCTTAGTCACGCTAGCCATGCCCGCAGCCTCGCTTCTCACGCTAGCAAATAGCGCTAGCACCGCAACAATCTCAAGTGCGACTAAAATGACGTGAAATTTATGCGCGCAGTGGCTTAGCCCGTGCCCTGCATTTAGCGTAGCGGCGGCGTTTGCGCTAAGCCCCGTAGAGATCGCAGAGATCGTAAATAAAATCGGCAGCCACACGCTAGCCCAAAGCGGGATCGCCTTTACGACGTAAAGCAGTAGCCCCGTATATCCCATCACTCCAAGCGCCAAAATAGCTCCGAGCGTGAGCATCATATCGCAAATTTTACCGCTCTTCTTGATCTGCAAAAGCACTAAAACGCTAACCACGATGAAAAACGTAAGCAGATATGTACCTATGCTCATCATCGAAACCGGGCGCGTATAGAGCTGTAAAATTTTAAGAGGATTTATCGCAGCGCTCGG
>CAUQPS010000076.1:0-5286 GCA_963520005.1 uncultured Campylobacter sp.
ATCTTGGATTTTTTAAGCAGCGATCTGTCTAAGAAGACGCCGATCTCATCCATTATTTTTTGCGCGTCCATTGCTACTCCTTTATAAATTTTTTGCCGATTTGCTTTGTGATCTGGAAATATTAGCCGAATTTTTTTCTATCTTTTTAAAATTTTATCCATATTGACGCCATTTTGATCTAAAATTTTACTTTGCTCGTTTCTTTGCTTGAGCTGTCCGCACGCTGCACTGATATCTAGCCCCTTGCTCTGGCGGATCGTACATGTTATGCCGTGCGCGCATAGATAGTCTTGAAATTTCACCATATTTTCGGGGCTTGGTCTGCCAAAGCTTGAGCCTTCGTGCGGATTAAAATAGATCAGATTTACTTTTGCGCGGATGCCGTGCAGAAGCTTCACTAGCGTTTTAGCATCGCTTGAGCGGTCATTTACCCCATCGATCATTAGATATTCAAACATCATGCGCTTTCGCAGATCGATTGGGAACTCGCGCACCGCCTGCATGATCGATGCGATATTGTAGGCGCGATTTATCGGCATTAGTTTTTCACGCAGTTCGTCATCCACTGCATGCAGCGAGATCGCGAGTAGCACGCCAAGATCCATTTCGCCAAGCTTTTTTATCTGCGTAGAAAGTCCGCTCGTACTTATCGTTTGGCGACGCGGCGCTATGGCGAGCCCGTCGTTTTCTGTTAAAATTTGCACGGCTTTGGCAACGTTGTCTAGGTTATTAAGCGGTTCGCCCATCCCCATATATACGACATTGACGCGGCGCTCGTACGGGATCACGTTCATTTTCTTGATGAGCCAAATTTGAGCCACGATCTCGCCTGGAGTTAAATTTCGTACGAAGCCACCTTTTGCTGTCAAGCAGAAGCTGCAGCCAATTTTGCAGCCTACTTGCGAACTTACGCAGATTGAATAGCGCGCGTGTCTTATGATTTTTTCGTTTTCGTCTCGCAGCTCATCCTTCATCGGCAATAAGACACTTTCTATCGTCTTGCCGTCTTTAAGAGCGAAAAGATATTTGATACTGCCATCGCTACTTGTTTCGGATCTGACGCATTCAAGCGGGTCTAAATAAAAATTTTGAGCTAAACTTTGACGGATCTCTTTTGGTAGATTTAGCATTTGTGCAAAGTCGTCCACATTCTTTTTGTAAATCCATTCGTAAATTTGCTTGGCTCTAAATTTTGGTTCGACGAAATTTTCAAGTTCTTTCATTGTAAAATCAAAGATGTTTTTCAAATTAATGCCTTAGTTTTTAGATATTTAGTTAAATTTTCTTTTGCAGTGGCGTGATTTTTTAAAAAATCTGCGTGAGCATTTGAATTGCAGAAATTCGTCGCACAAAAAATTCCGTAAGCGGGAATTTCAAATTTTTGTGCTACCTTAAGAACCGCAAAAAATTCCATGTTTTCTAAAAAATAACCCCGCTCAAAGAATTTTAGCGCGGATTTTTTATCAGTCGTGATAAAATTTGAGCTATTAGCTATTGTTTCATATGAAACATCGGTAGAACCCCTAGCTATAATTTCATAGTTAATTGGAGAGTATGAAAGTTCATAAAGCGCCGATATCTCACAGTTTACAGCCGATCTGCTTTCATAAATTTTTAGAATTTCACCCTCTTTATATAGCCCTGCAGAACCCACGAAAATGATTTCACTCGGCAAGCTTTGCCTATTTTCACATAGAAATTTAGTCAAATTTATACTCATATCCACTAGTCCTACGCCCATGGGCAGGGCAAAATCAAAAATTTCATTTCGTCCGGCAGAGATTATCATTTACGCATTCACGCTTTCATTATTTTCTCTAATCATAGCAAAATGACGATAAATTTAAGGCTAAATTTTGAAATTTTTTCGTCGTAAAGTATCGGATGAAATTAAAATAAATCGAGTAAATATCTATGAGAGCTGTACCCTTACCTTCCATAATGGAGTAGTGCAGGTGGTGGGTAGAAGATGAAAAAATATCATAAAAAAAGCTTATGATTTAGCTAAAACGAAGAAATTTTATCTAAGTAAAAATGATGCTTGCAAAAAAACTTGCAAGATGATGATGGGTTAAAATAAAATTGTTTAGTTGCCTTGACAGCTAAACTTGAGTCACGTAGTATAAATCTGACTGAATTTACAGTCTCACTTCGATGCCTTGCTCCTGCAGATACGTTTTTAGCGCCTTAATTTCGATCTCTCTGAAGTGAAAAATCGACGCCGCTAAGCATGCGTCTGCGCCCGCTAAAAATGCGTCTTTGAAGTGCTCCATTTTGCCTGCGCCGCCGCTTGCGATCACGGGTATATCAAGCTCGCTAAAAATCCGCGTTAAATTTAACTCAAATCCGTTTTTAACGCCGTCACAGTCCATCGACGTGAGTAAAATTTCGCCCGCACCGCGCTCCTGCGCCTCTTTTGCCCAAGCAAGCGCATCTCTGCCGGTATCTAGCCTGCCGCCGTTTATAAACACGCTATAGCCGCAAGACTCGCCGTTCCCAGTTAAAATTTCATCCTGCGCGCTGCGTGAAATTTCGCCAAAATTCCGTGCCTCATTGCGTAAATTCGCGTCCGAATTCCGTGCACCGTCGTGCAAACTCTCGCTCAAATTCCGCGCCGCGCCACATAAATCGCCGCGCGAAATTTCACTAGAATTTCGTTTCGCATCGATCGCTATCACGACGCACTGCGAGCCGAATTTATTCGCCGCTTCGTCTATCAAATTTGGGTTTTTTATCGCGGCGGAGTTGAGGCTGATCTTGTCGCAGCCGACGTTTAGCAAGCGCGAGATATCATCGATCGTACGGATGCCGCCGCCCACGGTCAGCGGGATAAAAAGCTCGCGCGCGACACGCTCTACGACGTCCACGATCGTATCGCGCCCCAGATGCGACGCCGTGATATCGAGGAAACACAGCTCGTCCGCGCCCTCCTCGTTGTAGCGTTTGGCGACCTGCACCGGATCGCCCGCATCCACGAGACCTACGAAATTTATGCCCTTTACTACTCGTCCGTCTTTGACGTCTAGGCATGGGATTATGCGTTTTGCGAATCTATTCAAAGCAGCCCTTTGGAATAAAATTTTTTATGATTTTAGCCAAATTTTACTTAACATAATGATTTTATAAGTAAAATTTGGCTAGACTCCCGCGATGATTAGGGCGAAAAAAGAGTTCGGGCAAAATTTTTTAAAAGACGAGACCGTTTTAAGCAAGATCATCCAAGCGATTCCCGAAAATGTACAGAATGTCGTTGAGATCGGGGCTGGCTTAGGTGATTTAACTCGTAAGCTTTTGGAATTTTACAGATTAAAAAGTTTCGAGATAGATGAAGATTTATATCAAATTTTAAGCGCTAAATTTGCGCAGCAGATCGCTAGCGACGAGCTTGAGCTCGTTTTGGGTGATGCTTTGCGAATTTGGCAGCAGCGGGGTCTTGGCTGCGGCGAATATTTTTTGGTCGCAAATTTGCCCTACTACGTCGCTACGAAGATGATTTTGCAGGCGATCGACGATGAGCTATGCAGCGGATTTTTGGTGATGATTCAAAAGGAGGTCGCTTTAAAATTCTGCGCCAAAGCCGGACAGAGCGATTTTAGCGCCCTTTCGATCCTGGCCGATCTTGCGGGCGGCTGCGAGCTTCTATTCGACGTTGAGCCGGGCTGCTTCGAGCCTGCGCCGAAGGTGACCTCATCGGTAATCAGGCTCGTAAAAGGCAAAAATTTTAAGCCAGGCACCGAGATAAACGCAGACGGCCTCGGCGTAAAAAGTTGCGCCCGCTTCCAAAATCTCGATGAATACGAGAAATTTAAAAGCTTTTTACGCGTATCTTTCAGCGCGCCGCGAAAGACGCTTATTAAAAATTTAAGCGCAAAATTTGATAGAGGCTTAGTCGAAGAGATCTCTTTAAATTTGCAAATTCCGCCCACAGTTCGGGCGCACGAGTTAAATTCCACCTTTTTTTTAGAAATTTTTAAAAATTTAAGGGTAAAAGATGGAAGAAAACAGAAATGAAAACGGTGTCGAACGACTCAAAAAAAGCAATCGCTATAAAAAACGCAGGGAAAATCTAAAAAAATCTATCGCAAGTGAGGGCTCTGCGGGCGGCGCGGAATTCAGCGGCGAGCATGAAAACGGCTCTCACAAAAACAAAGGCGCGAAAAACGGGCAAAATTCCGCTCGTTCAAAGGGTTCAAAAAACGGCTCTCGCAACGGATCAAATTCTGCGGGAGGCTCGTCAAACGGCAATTCGAACGGCGCGAGTGGTGCGCATTTCGGCGGTGCATATCCAAAAAGCAACGAAAACGGTGCGGGCGGTAACGGCGCAAATTTAAACGGCGCCGTAAAACCGAATGGTAATAACGCAAAAAGCGCAAATTCTAGCGCCGCAGACGATGCAAGCTCCGCAGACATGCAGAAAAAGAAAAAGCACAAAAAGCGCTCAAATATGCCAAAGAGCCTCACCGGCAACGAGCCGTGGCAAAAGGCGATGGAAGAGGCGATCGCGGAAAATAAGCTAATCCACGAGGAGCGCCTGCACCCGCTTAAAGACGCTAATCGCAGCGACGAGACGGTGCGTATCACGCCGCTTGGCGGACTGGGCGAGATCGGTGCGAATATGACCGTTTTTGAGACCAATACGAGCGCAATCATCGTGGACGTGGGTATGAGTTTTCCAGAGGAGAGCATGCTAGGCGTGGACATTTTAATCCCCGACTTCGATTATGTTCGCAAGATAAAAAACAAGATCAAGGGCATCATTATCACGCACGCGCACGAGGATCATATCGGCGCGATGCCATATTTTTTCAAAGAATTTCAATTCCCGATCTACGCTACGCCGCTTCCTCTGGGGATGATAAGCAATAAATTTGAAGAGCACGGCCTTAAAGCCGAGCGTAGCTACTTCCGGCCCGTGCAGAAGCGCCAGCTTTATCAGATTGGTGATTTTGAGGTCGAGTTTATCCATATAACGCACTCGATTATCGATGCAAGCGCGCTTGCAATCACAACGAAAGCGGGCACGATCATCCATACGGGCGATTTTAAGATCGATCACACGCCGATCGACGGCTATCCGACCGATCTGAACCGCCTAGCTTATTACGGCGATCGCGGAGTTATGCTTTTGATGAGCGATAGCACGAACTCGCACAAAGAGGGGATCACAAAGTCCGAAAGCTCGGTAGGAAAGACCTTTGATACGATATTTTCAAGCTGTAAGGGGCGCGTGATAATGAGCACCTTCAGCTCAAACATCCACCGCGTCTATCAGGCTATTGAGCGCGG
>CAUQPS010000077.1:0-5277 GCA_963520005.1 uncultured Campylobacter sp.
TCGCTGCGGCGAGAAATTATACGAGCCGTGTGGTAACGATGCGGAATTTCACGGCTCGCATTACAGCGAGATGAAATTTTGCGGATTAGGACATCTTGGCACAAAATCTCACAGCCTGCGTCATATTAAACGTATTAAAGCAAAATTTAGCGAGCCGTATCGCGCGTCCTGTTCTATGGGGGTAGCTGCCTCGGCGCACCGCATAAGAACAAAAGAGACGTATCGTTGTGAGAAGAGATCTGACGTACTGCAGCGTCGCAAAATCATGAACCTAAATTTTATTTCACAGAATTTCAAATTATGGAATTTTGCCCATTTAAATTTGCAAGGCTTTACTGCGCAAAATTCCAAGCCGCGTAATTTGGCTTTGCAAAATTCTAAATCTCAAAATCTCGCTTTGCGGAATTTTAAATCGCAAAATTCTGCTCATGCAAAATCGGCGGTTTTTGATGTTTAATATCGTGTTAGTATATCCGCAGATCCACACAAACACGGGCTCCATCGGGCGCATGTGCGTCAATGCGGGGTGTCCTTTGCATCTGATTAAGCCGCTAGGATTCCTCATCGACGACAAGCATCTGCGCCGTGCGGGGCTTGATTATTGGGCGAACTTGGATCTTAAAATTTGGGAAAATTGGGACGAGTTTATGGCGGCGAACGAGAAATTTAAGCAACGCTTCTTTTTTGCGACGACGAAGACGAACAAGCTCTACTACGAGGCGAAATTTCAACCGGGCGATTTTTTGATTTTCGGCTCGGAGGGGCACGGGCTGCCGCTTGAGATCATGCGCATAAATCGCGAAAACTGCATCACGATCCCTATGAGCAGCGCGGGGCGCAGTTTAAATTTAGCCACCAGCGTGGGCATCGTAACCTACGAAGCGATCCGCCAAAACATCGATAAATTTGACTTTAGGAGCGCAGTTTGCGAGTTTTAGCGCTACTTTTTGCGGCGTTTTTCTGCGGCGCGAGTGCAGCGGAGCTGAAAATCGCATCGTTTAACGTGCAAAATTTATTCGATGGCAAGGACGACGGCACGGAGTACGCGGATTTTGAGATTGGGCGCGGCTCATGGAGCGAGCAAAAATACGAGCGCAAGCTGCAAGCGGTGGCGGATGAGATAAGCGCACTTAATGCCGATATTTTGGGGCTGCAAGAGATCGAAAACGAAGTCGTGCTAAAAGCGCTTGCGCAGAAGGCAGGCTATAAATTCTACGCTTTTTCGCGCGCGCAGACTGCACCTGCGGGCGTGGCGGTGATGTCGCACATACCGATAAAATTTCAAAAAACCTACCGCCCGATAGAGCTTAAAACACGAGATATTTTGCGCGCTGATTTTGCGCTTGGCGGCACTGATTTTAGCTTTTATGTCGTACATATGCTCTCTGCACGCAATCCGCTAAGCGAGCGCAAGCGCAATTTCGCCTTTTTACGCGAGGTTTTGCAAGGGCACCAACGCGCTATCGTAGCGGGAGATTTTAATACGAATTTTGGGCAAAATTCTTTATTAAACGAGCTTATCGAGCGCGATGGATTTAGTGATTTGTGGGCGCTGCATCCCTGCTCGCAGCTAAAGCATTTTAGCTCTTGTGAATCTCATGAAAGCGGCGCGGTGCTCGATCATATCTTGCTTAGCGACGATTTTTTTAGTAGCGAGCCGGGATATAAAAAGGACAGCTTCGCGGTTGCCAAATCCTCTATCGCTTCCGATCATTTCCCGATTAGCTTCATTCTGACGAACGAAGGCGCTTTAAAATCTATGCCGAAAAAGCAAGAATTTTTAGCTAAAAATACCGCTAGCTCCGCAAAGACTGTCACGATAGAGGAGCTTTACGGGCGCATTATAAGTGAGCCTGTGCTGATAAAAGGCGTAGTCGTGAGCTTTACAAACCGCCACGGCTTTGCAATTTCTCAAAATGGAAGCGGAGTTTTTGTCTATGGCGGCAGCGGGCTACAGCTAGGCGATAAACTCGATCTGCTAGTAAAAAAGACGAAATTTTATAAGCAAAGCTTTGAAATCGACGATTTTGAGATCGTATATAGAAGCGGCAACGTAGGCTCTATCGCGCCATACGTTTTGCCTAGCGCATCGGTGCGGCAGCTGCGCGCAGGAGATGTGATAAGCACGATCAAAGGCGACGTTAAAGACGGCATAATCGATCTAAAAGGCGCGGGCGAGTTTAGAATTTTTCGCAAAAGCGCTCCTGTGCAAAACGGCAAAAATTTAGAATTTAAAAATGCCTATTTTACGATTTATAAAGGGCAAAAGGAATTTATAGTAGAATGATACACGCCGTTATAACCGCACTTTTCGTGCTTTTTATGATATTTATGATCGTAGGATTTAACCGCGAAATGATGGAGAAAAACGAAAAACGAAATCAACGAAAAAAGGATAAAGATGGAACTACTCATTGAGATTGGGGTCGAGGAGCTGCCTGCGATCCCGTTTTTAAAAGAGCGTGCGAATATCGCGCCAAAATGGCGCGCGGTGCTTGAGGCTAACCGCATAAATAGCGACTTTCGCTTTGAATTTAGCCCGCGTAGATTTGTGTTATTTCACGAGGATTTTCCGCAACGCGGCGATGATGCGCAGATCGTAAGCACGGGCGCACCTAAGTCCGTCGCCCTAAAAAACGGCGCGTGGAGCCCTGCAGCGCTAAGTTTTGCTAAAAAATGTGGCATAAGCGAAAGCGAGCTGGAATTTCGGCAGGTGGGCGGCAAAGAGGTGCTCTACCATGATGCGGTGCAAAAGGGGCGCGATAGTCGTGAAATTCTAGGCGAAATGATAGAGGAGTTTTTACGATCGCTAAATTTTGGACGTGCAATGCGCTGGGGTAGCGGCGAGTTTGAGTTTATCCGTCCGATAAGAAGCATAGCCTGCGTTTTGGGCGGAGAAAACGTAGATTTTGAAATTTATGGCGTGCGAAGCGCGGCTGCATTTTTTCCGCACCGAAAATTTGGCTACGAAGCGATTAAATTTAAAGACGCCGCAGATTATTTTGCACTGCTGGAGCGTAACGGCGTAATTTTAAGCGAGCAAAAAAGAAAAGATAAAATTCTAAGCGAGTTTGTAAAACTCGAGAAAAAGCATGGTTTTAAGATCGAGGTCGATCCTGCGTTGCTAGATGAAGTAACGGCGATCACCGAGTATCCGACGGCGCTGCTAGGCAGCTTTGAGCGAGATTTTTTAAGCGTGCCAAAAGAGGTCATTATCACTTCGATGAAGGAGAATCAGCGCTATTTTCCAGTTTTCGAGGATAAAAACTTAAGCAATCACTTCGTTGTTGTTAGTAATGCGATCACCGATGATGATGAGCTTGTAGTACGCGGCAATGAAAAAGTTTTACGCGCGCGCCTAAGCGATGCTATGTTTTTTTGGAAAAGCGATTTGCAAGCGGAATTTAGCCCTGAAAAACTTAAGCAAATTTCCTATATGCAAGCTCTTGGCTCAGTTTATGATAAGCAAGTGCGCGAGCTAGCGGTAGCAAAGGCACTGAGCACGGATTATGCTACGCAGATTGAGGCGGAGATCGGCAAAAAGGATTTTGCGCAGGATATAGAAAATGCCGTAATGTTTAGTAAAGCAGATCTTAGCAGCACGATGGTGGGTGAATTTAGCGAGCTTCAAGGCATTATGGGTAGTTACTATGCCGCACACGCTGGACTGGCAGATCATGTATGCCGCGCGATACGCGAGCAATATCTGCCTAGCGGCGAGGATAGCGAGCTGCCAAGCGGTGTATTTAGTAGCGTAATCGCTGTGGCGATGAAATTTGAAACGCTCCTGGGGCTTTTTAGTATCAATAAAGTTCCAAGCGGCAATAAAGATCCGTATGCGCTTCGCCGCGCAGCTACTGGGCTAATTAAAATTTTACTAAATCAAGGATTGAGCTTTGATGCGAATGCGCTGGCGCAGAAGCTAGCGCCAAATTATAAGAAATTTGACATTTCTAAGCTGCTGGATTTTATAAAAGATAGGTTATACGGAATTTTTGACGAGATAAATCCGTCTGTGATCAAGGCGTGCATCGCAAGCGGCGAAAACGATTTGTTACTACTAAGCAAGGCCATAAAGGCACTGGGCGAGATCGCAGCAGCAGCGGATTTCGGGGAAAATTTCGCGACTTTTAAGCGCCTAGCCAATATCATCAAGGACGAAAAAATCGGCGCGGTGGACGAAAACCTATTCGAACACGACGCTGAGCGTGCGCTAAATGCGGCATTCAGAGCGATTAAGCTCAACGAAAACGACGTGAGTGGGTATCTGCGCTCACTATTTGGGCTTAAAGGCGTGATTGATAATTTTTTCGATAACGTAATGATAAACGTCCAGGATGTCAAGATACGCGCAAATCGTATCGCAAATATCGGGCAAATTTATCGCGCGTTTTTGCAGTTTGCCGATATCAAAGAGATAGGATTTTAATTTCACTTAGAACTCATTTGCCCAAGGTTTACGCGAATCTTGGGCAAAATTTTACTGCGCAAAGGAGCGCAAATGCTAATCATCAACGCAAAATTACCAACTAAAAATCTAAAAATCACAAAATCTCTCTCGCAGTTGATTCAGGGCTTTCTTTATCGCTATCTGCCGGCTTCAGAGCACGTAGGATATAGGCACGAATCAAGCGGTAAAATTTTTAAACGCACAGTGTTTGATTTTATCTTGCGAGGAGAGGACTTGCGCGTGCGATTTGCTTCATGCGAGCCGGAGTTTGAACGTAAAATCGCACTAGCAATACTAAAAGACGGACTAAGCTTGGGTGAAATTCTATTTATGCAAACTACCGTCGAAGCGAAAAACCATAAAATTTGCGAGAACGAAACTATTGTGCAAGGCTACGTGGCGTGCGCAGTAAGCGGGCTTTTGGGGCATAAGGTTTATTTGCAGCCGCAAGATAGTAGGCATTTAGAGATGATGAAGACGAATATTTTACAGCGATTTGAAACGATTATGGGGCAAAAATATGATGGCGAAATGGAATTAAATTTATTGTGGCAAAAGCTGGGTGAGTCTGTGAAATTCTATTATGGCAACAACCGCGAGCCGGTATATGCGTGGCAAGCGAGATGGAGAATTATAGCTAGGGCTGAACTAATAAATTTGATCCTTGGCACGGGCGCTGGAAGTGGGTGTATGAACTACGGAGTAGGGGTTTTGGAGGTGGTGGGGTGATGGTTTGATAGCATTTAATGATATAGTACTAATTTCAAATCCTAAAAAGGAAAAAATATTGTGCTATCAAACATATTCTCTTTTGAATAATAGTATGT
>CAUQPS010000078.1:0-4961 GCA_963520005.1 uncultured Campylobacter sp.
AGATCTGCGGCCATATCCGTAGCGCGGATGAGCGCGAAACCTCGCTATATCTTAAGCGCTTCCCGTTTGCGCGCGCGATGGAGACCGATTTTTTTACGATCAGAATCGATTGGATGAAAATGACCGATAATACCCTAACTTTCGGCAAAAAGCTAATTTGGGAGCGCTAGCTCGCTAAGAATACCATTTATACGAAATTTTAGACTCGCGAGGCTTAAATTTTATCTAGTAAGATTTTGAAATTTGCATAAATTCTATCTTGCCGGTTTTTTCAAAGAATTTCACCATTAGACCCGCTTTAAAATTTCCGCTCGGTTGGTTTTTGGAATTTTACAGCATGGAATTTAGCGTAAAATTTCATCTTGCAAGCGGGGATTATCGCAAATTTTATTCCTTTAGAAGCGGTACCTGCCACGTAGAATTTCGCATGAAAATTTTAAAATTCTAAAATTTCGCTTTTTAAATTTAGCCTGGCGCGCGAGCTTAGCTCTGCCGCTCCCTGATTTCGCTTACTAGCCGCCCGCCAATCGCGTAGTCGTCAGTGGATATTTCGTCTATCGTCACGACCGTGGTTTTCTCGCCCCTGCCTAACACGGCTACCAGGGCATCGGTTAGGTCTTTTACGAGCTTTGCTTTTTGTTCGCGACTTAAGCCGCCACGTTCTTTGGTGATTTTGACGTTTATGTAGGGCATTAATTCTCCTTAAAATAAACGCAATTGTAGCCAAAATTTCGTCTGTGCGCCTGAAAGTGCGAAATTTTATGTTAAAATCGCCACGATCTGAATTTAAGGAGAAAATATGCCATTGTTAGATAGTTTTAAGGTCGATCATACCCGCATGAATGCCCCTGGCGTGCGGCTCGCAAAAAGCATGCGCACCAAAAGCGGCGATAAAATTAGCGTTTATGATCTGCGGTTTTGCCGCCCGAATTTAGAGATCATGAGCGAGCGCGGCACCCACACGCTGGAGCATCTTTTCGCGGGCTTCATGCGCGAGCACCTAAATAGTGCAGACGTCGAGATTATCGACATCTCGCCGATGGGATGCCGCACGGGCTTTTATATGAGCGTGATCGGAGCACCCAGCGAGAGCGCCGTTGCGGCGGCGTGGAGCGCGAGTATGAAGGATATTTTGGGCGTGGGCTCTCAAGCAGAGATCCCCGAGCTGAATAAATTTCAGTGCGGCACCTTCGCGATGCACTCGCTAGCTGAAGCTAAACAGATCGCGCAACACGTGCTAAATAAGGGTATAGGCGTGATAAAAAACGACGAGATCGCGCTGGATCCAAGCAAGATAAAATAATTTTGAAATTTAAGAGATAGCGCAAAATTCTAGCACTATCTCTTTGAACGCCCGCTTGTTCCGCGATTAGTGTATAACGCGCCATAAAATATTATCGTAAAATATGCAAAAATTCGAGGCGCAAAAATGTGTATCTGCTAAAACAAGCCGGAGGTAGCATCTATTTATAAGCCGATTTAGTTTTATAAACCGACTTAGCGCTTGCCGTAAAGTCTGCGTCACGCGAGGTTTTTGATAAAAGCTACGATTTGGCTTTAAGCTGGGTGGTAAAAGCGCGCAAGCAAAGCTCATATCAAATTTAATAAATTTATCTCGTAGACTGACTTCAAATTTAGAAGAATTTTTAAAATTCCGTTTAAATTAAAGCCGAAATTCTATCCGCAAATACCCTGCTTATGCGCCTTCTTACTTTTAGATGCGATCTTCAATCCTCCATAGAAATCGCATAGTAAAACGAGAATTTAAAATTTTTATTTAAGGTTGCGTTGCGAGTTTGGCGCTTGAAATTTCACTTTCGCTGCACGAAAAGAATGCTAAAATTCCGCCGAAACCGCGCCGGATGCGGTGAACTTAAAGGAGCGAAAATGCAAAGAATTTTTCATATAAAAGATGCTATTTGTAGCGACGAGCGAGCCGTAAAAACGACATTTTTTACTACGGAGGCCACTTGCGGCGCGGTTTGGATCGTCAAACGCGGCCAGGTCGTAGCGCCGCATATTCACCCAGACGGAGATGACGTGTGGATTTGCTTAAGCGGACGCGGCGTGTTTTATCCGAGCAAGGGCGAGGAGGTGCCGATCTGTGCGGGCGATCTAATCATTTCCAAAAGCGGAGAGTGCCACGGTATGAAAAATACGGGCGATGAGGATTTTGTGTTTGCAAGCGTTACGGCGCCGATTCCGTGCGGTTACGAAGCGCTTTGAATTAAAATTTGCCAGAGATTTTGTGGTATTCGTAAAATAAATTAGCGCCGCAAAGAGTTGAATCAGAATTTGTCCGTAGCGTTAAATTTCATAAATTTAGCCGCGCTTTTGTACAATTTCAAGTGCCGCGCAATCTGTGGCGAGATTAAATTTGAGGCAAAAGATGTATGAAGATTTTACGCAAGAGCCAAAGGATGAGCGCGCGCAAAAGAAGCGCAAAGCTAGGGCGCGCAAGGTAGAAGCAGATCGTAAGCCGGCGCGAGACGCGCCTCGGGGCATGCCGCTTTGGAGCAAGATCGTGCTTGGCGCGACATTTGCATTTGCGGCTTTTAGCGTGCTTATTATGTCGGCTGTTATAAATTCCAGCGACGACTACTCGCCGCGGGATGACGAGCAGATCAAATACAGCGATTTTTATAAAAAAGGAGACGAAATTTACGCCCTCGTGGTGGGCGCGGGCTATTTTGCGATACCGGACGCGGATGCGGCGAGCTTTCGGGTTTTGGATTTCGGCTCCGGCTACCGCTCCAACGTCGCGGCGGATAAAAACGCCGTATATTGCGGAAACATTGCTATGAGCGAGCTAGAGCCCGCGCGCACGAAAGCCGTGGCGTTCGGATACGTAAGCGACGGGAAAGTTAGCTACTTTTGCGACGGCGAGGCGGTGTGGAACGACGCGCTGGAGGCGCTTAAGCTTACTTATGAAACCTTGGCGCATATTTTTTGGGATGCGCCCAAGCCGCAAAGCTACGTTTATAAATTTAAACGAATCGACGCTACGGATCTGCGCCAAATCGCGGGCGTGTATTACGCTGCGCAGGGCTCTCGCGCGTTTTATAAAGGAGAGATTTTGCCGGGCGCCGATGCCGCGAGCCTGCGCCAGATAGAGGGAAGCGATGGGCGCGCTAGCGACGTTTACGCCGCGGACGGCGCGAACGTGTATTTTAAAAACCTACGCCTTGACGCGCGCGATAACGGCGGGCATTACGAACTTTTGAGGCAGTGGTTGGACTATTTTTTGTGGGATGCGAAAAGCGGCGACGTTTTTGCGAACTATTTAAAATTTGACCCAGCTGCCGCACCCTATGCTCCGCTAAATAGGCAGCTTGCGCACTCAAACCATCTACTTTTTGCCTCCTCTGGCGGCATCTATTATTTTGACGAGAATGACGGAAAGCAAAAGCGCGCGGCAGACAATCCCTTTGCGGGCGAGGTTCGCGCGCTTAGCGGTAGCGTATTTCAAAGCGGCGAGCGGATATATTTTTTAGAAGGCGCCGAAGTTTGGGGCGGCGGCCGCAGCACTCGCAGGCTGGTCGCTCGCAAAAGCGGGCTTTTCGCGCTCGAGCTGCCGCACGAGTGGCGCAGGGTCGGCGGCGTGCACGGCGGGCTATACGGCTGGGTCTATTCAAACGGCGGGCGATTTTTCTACTTCGACGATCTGGGCTCTTCGCAGCTGATAGATCGGTGCATTTATGAGATCAGGGATCTAGACTTGGTTGAAATTTTGCTTCAAAAAAGCAGCCTTGGCACGAGTAAAATTCGCGAGATGATAAAGAGCGGCGGGCTTGAGGCGGTGGACGGCGAGCTGCTTTTCGAGGTAAAGACGAGGGTAGAATTTTAGCCGCGATTTGAGCACAACTCGAGCATGGAAAGTGCTGCTAAATTTTAAATTTGATTTTATTTCGGCATAAATTTTTAAAATTTAAATGTAGTCGTGGGCTCTAGCGTAGGTTTAGAATTTAATCGCAAATCGCTTTAAGAGGGGGTGTGCAAATTTTGTTTCGCGCTGTAGCGACGACGCGCGAAATATTTTATATCGGTCGCGATTTTCGCGTCACGGCGCGCTTTGATAAGGCGTCGCCGTAAATTTTATTTTAGTGCCGCAGCTTTCGTAAAATTTGGCTAGCAGTGTGGGCGATGCGGCGACAAAGCGTAAATTTAAAAGGCTAAAATTGCAAAGCTGAACGTATAAAATTTGCATGCTCAAACTTACGAGATAAAATTTAACGGCTTGGATTCAAAAGCGCAAATATCTTACTCCGATATGAAATTTAACAGAGCGAGTGCAGATTAAGCGGCGCGATCAAAGCGCCGTTTTGCAAGCAGATGAGCCCTAAGCGGCGCCGAAAGCGAGCATCGGATGTGAAGCACTATTTTATAAATCCGCTTGCCACTACGCGGTCGCGCTCGTCGTAGAAAACCGCGAGCTGTGCCGGAGCGATGCCCGCTGCGGGCGCGAATAGTACGGCATGCACGCCGCCGTCTTCGCGCGGCGAAATTTTAACGGGGAATTTGGCGCTGCGGTAGCGGATCTTAACGCCGAGACCCGCCATATTTAAAATTTCATCTCTGCCTAAAAAGGCGTTAAAATTTTCGGTGTCGAACTCGTAGGTCGCCAGCTCGTCCTTGCCGCCCACGACGATCTCGTTTTTGCTCGGGTCGATGCTTAGCACGAAGTGCGGCTCATGCGCGCCGTGCACCGTAAAACCGCGGCGCTTGCCGATCGTGTAATGCATATAGCCCTCGTGAGTGCCGATGGCGTTGCCCGAGCGGTCGCGCACGATACCGGGCATTTTGGTGCCCGTATGACGGTTCAAAACGTCGATGTAGGTGGTGTCCACAAAGCAGATCTCGCTGCTTTCGCTCGCAGAAGCGATCTGCGAAAGCTCCGTATAGGCGCGCGCGGCCTCTTTGACGTCCTTTTTATACATCCCTCCAAGCGGAAAGAGCATAAA
>CAUQPS010000079.1:0-4800 GCA_963520005.1 uncultured Campylobacter sp.
CCCCCCCAGAGGAACATTTTAGGATTTTTCATTTCATTCTCCTTGTTTGAAATTTTACCTCGTATTTTACTACCCGTTTACTTTAAAAATTTTGAATTACTGCAATCCCATCCTGTGCGGCAAATAAATTTAACGAAACCAAAATACCGCCTTTAAGCTGGAATTTGCTAATATTGCGGCTAAATTTTAAAAAAGGTGCAAAATGAACGATAAATTTACGCGCATCGGCTTTATCTTGGCCGTCGCGGGCAGTGCCGTAGGGCTCGGCAACGCGTGGAAATTCCCCACTCTAGTGGGTCAAAACGGCGGTAGCGCCTTCATCCTGCTCTATCTTTTGCTGACGTTTTTAGTAAGTTTCGTCCTTTTTATCGGCGAAATTTGTATCGGAAGGATCGGCGAGAGCGATCCCGTGGACTCCTTCAGACGTCTGGCGCCTACGCATAAAGAGGCTTGGAGTAAGGCGGGATTTTTTATGATCTCGGGCCTTCTCATCTACTCGTTTTACAGCGTCGTAATGGGCTGGATCCTAAAATACACGATCACGTCGGCATTTTCGCTGCCAAGCGATATGGCGCAAAGCGGCGAGATATTTTCCGCCCTGCTAAAAGATAGCCCGCTCGTCGCAATAGCCTGCTTTAGCGTGATGTCGCTGACGTGTTTTTACATCGTCTCGCGCGGCATCAAAAGCGGTATCGAGCGGCTAAACGTCTGGATGATGCCTGCGCTTTTCATCCTTTTGGTGCTGATGGTCGTGTATTCGATGAGCTTCGACGGCTTTAGCAAAAGCGCGAAATTCCTTCTCGTGCCCGATTTTAGCGCGCTAAATTCTAAAAGCGTACTCGAAGCGCTCGGACTTGCGTTTTTCACGCTATCGCTGGGCGTTACGACGATTATGACCTACGCCGCGAGCCTGCCTGAGCGCACCAATATCCTAACTTCGAGCCTAAACATCGTATTTATCAACGTTATGATCGGCATAATGATGGGGCTCGTGGTTTTTACCTTTATTTTTGAATTTAACGCAGATCCCGCGCAATCGGGCCCTGGGCTTATTTTCGTCTCGCTTGCGATGCTGTTTAGCAAGCTGGGCGCGATCGGGCACGTGCTGGCGTTCGCGTTTTTTCTTACATTGATTTTTGCGGCGATCACTTCGGCGATCTCGATGATCGAGCCTTCGGTGTATTATCTCGTAAAATCGCACAAAATAAGCCGCCTGCGCGCCTGCGCGATCGTCTTTGCGTTTACCTACGTCCTTGGCATCGCGTGCATTTTGGGCTACTACGGCGCTACGGCGGATAGCTTTAGCATACTTGGCACGCCGTTTTTCGACGTCCTAGACTACGCGACCTCGAAAATTTTAATGCCGATAGGCGGGCTCGTGATCGTAGTTTTCGTGGGATTTGTGATGCGAAAAGAAGCCGTACACGCACTACTGGCGCCGTATATGGGCGAGCTAGGATTTAAAATTTGGTACTTCGTGCTGCTGCGCTGCGTCTCGCCCGTAGCCATAATTTTGATCGCGCTAAGAGAGCTTGGAATTTTACGCATCTAGGCGCGGGTTGAAATTTTACAGATTAGGCGCAAGTTAAATTTAAAATTTTACTGCGACGCGAGGGTTTGAAATTTTAAAATTCCACGCAAAACGGCGCGGCTGCGATCGCGCCATTTTGCCGAGCAAACGGAGCGTCGCGGTTTTAAATTTAAAATTCTACGTAGAAACGGTACGTAAAATTTCACGACAAGCCGCGCGACATCGCGCTTGAAATTTTAAAATTTAGCGCTAAAGCGGTCCAAAAGCGGCGCGCCAAATTTCATAGCGAACTTGCGGCGATCTGTGAGCGGCCATGGCGGCTGTCAAAAATCGCACTTGGAATTTTACGTCTAGATAGGAGCATGCGGCGACCGCAATCAGCCTTCGGCGTGACCGCGCTGACCCGCGCGGCAAAGACGCCGTAGCGCAGCCGCGTCTGATCACGCTACGGAATTTTAAAATTCCGTAGCTTTAAAATTTAAAAATCATCGGAGCGAAAATGAACGATAAATTTAGCAAAATCGGCTTCATACTTGCCGTAGCAGGCGGCGCGGTGGGGCTTGGCAACGCATGGAAATTCCCCACCCTCGTGGGTCAAAACGGCGGCAGCGCCTTCGTGCTTTTGTATCTCGCGCTCACGCTGGGCGTGGGCTTTAGCATATTTTTAGCCGAGATGGCGCTAGGCAGGCTAAGCGGGCGGGATCTGCCGAGCGCGTACGAGACGCTGGCGCCGCGCGGCGGACGCAAATGGCGCGCAGGAGGCGTTTTCATCGCGGGCGGCATGCTGGTGCTGTCCTTTTACCTCGTCATCCTCGGCTGGGTGATCCGCTACATATTTTTGGGCTTTTCTCCGCTGCCCGCAACCGCTGAGGAAGCAGGCGCCGTCTTTGACGATCTCATCTCGCATTCGCTAGCCACGAGCCTAGGCTTTTACGCGCTTGCGCTCGTGCTGACGCTCTCCGTCGTCGCGCGCGGCATCAAAAGCGGTATCGAGCGGCTAAATGTCGTGATGATGCCGCTGCTTTTCGTGCTGCTGCTCGCGATGCTTGCGTATGCGTGCACGATGCAGGGCTTCGGCGCGGCGGCGAAATTTCTTTTTTACCCAGACTTCGGCAAAATCACCGTTAACTCCGTCCTCTCCGCGCTCGGACTCGCGCTCTTTACCCTGTGCGTGGGCGTCGGCTGTATCGCAGCATACGCGGCATCGCTTAGCGAGGGGGTGCGGCTCGTGCGAAGCTCGGTAAACATCGTATTTATCAACATCGCGATCGGGCTGATGATGGGGCTCATCGTCTTTACCTTCATCTTCGAATTCCGCGCCGATCCCGCGCAGGGTGCGGGGCTCGTGTTCGTCTCGCTCACTACGATGTTTGCAAAAATGGGGCTAGCGGGGCAGGTTCTTGAAGTCGCGTTTTTCGTCTCGCTCTTTTTCGCGGGGATCACGAGCGCGGTTTCGATGATCGAGCCCTTCGTCTTCTATCTCATCGGCAGGTTTAAAATTTCGCGTCTGCGCGCAGTCTGCATCTCTGGGCTTGTCATAGCGGTGCTAGGCGCATGCTCGCTGCTATCGATGCACGCGGATTATGCGAGCAGATTTAAGCTTTTCGGCGCGAGCTTTTTTGACTGCCTGGACTTCGTAAGCTCAAACGTCATGCTGCCTCTAGGCGCGCTAACCTCGGCGATCTTCGTAGGCTTCGTGATGGACGCGCAGCGCCTGCGCGGGCTTTTTGGCGCCGATATGGGCGAGCTTGGATTTAAAATTTGGTACTTTTCGTTGCGCTTCGTAGCGCCCGTCGCGATCGTGATCATAATGGCAAATCTGCTGTTTTTCGGCGGGAAATAAAAGCGAGCGAAATAGATAGGAGCGAGCGAAATTTCACGCGATAAATCGCGCGGCAGATTTGCGCGGCGAAGCGGCACGCGGAGATCGCGAATTTGCGACGTCTAAACTCGGCTAAATCGCGCGCTGTGATCCACGAAGCGCCCGAGCAAAGGGCTTTGCGTAATGAAATTTCATGCGGTAAATCTTACGCAGTAAAATTTTGCGCCTCGTTTCGTAACGAAAGAGCCCAAACGCGCCCGAATTTAAAATTTACGCGTTAAAATTTCACAATCCGTGCAGCAAAGCTTAAAAGCATTAAAATTTTACTACCCACCAGCATAGCGAGCGTCCAAATGCGCTGTAAGGCAATGGGCTTGCTTTACAGGCGCGATGAGGGCTGCGGGTGCGGCCTAAACGGCTAGCGGCGCGCATTTGGGCCGAATAACCCGTTTTAAAGCCGCGCGGTTTAAGCCGTCCCTAGCGCGCTAGCACTTACCCGCTTTTTTAAGCAGAGCGTTGCAGTTATCACTTTTGGAACCTCCAGTACCGCCTGCGCCAACAATTTTTGTGCAAAGCACGTCAGAATCAACTACTATAACGGATGAAAAATAGCAACGATATAAATCCCCGTTTTTGCTCCTGACCTTATAATGTACTGAGTCGATCTCACTTTTTACTGAATCGGGCACAACCGATAGATTTGATTTATCTATACCAGTTGCCATTTCAGCGCGATCTAAGAGTGTCGCCTCACTAGTCATTGGCTTTTTTATAAAACCACAACCACTTAAGACGGAAGCGACCGCAAAAGACACAGCTAAAGCAAAAAGGCTTTTTGAAACCAAATATTTCATTGTTTTTCCTTTTAATTAAAATATAGATGAATTATAACGCCGCCCCAATTTAAATCTCCTTAAAATATAGATTAAACTGCTATTTTAAAATTTTAAAACGTGACTAGTAAAATTTAAACGTAAATAGCAAGCTTACAAGCTTAGATGTGGGATTCATAATGTTAATCTTGTCGCAGCCGAAGCGAGTACATTGCCCAAATGAGGCTACGGATAAAATAATGCCATGATTGAACTACAGGTAAAATGAACATCGCATTTTACTCGCAATTAAAAACATAGCAATAAACATCTATCGGTCGCTTTAAAAGCGCTAAAATAGGTAGCAATATAGGGTAAGTATTATAATTTTATTAGGCTCAACGGAACTTAAGCGGATTTTCTCTTATTATCTTTAGTAGAATATGATGGAATTCTCTTGTATCCTTGCTGTTATTATATCTAAATTCACATTCCTTTAAATAAAGCAAGAAATTTTCTTTCTTAATGCCTTTAAATTTAGATAATCTATGTTTAGCATAACCCCAGAAATTCTCAATGTCGTTTATATGATTTTTACCATTAGCAAATTCATTCTTTGAGTGTTTTACTCTGTA
>CAUQPS010000080.1:0-4503 GCA_963520005.1 uncultured Campylobacter sp.
TTGGAGACATTTGTATCTGAAGTAACGGTAAAATGGGTTTGTTTGCGCTCCGTAAAACCTGATCTTTCGGCTAGTAGATACAGCGCACATACGACTACAGCGCAGACGGCGTAGATAAACCGAAGTTTGAAGCTTTTCAAAATTTCCCCTTAAAATTTTGCTCGCGACTATACCCAATGAGTACTTAATAAAATATAAATACTATATAGGCACGATAAGCAAAACTGACCGAGAAATGTCGTTGGCAGGGTTTAAATAATGAAATTTTTCAAGTAAATTTGGCGAACGAATGTCGTCATAGACCTTATTTGCGTAGCTACATCTTCTATTTACACCTACGCTAGGCTCTATATCCGAAGCTCGTTCGCCGTAAATTTTACCGCAACATCTTTGCGCAAGCTCTTCTTGAAAGCGCAAACCCGAAAATCATCGTCGTGCTAATGAGCGCGAGCCGCTACCGTATCACGAAGAGCGTATTTTACGGATCTGTTCGCAAGCTGCTCGCGCGGCTATAAAGTGCGCTTGGCGTCTATTTGCCGATAAAATTTTTTTGCAGCCACTCCATCGCTTTTTCTTCGCTTTCAAATCTGCCGCTTTTGGCGACTTGAAACTGCCCCTCATAGAAGCGAATTCTGATACCGTCTTGGACGCTATCTACCTTGATGCGCGTGATCCTGTCTTTGTTTAGATAGGTTCGTTCGTTTAGCTTTACAAACATCGTTTCTCCTTTAAATTTAATGGTTTTTATCTGCCGCTTTACTTGCGTCTTTTTCGCCCTCTTTTTTCAAAAAAAGCTCCTTAAAGCGCTCGTTTGCGTAGTGTTCTATATCACTTTGCAGCTGCTTATACGCGGCGATCAGCTCATAGGCGCGCGCATTTAGCGTCGTGCCTGCGGCATTGCCGCCGCCTTGCTTGGTGCTAAAGAGCTCCTCTTGCAGATTTTTTTGTAAAATTTGCAGATGGCTCCAGCATTTTTTGTAGTTCATCCCCAAAACCTCGGCGGCCTTAGAGATGGAGCCCGTCTGAGCGATCACATCTAGCACTTCGGTTTTGCCCTTGCCGAAAATGAGCTCGCCCTGCGCATTTTCGATCCAAGTTTTTGTTTTTACCCTCATTCTTTTGCCTTTCTTCTCCTTAAAGCAGCCCAGCTGACAATATTTCACGTCTATGGCGTGCTCCTTAAGCGTAGAGCGCACTGTATCAAACCCTACTCCTCCGCTAGCTACGGTGCGGGCGTCGCGGCAAAAAATCCGCCTTTTCTCATCCAAAAACGGATCTAGCTTTTTCAGCGCCTTTATGCTGCCTCCGCTACATTGCAGCTTGCCGAACTGTCCGAGTTCGCAGCGATCTATCCGTATCCCTTCGCGTGCCGCGAGATCTCCTACGACGCTCGCGTCCACGCCTAATTTAGCGGCGATCTTAAACGCTGCGCCGCAATCGAGCTTGCCGCTTGGATTTAGTAAATTTAAAATCAGCCTTTTGATCTCGCTTGTTTTTTTATCGTCTATCTTGATATCTATCTCCATGCCGCCCTCTTAACTCAAAATTCTCTCTTCGCCGCTATAAACGTTTAAATTTTCGCCGCGCGCGAAGCCGCAAAGGGTAAGATCAAATTTACGCGCGATCACGACGCCGAGGCTCGTAGGAGCCGTACGCGAAACAAGCGCGCTAATGCCGCTCATCACGGCTTTGGCGACCATTTCGGAGCTTAGCCTGCCGCTTACCAAAAGAAGCGAGCCCTGCGTATCGTGCCCCGCCAAGACCGCCTTGCCGACGGATTTATCGATGGTATTGTGCTGGGCGATATCCTCGCCGATAAAATACTCGCCGCTCGCGGTAAAGAGCTTTGCGGTGTGCACACAGCCCGTCATCTCGTAAAGCTCGCACTGCGTGTAAAACTCGCTCATCAAATTTAAAATTTCATTCTTATGAAATTTAGCGTCCGAGCGGACTTTGCGCGCCGCCATCGCTGCAGGATCGATATTTGCGGTAGAGCTGCGCCCGCAGCCGCTGATGATGACCTTTTCGGCATCGAAGCTATTTAGCCGCTTTTCGTTTATCTCGCCGCAGACATTCACGCTAAGCCCGTCCGGCGCGAGCTCTATGCTCTTTATGCGGCTTGGATCCGAGATCAAATTTTCGCTCAGCAAATAGCCTATCGCAAGCGCCTTCTGATCGCTCGGAGTCGCCATCAGCGCGCCGAAACGCTTATCGTTTAGCAAAATTTCAAGCTTGATCTCGCGAACTAAGATATCGCTTACGATCCTTCTTTCATCACCTTTAAATTTAACTATCTCCGCCCTATAAATCGGCTCCATAGACCTTCCTTATTTTAGTTTCGCCCGTATCGTAGTGAAATTTTGCTTAAATAGCCTTAATTCGCCGAAGTAAAGCCGAAGCGGCGTGCGTAAATTTAAAGCGCTCGCAGTTTTGTATTTAAAAAATCGCATGGAAAATTCCACAAGCCGCTCGCACCGTGAGCACAAGCGGCCATGAAGCGCCCGCAAAGATAAAATTTCATCAAATTTTGCCGCTGCCAGCAGCCGTGATTAAATTTCATCTTTGCAAAGCGGGCGGAGCTTGCCGCCCAAACTACCTATGCACCGGCGATAGATAAGGTTTCTCGGAGTGCATTGACATCTCGTTTTGTCTTCTGAACTCGATAAACTCGCTCTCGCTAAGCTTTCTGATATTTGCGATCGTCATCTTTAGCGGTGGGATGCCAGATAGCGGATCCAGATCGCCCGCATGCACGAGCTCGTTGCCGTCGGCCTCGCTGTAATGGAAGGTCGTAAATATCGTGCCCTCTTTCAAATCCGGATTTATGCGAAGCTTCGCGGCGATCTGACCGCGCTTATTTTTAACAAGCGCGTAGCAGCCTTCGGTAAGCTCGCGTTCGCGTGCGATGTCAGGGCTTACCTCGATGAGCGCACCTTCTGCGCCCGCGCCGTACTCTAGCGCGCGGCACTCTCTCGTCATCGTGCCAGTATGGTAGTGATAAACCTTGCGCCCGGTCGTAAATAAGCACGGATAAATTTCATCCGGAATCTCGCTAAGCGCGCCGCTTCCCACCGGATAATCATCCGGAATTTTCATCTTGGCTCTGAAATCCGCCTCAGCCTTAGCGCGCCCCTCTTTATCATCCACGTAAAGCACCGGCACCATTCTAAATTTACCGTCAGGCAGCATCGATTTATGATCTGCGTAAAGAACCGGTGTGCCAGGATGATCTTCATCAGGACATGGCCAGCTTATGCCGCCTAGCTTATCTAGTCTATAGTAGCTAATACCGCCGAAAAATTTAGGCATTAATGCACGCACTTCGTTCCAAATTTCTTCCGCACTTAAAAAATCAAACCCTTCAAGTCCCATTCTTTGTGCGATATTGCAAACAACCTTCCAATCAGGCTCTACGCCAGGAGCCGGCTCGCTTGCCTTGCGCGTGCGCTGGACGCGACGGGAAGTGTTTAAAAAGGTGCCATCCTTCTCACCCCAGCCGGCAGCAGGTAGTACGACGTCGGCCTTCTGTGCGCTCTCGGTAAAGAAAAGATCCTGCACGATAAAGCAATCCAGATGGTGCGTTGCGTGCACGAAGTGTTCCGTCCAAGGATCGCTCATTACGGGGTTTTCGCCGTAAACGTAGAGCAGCTTCAGCTCGCCGCTATCCATCTTATCTGGAGCAATCGTAAGTTTAAAGCCTGGAGTTGGATTTAGCTCGAAGTGCCATACTCTGCGCGCCTGCTCCTGAGCGTAAGCGGAATTTACCGCACCTGCCGGGATGACGTTAGGTAGCGCGCCCATATCGCATGCGCCCTGGACGTTGTTTTGACCGCGCAAAGGATTTACGCCTGCGCCTCGTTTGCCTAAATTCCCCGTCAAAATAGCTAAATTTGAAAGCGAAAAGACGTTTGAGGTGCCATCGCTAAACTGCGTGATACCCATCGTGTAGCAAATCGCCGCTGCGCCTGCTTTAGCATACATTCTAGCAGCTTCGATTACGAGCTCTTTTTTCACGCCCGTCTCGCGCTCGAAGCGCTCAGGTGTAAAGTCCTTAACCGCTTCTTTTAGATACTCGTAGCCGTGAGCGTAGTTTTTGATAAACTCGTCATCTTGCAGATTTTCAGCAATGATAACATTCATAATGGTATTTAGTGTCTTAATGTTCGCGCCCACCGGGATTTGCAAATAGATATCGGCTTTTTTCGCCATATCTGTGCGCTTCGGATCTACGACGATCATCTTGGCGCCGCGCTGAAGCCCGCGCTGCATCTGCATAGCGATGATCGGGTGACACTCGCTTGTGTTTGTGCCGATGAGTAAAAATACGTCCGTATCGGTAGCGAATTCTACCAAATCGTTCGTCATCGTTCCGTTTCCTAGCGTGTTGGCAAGACCTGCCACTGTAGGAGCGTGTCAAAGACGGGCGCAGTGATCGACGTTGTTGCTACCCTGAGCTCGGAAAAATTTCTGAAAAACGTAGTTGTCTTCGTTATTTGAGCGCGC
>CAUQPS010000081.1:0-4117 GCA_963520005.1 uncultured Campylobacter sp.
AAAAAGACAAGCGGAAGTATTTTAAGATGGATTTGAATGTTGCGACGAAAATTTCGTCCCAAGACTAGGCAATTAGCCTGTCGCAGGGCGAAATTTTCTAGCTCATTCAAAGACGCTTAAAAGACGACGCGCTAAATTTTATAGCGACTGCAAAATTTTAGGTTTACCAAACGCCTGTATCGGCTTAATCTCCCCCTTAAATTTCTCGATTTGGGCAAGCACGGTGTGAGCCGAATTGCTTTGCGCGAGACTTGACGTGCCTTTATCAAACGTAAGCACGTTTACGCAGCCATGCTGGCAGAGGCTCTTCTCACCCCAAACCTCGGGATCGTACCACGCGCCCTCGCAGATCGCTGCGACGCACTCGGGCACGATGTCGGTGACGAGCACGCCCGCTAAAATTTCGCCGCGGTCGTTGAAAACGCGCACGATGTCGCCGTTCGCAAGCCCGCGCGCTTCGGCGTCTTTTGGATTGATAAGCACCGGCTCTCTGCCGCTAACCTCGGCAAAATTTCTGATGATCGAGTTGTTTAGCTGGCTGTGCAAGCGGTAGCGAGAGTGCGGGCTTACGATGTGAATCGGGTATTTCGCCGTCTTTTTCGCATCCCCCAGCCACTCTTTCGGCTCGATCCAAGTAGGCATCGGCGGGCAGTCGGCATAGCCCATCTTAGCGATCGTTGGTGAGTAAAGCTCGATCTTGCCAGATGGGGTGCCTAGGCGGTTTTTGGCGGGATTTTCGCGGAATGCCGCGAGGCGCGTGTATAGCGCGCTGCTCTCGTCGTCATTTTCAAAGCGCACAAAGCCTTTGTCGTAAAATTCCTCAAAGCTAGGCATCGTTATATTTAGACCTTTGGCTTGCTCTACGGCATCGGCATAGAATTCCTTCATCCATCCTAGCTCATCCTTGCCCTCGCTAAAGACCTCACCGTATCCCCAGCGCTTGCAGATCTGCTCGCAGATCCAAAAGTCGCTCTTGCTCTCGCCCATCGGCTCGATTGCAGGCCTGTAGGCGACTATATATTCGCCCGTAGCGCCGGTTTGGTTGATGTCGTTTCTCTCGACCTCGACGGCGACGGGAAGCACGATATCACTAAGCTTCGCCGTGCTCGTCCAGTAAGGCTCGGCGGTGATGACGGTGTCAAATTTACGCCACTGCCTCACAATATTATTCACGTCTTGATGACGCGTAAACATCGATCCGCACGCCATATATGCGACTCTCATATGCGGCAGCTTGATCTTGGTGCCGTCGTAGTCAATCTGCTTGCCCGGATGCTCCAGCGCCTCTATGCTGCGAGAGGACGGGATGGTGATGTTTTTCGCGTTTTTCCAAGGCGCAGAGCCCGTGTTTTCGTATTTTTCATCTATGCGAGTGCTAAGTCCCTTTAAAATAGGAGCCACTTTATTTGTAGCGCCCGCAGAGCCGTAGCCTAGGCTAAATTCAAAGCCGAGCCCCTCTTTGCCGATATGCCCCAGCATCGCATTAAGCGCCACGAGCGCCCAGAAAGGCTGCTCACCGTGATCGGCGCGTTGCAAACCGCGACCGATTAAAATCGTGCTCGGCTCCTTTGCAAGCGCCGTAGCAAATTTCGCAATAGCATCCTCGCTAAGCCCGCAAATTTTGCTCGCCCAAGCGGCGTCCTTTACGATTTTATCGCTCTCGCCTAGAAAATACGCTTTAAATTTATTAAATCCGACGGTGTATTTTTTGATAAATTCCTCGTCGTAGAGGTTATTCGTAAACAGATAATGGCACATGCCGATGATGAGCGCGGTGTCGGTGTTCGGGCGCACAATGATATCTTCGCTGTCAAAGTAGCGCGCGGTGTCGTTTCTCATCACGTTTACGCTGTAGGTTTTGATGCCTGATTTCTTAAGCTCTTGCATGCCGATGTAGCCGTCGTGCGTAGGCAGAATGGATGAAATTTGATTGGTTACCGCAGGATCGGTCGCCCAAAACACGACGTTTTTAGCGTTTTTGATGATCGCTTTCCACGTAGTAGGCGCGTCGTAAACGGCGCTTGAGCCAAGCACGTGAGGCATGATTACGAGCCCCGCGCCGGTGGAGTAATCGCCGCTTTCCTCTACGTAGCCGCCTAAAATTTTAAGCATTCGGTGCGCTACGGTGCGTCCCCAGCCGATCTTGCCGCTACCGCCCCACCAGTAGCACTCGCCATAGATCGCCTCGGCACCGTATTTGTCGAAATTTTCTTTCAAAGCCTTCGCCGCTAGATCAAGCGCTACGTCCCAGCTAACGCGCACGAACTCCTCTTTGCCGCGTAGTTCGCTCTTTGCCGCGCCTTTTGCCTTTAGATAGCTTTTGCGCACCATCGGATAGAGCACGCGGTTTTCGTTTTGGATATTATCGGGCAAGCTATAGTTCATCGTATTTGGAAATTTATCGCCTTCGAAATCGCTTACCGAAACTATCTGCGACGAGTTTAAATTTAGCCAAAAAGGGCCGAATCTATTTGCGCCGAATACCTTTTTGTTATCAAAAATCGTCTGCGTTACCCCCTCGATCCTGCTAGCGCTTGCCGCGCTTGCGCCTAAAATCCCTGCCTTTAAAAAGTCTCGCCTTTTCATCTGATCTCCTTTATCATTCAGGTTTTTTTGCGTTGTGTTGTAGGTATTTTATGATCAAATTTAGCTCGTCGCCCTCGAGCGCTACGTAGTTTGCATTGATCATCTCTTGTAAATTTGCAGGCCACTGATTTGCCGTGAAGCTCTTTGGCTCATGCAGGCGGTGACACGCCGAGCAGATCTGCTCGTAGTTCGTCTTTGCCTCCGCATAAAGAGCCTTAGCATCCTTGGCTACGGCATCCGAACTGATCTCATAAATTCCCTCGGCTTCGTACCAGATCTCGCCGTAATCGTCCTCGAGCTTTTTGCCCTTTTTAAAATTTGCTTCGGCTTCGTTCGTAAAAATCGCGTAAATTTCAGCCTCTTTCATATTTTTTTGGATCTGAAGCTGATAGTTTTCGCTCACGACGCCTTTAATTTTAATCTTGGCAACGCCGCCATCGCTGGATATTACCTCGATCGGCGTTAAAATTTCAGCCTCGCCGATTGCTTTGCCGTCTTGCGAGATCGTAGCGGTTTTGGAGATTACCTCGCCGCCGAAAAGCGAACACGCACAGATAAATGAGATAAAAATTTTCCTCATAAAGTATCCTTTCTAGGTTGTCTTTAACGCGAATTATAAATCAAAGATAAATTTAAATTTGTCGCGATTGCGACGAATTTATCCTTTTTATGTAAAATTTACGTGAAATTTTATGCAAAGAGCTGCTATGATAGATAGATTAAATAACGATTACAGCGAGAAATTCGACTTTTTAAGCAGGGAGCGGATTGCTAAATTTAGGCGCGAAAGCTACGCTCGCGGCGACGTGATCTACGCGCAGAAGTTTAAATTTATCATCCTGCTGCGCGGCAGGGCGAAGCTAAACTGCTACGAAAACGGCAAGGAATTTATCTTTAGCTTCGTAAAAAGCGGCGCCTACGTCTGCTTGGACAAAAACACGAGCCTTGAAATTTTAAGCGACTGCGAGACGCTGCAGATCAATATCTCGGAGCTTTTCGGGTTGCTCGGAGACGAGTTTGCAAGCTCGATCATAAACGCGCTTATCAAAAATATCTACTCGCAGCGGATTTTAATTAAAGAGATCGTCTTTGCGAAAATCCAGACGCGGATTTTAAATTTCTTAAATCGCATCGCAAACGCAGATAAGATCGTGGAGCTTCCCTTTAATATAATGACGCTGGCAAGCCTACTCGGCGCGCCTCGCCAAAATGTCTCCCAAGCGATCACGAAGCTCGTAAACGACAAAAAGATCGTGAAATTAAAAGGAAATAGAATTAAAATTTTATAGTTTGAATTCGCGCGACGGATCTAAATTTAACGCAAGACTATTTGAAAAGCTCACATCTTACAAGCTATTTGATTATGTCTGAACACAATATATAGTGTGTTTTACGGCACGCTAAAGCTAAAAGCGACCTTGAAATTTTAGTAGCGAGCGGCTAAATTTTAAAATTTACCTCCGCCGCCGCACTATTTGGCAAATACATTAAAATTTATCTCGAATGAACTTAATAGCGAGCTGTTTGATAA
>CAUQPS010000082.1:0-3992 GCA_963520005.1 uncultured Campylobacter sp.
TCCACGATCGCAAGGTCAAATTTCACGCCCGCCTCGTCCAAAAGGTAAAAAAGCGCCGTGCTATCGACGCCGTGTGAAAAGGCAAGCAGATTTTTGCCAGCCCGCAGCAAGGCTAGAATTTTGCTCGGAATTTCAGGCGAGTTTTTCATTGTCCTTGCGAGCTTTTTAGCACTCGAGCAAGCAGTCTATCGCCCGCAAATTCCGTGATTTCGCACTCGTATAGACCGCCTACTTTTAGATTTTGCACGTAGCTTTCGTTGATTAAAATTTCGCCGTCGATGTCCTTGTCCCATGCAAGAGGCTTGGCGCCGTAAAAAAACTCGCCCTCGCTGCTGGCACCTTCGATTATTAGGGGTATCTTTTTGCCTACGAGCGCGCGCATGCTGCTATCTATCGCCTCGCGCGTGATTTTTTCGATTTTATTCAGACGGCGACTAATTGTCCGTGCGGGGATTTGCGACATCGCAAAGCTCGCCGTATCCTCCTCCTTGCTGTAAGCAAAAGCTGAAATTCTATCAAATTTAAACTCCCGCAAAAATGCGCAAAGCTCGTCAAATTCGGCTTCGCCTTCGCCCGGGTGCCCCACTATGACGCCCGTGCGGAGGAATGAATTAGGCGCTTCACGCATTAAGCTTAAAAGCTCTTTGATCCGCGCCGCGCCTGCGCCGCGCTTCATCAGGCTTAGCATTTTGTCGTTTATGTGTTGGATCGGCATGTCGAAGTAGTTTGCGAAAACGGGTGAGCCCACGATCGTGCGGATGAGTCGCTCGTCGGTGCTGGTGGGGTAAAGATACAGCACGCGCGCGACCTTGACGCCCTTTATTTTTTCGATGCGTTTTATCAGCGCGACTAGGTCGGCGCTCCACTCATCAGCTATTTCATCGCTCGCGTTCTCGTCGCTAGAGCTATTACTGCGGGCAAGCCTGCTTTGAGTGGAAATTTTATCTCTCGCGCTGCCGCATGAGCCGTCGGAATTCTGCCCGTCGCGAAAGCTTGCAAAATTTAACTCGCCTTCGGAGCCTTTAAAATTTGATCCGCCGTTTTTGTCGCGCCTTAGATCGCGGCCGAAGCTGCTAGAATCCTGCGCGATAAAGCTAAAATCGTAAAATCCGCGCGCCACCAAGCCGCGCACCTCCGCTTCGATGTCCTCGATACTGCGGCTTTTTAGGCGGCCTTTGAAGCTCGGAATGGCGCAGAAAGAGCATTTTTGATTACAGCCCTCCGAAATTTTAACGTAAGCGTGGTAGTTTGAGCCCGTTATCACGCGCGAAGAAGTAAGCGCGGGACTTTGCAGATAGGTTTGCGGGCTAAATAAATTCTGCTTTTTTAAAATCATCTCATCGATTTTATCGTAGTCGCCAACGCCGCTAAAAATATCGACCTCGGGCAGTTCGCGCATAAGCTCGTCTTTGTAGCGCTGCATGAGGCAACCCGTGACGACCAGCAGCGCGCCGTCTTTTTTCTGCTCGCTAAGCTTCAAAATCGTGCGGATACTCTCCTGCTTGGCGCTTGCGATGAAGCCGCAGGTATTTACGATCATCACATCCGCACTAGCAGGCTCATCCGTGAGCTCGTAGTTTTGCAGACGCCCAAGCATAATCTCGGAGTCAACTAAATTCTTATTGCAGCCCAGCGAGACGAGATGGAGTTTTGCCATTTTATAGCCAGATATTATCGATCAGGCGGGTCGTGCCGACCTTTGCGGCAAGCAGGATTATCGTATTGCCTTGCTTGATCTGCGAAATTTCATTAAATTTATAATCCACGAACGCTATATAATCGACCGCCAGCGGCTCAAGCACACTAAGCATCTTTTCGCGGATTATATTTAGGCTGATCTCGCCTTTTTTAATAAGCGAGCTGGCATTTAGCAAGGAGCGCGAAAGCTTAAGCGCCATAAGCTTTCCCTCCTCATCCAAATAGGCGTTGCGCGAGCTAAGCGCGAGCCCATCGCTCTCGCGCACGATCTCACAAGGGATGATACTTATAGGCATAAAAAAGCTCTTTACCATCTTCTGCACGATGAAAATCTGCTGGGTGTCCTTTTTGCCCATATAAACGTTGCTAGGACGAGTTAGATTAAAAAGCTTATTTAGCACCTTAAGTACGCCGTCGAAGTGCCCAGGGCGCGTTTTGCCTTCTAAAATTTCACTTATTGGCTTAGGCGCTATGATCGCTGGCTCCTCCGTGCCATAAATTTCATCCGCGGTCGGGATAAAAAGCGCGTTCACATCGAGGCTCTCGCAAATTTTAATATCGCCCGCTTCGTTTTTGGGGTAGCTGTTTAGATCCTCGCCGGGCAAAAACTGCGCCGGATTGAGGAATGCGGAGACGATTACGATGTCGTTTTCGTTTCGCGCTCTTTTTATGAGGCTCGCATGCCCCGCGTGCAAAGCCCCCATCGTAGGCACGAAGCCCACGCTGCCGCTTGCTGATGCTCTGAAGCTTTTTAGCTCCTCTACGCTTCTAATAATTTGCATTGTTATCTCTTTTCAATATTAAAATATTAAGGCTGGTAATTATATCAAAAAATATTAAAGGTATAAATTAAGCGCGAAAGGGCGGTCTATTTAGCGAGCGTTAATCAATAAGTACTAAAATCTACCACGAGCTTTAGCTCTAAAACAAACTTCAAAAGGAGCGAAAATGGCTACTCAAGAGACAAATTTAGATTCTTTGAAAAAGGATATCGACTCTTTAAAAGCGGATTTTAAAGAGATTATGAAGTCCATCAAAAACATAGGCGCAGAGCGTGCGGAGTCTGCTAAAGATAAAATTCTAGATCAGCTAAACAGCAATGAGATCAAAAAATATATAGATGATCTAAGACTCAAAGGCAAAGACGGCATAGAAAGCGTAAATGACACGATAAAACAAGATCCGATAAAAAGCATCGCTATCGCTGCTGGCGTCGGATTTTTGCTCGCTTGGCTGTTGAAAAAATAATGGCCGGCATATCTGAATTTATAGTTTCGGTAGTAGAGCTCGTAGACGCTCAAGCTAGTGATATTAGGCGTTCTTTTTTAAAGAGCGCCAATTCGGTTTTACTAAATATAATTACGGGTGTGATTTGCGTTATAGGCTTAGTTTTCTTTTTGCTAGGACTGCACGCGCTTCTTGAAAAAACTATCGGAGAAATTTGGGCGTATTTTGTTTGCTCTATTGCAGCTTTTTTATGCTCTATTATCGTATATAAGGTGCTTTCGTGCAAAGCGAAATGACAAAAGAAAAGCTAAGACTAGTGGTGTCTATGCTTGAAGACAAAAAAGCCGATTGCAAAAAGTTGAGGCTAGAAGAAGCGAAGCTAAAATTGCTACTGAACGACCCTTTGCCCGATCTCTCGACGGAGCTTAAACTGATTAATCACGGTAATATTAAGCAGGTTTTGATATCTCTAATAGACAAATGCTTAATAATGCCCGCCTTAAATAAAATTTTATAAACAACCTTAATCCAAAATATGTTATAATCACGCCAAAAGCATAAAAAGGTCTTAAATTTTGGATAATTACGAATACACGGAACTTTTAAAAACCCTAAATACTAAAGTCGAAAATATTGCAGGCGTCGTAAAACCGGAGAATATTAAAGCGCGCCTAAAAGAGATCGAGGAGCTTGAAAACGATCAAAATCTCTGGCAGGACGTCGCAAAAGCAGGCGCTATCGGCAAGGAAAAAACTAAAATTTCAAATATCTTAAATAAATTTCTAAACGCTAAAAATGCCGTAGATGACGCAAAGGCTCTATATGAGCTGGCAAACTCGGAAAACGACGAGGAGACGATAAACTCGCTTTTTGCCGAGGCGGACGAGCTAGAGGGCAAGATCATAAATTTAGAAATTTCTATGATGCTAGGCGGCGAAAACGACGATAAAAACGCTATAGTAAGCATTCATCCGGGCGCGGGTGGTACGGAGAGTAACGACTGGGCGAGTATGCTATACCGCATGTATCTGCGCTTTTGCGAGCGAGAGGGCTTTAAGATCGAGGTT
>CAUQPS010000083.1:0-3976 GCA_963520005.1 uncultured Campylobacter sp.
CGATTAAGCCGATTTTTATAAATTTGGATTTGCTTTGTAGCGGCGCAATCTATCGAGTAAGGCGCAACCATAAGTTAAGCAGCTAACTTTACGTCAGCTGCTTAAACATTTCGATCTGCTCCTTCGTAAGCTCGATCAAATCATCGTTTGCGTATTTAAGCGATGTCTCCAGACTTGCGATGAGCTCCTTACGGACGAAGCTCACGCTAAAAAGCGTCGCCCAAAATCGCGCTCCGCTGCCAGTGCTCGGATCCTCCAAGACCGCTCTAATCGCAGCTACCGCAGCAGCATCGTCCGCTGCGCCTAGCACCTCGTCCACGAGTGGATATTCACCTGCGCCGTCGCCCTCGTTTAGCGAGCGCAAAAGCGGCTCAAGCGCCTCGTCGCAGGGATTATCACGCAAAAACTCCCGTACCGCGCGAAACTCTGCCGTGAGCTGATCCGAAAGCTGCGCAGGCATCGGCTGATGAAGTCTCAAAAAGTCTAATGCCGTTTGCTTGTCCATAAAATTCCTTTTAAATGATATGCGCGATTGTAGCTAATTTTGGATTGCAAAGAGATAAATTTACTCTAATTTATCAGCCATTTCCGTCATAAATTCTCAATGATCTTAATAAATTAGACAGTGATTTTGTAGTGGCTTTTAGGGGCGATTTTCGATGGGCTTTGCGGATTACGAAATAAAATTCCAAATTTTATCCAAACAAAAAAGCCCCTGCGAAGTGCAGGGGCTTACAAGCTTGATCTGTTTGGTCTGGCAGAATTTAGCAGACTAAGAAGGATTATTCCTCGATCTTGCCGGTTTTGATGCGGCGCTCGTAGATTTCGCGCATCTCTCTGATGTCGTTTTTGACCTCGAATACACCGTGCCAATGCGAATAATCAGGTCCACCCATTAGCGCGCCTTGGCGCATTCTGCGACCCTCGTGATGCCACGAAGTATAATAAATACGCTGGAACGCATCCGCCCAAGGATCGTCTTTTAGAAGTTTCTTTTCCTTAAGCTCTTTTAGCATCTTAGTCGCTTCGTCGTTGTAAACGTTATATAGAAGCACCTGCTTATCGCCCACCTCAAAGAAATTATTCGTGTGGGTGCTTGCGTGGCACTCTTTGCAGACTTGCTTCATCTCGGCACGCGCTGCCTCAGGACCGTTTAGGTTACCCGCCAAAGGATTACCAACGTTTAGTTTGCCAGTATTTAAAAACTCGCTTACCGCGGTCTCATTACCGCCAGTGCGTAGATTGCTCTTAGGCTGCCACAAATTCCACTTCAAGCGTTGAGATACGTTGTGAGTGGAGTTTAGATCGCCCACGCCGCCGCTCATATGGCAGGTCGCACATGTAGGAGCGCGGTAGTCAGGAACCGCCCAAGTACCAGGAGCGCTGTCAAATTTCCACTCATTGCCTTCGGCGTTAAATACGTGTCCGTGCATTGAGTTGTTGTAAATTTCGATATCCGGATGATCAGGTCCTAAGTGGCAAGATGCGCAAGCAGCAGGCTTACGAGCTTCAGCAATCGAAAATTTATGACCCGAGTGGCATGATTTGCATCCGCCTACGCTACCGTCCGGATAAACCGTACCAATGCCGTAAACGGGCCAGGTCTCTTTGGTAGGCTTGTTATGCTCATCCATTTTAACGACGCTACCGTGGCATTGAGAGCAACCGGTAATATCAGGCGCATGTTTAAGATCAGGGATATCACGTCCTTCGTAGTGATACATTAGATCAACAATTCCTTTGTTGGCTTGCATTTGCATAGCGCCTCTTGCGTGACCGCTGTTTTCAAACTCTTTAACCTCGTTGCTGTGGCATTTGGCACAGGTTTTAGGGCTAACTAGCACCGAAATATGATTGTCTGTGTCTTTCGGATGCGGCTCTTTAGCTGCCATAGGGCTATCTGCTGGCTGCGAGTGGCAGTCGGTACAGCTAACGCCTACGTGAGCGTGGCGGCTCATCTTCCAATCCGCAACGACGCCCGGAGTTTTTTCGGCATGGCACTCGACACAGCGTCTAGCTAGCGGCGTAAGCTGCCTATTTACCTTTAAATTCTTCGTAAGACTAACGTTTACGGAATTGCTTACGTTCGCGTCCGACGCGGACATATTCGCATGCTGCGCGGGCATTTCTGCGAATGCAAACGATGCGATACAGGCTATTAAAATAGCGACTTTTTTTAGCATTGCTTCTCCTTTACTTGGTTTTGTTATTTTCTCGGTTGTATTTATCCCAATATTTGGTGATCTCTATACCCATATTTTTGTGACCGACGTTTTCGTGGCACTGCACGCAGGTTTTGCCGGTAGTGCCCGCGAAATAATCCCTATGTGCGAGCCAGGCTTTATCTACTTGGTTATTCTGATCTTTTAAATTTCGATGGCAGCTTAGACAGCCGCTTTCATAAACGAAATGATTTCGCTCCTTGCGTTTTTCTTGCCAGTCGATCTTATCGGCATCGGTAAAGACCGTCTTGTAGACATCATTTGCGGAGGTTAGAGCCTTGGTCCAAAGATACATAAAGGTATTTTCGTGAGAGACATGACAGGCGACGCAATCAGCCTTGAAGCCTTGCGGGTTATTGCCGCCGTGAACGTCGTTGTGAAAGGCGTTTGCCATCGGCTGCATCGTATGACAGGATACGCAGAATTTATCGGTGCCCGTAAGGTGAACCATCTCCGCAATCCCAAGAGAAAGTATCATTCCTATAAGCACACAAGCGCCCATGAGCAGCACAAGAGTTTTCTTTTTCATAGGTTTCCTTGATTTTAAAATTTCTTCGCAAAATTTTTAGTATTTGATAATTCGAAAAGTGGTATTTTATTATAAAAATATTAAAAACCGCTTATTTTCTAGCCTTTTGTTAAAATTTATTAAATGAAGATAAAATTTTAAACTAAGTTTTTAGTTTAACGGAATATAATCCATTAAAATTTCAATACAAGGAGAGATCATGAAAACGATCCAAGCGGCTGAGATTACAAAAGTAGTCAGCGAGCTTTGCAAAAAAGCCTGTTATCACGTCACGCCCGATATGCGCGCGGCATTTGAGAAAGCGCGCGAGAACGAGACTTCGCCTATCGGCAAAGATATCTTAGGCAAGCTCTTACAAAATGCTGATTTGGCGGCGAAAGAGGTCGCGCCGATCTGCCAAGATACCGGTATGACGGTGGTTTTTGTCGAACTCGGTCAGGATGTGCATATCGAGGGCGGATATCTGGAGGACGCTATCAACGCAGGCGTTGCGGACGGCTACGTAGGCGGCTACCTGCGTAAATCCGTGGTCGCAGAGCCGCTTTTTGAGCGCAAAAACACCACAAACAATACCCCCGCGGTCATCAATACCCGCATCGTTCCCGGCGATAAGCTTAAGATCAAAGTAGCCCCGAAGGGCTTTGGCAGCGAAAACAAATCGGTGCTAAAAATGCTCGTACCGGCAGACGGCATCGAGGGGGTAAAAAAAGTATTTTTAGAGGCGGTTAAATACGCAGGCCCTAACGCTTGCCCTCCAATGGTCGTAGGCGTCGGTATCGGCGGCACGATGGATAAGGCGGCGCTTTTAGCCAAGCAAGCCGCGGTTCGCTCGATCGACAGCAGAAATCCCGACGAGCGCTACGCCAAGCTAGAGGATGAACTACTGGAGATGGCGCGCGCTACGGGCGTCGGTCCGCAGGGTTTGGGCGGCATAAATACCGCCGTTAAGGTAAATGTAGAGTGGTATCCGACCCACATAGCGGGGCTTCCAGTCGCCGTTAATATCAACTGCCACGCGGCTCGCCATGCCGACGCTGAACTATAAGGAGGAAATCATGTCAGAAGTTAAAAGAATTACCGCACCTTTCGATAAAAGCGTAGTAAAAAGCCTAAAGGCGGGCGATAACGTCCTAATCAGCGGCACCATCATCGCAGCTCGCGACGCCGCGCACAAGGCTCTAACCGAAACCCTCGCTCGCGGCGAGAAGCTACCCGTAAACTTAGC
>CAUQPS010000084.1:0-3890 GCA_963520005.1 uncultured Campylobacter sp.
AACTCGCTATCGCAGCTAACGCCGATAACTTCGATGCCCTTGGATTTGAAATCTTGATATCTGTGATCGAATGCGATGATCTCGCTCGGGCAGACGAAGGTAAAATCTTTTGGATAAAAGAATACGACCGCGCCTTTTTCGCCGATATTTTTATAGAGGTTGAAATCCTCGACTATTTCGTTGTTGCCTAAAACCGCAGTTGCCGTGAAATCAACGGCTTTGTTGGTTACTATCATTTGTTTCTCCTTGTTAATAAAATTTATGATGGCGATTATACATTTTAAAACTTTATATTTGCTGAAATTTGATGAAAATTTTTATATAATAAAATTTATTTGCTTGATAATATTAAATTTTATCATTTTTTAAATTTAGTATGTTATCATCGCGCTTCATTTTTTGATAAAGGAGAAAAAATGGCTGTAAAAATCACCGATATTTGCATTAGCTGCGGCTCATGCATCGATGAGTGCCCGGTAAATGCGATCGTGGACGATAGCGATAACCCAAGCGGCGAGGATAGCTACTACGTATATGCCGATAAATGCGTCGAGTGCGTCGGTTACAACGACGAGCCTGCGTGCGCTAGCGCTTGTCCGACCGATGGCTGTATCGTCTGGAGCGACATAGTAGCGGGTCAACCTAGCAGGGATAGTATAGGTGCGGATCTACGCAGCGGAGATACCCCGGTATTTGCCTAGCAGATAAAATTCCGCGATCAAATGCGCGGAATTTTAATTCATTTAATCCTTAAATAAATTTTAACCTATTTTTCGATACAATCCGCCTTTCACTTTAAGGAGATTATATGCAGCAAACGCTTTCTATTATTAAGCCTGATGCCGTTAAAAAGGGCGTTATCGGCAAAATTATCGATCGTTTCGAAAACCACGGACTAAGAATCGCAGCGGCTAAAAAATTATGCCTAAGCGCCGAAGATGCGGGTAAATTTTATGAAATTCACAAGGATCGCCCTTTTTATAAGGATCTGATTGAGTTTATGACTAGCGGCCCGGTGTTCGTAATGGTGCTAGAAGGCGATAATGCCGTAGCTAAAAATCGCGCGCTAATGGGCGCTACCGATCCGAAAAAAGCGGATAAAGGCACGATCAGAGCAGACTTTGCGGACAGCATCGACGCTAATGCCGTTCACGGCAGCGACAGCCTAGAAAACGCAAAAACCGAGATAGCGTTTTTCTTTGCAAAAAGAGAAATTTGCTAAGAGTGCCGCGTGAAGATCGCTTTTGCTAAAATTTCCGCATCGCCCGTGCCGTTTGAAATTTCGAGGGACGGACTTAAGCTCAGCGGAAATTTAAAACGAAAAGACTCTAAGTTTATCGAATGTAAAGGCGAAATTAAGGGTAAAATTCCATACATTTGCGACCGCTGCGGCAAAGAATTTGATCTTGACGTAAATGAGAGCGTAAATTTGCTTTTAAGCGAGGGCGTTTTTAACGACGAAAGGCACGAAAGCTTGGATGTTATGGAGTTTTTCGGCGCCGAAGTTGATCTGGATGAAATTTTAAGAAGCGAAACGGAAGCTTTCAAAAGCGACTATTTTTATTGCGAAGAATGCAAGAACTAAATTTATAAAGGAGAAAAAATGGCAGTTCCAAAGCGAAGAGTTAGTAAAACTCGTGCGGCAAAAAGACGCACTCACTACAAAGTGACCCTTCCGATCCCCGTCAAAGATAAAGACGGAAGCTGGAAAATTCCGCATAGAATAAACAAAACTACGGGCGAATATTAATCCGATGATTTCCGTTGCTATAGACGCGATGGGCGGTGATTTCGGCTGCGAGCCGATAATAAATGGAGTCGTAGATGCGCTGCGAGAACGTAAATTTAATGCGTTTTTGGTAGGCGATGAAGCACAAATCAAGCCTTTTATTCCACAAGATCAAGGCTTTGAGAAATATATTACTTACGTAGCTGCAAGCGAAGTTTTCGAGATGAAAGAGGGCGCAACCGACGCTCTCAAACGCAAAGAGAGTAGCATCTTTAAAGCGGTCGATCTAGTAAAAGACGGCACTTGCAAAGCCGTAGTATCCGCAGGACACAGCGGCGCTACGATGAGCCTTGCTACGCTTCGCATAGGAAGGCTGAAAGGCATTTTACGCCCGGCGATTGCTACGCTGATGCCAAATTCCATAGGCGGTCGCACGCTTGTGCTAGATGTGGGCGCTTATGTGGATTGTAAGCCTGAGAATTTGTTTCAATTCGCGATTATGGGCGAAGCATACGCCAAGGAGATTATGGGTTTAAACGCACCACGCATCGGCTTATTATCCAACGGCGAGGAGGATAGTAAAGGCAACGAGGTAACAAAAGAAACCTTTCATATGCTTAAGAAGATGCAAAATTTTATCGGAAATGTCGAAGGCAATCAAATTTTTGACGGCTCCGTGGATGTCGTAGTTTGCGACGGATTTATCGGTAACATTATGCTAAAATCCAGCGAAGGTGTCGCAAGCGCTATCGGCAAACTTATTAAAAACGAAACGAAAAAATCCCCGATCGCCATCGCTGGCTCCATCTTGATGAAGCGCGTCTTTAAGATAATCAAAAAAAGCACGGACTACGACGAATACGGCGGCGCGCCGCTTTTGGGCGTCAAAGAATGCGTCATCATAAGCCACGGCAAAAGTACCCCGAAAGCCGTTAAAAATGCGATCTTTCAGGCGCTTAAATTTGCAGATTCCAAAATCAACTCCGCGATAGAAAGCGAAATTTCTTCAAACGAGCAAAAATGAAAAAAGCCTCGATGATCTCAATCGCAGCATACGCGCCGAGTCAAATTTTAACTAATTTCGATCTTGAAAAGATAGTTGAAACGACTGATGAATGGATCGTCAAGCGAACTGGCATTCATGAACGCCGTATCGCGAAGGGCGAAACCACTAGTGATCTAGGCGTGAAAGCGGCTTTAAAGGCGATTGAGCGTAGCGGCTTGCAAAAAAACGAGATCGATACGATAATTTGCGCCACGATCTCGCCCGATTATTTCTGTATGCCCTCGACTGCGTGTGTCATCGCAGATAAACTGGGCTTAAATTTCGGCATCACGGCGTTTGATATAAATGCCGCCTGTACGGGTTTCATCTATCTTTTGGAGCTCGCAAAATCCCTCATCGAAAACGGCGCCAAAAAACACGTGTTGATAATCGGCACGGAAAAGCTAAGCTCGATAGTCGATTGGAGCGACCGCGCTACGTGCATACTCTTCGGTGACGGCGCAGGCGCTGCGGTTATCGCGGCGCGTGACGATAACGAAATCATCGACATTCATACCGCTAGCGACGGCAGCAAGGGCGATCTTCTCATCACCGCAGCCCCAGGCAGCGTCAATCCACTCAGCCAAAAAATCATCGACGAAAAGCTAGGCTTCATGCAGATGGCGGGGCGCGAGGTCTTTAAAATCGCGGTACCGACGCTTAGTAATGACGTCGTGGAGATTTTGGCGAAAAATAAAATTTCGCCCGAGCAGGTTGATCTTTTTATCCCACATCAGGCTAATTTACGCATCATCGAGGCAGTCAAGGCGAGATTAGAATTTAGCGACGAACAATGCGTGCTTACGATCGGCAAGTACGGCAACACGAGCTCGGCGTCGATCCCGATGGCGATCAACGACGCTTACGAGAGTGGCAGACTCAAAAACGGCTCGCTTATGCTTTTGGATGCGTTCGGCGGCGGCTTTACGTGGGGCAGCGCGCTTTTGAAATTCGGCGGCAATAGTATAAACTAGCGCTTTTTAAATTTCATTGATCTTTAAATTTCGCCATATTTAAGAGTTAAATTCCAAGCTTATTTACAAAACTAATTTCAAATTTATATTTATTCCGAGTTAGGTTTCAAAATTTTAAAATGAAGCGTTTGCGATTGAAAGC
>CAUQPS010000085.1:0-3888 GCA_963520005.1 uncultured Campylobacter sp.
GATTTTCAAAATCTATAAATTTCATCTCGCCGTTTTTTACTAAGACGTCGCGCAACGCGGGTCTGCCGTGTATGAAGCCGCGCGAATGCAGCTGTGCTAACGCCGCAGCATAGCCCTCAATAAGCGCCACGCAAGCCGCCTCATCCGAGTTTTTTAGCACCTCGTCCACCGGCGTACCGCCGTCTTTGAGTACGAAAAAGCTCTCGTCTCGCAGCACCGGCTGCGGCACAGGCGCGCCGGCTGCGTACAGGCTCTCGCATTTTAGCGCTTCGTAATCGAAAGAGGCTTTCGGATTTGCTTTAAATATTTTCGTAAGTAATCCGCCGCGGATGCGCAGCTCCGGCTGCTTGAGCCAGTATTTCTCGCCCTCGAAACTAAAGCTCGTGACGCGCTCGCCAGGATGATTTTTTAGAATTTCATTTACGTACTCTTTAAAATTTTGCATTCAATAAATTTAGCGAATTTTTTTTAGAAAGAGCTAAATTCGCGAGTTTTATTTTATTAAGTTTCATATGTCCGCATAAAATTTATTACGTAAATTCAGCGGGGCTAAATTTTAAAACTATCAGGTAGAATTTATTGCAGTCTTGGAATTTTGTAGCGCAGGAAGCAGCAAAAGCGCATAATTTTGAAATTTAGAAGTTAGATAAAATTTTAGAATTTTATAAAGCTAAGATTTGCGTCAAAAAATTTTTAAGCTAGAAGTGGCGACCCCTACGAGATTCGAACTCGTTTTACCGCCGTGAAAGGGCGATGTCCTAACCGTTAGACGAAGGGGCCACTTAATCTGGTATTAAGATTAAAGGCGGTATTCTACTCAAGACGCACTTAAACCCAACTTAAATTAAGGATTATTTATGAAATGCTCTTTTCTGGCGCCGCTTGCACTTTCGCTTCTACTCGCAGGCTGCGCTACCACCGTGCTCAAGCCCGCTTCTACACAAGCTGTAAATTTCACCGTCATTTCGCCGCTTACTCGCACCAGCGACGCGGGCTTTATGCGTAAATTTAAAAATCAAACCGAGGTTCAAATTTACGCAAGCGGCATCAGCGTGCTGAGCCTAGTTTTAAAAGGCGATAAAATTTGCATGAACGGCGCGTGCGATGACGAGCTCGTTTTCAATAAAAAATTCTTCGGCGCCGAGCACTACCGCGGGCTTCTGGGCGAAATCCTAGACGGCAAACCGATCTTTGGCGGCAGCGACGCGGGCGGCCACTGCTTTGAACAAAGCCTGCAAGATAGCTCTATCGCTTATAAGGTTTGCCGCGGCAAGGACGGCGGCGGAAGATCCATAAGCTTCGCCGACGCAAAACGCGGCGTAAAGATCAAAATCCGCGAGCTGCAGTAAAATTTTCGTTAGCCGCGAGCAATGTTTGTAGCACGTGAGATGCGATTCCGCGGGCGGCGCGAGCAAATCGCGAACGAGTAAAATTTCGCGCAGCGCGCGTTTATAAACGCACGGGAATACTGCTCTCTAGTAGCAGCCCAAAACAACGGCGCGAGCGGTCAAAATTCCATTACTCGGCGGGGTAGCCGCCCAAGCTTTGCAAACGGCGCGGTTTTATTGACGCTCTGCGCCGACTCTTCGCGATGAAATTTACTAAGCAGTGCGTATGTGCGAAAGAAAAGGTGCATTGAAATTTAAAAAATCCGCGCGCGGCAGAGGTTATGAAATTTTTCCGCGCGACGTAAAATAAAATTTAGGAGGTAAAATGAAACGGATCGGAGCGCACGTAAGCGCTAGCGGCGGAGTTTTTAACGCGCCGTTAAACGCCGCAAAGATCGGGGCGGACGCGTTTGCGATGTTCGTCAAAAATCAGCGCAGATGGGACGCGCCGCCGCTTAGCGAGAAAGAGATCGTCGCGTTTAAGGACGCGCTGAAACAAAGCGGCATCCGCGCGGAGCATGTCTTGGTGCACGACAGCTACCTCATAAATTTGGGCCATCCGCGCGAGGCGGAGCGCGAGAAGTCCCTAAACGCCTTCGTGGACGAGATCCGCCGCTGCGAGGCGCTCGGGCTTAGGCTTTTGAACTTTCATCCAGGCTCGCATCTAAATGAAATTTCAGCTCAAGAGTGCCTGGATAATATCGCAGAGTCGCTAAATTTCGCCATCGCAAACACCACAGGCGTCAAGCTCGTGCTCGAAAACACCGCCGGGCAGGGCTCCAATCTCGGCTATGATTTCGCTCAGCTCGCCTACGTAATCGATAAAATTTCAAACAAAGATCGCATCGGCGTCTGCATCGATACCTGTCACGCGTTCGCCGCAGGATACGACCTGCGCAGCCAGCAGGCCTATGAGCGCACGATGAGCGAGTTTGACCGCGCGATCGGCTATAAATTTTTAAGCGGCATGCACTTAAACGACACGAAAAACGAGCTTGGCGTGCGTAAGGATCGACACGAGAGCCTCGGGCGCGGATTTTTGGGGCTCGCGGCGTTTGAAAACATCATGAACGACCCGAACATCGACGAGATCCCGCTGATTTTAGAAACGATCGACGATAGCCTCTGGGCGGAGGAGATCGCGCTTTTGCGCAGTATGCAAGGACGCCGCAAGGCCTAATCGGGCGGCTTTTTGCGCCACGTAGAATTTATCTCATTTCGCTTCAAAGTGGCGCCAGCGATAAGAGCCTTATGCCGTGCATTTACGTCGCTGGATTTATAACTTAAATTTTAACAAGCAAAATAATGAGGATTGCGCGTTAAGAATGCCGCGTCAAAAAAGGCGCGAAATTCTGCGACAAAAAAATACATCGTCATAGTAAAAGAGCAAAATTTTTATAGAAAAGCACAGCGCCCCGGCAGAAATGAAAAATTTTACGCCGCATAATTAAAATTTTCAAGCAAGATTTTTAAAGCGATGCGGCGGCAAATTTTAAAATTCTATCGCTACGATATTTCAAGGCTCAGCGCCAAATTCAAAGCTCTAGGAATTTTAAAATTCTAAATTCCACATCAAAAAATCGGCGCTAAGCTTTATATTGGCGACTGCGTAAATTCCAACCTCACAATTCTACTTTCACCCGATCCGTGCGGAAGCGAAAGCGCATAAGATTTCATAAATTCTAACTTAAAATTTTGCTGCGTACCAATAATCTATGCTTTTAGCACGCATTTACTTATGACAAATCTGCCTCTTTATTTTAGCGCTTTGCTTGCGCCAAAATCTATGCAGGATCCATGTAAATTTACGTTAAATTCTGCCGCATATCGCCCGATTAATTTAAAATTTTATCGTTGGGCTTTGATCCTACCGCCGCGATTTAAATTTAGACGCGGCGGAATTTTAAGCCGCAGCCGATACGTATTGTACCGGCTGCAACTCGGCGTGTTATTTTAGCAGCTCATACATATCGCAGGATTTTTCATGTATTTCCGAATGTCGAAAAATAAGATCGTCTTTGCTTATATCGCAAGCTTTTTTATAATACTGCGCGGCTTTGCTTTTATCGTTAGCATTGTAGTTAAATGCCGCAAAATTGAAGCAACTCGGTAAGGTCGCCCGCTATGTCGCAACCTTTTTTTTATAATAAACTGCCGCTTTTGTTTTATCCATTGCTACGCCGTCCCCGTTACCGTACATATCCGCTAGCATACCGCACGCTACTCCGTCTCCTCCGTCGCAAGCTTTTTCAAATAGTTTCAGCTTTTTTACCTCATCCTTGCATTGCAAACCTGCTTCGGCGCAAGATTTCATATTCCCGCCATCGCCCTCTTTTTCCGCAGTCGCAAGATCAGGCGCGCCGAACGCAAAGTAAGCGATAAATGCTAACGCAAATAATGATTTTTTCATTTAGTATCCTTTCCGGGTAAAATTTGGCTATTTCTGGGGGGGGGGGGGGCGGCGGGGGGGGGGGGGGGTGGGTGGGGTGGGGGGTTGGGG
>CAUQPS010000086.1:0-3542 GCA_963520005.1 uncultured Campylobacter sp.
TCGCGATTAAAATCATCCTGCAGATCCAAAATGTGGATTTTTATACCCAAAAACTCACCCACCTTGCGGACCTTGGCGATGTTTGCCTCGTGATAGCCGGGCTTTGCGTGCAGCTTCATATAGCAGCCCTGCACCTCGTGGCCCGCGTCCTGCAGCAGCTTCGCGCACATCGAGCTGTCCACGCCGCCACTCATCGCGACTAAAATTTTCATTCGTTCTCCTTACATCGCACGTCCGTTAAAATTTCATCCACGCTGTCGCAGAGCTTAAAATTTTGCAGATCGCTTTCGTTTATCGCGCCAGATTTTAGCAGTGAAGTGTGGAAAAACTCCATCAAAGGCGCGTAGAATTCCTCGTCGTAAAGATAGATCCGTGCACGCTTAAAGCCCGTCTGCACCAGCACTAAAATTTCAAAAAACTCATCCAGCGTCCCAAATCCGCCCGGAAAGATGACGAAAATTTCGCTGTTTTCAATGAGAGCGCCTTTGCGCGGTGCAAATGCCGAAAATTTTGCGCCCTGTGTCAAAAAGCCGTTGCTTTTTTGCTCAAACGGCAGCATGATGTTAAAGCCCACGCTGTGCGTCCTCGCCCTCGCGAATGCGCCTCGGTTGGCGCCTTGCATAATGCCGCCACCGCCTCCGGTGATGATCGAGTATCCTAAATCGGCGAGCCCCTCGCAGAGCTTTTGCGCGTCTTTTACGTAGCGGTTGTCCTCGCTAAAGCGTGCCGAGCCGAAGATCGTGGCGCTTTTGCCCACGTTTTTGAGATTGTCGCGGGCGATTTTGATGTCTTTTAAAATTTCTTTTAACTGCATGATTAATCTATCTTTTATGTATATTATTTAAAATTTTAGCTTTAAGAATAGCATTAAATTTTTAAAATTCCGTTTAAAAAGGCAGAATTTATGTGATTTAAAATCTCGTCGTAAATCATACTAGGTTGCTAAGTTTTCGTAAAAATCCGCCGACGCCGCGGTAAGCGTTCATATCGATAGGCTCGTAGCCCTGCTTGCCCAAAAATCGCGAGACGCTCTGTCTAAGCGCGATGGTAGCGGGCGAAAACGGATAGTGCGAGTTAAAAAGCGCGCGATTTTGTGAGCAGACGGCTACTTGTTTGCAAAACGGCACAAAGCCTAGCAGTTTAAAGCCCAGCTCGCTTATATTGCGGTGCGTGACCGACTTTAGATTTTCGTAGATCATCACGGCATCATCCTCGCTCGCGGTGAAATTTAGCAAAAACAAAACCTCTTTTTTGCTCGCCCCAAGCGTTTTTAAAAGCGCGTAGGTGTTACTGATCGAGCAGGGTTCGTTCGCGCACAGCACGATATTTTCGTCGCCGATGCCCAAAAAATCTCCAAGATACTCAAGCCCCGCGTCTATCAAAATAAAATCGAAGATTCCCGCCTCTTTCAGCTCGCTTGCGAAGCGAGCGGGGCTTTCGTGAGCCTTTGCGTTTGCGGAATTTCCGGCTTTTTCGGGATTTGTTGAGCGGGCGGAATTTTTCTTTTCATCTTCACTTGCGGAATTTTGAGAATTCTCGTCAGGGGTTGAATTTTGCTTGGTGAAATCGTCGCTTTTAAAATTCTCTAGGCTTTCTGCTTCTGTAAAATTCCATCCATCTTCGCAATTTTGCGGCTTTTTGGCTGCACAATTCGTAGAATTTTTTGCAGCGTTTGCTATTGAATTTGAAGCGGCGGAATTTTCTGAGTTATTTTTGCCATCAGAGCTCGTGAGTTTTTGCGCGTAATTGTGCGAGCTGAGACTTTCGTCGCCCTCCCGGTTTTGTGCGCTACCCATAGAATTTTGCATGACGCAATCGTCCGCGCTAGAGCTTGCGTTTTTGATGGAATTTTGCGCCGCAGAATTCGCGCTATTTGCAGAATTTTGCGAGGACGCGGGATTTTGTGAAGCAAGCGCGGGCGAGACGAGAGTTAAATTTTGCGAAATTTTTACCGCGACAGCGCTTGGTAGCGAAATCCTCTTTCTTTGCAAAGCGTTTAAAATGATCTCTTGATTGTTTAAATTCGGCGCTTCTATGATCGCCGTGCGGTAGCCCTGCTCGCTTAGAATTTCGGCGAAATTTGCTGCAATCACGCTCTTGCCGACTCCGCCCTTGGCGCTTAAAAAATTTACGATTTTAGTTTGCATATCAGTCCTCTTTTAAATTTCATCTCTCCAAGTGGCAAAATCACGCTTATGCGCTCGCAGGCACCCGGATGCGGCAGCATCAGCCGCTCGCAGGCACGCACCTTCGCGCTTGCATATAAAATATCCACGTCCAGCGTGCGCGGCGCGTTTTTAAAGCTTCTTTTGCGCCCAAATCGTAGCTCTGCGCGCTGCATAATTTTGAGTAATGTAAGCGGCGGCAGAGAGCTTTGCACGAGCATTACGGCGTTTAAAAAATCGGGCTGATTTAAAAAGCCGAAGGGCTTGTTTTTTAAGATCAAGGAATTTTGCGCTACGAAAAAGCGCGCGTCGCTTTGTAAAGTGCGATAAAATCGCTCAAAGCGTCGCCTGACATCTCCTAAATTTCCGCCGAGTCCAAGCAGGTATAAATTTTTAAAATTTCCGCGCTCGCGACGTCTCATCGGAAAAACGGCGCTTTTTACGACGCACAGCGCGTCCGCGCACTCGTAAAATCCGTTTTTCTTAAGCCGCATGTTCACCCGAGCTACTCTCATAAAATTTCAGCCCCGTTTTCGCGCACGACCACGACGTCCTCGATGCGCACGCCAAACTCGCCGGGTAAGTAAATCCCAGGCTCCACGCTAAAGACCATGCCCTTTTTTAGTACGGTATCTCCGCGCTTTGAGATGAACGGAAGCTCATGGATATCGACTCCGACGCCGTGTCCGGTGCTGTGAAAAAACGCCTCGCCGTAGCCCTGAGCGGCGATAAAATCCCTAGCCGCCGCGTCAATCTCGCTCGCTTTTTTACCGGGCACTACCGCCGCGATCGCCAGAGCTTGTGCCTCTTTTACGATCTCGTAAATTTCTTGCCGTTTGGCGTTTTTAAAATTTTGCTCCTTGCCGAAGTTAAAATTTTCGTCAAAGCACGCCGTGCGCGTCCTATCGGAGCAGTAACGGTTAAATTTAACCCCCGCGTCAAGCAGGAGCAAATCGCCCTCTCTCAGCCGCTTTTTACTAGGCAGAGCGTGCGCCTTCGCGGCGTTTTCGTTTATCGCGACGATAGGCGAAAAGCTAAGCGCGAGCTCGCCCTTTTTCTTAAAGATGAGCTCGGCGTTAAAAAACAGCTCCTCTTCGCTCATGCTTTCGCCCTCGGCGCGCACGAACGCGGCAAATTCGTCAAACCTCTGGGCGCCTAGCTGCGCCGCTTGCTTTAAAATTTTTATCTCGTCTTCTGATTTTATTATGCGCGAAATTTGCGAAAAATTCGCTCGCGCCTTAAATTTTATCCCAAGCCCTTTGCTAAGCGCTTCCCACTCGCCCGCGCTAAAATCGTACGGATTGTAGCTAAGCTCCTTTACGCCCGCCTTTCGCAAAAACAGCCGCGTGTCTTTTATCAAATTTCGCTCGACCTCGA
>CAUQPS010000087.1:0-3519 GCA_963520005.1 uncultured Campylobacter sp.
GAGAATTTGTTCGGCGATATTTTAAGCGACGAGGCGAGCATGATCTGCGGCTCGATCGGGCTGCTTCCGAGTGCGAGTATCGGCGGCAAGGTAGGCATCTACGAGCCGATCCACGGCAGTGCACCCGACATCGCGGGGCAGGGTATCGCAAATCCGATCGCTACGATCTTAAGCGCTGCGATGATGCTGAAATACGCATTTGGCGAAAATGAGGCCGCAGCCGCGATCGAGCTTGCCGTACGCGCCGTGCTTCGCGACGGATACCGTACCAAGGACATCGCGCAGTACGACGCCAAAGAAATTTGCTCGACCGCGGAGATCGGCTCGATCATCGCAGATTACGCAGCTAAGGCTTAGGAGCTAGCTTTGAATGGTGCGCTAGCATACGCTATGGAGCTTGAGAAAAAAGGCGATATCTACGGCGCAATGCGGATTTGTCGCGGTATTTTACGCGATAATCCGCAAGATGGCGATGCGGCGGTGCTTTTTGCGCGGCTAAATTTAAATTATCGAGTAAGCTCAGGCGTCAATATGGCGATGTTAGAGCGCTTTTTTAGCGTAGATGCGCGCAAACAAGCGGAATTTAAGAGGTGGCTAATTGATGTATGAAAATGAACTGGAAGATATCATCGAAGCGGTAAATGAGATGAAAGCGCAAAAGCGCGCGCAAGATTTGGTGGCGCAGCAAGAGGGGGCTGTGAATGCGAGCAGTACCGAGGCAGGATCGCAGGATGCTTTAAGCCCCGCTTCTTTTACGCCAGATCCCATTGCACCTGATGCCTTAAATTCTACATCTGCGCCGAATATCGCTTCATCAAACGCGCAAAATTTCACTTCCTTAGATACCAAAAATTCCACTTCGCGCTTTGTTTCATCGGACGCTTTAAATTCCGCCTTCGATCATTCAAATTCCATGGCGAGTAAGAGCTCTACGTATAGCAGCCCGGAATTTGCAGCGGACGCTACTTTAAAAAAATCTGCTGTAAAAGATGAAAATTTTGCTTTTTCCAGCGAGGAGAATTTTAAAAATTCTGATCTTGCAGGCGGTCAAAATTCCGTGGCCTCCGTCTCTTTAAATGGAGAAAATTTTATAAATTCCGCTTCTGCAAGCGGCAAAAATTCCACAAATTCAACCTTTGCAAACGATGAAATTTTAAAAAGCTCCGCCGCAAAATTTGATGAAAGCTTTCGTGATTTATCGGGCATCGCAGGTGAAATTTACGATAGTTTAGGCAGTGATATGAATGGGTTTGCTTCGCCGCAAAGCAGGGACGCAAACATGGCGCAAAGCTCTGCCGAAAGTAAAGATTTTGAATTAGCACTAAATTCTACGGATGACGACTCTCAAAGCGAGCAAGATTTGACGCCTCGTATTTTAGGCGCGTATTTTAAGGAGCTAAGCAATGACGATTTTGGGCCTGGCTCTGATTTCAAAGAAAACGAAGTTGACGATTATTTCGGTACGGCGCATTCTAAAAAGCAGGATTTAGCGTCGCTTCAAGCTCAAAATTACGCCGCGCTAGAGATCCGCAATGCTGCCGTGCAGCAGCAAAATTTCGTTTCACAGCCACAGAATTTTACTATGCCTGAGGCGCGAGACGATGAGCTCGCCACGCCGCAGCTTCGTAATTCCACCGCGCAGGATATGCAAGCGGGAAGTTTTGCCTCTTCTAGCGCTCAAAATTCCGCCCTGCACCATCCTGAAACAGTGCGACATTTTGGGGCTGCGAGACAACCTCAAGCGGGTGACAAATCAAAATATCTCGCAAATGCAGATTTTAAAATTTCAAGCGAAGCGGAGTTTTTGAGCGCGATAAAAGAGCGGATTTTAGTGCTTTTTGAGGGGCTAAACGCTTTTGAGAAGGGCGATTTGAACGCGCGTGTGGAGCTAAATTTAAAATTTATGGAATTTTTGCTTGCAAGTATCGAAAACCGACTTGAAAATCTATCAAAATGACGATTTCATCGCGCTTTTAGATTATCTTAAAAAATTTAGCTCACGCATATATCTAGTAGGCGGCTGCGTGCGCGATCATTTTTTAGGGCGGGCGAGCGCCGACGTGGATGTGGAGCTTTACGATGTGGATCCGCGCCGTTTCGAGCAAATTATGAAAGACTTCGGCGCACAGGGCGTCGGCAAAAGCTACTTCGTTTATAAATATAAAAACTTCGACATCTCGCTGCCTCGCACCGAGAGTAAGACAGGCATCGGACACAAGGGCTTTAGCGTCGCTTTGGCTACGGACGAACATGAGGCTAGCAGGCGGCGCGATTTTACGATCAATGCGATGATGATAGACGCTATAAGTGGCAAAGTGCTCGATTTTTACGGCGGGCTTGCGGATCTGTATGCGAGGATTTTGCGAGTGGTTGATCCGCACACTTTCGTGGAGGATAGCTTGCGCGTATATCGCGCGGTGCAGTTTGCCGCAAGATTTGAGCTTCGCGCTGAGCCTCGCACCTTGGAGCTCATGCGTAGTATCGACGTTAGCGATCTTAGTTGCGAGCGCGTTAAAGCAGAGCTGATTAAATTTTTCCGTGCACCTGCACACCGATATGGGATGACGCTAATGCAAGAGCTGGGGCTTTACGAGCGGGTTTTTGGATTGCAGATTGATCCGTTAGCGCATGAGCGACTGATGAAATTCATAGAACATGGCGAATCTTTCGTAAGAAATGAAATGTTTTTTTTATACACGTTTTTGAATTTTTTAGGATTAGATAAAAATAAAATTTTAAAGAATTTAGGGCTAAATTCGCTTTATAAAAGGCTACTTAGCGAGCCGTTTTTTAAGCGGGTAAGCGACGAGCAGCTATGCAAAATCGCTCTAAAAATGCCGCTTAAGCAGTGGCTCGGGCTGTATTGTAAAGGTAGGGTGCAAGCATCAAAGCGGCTTGGGATTTGGGATAAGAAATTTAAAAGCTTGGTTTGCGCTGCGGATGTCGCTCGCAACCTGCGCGGCGCTGCGATCGGCAAGGAGATCGAGAGGCTGCAAGAAGCGGAGATTAGGGCGTTTGTAGCGGCTTTAAAAGCGTAAATTTAGAGAGATTTTTGTAAAATTGCCGTTTTATTTAGGAGCTAGTTTTATGAAAAAATTCTATCGTCGCGACGAAATTTACGCGTTTTATAAGAATGCTTCGTCTTTGCAAAAGCGCGCTTTTTGCTTTGATCGCAGGCAAAATTTCGTGATTTTTGCTGCGCGAAATTTTATCTTTTGCGGCGAGCGAAATTTAAATTTTTGCGGCGTAAGATTTCATAGCAAAAAGCTTAGCTCGGTAGGATTTCACGACGCGGAATTTGACCTATTAAAATTTCATCCGTCGTGCCGCCATACCGAAAAAGCCCACGAGGCGAAGTTTTATGGATCGCGCGAATTTCGCAGATCACATCGCTGCGGCGAGAAATTATACGAGCCGTGCAGCAGCGAGACGGAATTTCACGGCTCGCATTACAGCGAGATGAAATTTTGCAGATTAGGGCATCTTGGCACAAAATCTCACAGCCTGCGTCATATTAAA
>CAUQPS010000088.1:0-3505 GCA_963520005.1 uncultured Campylobacter sp.
CGATATCCAAAAGCTCATGATCGGTCGCAGGCTCTTTGTCGAAAACGTCGATGCCGAGATACGCGATCTTGCCGCTGCGTAGATTGTTTGCGAGCGCTTTTTCATTATACAGCCCGCCTCTGGCGCAGTTTATTAGGCGGACGCCGTCCTTCATCTTCGCTATTTGCGGCTCGCCTATCATATTTATCGTCTCTTGATTTTTCGGCGTATGGATAGTGATGAAGTCGCAAGATAAAATTTCGTCGAAATTTTTCGTATATTTTACCCCAAGCTTCGTAGCCTTCTCGGGCTCGATATAGGGATCATAGGCGATGACATTCATCCCAAACGCAAGCGCGCGAACCCCCACGCGCGAACCGATGTTTCCAAAGCCGATGATGCCGAGGCTCTTTTTGTAAAGCTCTGTACCGTACCATTTCTCGCGCTTCCAAATTCTATTAATTTTCAGATCGTTGCAGGAATTTACATATTTGCGCGCCGCATTTAGCAGATGGCACATGGTCATTTCGACCGCGGCGATGGTGTTTGCCGTAGGTACGTTCATCAAAATAATGCCGCGCTTGGAACAGCCGTCAATATCGCAGTTATCTACGCCCACACCCGCGCGCACGATCGCTTTTAGCTTGATGCCTGCGCCAAGGAATTTCTCATCCACCGCCGTAGAGCTTCTAGTGATCGCAACGTCTGCCTCGCCTAAAATTCCATAAAGCTCGCTCTTGGGCACGCTTGTGGCGTCGATTACTTTAACGTCCGATTCTTGCTTAAGCAGATCAAAACCAATTTTGTGGATTGCGTCGCAGACTATGATAGTTTTCATTAAATTTAACCTTTTGAAGTAGGTCCGCAAGGCGGGGATGCCTTGCGGAAAGAGTTTATTTATTTAGTTGATCTTTGATCAGATCCCCTAGGCTTTGCTTCTCGTCGTCGTTACTATTGATCTCGTTTAGCGCCTCGCGCTCCTTCTGATGAGCCAGCCTGCGCACGCTTAGGCGGATTCTATTTTTCTTCTCGTCGATGAAAGCAATCGCAGCCTCGATCTCATCGCCCACTTTTAGGCTATCTACGCTTACGTTGCCAAGATCTTCCTTGCGGATAAGCGCGTCGATACCGCCTCCCAGCTCGACAAAAATTCCGAACTCTTTAATATCGCGGATCTTGCCTTTTACTACATCGCCTTGATTGTGGCTCTTCGCGTAATCGCTAATAGGACTATCGCCGAGCTCTTTGTGGTTTAGAGAAATTTTTTGAGTATCTTTGTCGATCTTGATGATCTTAACCTCGATCTCGTCGCCTACTTTGAATAAATTTTTGCACTTCTCGCCGCGATCCCACGAAGCATCTTCGTTATGCAAAAGCCCCTCTACGCCGTCGATCCTCACAAACGCGCCGAAATTTGTAATCGTAGTAACGCTGCCTTTTAGCACGTCGCCCACTTTATGCTTAGCAACAAACTCGTCAAAAGGCTTGGTGAGTAAATTTTTAAGGCTTACGCGCAATCTGCGCTCGCTAGGGTTGATCTCTACGACCTCAACGTCAAGCTCCTCACCCTCGCTGATGAAATCTTTCGGATTTTTGATATTTTTATCCCACGAAATTTCACTAATATGCAAAAAGCCCTCGATGTCATTGCCAAGATCGACAAACGCGCCGTAAGGCTCGATATTACTTACTTTTACGCGGATAGTATCGCCCACTTCCAGGCTATCTTTGATCTCGTTCCAAGGATCTGGCATCGCCTCTTTTATCGAAAGAGAGAGATGTTTTTTATCGTTGTCGTATTTGATAACTTTAACCGGAACCTTATCGCCCTCTTTGTAGAGCGAGCTTGGATTTACCGGGCCTTTGTATGAAATTTCGCTGTAGTGCACGAGCCCGTCCACGCCGCCTACGTCTACAAACATACCGTAGGTGGTGATTTTTTTGACGACACCTTCGATGATGCCCTCAGTGGCGATTACTTTCTCGATCGCCTCTTTGCTTGCTTTGCGGTCCTCATCAAGTAGCTTCTTGCGCGATACTACAATGCTTTGCTCATCTCTATCAACTTTAATGATCTTTACCTTGAAATTTTTACCGACGGCGCCATTTGGGTTTTTAAGCGCACTTTGCGAGCGCGGCATAAAAAATTCCACGTCGTCTGCGTTAGCACAAACGAAACCGCCCTTATTAAACGATAGAATTTTAACGTCATAGACATTCTCTGCGTTTTCATCATAGGAGTCAATGAACGCCTTTACTTTTTCCTTCTTTAGGGCCTTTTTATACGATACGACCGGGCGACCGCCTCTGCTTCCGATAATAGCGACTTTGATGTCATCTCCTACGTTAACCTGCAGGTTTCCTTGCTCATCGCTCACCTCGGCGGCGTCTAAAATACCCTCCGACTTCCTGCCTACATCTATGAAAACCTCGCCGTCCTTAAGGGCGATAACCTTACCTGTGACGACCTCGTCGCGAGACTTGCCGGCGTCATACTCTTCTAACAATGTCGCAAAATCTTCCTCTGCGTGGTTTTGAACCTTCTCGTTCACCTCAGCCATATGCTTCCTTTAAATTTATTTGTGCTTTTTTGAAAAGAACTAAAATGGCGATTTTAGCCAAAATTTGCTTTCGATTTGATAAATTTCTAAGAGTAAATTTGATAAGAGAGCTTATAAATTCCGCGTTAAATTTTCGATTCGCGCTACTACTTTTTTGATGATCCAATCGGGCGTGCTGGCTCCTGCGGAGATGCCGCAGAGGCTTTTGTTTTCAAACCACGAGCGTTCAAGCTCGCTTTCGTTTTCTATGAGATAGCTGTCTTTGCAAAAATTTTGTGAAATTAAAAAAAGCTGCTTGGTGTTGGAGGAATTTTTCCCACCTACGACTATCATCACGTCGGCCTTTTGCGACAGGCTTTTTACGGCCTCTTGATTTTCCAGCGTCGCATTGCAAATCGTATTAAAAATTCTCAGCTCTCTCGCGCGCTGCATCAAAAAATCCGCGATTTTGGTAAAGCTTTCTATCTTTTTCGTAGTCTGCGAAACAAGCGCGACGCGAGGCCCAAGCTTGACGTCTTGCAGCTCCTTCGTATCCATGATCACGAATACGCGCGATTTTGCGTAGGATTTCACGCCCTTTACCTCGGGGTGATTTTTATCACCGAAGATCACGATATCATAGCCTTCCGCACTCATCTTTTCTACGATCTGCTGCGGCTTGGTCACAAAGGGGCAGGTAGCGTCGATGAGCTCTTTATTTTGCGCCTTTAGGTTTTGTAGATCGTCCTTTTGGATGCCATGGGTGCGGATGATGAGCTTTTGCTCGTCCTTGATCTCGCTAACGCCCTGTAAGGTTTTGACGCCGAAATTTTGTTTTAAACGGTTAATCTCTTCGGCGTTATGTATCAGTTCGCCGATCGTAGCGGCCTCGCCGGCGCTTTCTGCGATCTTAATCGCACGCTTGACGCCAAAGCAAAAGCCGTAGCTTTTAGCCATCTCAATCTTCAACGCCTGCTCCGATCTGT
>CAUQPS010000089.1:0-3277 GCA_963520005.1 uncultured Campylobacter sp.
TGCCAAAAGCGTTAAATCTCGCGGCGTAATAACCATGGAAAATGAGATCGGACTAGATGAAATCAAGCGCGCTATGCAGGTCGCAGAAGCCCAGGCTAATGTGCCTAGCGATAGTGTAATCTTGCATGTGCTTCCGTATGATTTCAGAGTTGATGAGCAGGAACACATCGAGGATCCCCTCGGTATGAGCGGCACGCGCCTAGAGGTATCTACGCATATCGTCATCGCGCCGGAAAGCTCAATTAAAAATTTGAAAAAATCCGTTGAGATGGCAGGCGTAAAGGTGGATAACATCGTCCTTTCAGGCTACGCATCATCCATATCTACGCTTAGCAAGGACGAAAAAGAGCTAGGTGTCGTACTTATCGATATGGGTGGTGCTACATGCGATATAGTCATTCACCTGGGGAATTCCTTACGCTATAACGATGTGGTTATGTTCGGCTCCAATAACGTTACTAACGATCTATCGCGCGCCCTACATACGCCGCTTCCGTATGCGGAAAACATTAAAATTACCTATAACGATCTAATCAATCAAGGCAATAGCGAAGTTGAATTGCCTGCTTTAGGAGATAGCGAGTCGGAAAACCACATAATAAGCCTTGAGATCATCTCTCAAGTCATCCTAGCTCGCGTTAAAGAGACCTTCGATATGATAGCCGATAAGATCGAAAGAAGCGGCTATAAAGACCGCATAGGCGCAGGTATTGTAATCACGGGCGGTATGGCGAAGCTAGATGACGTGCGCGATTTAGCGGCGATAGTTTTTGATAATACTTCCGTTAGGGTTGCAAGAGCAAAAAGCGTGGGCGGTCTACACGAGATTGCTGATGATATTTCAAATTCTTGCGCACTAGGACTTTGTATGTATGGCTTTGGCGAATTTACCCCTTACGAGATGGACTCTAACGGCAAACTCCGCTACAAAGACGAAGTTATAAATAAGGCTCCGAAGCGAAACGTGAACGAATATTATGAAAAAGAGGTCAGCAAGGCGATAGAAAAAGACGGCGTTAGAGCGGACGGCGGTGCGACTGCGGCTAAGAAGGAGGATCTAAATATCCAACTTCCCAAAAAAGACGGACAGAATTTTTTCAATAAAATTTGGTCGTCTATGAAAAATTGGTTTTAAATTTTAAGCTAAGGAGATACTCGTGAAAGGATATAGTATGGAAGAAAGAAAGGGCATCTACGGTGCCAAGATGAAGGTTATCGGCGTCGGCGGCGGCGGATGCAATATGATCAATCATATGATTCGCGAGGGTTTTACTAAAACAGACGTCGAACTAATGGTGGCTAACACCGACGCGCAGGCGTTAGAAAAGTCGATCGCAAATACTAGAATTTTACTAGGCGAAAACACCACCAAAGGCCTTGGCTGCGGTATGGATCCAGCGCTTGCTAAGATGGCTGCGGAGGAGAACTATGACGATCTTAAAGACCGCTTGGATTACTCCGATATTGTTTTCGTGGGCTCCGGTCTAGGCGGCGGCACCGGTACGGGCGCTGCGCCTATCGTTGCAAAAGCTGCGAAAGAGAAAAAAGCGCTAACTATCGGCGTCGTTACCACCCCTTTCGGTTTTGAGGGTAAAAAGCGCATGCGACTGGCGCAAGAAGGGCTTGAAGAGCTTAAAAAAGAGTGCGATTCCATAATCGTTATCCCAAATCAAAATTTATTGAAGATCATCGATAAAAAAACCGGCCTAAAAGATGCCTTTAAGATCGTAGACAATGTCCTATTCCAAGCTGTAAACGGTATGATCTCCGTGATCTTAGAGTCCGGCGATAGCGATATTAACGTCGATTATGCCGACGTCAAAAAGGTAATGACGCACCGCGGTTTGGCGCTTATGGGTATCGGCGTTAGCGAGGGCGATGGCGCAGCAGAAGAAGCGCTAAAGAGTGCGATCCAATCTCCGCTTTTGGATAACACCTCCATCCACGGCGCTATGGGCGTGTTAGTGCATTTCAAGATGTCGCCTGATTGCTCCTTGCTTGAGATCGAATCCGCGATGAATATCATCGAAGATACCGTAGATAAGGATGCCGACGTTACTTGGGGCACCACCACAGATCCTAAGATGGAAAACAACCGCGTAGAAGTTACTCTCATCGCCACCGGCTTTGAAAGGAGCATCGAGGAAAAAAAGCAGGTCGCCAGCGATAACGTAGCGGATCGCAGAAAGGCGCTTTTAGAGAGCATGGGTCGAAATTCTATCTTTTCTAGGCAAAAGGTAAGTAGCGGCGATTTTAACGGGGACGAAACCTACGACGAGCTCGACGAGCCCGCATTCCTACGCAACCAGATGGACTAAATGCGCAGACGAGATAGGCAGCTAAGCGAAGATGAGGCGTTAAAAATCATCGACGAGAGCGAGTACGCCACGCTTAGCTGCATAGACGATAGCGGCGAAATTTTTAGCGTGCCTATCTCGCCGGTGCGCGATGCAGACGTTATTTATATCCACGGCGCGCCTGCCGGCACAAAGGCAAAACTCTTTCAAAATGGACGCGCGGTAACGGCGGTTTTTGTTAGCTACAACCGCGTTCCTACCCCAAGCGACGAAGAATACCGATCTATCGCAAACGACGCTGCCGCTTTAGGCTCTAGAGTTTATACGACGGAGTACCGCAGCGCGATCGCCGTTTGCGAAGCAAACGAAGTGTTAGATGACGAGCGTAAAATTTACGCCCTGCGGATACTTTGCGAAAAATACACCCCAAACTACATGTCGCGCGTAGAATTCGCCTCCAAAGCATCCCTAAAACGCACGAAAGTGTATGAGCTTAAAATAAAATCCGTAACCGCAAAGGCTAAAATTTTATATAATTAAATTTAAGAAATCTAAATTTAAATTGCTTGATTTCTTAAAATTTCAAGTTTGAATGCTCGAGAAATTTTAATCTGAGATTTTGTATCGTAAAATTACAAAGCTTCTTATCGGCACTAGCATCGGCACCACCGCGGCGATCGTGCCGCTTACTATCGGCTCGGCACCCTTTATCGCTCGCCTCATCGAAAGCGCTCTGCTGGAAGTTGATAGCGGCGTGATCGAGGCAGCAAAGAGCTTCGGCGCAAGCAAGACGCAGATAATCTTTCGAGTAATGTTCGTCGAGGCGCTGCCTAGCATTATCGGTGCGATTACTCTGACGCTCATCGTCATCATCGGGTTTACGGCGATGGCGGGCACGGTCGGCGGCGGCGGGCTCGGCGACGTAGCGATCCGCTACGGCTTTCAGCGCTTCCGCCCCGATATAATGGCATACACCGTCG
>CAUQPS010000090.1:0-2846 GCA_963520005.1 uncultured Campylobacter sp.
TTACGGAGCGCAAACAAACCCATTTTACCGTTACTTCAGATACAAATGTCTCCAAAGTGCCAGGTCTTAGCAAATACGTAACCCAAGAGGAGGTCGATAGCTTCGCATTTCGCTACTGGGATATAGATTACAATTCAAACCCGAAAAACGTATTTAAAGAACCGGCCACAGACGTAGAGCTAAAAAGGCTTTTAAAAAGCAAGCAAACTGATGAAATTTTAAAATTTATGAAAGATAATAATCTATCCGTCGATCATACTATGCACGGAGGGGTAACACCCGTAATGTATTCTAGCTTTTGGAATGATACGAATACTACTCAAGAGCTTATAAAACTAGGTGCGGATATACACAAAAAAGACGAATACAAGCTATCCGCTATGGCTTATGCTATAGAAAACAATGCTACTAAATCGGTAAGACTGCTTTTAGACAACGGGGTTAAATTTGAAGAGGTCAAAATGGTGCAGGGCTATATAGTTTGCCCTAGATATTCTGACGACACCGAAATCATAGTTGGCAACAATATAGATATAAAATTACGTACCGAGTGTCTAATCAATCACGATCACTCAAAAGATCCTGTTTATCCATTAAACTATGCAATATATAGTAACCTTATTGAAATTGCCGATATGATGCTACAAAAAGGTATGAAACCGAAAGCATATGAAGGTCCTTTGTATTATTTAAGTAATAGCAGCATTCCATTTCAGCGAAAAGAAATATTTAAAAGATCTATTTATACTTTTCTTCCGCGGGATATGATGTATAAAGATAAATTAAAATTATTAATAAAACATAATATAGATGGCTTGCCTGATAAAGATGACTTTATTGTAGCCCGCAACAATTGTCTGAATAATACAGCCATGTCTATAAAAGAGAAGGAGTCTTACATAAACCATATGAACGATTACTGCTATGGAGAAAAGATTTTAGAATCATACGATTGGGCTCTTCGAGGCAGATGGGAAGTTAAAAATAACGAAGAAAAAGATAAAGGAACGGATAGATACTGGAAAGAAAAAGATTTTATAAAATTTTTCGGCTATATGCCAAATGATAAAAAATGTACCAAGCTAGAACCGGATATTAAAATATTAAATTTCTACAATATGAAAATAGATAGATATAAAGCTCTTTGCGGCAATGGGCTGAGCGATGAAGAGATTTTGCAAAAAAGTAGCTTCAAAGATAAAAATAGTACTGAGGCATTCGATATTGAGACATTTTTTAAATATTTAAATTTTGAGGAAATGTTAGAGGAAGCGAAAGTGGAAATTCTACATAACGGCGAGAAAATTGATATAAAAGACTATGCTGAAATTCTAAGACAAGAAGCAACTAAAAAACTAGATAGTAATCAATGAATTTGAAGGAATAAAAAACTATAACATAAGAACTTAAGCGATATAGTAGGCAAAGCTTTTCTAAATTTTTATTAAAATTTTCCCGCTAAGCCGCAAAGCCTTAAATTAATCCAAATTTCACTATAATTAATCACTTCAATTTTAAAGGTCGCGAATGTTAAGCTTAGACGAAATTCGAAAAAATATCATCCTAAAACCGGGCGTGCATTATTTTGACTACACCGCTTCGGGGCTTGCCTACGAGCCCGTAGAGCGCGAGATAGCAGACGCCCTCAAAACCTACGCCAACACTCACTCCGACAGTAGCTCCAGCGCCATCATTACGCAGCGTCGCTACGAGGGCGCGCGCGAGAGCCTGAAAAAGCTACTGGGGCTTGACGAGCGGTTTTGTCTCATCGCCTGCGGGCAGGGCGCGACGGCTGCGATCAAGAAATTTCAGGAGATACTGGGCATCTATCTGCCGCCTGCGACCAGAAGCACGATCGGCGAGGCAAATTTACGCGCCGCGCAGCTTCCACTCGTGCTCGTTTCGCCATACGAACACCACTCAAACGAACTTAGCTTCCGCGAGGGGCTTTGCGACTACCTGCGCGTGCCGCTTAGCGAGTCCGGCGAGATCGATCTGCTAGCACTCGAGCGTATATTGAAGCTAAATGCGGGACGCCGCATCATCGGCTCGTTTAGCGCCGCCTCAAACGTCACGGGCGTCATCAGCGATTACAAAAAGATCAGCGAGCTAATCAGGGCCGCGGGCGGCATCGTGGCCTTTGATTGCGCGGCGCTGAGCTCGCACGCAAATTTAGACTGCGATCATTTCGATGCGATTTTCCTATCGCCGCATAAGTTACTCGGCGGAGTCGCAAGCTGCGGGCTTTTGGCGATCAAAAAGGAGCTGCTTAACAGCGATGTGCCGACATTTGCCGCGGGCGGGACGGTCGCCTACGCTAGCCGCGAAGGGCACGTGTTTTTGAAAAACCCCGAACAGCTAGAGGAGGGCGGTACGCCGCCCATAATCGGGCTCATGCGGGCAAATTTAGCCTACGCGCTGCGAAACGAGGTGGGTTTTGAGAGGATAAAAAGCGCCGAGGACGAGCTCGCGCGACTTTTTGAGAGCGAGCTAGCAGGCATAGACGAGGTCATAAACTACGCTCCAAAGGGCGCGCCGCGGCTGCCGATAATTTCCTTTAACGTGCGCGGCGTCTCGGCGTATGATTTCGCCGCGAGCCTTAGCAACGACTTCGGTATCCAGACGCGCGCGGGCGTGATGTGCGCGGGGCCGTACGCTCACGATCTGCTGGGTATCAAGGAGGGGCGCATGCCAGAAGCCAAGCCCGGCTTCGTGCGCGTGAGCCTGCACTACACGCACACCGAGCAAGACGTGCTCTATTTAGTTGGCGCGATAAAATCCTGCATCAAAAAGCACCGCGAGCTTTGGGGCGAGGAAAAGGCGATGTATGAGATGTTCGGCGGGAA
>CAUQPS010000091.1:0-2695 GCA_963520005.1 uncultured Campylobacter sp.
AATATAAGAAGTATGGTTATATATCATCAAAGCTAAAAAAAGGATATATTAAAATGGTGTGCTTAAAATATGACAGTGAGCTCGGTCTGCTTGAAGCTGGCACCTGTTTTGATTAAGGACAAGGTGTGTTCAAAGAAGACCAAATCACCGGCACGCTTGTGAATTATTATATTACCTGCAAGCGCGAGGCGTGGCTTTACGCACACAATATTCACGCCAATCAGGAAGATGAAAACGTGCTGATGGGCAAGGCGCTAGCGGATATCAAAGAGAACGATTTGCAGGACTTTGCATTTTCAAATTTGAAATTCGACAAGCTTTCCAAGCAGCGCGGACATTATCTCATCACTGAATATAAAAAGAGCCTAAAAAATCCAGAAGCAGGCAAGATGCAGCTACTTTTTTATATCTATCTTTTAAAAACAGGCTTAAATTTAAAAGAGGTGAAAGGCAAATTAATTAGCGGCAAAACCGTCATAGCCATTGAGGACAGCGCCGAAAATTTCACTAAAATCGAAATGGTTTTGGGCGGCATTGCCGCCCTTGTAAATGAGCCAAAGCCGCCTAAATTTGGCCCGCAAAAGATTTGCGAGAGTTGCGCTTATCGTGATTATTGCATTTAGGAGATAGAATGTACGCTATTTTATTTTACGATATTTCAAGCAGCGACGAAAAGGAGAAAAATAACGCTGCGCGCGTCCGAAAGGCGGTCGAGAAGTTTCTGCCTCGCGTGCAATTCAGCGTTTTCGAGGGTGAAATCAGAGCGAGCGATCTTAAAAAATTAATGGCGATTTTGCAAAAAGAATGCGCCAGCAAGCTTGATTCGGTAGTAATTTATACTTTTAATTCGCTTAAATATTCACAGCGCCTAGTCATCGGACGCGATAAAAACGAAGCAATATTCAGCTAAAATTTAAGGATAAAGTATGCAAAAATCGGATCGAACGCATTTTATTTTGAGCCCAGGCCGATTGCGCCGCAAAGATAATAATCTATATTTCGATAAATTTAACGACGAGGGCGGAATTTTAACTAGTAAAATTTTGCCGATTAACGCAATTGATGAAATTTATATTTTGGCGCGAGTGGAGCTTGACACTTATACTATGGCGTTTTTGGCTGATAATAACATTTTGCTGCATATTTTTAGCGCCTATCAGAGCTTCCGCGGCAGTTTTTTCCCAAACACTTCAAATTCTGTAAACAAAAGCGGCTTTGTGCTTTTGGCGCAGCTGCGGGCTTTTGATGATCTTTCTAAGCGCCTTTTTATCGCTCGCGAGATTACTCGCGTTCGCATCTTAAATGCAGCCATTAATTGCAAGGCTTACGGCGTCTCGCTCGATACTGCGCCGCATCTGGATGCTCTAGCGCGCGCCTGCGACATAGCAGCGGTAATGGCAGTGGAAGGCGGCTTTGCCAAGCAGTATTTCGCGGCCTGGAACGAAATTATCGAGGATCAGCGCAGTTTTAAATTTACGACGCGCTCCAAACGCCCGCCGGCAGATAAAATTAACGCCCTCATTAGCTATGTAAATACGCGCATTTATAGCATCTGCCTCAGCGAAATTTACAAAACCGAGCTCGATCCGCGCATCGGCTTTTTACACGAGCCAAACTACCGCGCGTTAAGCCTGCATCTAGATCTTGCAGAGATTTTTAAGCCTATTTTAGGCGATAGATTAATTTTTGGAATGTTAAATAAACGCGAGATTACGGCAAAAGATTTTGAAACGGATGCGGGGCGTATTCGATTCGGTAAAGAAGCGGTGCAAAAGATCGAACTAAAAATGATCGAGAAACTATCATCTTGCGCAAACGTAGCGGGACAGAACCTAACCTGGCGTCAAATCATCCGTCGCGAGGCCAATCAGATTAAAAAATATGTCTGCGAAGGCGTGCCTTACGAGGGGTTGGTATGGCGGTAGGCTGGGGTTTTAAGCTCATTCGTGCTTTTGAAATTTTTACTAGAATCACTTGTGCCTATAGATTGCGCCCTCTTAAGATGTATGTGCTTTTGAAATAAATTTGATCTGAAGCACGGAACGGCGAACGAATTGGCTTTAAAAACACATATGTTTTTAAAATTTCAGCTTTTTATTCACACTTCGATTTTTGAATATCTTATATTTAGATTTTAACATTTGCACTCGCGATACATATAGATAGCGATAAAGTTGCTTTTAAGATTCTGAAATGCCTAATTTTGGGCATTGAGCAATCGGGAGCTTTTTTAAATTTAGTCCATTTTAAGGCATAAAAATATATACTCTTAACAATTTCTACCTAGAAAAATGGCAAAATTCGTGCTGTAGAATTCCATCCCGTTGGGAATTGAAACTATAGACAGAATATACTAGTAGAATTAAAATAAGTGTAGAATTCCATCCCGTTGGGAATTGAAACTCGCCATCGCCGTGAGAACATAGGCAGCTAAAACGGTAGAATTCCATCCCGTTGGGAATTGAAACGCATTTCGTCACTAAGCCCAACATCTACCGATCGTATCGGTAGAATTCCATCCCGTTGGGAATTGAAACAGCGCTCGTCGCTCATATCTTTCCAGGCGGTGCGAAAGTAGAATTCCATCCCGTTGGGAATTGAAACGAATTCTTTGTAAAGATGATCTAACTGCTGGGGTGCGTAGAATTCCATCCCGTTGGGAATTGAAACGAATTCTTTGTAAAGATGATCTAAC
>CAUQPS010000092.1:0-2677 GCA_963520005.1 uncultured Campylobacter sp.
CAAAAAATTTCTAAGGAGAAAAAGATGTCAAACTACAAGATCGTTTCAACGAAAAGCGAACCAAGAGTCGAGCTAAAAGAAGCTCTAGGTTTAAGCGGCTGTGAGCTCTCTATCAACGAGCTTCCCGCAAACGTGAGCGTGCCTTTCGTGCATTCGCACAAGCAAAACGAGGAGCTTTACTTGGTGCTAAAAGGCGGCTGCACGCTTTTTATCGACGGCGAGGAGAAGGCGGTCAGCGAGGGCGACGCGATCCGCATCGATCCGGACGGCAAAAGGTGCTTTAAGGCGGGCGCGCAGGGGATGAGGTTTATCTGTATCCAGACCAAACGCGGCAGCCTGGAGCAGTACACTAACGGCGACGGCGTGATAAACGACGATGTAAAGCCAAGCTGGCTGTAAATTTCGCAAAACGGGCGCAGCAAAATGCGAGCGTAAATTTTAAACTGCGCGGCGCGGCATACGGCGCCCTGCATGGAGGGTTCATAGGCTGCGACGGCGACGATAGGTGGTCATATGATAGAGTATCAGCCGCGGCGGAAGTGAATTGGCTTGCCACAGCGATAGGCGGATGTGCGATCAAACAAATCAAATTTAAAGGAAAAACAATGAAAATAGCAATCATCGGAGCAAACGGAAAATCAGGTTCAAACTTGGTGCAAGAAGCCCTAAAACAAGGCTACGACGTTACGGCGATCGTGCGAAACAAAGAGTATAAAAACGACGACGTAAAAGTCGTTTATAAAGACGTTTTCGAGCTTAGCAAAGCCGATTTTGAGGGCTTTGACGTCGTCATCAGCGCGATCGCTGCATGGACGCCGCAGACCTTCCCGCTTCACGCGAAAATGACGCAGCACATCGCGGAGCTGCTAAGCGGCACGCAGACGAGACTTTTCGTTATCGGCGGCGCGGGCGTGTTATACACAGACGCTTCACGCAAGACGCGCCTGATGGATACTCCGAGCTTTCCGGCTGAGTATATGGGCGTAGCAGGGGCGACTGCGGCGAGCTACGAGGTGCTAAAAGCGAGCAAAGATTTGATCTGGACCTACGTGATCCCCGCCGCGGAATACGACGCAAACGCCGCTCGCACGGGCTCATACGTCCTTGGAGGCGACGAGCTGATCCTAAACGGCAAGGGCAAAAGCTACATCGGCTACGTAGACCTCACACTCGCCGTAATAGATGAGATCAAGGCGCAAAAATTTATCGGCAAGCCGTTCACGGCGGTCGGCGAATAATGGAGCTTTGCCGCGCGTAAATTTTAACCGCGCGGCACAGCAAAATTCTAACGTAAATTTTAAATCGTTTAGCGCGGTAAAATTCTAACGTAAATTTAAAATTTAGCAGCAAAGCAAGCTCGGGCTTTAATCAAAATTTAGCGCTAGGACAGAGCCTATATTTGAATTAAAATTTAGAGCGAGCTACGGCTTGAAATTGAAATTTAGCGGCGGGGCAAACTCAAGCTAAAATTTAAAATTTAACGGAAACGGTAGCGGCGACCGCGGTGCTAATGGCAGCGGCGATTGCATTGCGGAGCATCGGTAGCGATTGTATTCGAATAATAGCGGCGGATTGTATTCGCGACAACGGCAGCAGTGGTAATGAGCAGCGGTAGCGGTTGCAACGGCGGTAGGCGACAGCGGCGTGTACGGCGGCATTAGTAGCAGCCATATCACAGCGGGCGGTAGCGAGAATATAATGAACGGCGGCGCGGCGACTGCAACAACGGCGTAAAGATGATGAGCGATGGTAGCGTAGCGGCAAGCAGCAATAGCGATCTGCTGTAAATATAATGAATTGGTAGTAGCGACGGCGACAATGGCGGCAAAGATAATGCAATGGTAGTAGCGACGATAGCAGTAGCAGCGACGTGTAGCTGGTATGGTTGCGCTATCGGTATCGGCAACGCGCGGCTTGCTATGTCGCGGATGAAATTTAGGCGCGATTAAAATTAATATCTAAATTTTAAAAAATCGACTAGCAGATGAAATTTCGGAACGATTAAAATTTAATATCCTAATTTTAGAAAATCATTTAGCGAGTAAAATTTAGACACGATTAAATTTAAGATCAGAATTTTAAGAAAATCGCTTAGCGGATTAAATTTTAGCGCGATCTGAAATTTAGCGGTCGAGTTTAAGGAAAATTTCGCTTAAATTCTAAAACTCAGATCCAAATCAAGGAGCGAAATGCAAGTAGGTATCAAATTTTCACTCGCGGTTCACATCATGCTTTGCGTCGCGTATTTTCGCGAGGAGAAGGTCACGGGCGATTTCGTCGCCGCAAGCTCGGGGATAAACCCTGCCATCGCGCGCAAGCTGATCTCGCAGCTAAGAAACGCAGCCTTGGTACTCACGACCGCGGGTGTGGGCGGCATCACGCTGGCTCGCGACGTGCGGCTCATCACGCTTTTAGACATTTACGAGGCGGTGAGCGAGGAGGGCGCGATGTTTCGCATGCACAAAGGCTCGCCTAGCGCCTGCCCCGTGGGCGGCAAGATCGAGGCGGTACTCGCGCCGCACTTTGCCCGCATTCAGAATGATTTTAAAAAATCCCTATCAAGCGTGAGCTTGGCGGATCTTTTGAGCGATCTGGGATAGAGCTGTTAAAATTTAAATACGCATTTATCTTCTAAATTTGCTCGAATTTCAAGGCTTGCGGGCTAAATTTATATAAA
>CAUQPS010000093.1:0-2592 GCA_963520005.1 uncultured Campylobacter sp.
TTAAGATATAGCGAGGTTTCGCGCTCATCCGCGCTACGGATATGGCCGCAGATCTGCACGCCTTTGATCCTACCTACAAATTTCGTATCCAGTGCGACCGTAGCCGCAACTCCGCGGTTGGCAAAGACTGCTTTGATATGCTCGGAGTCGCTCGCGCTTGCGATGATGAGCTCCTTATTTTGCGGATCGTAGGCGTAAAATGCACTGCAGCAATATGGCAGATTATTGCGCAAAACTCCGAGAGATAGGAGCTTCATCCTGCCTAAAAACTCGTCGAATTTATCTTGAGCGGCACACATTTTAAGCCTCCTTTTTGCTAAATTATACAATGATTTTCTTTTATTAGCTATAATCGTGAGCCAAAATTAGGAGAATTTTTATGGAAAACTATAAAAAAGTAAAAGAGATGTTTTTGATGCAGCAAGCCCTAAACGACGAAACAAATGGCGTGGGCTGGGAGGACGGCTATACAAAAAACGGCAAACTTATCAACTGGAAGCGCTGCATTTACATGGAATGCGCAGAGCTCATCGATAGCTTTGCGTGGAAGCATTGGAAAAATATCTCTGCAGCGCCGGACGTGAATAATATCGTCATCGAGATCGTTGATATTTGGCACTTCGTAATGAGCTATATTTTAGAGCAATATTACGGCGGCAAAGACATCGACCACATCGTAAGTGACGTCACGGCAGTAAGCGGGTTTGCGGAGTTTAGCTCCTACGCCTACGACGTGCGCGAATACAGCATCTACGAGATCGTAAATGACATCGAGCTCATAATCCACGAAACAAGCGGCTTTGAGCTACAAATCGGCGAACTACTGACCGATTTTTTTCGCGTGGCGATTAAATGTGGCGTGAGCTTAGACATTCTTTTTGCCAAATATATCGGTAAAAACGTGCTAAATAAATTCCGCCAAGACCACGGTTACAAAGAGGGCAACTACCGCAAAATCTGGGGAGACCTTGAAGATAACGAGGTGCTAATCGAGGTGCTATCAAAAGGCACAGTAAGCGCAAACGAAATTTACGAGCAATTGCAAAAGATCTACGACGCGACGAAGTGAAGTCGTGGGTTTGCGCGCGAGATTTCCCTTTGAAATTTTGAAATTTCATCTATAAAATTTCGGCAAGCAAATTTTAAAAAAGGGCTTTGATTTGGAATTCTGCAATTTTGAGCCTGAAATTTTATGCAATGCTTTGCTTGCATACAAGTGGCAAAATTCCGCGTAGCAAGCAAATAAATATTCGCAGCAGGCAAAATCTTTACGCACTATAAATGAGCAGATTAAACGCGGGCGGGTAATCAAAGCATAAATTTCATATTATAATGCGAGATGAGCCGGCTAAAGCAAGCGAATGAGCCAAGTGGGCGGATCAATGAGGCGCGGTGCGGTAGCCAAATTGCTCAGCTCAAATTCCGTCGCAAAAGTCGCTAAAATAACGCAAATAGGAGCATACATGGGTAGAATTTTTAATTTGGCAAAGCAGGACTTTTTTACGCGCAAGTTTATTTTGCTCTCGCTATTGCCGCTTATGTGCTCGCTTATAATCTTGGGCACGCTCGCATTTTTCGGCGGCAAAGAGCTTTTTGACGCACTTTCGCAGGGCGCGCAAAGCGGCGATTTTAGCTTCTTGGACGAGCAGCGCTTTCCGGTAATTGCAAAAATTCTAAGCTTTGCTGCTACGAAGTGGATTATCGGCGCGATTTTTTCGGTGTTTGCCAGCTTTGCGGTGCTGATGCTTAGCGTGTTTTGTGCGCTTATCATCGCGGCCTTTCTGACGCCCGCAGTCACTAAAGAGATCAACGCGCGCCACTACCATCTAAGCCGCGCGGACGAAGCGAGCACGGCGCGAGTACTGAAGTTGATGAGCGTTGAAATTTTAAAATTTTTAGCGATTTTATTTATCTGTTCGGTGCTTTTGTTCGTGCCGGTAATAAATTTATTCATAATCAATGTGCCGTTTTTTTATATCTATTACAAGCTGGTTCTAATCGACGTCGCTTCAAATGCGTTAAGCGCGAAAAGCTTCGAGCGCTCTTATAAAATGGGCGGCGGATATAAATTTGCCCTAAGCGCTTTTATTTTTTACCTGCTGTGTTTGATCCCGCTGGTAGGATTATTTTTCCAACTATTTTTCATCATCTTTTTGACGCACGTATTGCTGATAGACGAAAGCGCCCGCAATAAAAATCGCTAAAGATTAACTAAAATCAATGAAAAATTTTGAAATTTTCATAAAATAGTGCGAAATTTTTTAAGAAAGGATTTCTATGAAATCAGGTGATATTTACATTTGCAATATTTGTTCGCTAAAAAGCAGCGACGATGAAAATGCGGTCTTTATCAAGGCGCATAAAAACGGCGAGACGGTGCATATCTGCACGTCTTGCATGCCTAGCGTCATTCATGGCTCAGGCATGGTCGTAAAAAGCAACTCCGAGATCGAAGAAGAGCTTCAAGACGCTGCAAACTAGCTGCTAGCACCACTTGCTGCGGCGCGTTTTAATTTGTCTATTAATCTGCGCGCCGCAAAATTCTAAAATTCTAAAATTCTAAAATTCTAAAATTCTAAAATTCTAAAATTC